>JADLHT010000014.1 GCA_020848695.1 Saprospiraceae bacterium
AGTCCTTATCATCGAATGTTCCACCACCTGTTCGACTGGTATTGACAACCATGAATAATTGCTTGATTCCCGATCTCTTAAAGCTAAACATCAGATCATGAATCGTATCACCTGCAAGAAGATCTTTAGTCATTAAGATAGAATCAATCACAATTCCACCATTCTCGGGATCTCCATCATAGAATGTCACATACCATCGATCACCACTTGACCGAGAAGCATCTTTTTTATTGATAAGATTATAGGTAATTACATATTCATCCTTTAATGGATCATAATTGATGCAAGTTATATCACCCAGTAAGCTTGCTGCCGCTACCTTATACATTCCATTGGAATCCAGTAATGATTCTTGTTGCATGAAGTTATTGTACTTGCCATTCATGTAATTTGCTTGATTAACTTGATAACGAGGAACTGAAAGATCATCATTAATTTGAAGTGGATTATATGCTAACTGATTCCAAATTCCTCTAGCAGGCGCCCACTTGCTATTAGATGGAGCTCCGAAAACTGTGAACTTTCCAAAGAAAATATCACTTGTAAATGAACATGGAACACAGATCTTAGCTTGCCCGGAATTATCAACATCAGCTACAATTAGAGACTCGTCCCAGGTACCTGACTTGCATGGAAGTGAGTCTACTGCCACTGGGATTCCATTTATTATATTAATAATCTTCAAATATGTCTCATCTCTATAAATAATATCTGTTATTTTGTCATTATTTAGATCAAAACAAGTAATACCAGTAGCTCCAGAATTATCTGAAGTAGCTATTGACCATTCTAATTGCAATTTAGTAGAACCATCATATTTATAAGATAGGAGTAAATTTTCCCTGGTTATTAAGATTGAAGGATAATTTTTCTTATTAATAAAAGTAATACAAGATGCTCCCATCTGACTACCTAATCCTGGTGGGGACACACTACCAAGTAATTTAGGGACTTTATTCTTCAAAGTATAACAATATAATACACCATCAGATCCTACTCCAGGTGAACTTACAATCACATCTAATGTTCCATCAAGATCAATATCTGCAACACTGGTATTTCCATCTTTATAAAGACCATCTACCCTAATATTATAAGGTATCATAGAATTACCTGGCATTCCATTCTTATTTGTTACTACTATCTTATATATGGTAAATCCAGCCGCTAATTCCAAATCAGAAGTATCATCATCTAATTGTGCTGCAATACTTAGTGGCCTCATTGACCAATTCACATCATTCTCTCCTCCTATTCCATTCTGCCCTCCTTCCATTAGTAGAACCCCGGTTTGTCCATTAAATATTTGATTATCCATGTAGACTTCCGGAGTTCCGTCATGATTAAAATCAGCAATACCTATTACTCCATGTAAAAGTTGATTAATCCTATTGTTGTATACTTTCGTATCAGAGATCCATTCTATTGATCCATCTACCTTATAACAGATTAATTTCTCAAAAACATTTGTTGGATTTGGTCGAGTAGGCTCTGCAACTACTAAAAATTCAGGAAAAGGATCTGAATTAATATTTGCTGTTGATATTGAAGTACGACTTCCAACCATTCTGTAAGTAAGAATCTGATTCTTAATTGTCCCGTCTAAAGAATTGATAAATAATATTTGATTCAGGCTCTCTGCTTTACAAATTATCTCAGGAATACAATCTATGTCAATATCTGCCACTATAGGCACCATGCCAAGATGATTTTTATTCATACATTCAAACTTCTTTTCAATGGATAGCTTTTGACTTAAATAGGCTACATTTTTAAAGCAGTATTCGCTATCATTTTCGGAGCATACCTTTCTTTGGCAAAAACAATTAACTATTATTATGAATAGTAATCCTAATATCAATTTAACTTTCAAAATAATTACTTAAAATAGAATAATAAAAATAAGATCTAATTGCTATTCTAACACAAATACAATTAGATCTTAAATATGATGTCTACAATTTAATAAATTTCTTTTGTTTAGTTATTCCCGATTGATCAACATACCTAACAATATAAACACCCGCTGGTATTTGCCTGCTTACTACATATCGATTGCTCTTAATTATTCCACCATCGATTTCTCTACCAGCTAAATTGAGGATGTTAAATTGGATATTAGTAGAATTTGTACTGATCGTAAATGAATTTTCGACTACCGGATTTGGGATAATTTCCAATTCTGTAGTTTCATTATTTTCAGGCTTATTGTGATTCAGTCGATATCCGAGATTAGCGCAATCAGGCTTAGGAATATAAATAGTCTTATAACAGATAGGATTTGTACATGGACAGATAGTATTTGGGCAAATCATCAAGGTATAAAAAATATCTTCTCCATACGGCCCTTGTGTCGAATTACTATATGTACCTGAACCAACTTCATTTTGAGTAATGGCACTAACTGCTCTAAAACACATCCCTGAAACTCCATTCTTTACGACTAGATCAAAGAAAAAAGCAGAACCCGATTGATTACAATACACATAATTCTTATACATCTCAAAATTACATTCCAGTCCTAGATCGCATGGTTTTGGCGGACAAACATATATCACTTGTTGACATCCAATAGGATCTTCAATAATAAACTTTTTACATCCCTCACTTATAAGACGACCATCAATTACATAATTTCCCCCGAAATGACATGTATGGATATAATTATTGAGTACGTCTTTTACAGTATAAATCAAATTTGGATCTCCAGGTATAGAAATTGTAAAGAACCAAATATCATCATATGGATCGAATTGATCTTCAGGATCGCATACAATATTAGTAATTTTAGTTTGGTTAAGTGAAGGACAGGCTGAGCAAAAACCTGGAGATGCGATATTAAATGTTTTAATGCAATTACCAATTGTAACTTTAAGTGTCCAATCACCTTCTTGAATTAAGAACGGTCCCAAATCATAAGTACCACTAGAATAGAATGTGCCTAAAGAATAAGTGCCTGACTCAGTTCCAATAGGATTTACAAGACTTCTTTCAGCTGTCCAATTAAATCCATGAGTATTATCAATTGTAAATCTTACATAATAGTAATCATCTGACATATTGGTAATTGTCCCATTATTCTGACATTGACCAGTAATGGCGGTTAATCCATAATCTAAATATTCGCTATCACAAATTTCTATTGAATTTGTTGCAACTTGTGGCAAAAAGTTATTTCCAGATTTAAAAAATAGATTTACAAAAAGTTCTCTACAACTAATTGATGAAAAATTACTAATGGGCAAATCAAAACAAAATTTATAATCAATATTATTTATTGAAACATTATTAATTATAAATCCTGGAACATTGATATGATCTAAAGTCCAGTTACCACATACAACTGGAGGAACAAATGAGCCACACACCTTTATCATATTACCATCACACGAATAATAATCAATTCCTAAACCTGCTTGGCCTATAGGAGTATCAAATAAAGTTCCCGAACCAAAAGGATTATTATTGCACTCTTCACAAATTCCATCGATATATGCATATCCAAAATGTGCTCCGCAACCACAATCGGACGCTGTAATTTCTAATGTAGCAATATTTCCAATTTCACTAATAGGAATTTTAACTTTATGACATACCCAAGGTATAGTATCAATCGAAGTAAAAGTACAAGTATCATCGTGATAAAATTTTTCACAATTCAGAATAGAAGCATTAAAGCAAAGGTCGCTATTAGGTGCCAGATTACACTTTATACCGAAATAAGGCTGCGAATTATCATGATCTGTTGGATTTTCAAGAATTGCAGCATACCAGATTGCAAATTCTCTATTAGTAGAAGTTACCTTAAATCTTTTAACAATCTTGGTTACTTCACGATTATGTTCCATCAAACAACCATCTCCATTAAGGCCATATCTATGGTTAAGTAGAAGTGCCTTATTTCCAAATTTAGTTCTTGAAATTCCTATTAATGGATCACTTCCACTGTTAACAATTTCAAACCTTCTAAAGGAAGGTAGCGGTTCTATTGTCCAAGTCGCTGGAACATAACCTGGCGGATTAACAACTCTTTTTAATGGAGTACACTCATTGCTACCCTTTTCAATTTGAGTTAATTCACCGAAATAATATAAAAAATCTTGCTCAAACCCCCCATTATCACAAATCAAGGTATCCTGCCCACACGATATTCCAGGCTTTAGAATTGACATAATGAATAAGATTAAGTTAAGGAAGGAGGTTCTTAAAAGTTGACTGTTGACTGTTGACTGTTGACTGTTGACTGTTGACTGTTGACTGTTGACTGTTGACTGTTGACTGTTGACTGTTGACTGTTGACTGTTGATAGAGTTAAAAGACCGAAAATTAATGATTTTTTCCATAATTGATATGATTTAGAGGAGTATGATGAACATAACCCATGTTAATTAATATAAAGACTAAGTGCAATATGTTCACGAGAGAATGTTTACCGTCTTTCTCTAAAGACCAGACCTGTCAGGTGGAGTAATCGCTGCTTCCATACGCATAACATTTATATAAGCAAATATACTCTATAGAGAACAGGGTTACAAGTTTTGGAAGATTATTTTTTAAAGTTCAGGGTAAACCCTATAATAAGAAATTAATGAGATAATTTTGCAAATGTTCGCAACTTAAAAATCAATTACAAGATGACCGTCAGATTTCCTTTCCGAATGACCTTATACATTTGGGTATCTTCTCTGTAAAACACAGTTATATGTTTTCAATTAGTGCAGGTTAATTATTTTTCTCAATACAGATTGATATTCATAAGGATTTTTTAATCTAGCCTCTATTAATTTTATTAAATCAGAAGATTTGTCTTCATTAATCCAATCCATTGCTTCCACCAGATAAGCAAATTCTACTAAAGTATCATAGGAAAATTCATTGTTAATCCCATACTGAATACTAGTTAACTTTTTTATACAATTTAATTCGGCATCATGAAAATTATTTCTATATAATTTTTGAATTTTATTTTGAATTCTCTTTTTAACGTCTGAAAGAGTTAAATACGATCCTTGAGAAAAATGCAATACAAGGTTGGAGTCAGTAAATTTTTTTAATAAATGTGGTGTTGATTTGTAATTTGAATTGTTATTTATTTTTGTAAATTCTTTGTGTGCCAGAATCGATAATTTTTTATCCACAGGAACAAAACCCATTCGATAATAAAACCAAAAAGCACCACTGGCAATTCCTTCTTCATTGTCTTTACCATACTGGTAAGGCTCTATCTCAAAATGTTGTATCTTAAATATTTGATGATACACTCTTAACAGATTATTAAAAAACAAACCAGATTCACCACCTCGGCACCAATCAAATATATTAAGACCTATTAAAGCGTGTTCACCAAAGATCCACGCACCACCGTATGCAGCTGGATATCCGTTTTTATATAAAGTGTAGCCTACATAGGATTCATAAGGTAATTGCTTGTCATGAGTCATGGTAAATAAGGCAATGTCAATTCCTCGTTCCAATGAATAATATCTTATTGAATCTTTATCCATGTAAGTAACCGGATCGGTTTCTCTTTGTAAAAGCAATAATTTTAATCTGGAAGTATAGGCTATTGAGTATTTCTGCTCATCAGTCAAATCTTGATATTGGTTGACTGGAAGTTTTATCCAATCATTAGTGTTTATTTTTTTTAACCAATCGGAATGATAGTATATGGGAGAAAATTCCAAATGATTATAAGTTCTACTTCTTTCGGGGGTATCAATATATAGTTGTATTCCAAATTGTTGCTTTTCGAACATCAGATCCCGTAAGGATTTGCTGTTTTTTATTTGACCAAACTGACTTAAAATAAAACTCAGTTGATTCTTCTCTTTTATACACAGATAATCGAACCATTCTTGATTGGTCATTCCTAACTGTGATTTGTCACGAAGGTATGACGGAAGACTAATCGAAAAAATTTCATTAAATTCTTCCGATTCTTCCTTGTAAGAATTGAGTTGAATCGAAAAATTCTGATTCTTCATCCATTGTGTCAGGGTAAAGGAGAACAAGGAATAACAAGTTGAATAAGGGAGTCCGGAATTTTCGAGTTTTTCTTCATAACGTTTTTTGTTTTTTTTACACCATTGTGTAATGACTCTTAGCTGATTGAATGCCCAAGCTCGAATGGATTCACTGTATGGATGATTAAGAATAAACAGGATATCGTCGTGCAAGTCCTTTATATTCTTGGGCGAAAGGTCAAGTCTTTTATTTTGGTTTATAAAGTTTGATGAGGAGAACTGGTTTGATTTGATATCGTGAATATATTTCTCCTTTAAGGATTTTTTCAATAACTTAGGCTTTGTTAACTTTTTCATTGACTTGTACAGTTCAATGCTTTTTAATCTTTGATTTATTTTAGGAAATTTTCACCTTGACTTGCCATTTTTCTTAGCAAAAGACTGCAACGATAGCGAGGATCATGGTATTTATCAAAAAGATTATCCAGTTGCTGGACACACTTTTTAATACCGATTTCATCGGCCCATTGTAAGAGTCCTTTTGGATAATTTACTCCTTTGGTCATTGAAATCTCAATATCCTCTTTTGTCGCAATTTTGAAATACAACGCATCTGCCGCTTCATTGATCAGCATGACAAGAATTCTGGAAGAAATTTTTTCTGAATCAGTATCTGAGATTGTCGAATTTAGTTTTTGTACATTGGAACCATAGGTATAAAAGCCCCTTTCAGATTTTACACCCAGAAATCCTGCTTCAACAAGTCTTTTTTGAATAAAGGAAGGACGATATCTCGGATCTTGGTAAAAAGCATTATAAACAATTTCAGTTACATTGTAATTGATGTCATGTCCAATAAAATCCATCAAAGCAAAAGGTCCCATTTTAAAGCCCTTTTGAAGCATGGCACTATCAATATCTTCAATTTTAGCTATTCCTTCTTCTAACATCTTTAATGCTTCTCCATAATAGGGTCTTGCAATTCTATTTACAATAAATCCAGGTGTATCTTTGGCTACTACTGATAATTTTCTACAATGTTTTAAATATTCGACCGATCGCTCTACTGTAATTTGAGAAGTCTGTATTGCCGGAATTACTTCCACCAGTTTCATAATATGTGCCGGATTAAAGAAATGGAGGCCAATGAACCTTTCAGGATTGTTGACTGAAGCTGCAATTGATGTTATACTCAGTGATGATGTATTGGTTGCAAGAATACAGGAATCTGAAACAAGTGAAGAGAGTTGTTTGAATAAATTCTGTTTTGCTTCCAGATTCTCAATAATGGCTTCTATGATAATATCACAGGAATACAGTTCATTAATATTTTTAACAAAATGAATTTTAGAATGAAGTGAATTTGCTTGTTCTTGAGTTAAGTTATTTTTGCTAATTTCTTTATTTAGAAATTTTTGAATATTATTGAGTGCTTTCTCGACCATTGATTCGTTACTCTCAAATACAAAGACATCACATCCACCAATAATTACTGCTAAAATAATCCCTTGCCCCATGGTCCCCGCACCGACTAAGCCTGTTTTCTTCATTTCCTGATCTGATATATGAGACAAAGTTAGAAAGATCAAAAGCAATGTAGTGTTAAAATATCAGTAAATGTTTGAAACGTTTGTAGAAATAAAACGTTATTTGTTTAAAGATACATACCATGCGAATAATAATTATGAAGTTATGCCTTCTGATTGTATTTCTATCTTTCGAACCTAATTTATTTGCCTTTAATAGGCTCAGAATTATTGATCCAAGAGGATGGTATAACGAGCCCGGAAGTATAGATTCTGCTACTATTATTACAAGGCCAAAAGGTTTTTTTCTAGAAGTAAGCATGATACTCAATTTTAGTGCAAAAAATTTGTGGTATAGTCCAACAGATTCATTCGAAATTGTCTTCGATTTTGAATTGCCTGATAATGCTGCCATCAATGAGTCCTGGTTGTGGCTTGATCCCAATATTATATTAAGAGGAAAAATTTTTGATAAGTGGACGGCAAGTACAATTTATGAGGATATTGTAAAACGCCGGAGAGATCCTTCAATTTTGAGAAAATTTTCTCCAAATCAGTATCAATTACGAATTTTTCCAATGCAAGGAAATGCTTACCGGAAAGTGAAGATTGTTTATCTGATTCCCATGAATTTAAATAAGAGTATAGTTTCCACTGAACTGAATGTACCATTTCTTACCTCGTCTCATGTGCCGCTGAAAGAAGTATCTCTTATCTGTCTAAATCAGACAGGTTATGAGATCCCTTATATTGAAATTGAAGGAGATGAAGTGAATTTATTTGAAAAAGAACAGCAGAATTTTGGTCGTTACCATTATAAAAATTGCAGCATATCCGAGATTTTGTCCAACATAATTGTCAAGTATGAACTCGTTAGCAAGAAAACTTCTTACTACTGTTCTTATAATGATCAGAATAGCAAATACTATCAGATTGCTATTGATCCTGAATATCTGAACGATGAGATTTCTGCCCAGAACATATTAATTTGTCTGGATTATACCACAGGTCGTCACGATAAGGTGTGGAGCCATATCCAAACTCAATTACTAAAACAATATAATTCAAAGTCAAAGTTTAATGTCTGTTTTATCGATCGCTTCATTCAGCCCAAATTGGTATTTGGTAATTGGGAGCCCATTACATTAGAGAAGCTTGAGAAATGTAATGAAGTTATTGTTAAGGAACAAAGTTTTGCCCGCAACCTACAGTCACTACTTATAAACGGAGTGGATTACATTGTGAAGAATTCAGAAAAAGCAAAAATATTTCTTGTAACATCGGATTTTGATAGTTATACACCTGAGTATTCTAACCAGCTGATTGAAACAATAACTAAGCTTTCTAATAAGGAAATACCATTTTTCATTTCTGATATTAATACTTCAAGAAGCAATTGCAGGCTTGTTCAAAATTTATATTATTGTAATAATGAATATTTGTTCACTAACCTTTCCAGAGTCCACAAAGGGGAATATTTTTTAATTTCTAATTCTTTAATATCAGAAAAGGAAGTAATCGAGCAAGGTCTTAAAAGTCTTCTGGGATCAATTTATAATCTGGACATTTATGTTAAGCCAACTAACGGAATAAGTTTTAATCGTTATCATGTAACGCCTGAAAGAACCAATCTTGCAGACGGATTGAGACAGGTTGGAAGGTTTACTGGAGGACCTCCATTTTTAGTTGAGGTATCCGGATTGTTGAATGGAAAAGAATTTACCAATACAATTTCAATTCCTGTAGAGAATGTCGTTTACTCAGATGAAAGCAATGCTCAGATCTGGGCTGGCTATTTTTTGCGGAATAACGAATGGAACACTTCCAACGGATCGATTAACAGTTGTATAGGTTTAAGTACTGAATATAAAGTATTAAGTGCAAATACTGCTTTTTTATGTTTAGAAGACACCAGTTATTATTGTTCAAATTGTTTGGATGAATCAAAGCTTAATACCAAAGTTGAAGAAACTAGTAAGGATAGTATTCAATTTAAAGCATTTCCTAATCCATTTACAGATCAGGTTGAAATTACATTCTCATTGGAAATATCAGATGAGATCGTAAGTCTAAATATTACGGATCTTCAAGGCAGGCTGATGGAAAGTCTTAAAGTAACCCGAGAAGAGGGTAAGAAATTTAGAGCGAGCTGGAGTCCGTCTCATGGAGTGAAGTCTGGTATTTATTTTGGAATATTAACTACAAAAAACCTTCGACGTTCAATCAAACTCATAAAAACTTAAGTCCAATAAGCATTATAGTTCGGTTATTGTTGACATATAGCTGATTATCCGTAATTGTATTGAAAACAAATTTATTCACTATACTGTGAAAATCAAATTTGCATTAGCATAATTTGGTAATAATTTCAGGACTATTCCTAAGCAGTTAATGGCATTTAAAATAATCAAAGGGTTCCAGACATTCCTTGCACTTATACAGTGCTTTGCAAGCAGTTGAAGCAAATTCACTGATTAAAACTGTGTGTTCAGAATTGCATTGTGGGCAAGGAACAACTCCCGGATTTTCAAATAATCCCTGAATTCTTTTTTGAACCAGGGGAGGAGCAATTCCATATTGTTTCAGTTTTTGTTTAGCTGGTTCTGTCATCCAGTTAGTTGTCCAACTGGGTGAAATAACAGTGATTATTTTGTAATTGAAATTATATTGATCCAGTAATTGTTTGATTTGCATCTCTATAAGTCCCATTGCAGGGCAACCGATATAAGTAGGAGTTATGGTTATTTGCCAAACTGATTGTATAAATTCCGCTTTTCTAAGGATTCCTAACTCAACAATATTCAGAACAGGAATTTCAGGATCTTTAATTTGAGACAACAACTCTATCATAGCATGTTCATCGCTTTCAGATTTAAATTCTATGACTTCTGAATACTTTTTTTTCTCTATGGAATCTACCAGTTCTGTTATTGGATTTTTCATTTTACCAATTTAGTCCCGGATAAGCTCTTTGTAAATATTGCAGATCCGCAAGAATGTATCCCAAATATTCCGTATGTATTCCATTTTTACCACCACTTTGAAACCAATGGTCCTTTGGACGTTGTAACGTAGCTTCTGATAATATAGATTGAACGGATTGATTCCAAGCAGATTTTATAGCCTTCAGATCCGGTGCGATTTCTTGAAAGAAAAGTTCTGATTCATACTCTGACTCAACAAAAAGTTCACCTGTATATTCCCATAAGCGATCTACAGCTGTTTGAATTCTCTGATGAGATTCTTCTGTCCCGTCACCCAATCGAATAATCCACTCACTGCTCCATCTCAAATGATATTGTGATTCTTTCAGAGATTTGGCTGCAATATGTGCCAGTTTTTCATTTTTACTTTTGCTTAAGTCTGTAAAATAGGGAACGAAGAATGAGTCTAAAAAAAATTGCCTCGTTACGGTATATGCAAAGTCAATATTCGGATGTTCAGTAAGCAGTAAATTTTTAAATTCCCGTTCTGATCTGAGATAGGCATAATCATTTTCTGTTTTTTGATTGCCTTCCAATTCGGCCACGTATTGATACAATAGTCTTGAGCGCCCAATATAATCAAGAGCTATGTTTGTCATTGCAATATCTTGTTCTAGTACGGGTCCGTGACCACACCATTCGCCCAGTCTTTGTCCAAGAATCAGACTGGAATCCGCAAGGAAAAGTAAATAATTATTTAAAGACATCAATTTTAGTTCAAAAAAATATTATTGAATGGAGATTATATTTATGAAAATGCTACATATGTTTTAGTTCATCAGGAAGATGATAGAAAGTCGGATGACGATATATTTTATCTTCTGCAGGTTCGAAGAAAGCAGAATTTTCTTTTGGATCTGAAGCAGTAATATGTTTGGATTCTACAACCCATATACTAACGCCTTCCATTCTTCTGCTGTACACATCGCGTGCATTCTCAATTGCCATATTATCATCAGACGCGTGAAGACTTCCTACATGTTTGTGGTCAAGACCATTTTTTGAACGGATAAATACTTCGAACAAGGGCCAATTTGTCATACTATTTTATTTATGCGATTTTTTTTGATCTTTTTTCTGCATAGGCAAGTGCTGCATCTCGCACCCACTGACCTTGTTCGTGAGCCTTTTTTCTGGCTTCAATTCGTTGACGATTACAAGGACCATTGCCTTTGACTACACTGTAAAATTCTTCCCAATTAATTTCATCGAAATCATAATGTCTTCTTTCCTCATTCCACTTGAGCTTATCATCCGGAATCTTAATCCCCAATATTTCTGCTTGAGGAACAGTCATATCCACAAATTTCTGTCTCAATTCATCATTGGTAAATCTTTTTATTCTCCAGGCCATGCTCTGTGCTGTATTGGGAGAATCTTTATCACTTGGTCCAAACATCATTAATGACGGCCACCACCAGCGATTAAGTGCATCCTGTGCCATTGCTTTTTGATCGGATGACCCTTTACACAAGTCAAGCATAATTTCATATCCTTGACGTTGGTGAAAACTTTCTTCTTTACAAATTCTTACCATGGCGCGAGCATAAGGTCCGAATGAGGTTCTACAGAGCGCTACCTGATTAACAATAGCGGCGCCATCAACCAACCATCCGATAGCTCCCATGTCTGCCCAACTGATTGTCGGATAATTAAAAATACTTGAATATTTTGCTTTACCGGAATGTAATTCATCAATCATGGTGTCTCTGTCAATTCCCAATGTTTCGGCAGCAGAATAAAGATACAATCCATGACCTGCTTCATCCTGTACTTTTGAAAGAAGAATTGCTTTGCGACGAAGATTTGGAGCTCGGGTAATCCAATTACCTTCAGGAAGCATTCCAACAATTTCTGAATGAGCATGTTGGCCAATCTGTCGAATTAAAGATCTGCGATATTCCTCAGGCATCCAGTCTTTGGCTTCGATGCGTTCATCACGATCAATACGATCTTGAAATTCTAAAAGTTTTGATTCAATTTCTGTCATAAGAAATATAGCAATTAAAAATAAACATTTAACTAATAATTATTGATCAAAATCAACATTGATTTTTGAAGATTTAGGATAAGATTGACAGGTAAGAATAAACCCGGCCTCAATTTCTTCAGGTTCCAGTCCATAATTTTTTGTCATTTCTACTTCACCTTCAATGAGTTTAGCTTTACAAGTACAACATACACCTCCTTTGCAGGCAAAAGGCAGATTTACTTTTCTGCTTAACGCGGCGTCCAGAATACTTTGAGTATTATATTCAAGATCAAACTCTGTAGTTCGACCATCGGTTTTTAATCTGATTTTGGCAAGAGTACCGGAAGACACAACTTCAACTTTTCTTGGGGTTTGCTGAATTTCGGTTCCAAACAACTCAAAGTGTATACGTGATTCCGAAATTCCTAAGTCAGATAATGTTGATTTACAATCCAGGATCATGGTCTCCGGGCCACACAGAAAAACTTCATCTACGTCGGAGGAAAAGAAGATCCTGTTGTTGAAAGCACGCAACTTGTTTCCATCAATTCTACCTTGAAAACATTCTTCTTCAACCCATTCACGACTTAGGATAAAATTAAGCTGAAGTCTGTCAGGATAAATATTTTTTAAATTTAACAATTGATTTCTGAATATTATTTGATCAACGCTGCTGTTGCCGTATATAAGACAGACCTGACTGGTTGTTTCAATCTCCAGAATTGATTTTAGAATTGAAAGTACAGGTGTAATCCCAGAACCTGCAGCAATCAATAGATAATATTTCGATTGAGTTTTTTCGAAGGGGCTGGTAAATTTTCCGTTAGGAGTCATTAGCTGAATTGAATCACCAGCCTTTAATTCCTGATTTGCGTATGTAGAGAATCTACCACCCTCTACTTTTTTTATAGCAACTCTCCATTCGTCAGAATTAGGGCTGACACAAAGTGAATAGGATCGATGCAATTCTTCTCCATTTACATTTTGAATGAGATTCAGATATTGTCCTGCTTTGAAGCTAAAAAGTGATTTTAATTCTTCGGGAATTTCAAAGCTAACAGACACACAATCAGGAGTTTCTCTTCTGACTTCTTTAACCGTTACCGGAAAACTATGTTGCATGCTATTTTAAAAAAGAGAACAAAGATAAAAAATAAAGACCAAATGGTCAATAATCGCACGAAGAGGTGAAATAATAAGGTCCTATTGCATTATTGTCAGATAGAAAAATATATTTCAAACCCTTAGGAATAAGAAATAAATAATCTGTACTTATCTGGCTTAATAATATTCATTGTTTTCAAACTTCTAACTTTCAAATTTCTTTTATTGTTTTATAAACTCATGAATACTGCTGTTGTTGTCCTTGTCAAATATCAACAAATGATACTCTCCTGCAGGAATGTCTTTTATATTGTACTCTAAGGTTTGCTTTCCTGAAGCCATATTATTCTCTCTGCTATATACAATTTTCCCAAAATTGTCTACAATGTGAGTGATGAGTTGTGACGATTCCTTTAAATGAATATTCAATAAAATTTTATCCGAACAAGGATTAGGATAAAGCGTACCCGTTTCAAATTTTGCACTATAGTAAACACCGGATGATTCTCCTTTTAAATTGGCTGCTTGAAAAACTTGTTTATCGGGACCCTGAATCCAAGCAACTACATAGAGGTTGCTAAAGTCTTCAACACTGTGCTCGGTTGCGTGATTAATAATATTGGCGGTTTGACCATTAATCGGCAATCTGTATTCACCGTTAAATGTATAAGAGAAGGTATTTGATCTTTGAGTAAGTGGAGGGAGCGTTGGAAGTACAGTTCCCGTTTCATTGGGTAACATTTTTTTCATAACATGATGAAATTCTAATTCACCATTCGTCGCGACATTTAGATAAGTTATTTTTTCTAAAATAGCGACATATAATCTTGCTCCGGTTGCTTCAAACAAAGGAGAATAACTGACAGTAGCAGTAATTTTTTTATCCTCCACTTTGAAAGTTCCGTTAAGTGTATAAAATGCAGGGATTGTAGAGGCACCATTAAAAATCTGATCAGTAAATACATTGCCATTTTTATCCCAACCACCATCTATTTCTAAACGAGGAATTGAATTAATAAAATAATATCCTCTTCTGTTGATGGCTTCGGTTGTTGTATATGGATCGCCATTACCCGGAAAATTTTGTTGATACTTGATACTAACAAATTCATCAGGTGATTTATTTTCAATGATACTAAGATATTTTTCATTGGCAGGCTTACAGGGTGGGCACGAAGAACTGCTGAACACTTCAAACAAAGGTATTCGTGGTTCGAGTTTTTCCATTGCAAATATTTTTTTCTTCTTGCGGTCATCAGTAGGATATTCGTCAGGATTGCTAACGTTTAACTGATCTGCAAAAACCTCAAGATTGTGTGTTCCGGAAAGAATATTCCAGGGAACAATATGTGAGATCGTATCATAACCAAATGTTGAAATGTTCAGGCCGCTAATTTCATCTCCAGATGCAGCAACGTTATCACCGGTATAATTCATGCGCAGTGAGTTAATGGGTATAGTCCCTAAGTTTCTAAAGATAGCCGATACCACAACATTTCCGGAAACCTGATAAGGAGAAGTAGTTATATCGGTTACTGTTACATCGTATTTGCCCTGAGTCCCCTGCACAAAAGTATAAAACACATTATCAATTGGTCCATCGGAAGTCCCTGCTTTAGATAGAATATCAGGGGATCCGGATATATTTGTTGCATTTGATGGATCTATTTGAATACCTATTGATACAAGTTTTGTTGAGGCATATCCGCCCGTTCTTTGATCAACAATATGTATTCTGTTGGAAGTCTCTTCCAGCACAATACTCCAATAACAATAGTTGGTATTGTCAGAGACTACTGTACCATATCCAAAGGAATTAAATTGAATCCAAAGCTGGCGATTTGGTGCCGCGCCAAATGTTTTGGATATAATAATATCATTTGCACCAATTCCTGCCAATCCTAGAAGACAGATGGAGTTGTTGGGAATGCTTGCATCCGGAAGAATGACTCGATCTGCTGAAGGAACAGTTGCTGCATTGACATCAAAAGTAAGTATTCCCGTGTTGGATATTTTAAAACTTGTTACCGTCTGATCATTGAATTTAAATGCAAAAGGAATTGTTCTATTGGCTGACCAGCCGGGATTAACATTAGCTGCAAGAATGGTTGTCCAGCCACCCGGCAAGCCTCCACCGGAAGGTCTTTCGGCATCCGAATTGAGATCTCCCGGATTCCTATTAGCGGCTTCATTAGGAATATACCAGTATTGGCCTGAACCCAAGGTAACTGTAATACTAAAGATCATTGCAAGTAGATATTTGTTCATTTGAAGTAGATTTTAGATTTATAAGCGAAAATACAGCTTCGTATTAACTTTATCATAAACATATTCTTTAAACTTATTATTCAAATCAGATATAGTTTAAAACATGAGTATGGATTATCATCCTATGTCCTTGGCTTGGTTAAACCAAATAAATCAATTTATAGATATCAACCGTTCAATTTTTGTTTGAGAAGACAATACATATTTCAAATAAATTCGTTCTAAATGTATGAAAAAAGTACTTTATCTAATCTTTATCTCATTCTTGTCCTGTAACCATGAAGAAGATTGTAAGGAAAGAATTGTAAATATTGACTTATCCTTACCCGTCTGTGTTCAGGAATTGATAAAAAATGACAGCACACATTTAATTCGAACTATTAGGGCACAAAAGATCAACAAAGAGGTACATTATTGGATTAATACAGATGTTCGATTTGTAGATGGAAATGAAGAAATTGTTGATGCTAATTGTAATACAGTCTGTGGGATTTGCGGATTTTGTGATCCGAATAAGTGCATTGAATGTTATTGCGGGGAGTGGGCAGAAATCTGGAAACGATAGATACTTGTATACAGCAAGAAGTTAGATCCCAAATCCAACATAAACAGACTAATTTTTGAGATAATCTCAAATTAAGTTTTCTTCTGTTTTCAATAATACAAGTAAAATTCTATTTATGTTAGAATAAAAATTGGAAAGCATTTCAGATATAAGTATGCAATTACATTCATCGGTACCTGATAATCCAAAATTTTAGGAAAGAATCAATCCTTAATCTACAATATTTTATATCATGTAATCGACTTATCCATAAAGGAATTGGTAGAAGAATTTTTTTGAAAGAAATGAACACCTGTCTAAAAAAATAGAATCTGGAAATCTATGCAGAAATCATTGGTAAAAGCAGTAGTTTTAGCTAAAAAAAGTTAATCCAATAAATGATATATTATATTTAAGGATAGTAATATATTCATTTTATCCTGTGTGATTGATAAGGTGAATTGTTGGTTATTATTATTGAACAGAATATTATGGCATTGTCAAATTTGGTAATTGTATAATGCAATTAAGTGAGCAGAGCTTAATTTACACTACAAGTTTTTAGGTAAGTTATAAAAAATTTGGCGATTTGTGGAAATTGCGTAATTTAGACCGACAATAATGATTTAAAGCAATTTTGCAAAAAGTACAAAAACACTAATACTATGACAAAAAGTACATTAACCTACATCACAACTACTGTTATTTTTATTTTGGTAATTCAATCCTGTGTGACTAACTATTTCCGTTACAATTATACAGACGCAAATAGTTTATTACACGAAGCAAATAACATTCGTACGAAGCCGTATTTAAAAGCTCATCTTAAGAATGGGGATGTCTGTATTTTAAAAGATACCTGGAAAATTGATACCCTTACAAATGTCCTAACGAGCTATGGATCAAAATACAACTTTAATCGAATAAAAATATCAGAAGGGGCAATATCCATATCTCTTGACAGTATTGCTATTTTTGAAACAAACTCAAAGCCAAAGAATCCGAATGCTAAAAGTATAATAACATTAAGCTTGTTAGCTGGTATGGATTTAGTATTAGGACTTGTTTGCTTGGCAAATCCTAAAGCATGTTTTGGCTCTTGTCCTACATTTTACATCAACGAAAATGATAATTTTCATTATGCGGACGCAGAGGGGTTTTCAAATGCTATTTCTCCTTCGATGGAATATTTTGACATTGATGCGCTAAATGGTAAGATCGGAATTAGTAATACGTTTTCAATTACTATGAAAAATGAAGCTTTGGAAACACATTGTGTTAATGATGTAAAGCTTTTAGCATACCCAAGAAAAAGAGGAGAAAGAGTTTATCAATCTCCAAGCAATGAATTTTATCTCTGTGAGAATGATTTTCCATTATCACAGGCTTTAGCACATGAAGGAAACATTACAGATCTTTTGAAATTCCCGGATAGACAAGAAAGATTTTCATTGTCAGATGAGAACAACTTAAGTTGTAAGGAAGAAATTATTTTGAACTTCGATAAAGTAGAGAATACTAACGATTTAGGACTAATATTGAATTTCCGTCAAACTTTGCTGACCACATATTTATTTTATAGCTCGATGGGTTATATGGGAGATAAGGTCAGCGACATGTTTGCACTGTTAGAATCGGATGAGAAAATGAGAAAAAAATTTGATGCAACTTCTAAGGAACTAGGAGACATTGAATGTTATGCATGGAGCCATAAAACAAAGACTTGGAAACTTCAACCAAGAATCAACGAAACAGGTCCTATTGCCATTAACAGACAATTTATTCCATTGGATCAGTTAGCTTTTAATTCAAGGATTAGATTAAAGCTTGTTTTGAACAAAGGATTATGGCGGCTTGACTACGTAGCATTAACTAATATCAAAGAAAAGGTTAAGCCGATTGAAATTGCTCCAACAAGCATTCTGAATAAAGGTAAACTTGATCTTACAGCATTGGCTGAGATAGTAAATCCTGATAAGTATTTAATTTCAATGCCCGGTAGCGAATATAAGTTTAATTTCATACTTCCTAGTGATAATACAGACTATGAATTATTTCTTTATTCAAAAGGATATTATTTGGAATGGATGAGAGAACATTGGATAAAAGATAAAGATTTGCTGAAGTTGAAGCAAATGGTTGACAATCCGAAGAAATACCTCAAAAGGGAAGCGAAAAACTATAAGAGCTATGAATTGAAAATGGAAGAAGAGTTTTGGAATTCTAAGATTGATACTAAATTATTTTCATACTATGAAAACTAAAATATTTATACTGGGACTTATTGTAATTATGGTTAGTAGTTGTATTTCGAAAAAATATTTGCCAACATCCAAAAAAATTGATGTTAATGAATATGGTTCATTCATTATAATTAGATACAAGAAGACATCAAGGACGTCCGGCGAATTAATTGCGGTAGATAGCAGTACGATAGTAGTATTGGCAGAAAAGACTAAAAAGTGCATGTCTGTTTTTGTAAGAGATGTAGATTATTTTTCTTTAAGATTCGCCAATCCTAGAAATTATGGATGGACGATACCAATCTATATTATATTGCCTTTTATTCACGGATCTTTTTCAGTATTGACAATCCCAATTCATTTAATTACCACTATCAGTCTTACTGCTACTGGAGAAAGTTCAGTTATTTATACCAACAAGGAAATATCCTATGAAAAATTACGAATGTTTGCAAGATTCCCTCAAGGAATTCCGCAAGAGATTGACCAAACAAGCATAAAGTAAAAAAGCTACTAGTGATAATGATAAGTTAGATAAATTCGCAAGTATTAACTACATGAGTAACCGGTTTATTTTTTCAATATTATAAAGAAAGGAGCTTCAAATTGGCTATGAGTAAGAGTTTGAATGTAAATTCGCAATTGATTGGATTAGCTTAAATCATATATTCTAAATTTAGTATAAAATTCGTTTATAATAGAAAAAAAGTATAAATGCCACAAGTTATCATAGAAGAAGGAGTAGTTCATAAGCTTCCAGATGATATAAGAATTGTCTTAGTTAATGAACCCGGACTGCTAGAAAAATGGAATAAGCTAACAGCACTCGCACGCAATGAATGGATTTGCTGGACAACCATCGTTAAGCAGGAAAGTACACGTCGGGAGCATATTCAGCGTCTTCGTGAAGAAATTATGCAGGGAAAGAAACGCCCTTGTTGCTGGCCCGGTTGTCCTCATCGTCGTCCCAACGCACAAAAATGGTTTCGATAGAATAATTTCTTCTTTGTAATGGTAATAAATATAATCGAATACGATGCGTCAAAAATTTAACTTGATCACACTTGGAGTTGACGACTTTCAAAAATCTTTGAATTTCTATGAAAATGGACTTGGGTGGAAAAAATCCGAAAAGAGTTTAGATGAGTTGGCATTATTTGATCTGGGAGGGATATTTTTAGCTTTACACCCGAGAACGGAACTTTCAAAAGATACAACATTAGAATATCAGTCAACGTCCTTTTCAGGTCTTACAATATCGCATAATACTCGATCAGAGAAAGAAGTTGATGAGATTATAGGTAAAGTTGAACAACTTGGTGCTACTATTGTAAGATCTGCACAAAAAGTCTACTGGGGTGGTTACAGCGCATACTTCAAAGATCCGGATGGATATTTGTTTGAGGTAGCTTACAATCCTTTTTGGTTATTAGATGAAAACGACAATCTAGTACTTTAAAATCATTGGAAAATAGAAAATTGAGAGTAGCAGGATGACTATATTTATCAATACGTATTTTTTTCCTCGCGGAGTCAGTACAAACTTATTTTATTTAGCAATTCCTTTTTATAGCTTTTATTTTACCTTGTTTTGATCAAAAGAGTATTGGAATACGTCAATAGAACTTCTTTTCATTACCTGAGGTACGGTTTTTTTATATTTATTGCACTTTATCGTTTTTCATTTATAGGAAAAGGAGCAGTTTCAATGCCTGATGAGTTCAGATATTGGCATGGATTTCATGGTTTTTATCAACTTGCACAAGGTCATTTTGTATCTGCCATGGATTATTTTTTTACCTTGGGTGGAAGACCATTTTTATCCTTAGCTTTCCTTCCTGAATACTGTATTCAAGCTATACTATATATTTTTTTTGATTTAGATCCCCGATCAACAAATTCATTGATTTCAGTTCAATGCATGTTCGTGATTAATTCAATTCTGTTATTACTTGTATTTTATCTCGTATTGCGAAAGATTTTTAGGGTTGATCAGGTTACAGCATTAATCTTTACTATCCTGTTTTCAGCAATTCATGATACAAATATTTATATTAGACACTTATATGTTTATGACCTCATAATTGCTTTATGGCTTATGTATTGGTTGTGGTTTGAAAAAAACAAAAATTTCTTCATTGCAGGAATGATATTCATCAGTTTGATTTTTGTATATCCGGCTTATTGGACTTTAGGATTGATTGTACTAGCGATTGCATTTATTCAAAATTCAGAGCAAAATAAAATTTTTGAAATTAAACAGCTCATCAGATTTGGTTTGGGAGTTATTTTAGTGATTATACTGATCTTAGGAATTGGTTTGCTATCAGGACATTTAATATTTGAAGATATTAAGGATGCCGGTTTAGCTTATTTGTATGATCTTAAACTTGTTTATGATGGATCAATTATTGTTTTGTGGAAGTACTATCTAAATCTCGACCACCAGTATGGTGTATTTGTTTTTTTAATTTCTTTGCTGGGAATCCATTTGTCAATATTTAAATGGATTCTTAAGAGGGAAATGACCCATTTTACAATCATCTCTTTAGGTCTAGTGTTCAGCATTATATTGAATGATGTAATTGGACAGTTTTATGATCAGAAGATGTTATATGCCAGAATGTGTAAACAGTATAGTCCTATGCTAATCTTAATGATCTTGCCTGTCTATAATAAACTAAATGGAAAATATAAAAATGGTTTTGTAATAGCATTTTGTGTATTGGCTTTTTATAATCTTTTTTTACTTCATGTTGATTTTTATCCTATTCAATATCCAAGAGACGTGCTGGCAAAATCATTTAATACCGGAAAGGCTGGATTTGAACACGACTTATTGATTTCAAAAGAGAAGGATCAAAAACGATTTTGCAATCAGTATGAAAGCAATCTTGCTTATTCGGTACCGCCACAGAGCAAGAATATTTTAGGTATTAATAACTCTTGCGTTTTTGAAAACTTTGCTTATTATAGTTCAGATTATCTAAAACAAAATACTGAGTGTGAACGGAAAGATTTAGAAACTATTTACAGTTGCAGGCATTTTTTAAGTTACCCTGTTTATACTTTTGATATTATGAATAAAGTACAAAATGACAGCTTAATAAAAAACTTATATCTCAAAATATTGAAGCAAAAATGAAGAAATAATTCTTGGATTTAATAGATTCTTATATTATGCTGGATTATGAATTCTCAGTTTTTACAATCTCTTCGGTTTTAGTATTATTATTTAAAGAGGATATTGTATTGTTTGTGTTCTGAATCAGTATAAATATGCAATAAGGCTAATATATATAAACATTAATCATATATATAATATTATGTTATTCAGGTTAATAGTTTAACTAAAGGGAGGAACAATGACCTAATTAAAAGATATCGATAGGTTCTTAAAAATTTCAATAAAAAATAATAAAGGATAAAAGAGTCCGGAATACTAAATTTGTATTAGTTTTACATTTAAAGTAGGATAATAATTGCAATAAATTTTTTGTCTGATTTTCTTATAAAATACAAATAAGAAATTGTATTGAAAAAGAAATTTGATCTAATGCATTGCAAAAAAGAAATTGTAACAACAAGTAATTATTAGTTTGAGACAATTTTATTTAGGTAAGTTTCATTAATCGCTTGAATATGTTTAGCAATTTGACAAAATTATTTTTAAATGAGCATCATATAATTGAGCAGAAGTGCAAAATTATTTCACATTTATTATTAAAAAAAAATAATCCGTCAGAAGAGGATTGTAATGAAATTAAGAGTTTACTGCATTTTGTTAAAAAGTATTCAGATGAGTTTCATCATAAAAAAGAGGAGTCTGTATTATTCCCTGCGATAAAGAATAAGCATCCTATTACAGGAGAACAGTTTATACAGGAATTATTAGAACATCATGAGGACTTTCGCGATAAGCTAAGGTCTATTGAAACGAATTTTGATAACTTAAAAGTCACAACTGTAATTGAAGAATTATCGGATTATATTCAAGCTCTTTTGGATCATATTGCCATTGAGAACGATGAATTATTTCCAATTGTTGAATCAATTTTTACAACTGATGAATTAGAAAGACTGTACTTCGCCTGCCTGGATACTGATCGTCAACTTGGGCAATCTGAGAAAGTTGAATTAGAATCATTCATTAATGAAATGAGAACATTATGAGATCACTCGAACAGATAATTCAGCAATGCAGTGAGCTTGCCTTTGACCTTCACTTTAAACATGCGGTTAATTGGAAAAATCATGATGCTTCTCGTATTTTAGTTGGGTATCTGCCTATTTATTTTCCTAGGGAGATTGTTCACGCCATGAATGGTCTGGCGGTGGGCATTATGGGGACAGGAGATCGAAAGCAAATTATCAAAGGAGATGCTTATTATCAAAGTTACATTTGTCACCTGCCCCGTGGAATTATCGAAATGGCGTTAGATACCAATTTTGAAAATTTTGATGGGTTCATTTTTCCAGCAATCTGCGATTGCGTAAGGAATTTATCCGGAATGTTTAAACTAGCCAAAAAGGGAAAATTTCAGAGATATTTTGATTATCCACAGAATTTTAATCCTTCTATTGGTGGCCAATTTTATATTCAAGAACTGCAAAAAATTGTTGACGATATCTACAAAATTAATAAAGTAACTTTAGATACAGAAAAAGCAAATTCTTCAATTAGCTTATTCAATTACAATCGTCAACTAATTGAAGAGATATATTCAATACGTCAAAAATATCCATGGAGACTTTCGGCGGTCGAATCTTACTATATGATTCGCAGTGGATTAGCGATTCCGGTAGAAGAACATAACTTGATACTTGAAGAAGTAGTCGAAGCCCTTCAGAAGGATAGAGGAGAGCAGATGGATAATATCCGGGTTATCATTTCAGGATCCTTTTGTGAACAACCACCTATAGGACTGATAAAGTCTATTGAAATGGCAGGATGTTATATTGTAGATGATGATTTTATGTTGGGATCTCGTTGGCTTTGTAAGCCAGTTGATGATACGAGTGCAGACCCATTAAATGCTTTGGCAAATTCCTTTATTACTTCAAGTACTTTTTCTTCAGCAATTTATGATGAGAATAATTCCAAAGGAAAGAAATTAGTACAATTGGTAAAAGATCGTAATGCTGAAGGAGTAATATTCAGTGCGGCAAGTTTTTGTGATCCGGCCTTATTGGACAGACCTAATTTGCAGAAGGCTTGTGATGAATCTGGAATTCCACATATAAACTTTCAGTATCATGAGAATACGGGTCAATTCAAGGTAATTAAGGAACAAGCCGGGACATTCTCGGATTCCATTAAATTATGGGCATAAAAAATTAAATTTATAATCAATAAAATGATCTATTATGGCAAGTCCGCATGAAGCAATAAAAGAGAATAGCATGATTCTTCAAAAAGAAATGCTGGGAAATTTATTTAAGGAACTTGCGAATACTAAATTTTCAGAAAAGAAAGTAGTGTACACCTTTGTTCCTGGAAATTTGACAGAATTAATATTGTCTTTTGATATGCTTCCTGTCTATCCGGAAATCAATGCATTACAATCAGGGATGAGAAAAAAATCTGTTGAATATATTCGGGAAGCAGAGAAAATTGGATTTAGTGAAGATGTGTGTACTTATGTAAAATGTGACATTGGCATGATGTTAAAAGGGAATATCGGACCAACAGGTGAAAGTATTCCTCCTCCCGATTTATTGTTACTGAGTTATACTGGCTGTTTTACATTCATGAAGTGGTTTGAAAATCTGGAACAACTTTATCCTGGTGTACCCATTGCAATGCTGCATACACCTTATCAGGAAGATGGATTCATAAGTCAAGAGCAAGTAAACTACATGAAGAAACAATTGATTGAAGATGTTATTCCAAAAATGGAAATGGTTTCAGGAAAAAAATTTGATATCAATCGTCTTGCAGAAATGATGCATAAATCTGCAATTGCCGAAGATCTTTTGGTGAATATTTTGGAAACGGCCAAACATAAACCGTCTCCTATTGATGCCTATTTTGCTGGAGTATATTATATCGGTCCAATTTTTACAGCTTTCAGGGGAACTCAAGAAGCTGTTGACTATTATAAGACACTTTACGAAGAAGTGAATGAAAGGTTGCGTCTCGGATTAGGTCCCATCACTCCAGAAGGAGAATTGAAAAAAGAAAAATTCAGACTGGTTGTAGAAGGACCACCCAACTGGACAAACTTCAGGGAATTTTGGAAAATATTTTATGATATGGGTGCTGTTATAGTAGCGTCTTCTTACACAAAAGTTGGCGGTGTGTATGATTTAGGATTTAGGCATGATCCATCTCAACCTCTGGAAAGTTTGGGAAAATATTGTATGGGTTGCTATACTAATATGAATTTGCCACAACGTGTAGATCTCTTGTCAAAGTATGTTAAAGAATATTCTGCAGATGGATTTTTAATAAATTCTATTAAAAGTTGTAATTCTTTTTCGGCCGGGCAATTAATGATCATGCGCGAAATAGAGCAAAAATGTGGTGTTCCCGTTGGTTTTATTGAAAGTGATCTGGTAGATCCAAGATATTTTTCATATGCTAATATCAAGAACAGACTGGAATCATATTTTCAAATGCTCGATCAAAGAAAAATGATCATTGAACAAGAGTTGGTAAATCATGTCTAAGTAAAACTTGAACAATTTTTATTACAAAGTATAAAATAAATGAATATAAAATTTTCAAAATTTAGTATAACTCCCATTGAATATTATGAATAATTATTATCTAGGAGTGGATCTGGGATCAACAACCTCAAAAGCGGTGATTATTAACGATCAGGATCAGGTTATCGGTAGGGGAATTACCAATACCCGGGCAAACTATTCCATTGCAGCAGAAATAGCAAAAGATGAAGCAGTGTACAATGCCCGATTTTCTATTTTAAAGAATAATCTTGGTGATAAAACACTGGACTCTGAATTGTATAAAAATTTTATAAAAGATTTAGAAAGTGTATTTCAGTACCAACAATTTAAAATCAGGCTGGATCGTCTTGGAGATGAGTTGGTAAAGACATGCAATTCATATTTTAAGGACACCCAAACGCAAGAATTGATGATGAATCATTTGCGTTCGATTAGAAGAACTTTCAAACCGGTTATCAAACACGAATATCTATTTAACAATCTCGGATCTAAGAATCAGTTTTTTCGAGATATAGTTGCAGAAAAATATAATGAAGAAGTATCGAAATTAGAAAGTTCACTGTTTGAACCACTGATGACAATCTGGGATAAAAGCATAAGTCCAGCAGAAAATCAGTTGGTCAAGTTTGATTTCAAGGAATTGGTGCATAGAGCTCTGGACGAACTTAAAATTAAATATAGCGGTTCGATCAAAACTACTACGGAGGATGATGCTCAATCATTTGATGAATCAACTTTTGTACAATATAACCAGCTCATCGAATCCCTAAGGTCCGTGATTGATGAAGTCTCAGAACTCGAGTTTCATATCAACAATATGACCGGAACAGGTTATGGAAGGGCATTATTGCCTTTTCCAGAAGAGTGTATTCGTTCGGAAATTTTGTGTCACGCTTTTGGCGCACACGCGGTATTTCCTGATACAAGAACTGTTTTAGATATTGGTGGGCAAGATACTAAAGCCATTCAAGTTGATAAATTTGGTCTTGTCACCAGCTTTCAGATGAATGATCGATGTGCAGCAGGATGTGGAAGATATTTAGGATATATAGCCGATGAAATGAGTATTTCACTGAATGAATTAGGACCAATGGCTTTACAGTCACAAAAGGATGTAACGATATGTTCAACGTGCACCGTATTTGCCGGAGCAGAACTAAGAGAATTAACAAATTTAGGGGAGAAGAAGGAAGATATTTTAGGTGGTTTACACAAAGCAATCATTTTAAGAGCGATGTCTCTCATTGCCCGGTCAGGTGGAGTGTTCAATGAATTTACTTTTACCGGTGGAGTCGCAAGAAATCCAGCCATTGTTAAATATCTGACTCAGCTGATTTATGAGAATTACGGAAAAGACATCATAATAAACATTCACTCAGATTCCATTTTTATGGGAGCACTAGGTGGCGCAATGTTTGCAAGAAGAAATCTTATTTCTAAAATTCCTGATAATAAAATGGAAGTTGCAATTTCAGATGGTAATTAATTATAAAAAAAATTAAATGGATTCTCAATTATTAACTCTTGGTGTAGATATAGGAAGTAATTATATAAAGGCTGTTATGATGAAATATTCTGAACAACCAAAAATTTTAGAAACCCAATGTGAGAAAATTAGGAAAAGGGATCCTGGACAAGTTGCAGAAGACATGGTTCAACAGATTTTGACCAATCACGATCTTAATTATGAAAATATATCTTACTTGGCTACCACGGGAGAGGGCGATTTATTAAAAAGAAAACGTGGCCATTTTTATGGAATGACAACTCACGCTAAAGGAGCTCATTATCTAATACCCGAAGCTAAAAGTGTGGTTGATTTAGGTGCATTATATGTTAGAGCTATTAAAATTTCAAATGATGCAAGAGTTGAAGATTATAAAATGACTGGACAGTGCGCTTCAGGCTCAGGACAATTTATAGAAAACATTTCTAGATATCTTGGTTTGTCAATAGAAGAAGTAGGTGACATTTCCCTTACTTCTGAAAATCCAGAAGTTTCTTCTGGAATCTGCGCCGTCCTTGCAGAAACTGATGTAATCAACATGGTATCGAGAGGAATTTCCACAGCAAATATTATCAAAGGAATTCATATTTCCATTGCTAACAGGATAATTAAACTTATGACATCCTTAAAAGCAGAGTCTCCTATCGCACTAACTGGCGGAATGGCACTTAATAAAGGAATGATTCAGGCACTGTCAGAGCAGTTAAAAGAAACTGGAAAGAAGTTTGAAATTCAAACTCATCCAATGGCAATTTATGCAGGTGCAATTGGTGCCGCATTGTGGGGAGGATACCGATTTATTAAGATTAATGAAAAGCTTGAAATGAAAGTTTAAATAGTTTTGAATGAAAACAATTGAATCCTCAATCCATCTTGGGGAAATAATACCCAATATTTCCATACTGCTTCAGCGAAATGCAGAGCTTTGGAAAGATCATAATGTTTTTACAGAGTATAAGAACGGAACCTATGTGTCTATCAAGTGGAAAGATTTTTATAAAGATATTCAGAATATTGCTTCTAATTTGAAAAACCAAGGATTTAAGGAAGGAGATAAAATGATTATTTTTTCTCCAAATAAGTTGGAAATGCTTGAACTTGAATTAGCTGTTATGTCTATGAAAGGAATTGTTGTTCCTCTATTTGCATACTTTCATCAAGAGACTGCAGAGTTATTAATCAAACATTCAGGTGCAAATTTTGCTGCGATTGATAATGAGATTCAATGGAATAGGATTAAGTATTTAAATCTTGAATTGGTAATTTCTTTTAACCCAAGTATTGAAATGGCTAGAAACACATTACCATTCGTCGAACTGTTAAAATCTTCAGCTAATGACTCTGCATCTTTAACAATAGAAATAGATTCGGATTTTATATGTTTAAATATGTATACTTCCGGAACAATGGGTACGCCAAAATGTGTTCAGCTAAGTCATAGAAATATTTTATCTCAACAAGCAGCATTAATAAAAATGTGGAATATTGATCATACTGATCGATTCCTTTCTTACCTGCCATGGCATCATAGCTTTGGTGGTATTTTTGAACTTTTCACTGCATTAAGTAATGGCGCAGAGATGATTCTTGAATCAAGTTATGGAAAGGATCCAACCGTTATCATGCAGCATTGGAAAAATAAAAAGCCAACTTTGTTTTTCAGTGTGCCAAAAGTTTATCAGGCATTGTATGAGCTCGCAAAGAAAAGCAAAGAAACTGAAGAAATATTTTTTCACTCAAATCTAAAATTCATTTTTACAGCTGCAGCATCTCTGCCACAAACGCTGTCTGATGAATTTGAACGTCGAAATATTCCGGTAATTGAAGGATGGGGACTTACGGAAACGTCACCTTGTTGCACACTGACAGATCCTTCAAAAAAAAGAAAACCAGGAGTAGTTGGCTTTCCAATTCCCGGAGTTCAGATTGCATTCGCTCCGGATGGTGAAATTTTGGTGAAAGGGCCTAATGTAATGAAAGCTTATTATAACAATGCTGAAGCTAATCGTGGAATATTTACAGAAGATGGATGGTTTCGAACAGGAGATATTGGTGAGTATACAGAGAATGGTCTAAAACTAATTACCCGTAAAGACCGAATATTCAAACTATCCAATGGAGAAAAAGTTATTCCCTCTGACTTGGAAAAACTGATCGAAGTTCAATGCCCATATGTATTACATGCACTTATAGCTGGAGAAGGTGAAGAATATCCTGTTGCCTTGCTTTTTCCAAATAAAAAATTGCTAGATGATCCTGATTATTTTGTCACTCTAGATGATGGATGTTTTTGTCCTCGAAGCCTGGAAGAATTAAGTCGCTGCCTTAAGGGATGTCTTCATGATGCCAATTGCTCTATTGGACAAAAATTTTCTAAAATCCAATCTGCTGTAATCATTGATGATGAGCTTTCATTTGATAACGGCACGCTCACTTCATCCATGAAAGCATCACCAAAAAATATTCTTCAAGTGTATAAAGCACAGCTTAAAACTCTATACACTCCTGAGAGTAATGCTGAGGATGTAGTTTATATAATTCGTTTAGACGATCTTAATAAAATTCCTGGAAGAAAAATTAATGTAGATTATGTATAGTCTGGAATCAACATCCTTGTTAAAAAAGATAATGAAAGACTATTTTCAGTCCTTCAATGTATCCAAAAAAATTGCATGGTGCACAAGTGTTGGTCCGGCTGAATTATTAAGAAGTTTTGGTTTTCAAGTTTACTTTCCGGAAAATCATGGTGCTTTATTAGGAGCAACTCGTCTTGCCGGTGAAAATATTCCCGCTACGATTAATCTTGGTTATTCCGGAGATATCTGTTCCTACCTTACAAGCGATATTGGAGCGTATTTAAACAAGCAGACACCTTTACTTGCACATTATGGCTTAAATTCCATTCCCAAACCGGATCTAATCGTTTATAATACCAATCAGTGTAGAGAGGTTCAGGATTGGTTTAATTTCTATGCCCGTGAATTTAATTGTCCAATTGTTGGAATTTTTTCCCCAAGGCATATTGATGAAATGAATCTAGAGATGGTAACTGCAGTTGCCGAGCAATTTAAAGCAATAATTCCTATCTGTGAGAAGACCAGTGGGGTCGATTTTGATATTGACCGATTTAGTGAAGTCATAAGATTGAGTCGGGAATCAGCCGAACTGTGGAAATTAGTTTTGGATACAGGGAAAAACTCTCCTTGTCCTTTAAGTTTTTTTGATGCTTCTATTCATATGGGTCCCATTGTTGTATTGCGCGGAACTAAGATTGCAATAGAATATTACCAGGTCTTATTGAGAGAGCTTCAACATAAAATAAGTTTAAAACAAAGTCCCGTAATACAAGAAGACTCCCGTATTTATTGGGATGGAATGCCAATCTGGGGAAAATTAAGATCACTTTCAAATTTATTTGTTCAAAACAATTCCATGGTCGTAGCGTCAACATACTGCAGTAGTTGGATATTTGACAGCTTTGATGAAAACAGTCCATTTGAAAGCTCTGCCTTTGCTTATACAAATATATTTATCAACAGGAGTGAAAATGCCAAGCTAAGATTGCTAAAGCAGTGGGTTGAAATGTTTCGAATCGATGGGGTCATTTTTCATGATGCAAAAACATGTTTTAATAATTCCAACTCAAGATTTGGATTACCGCAGTTATTTCATGAGATAACAGATATTCCCGTATTAATCATCGAAGGTGATTTGTGTGACCTTAGGTTTTACTCTGAAGGGCAGACCACTACAAAATTAGAGACATTCATTGAACAGCTTAAGTTTCAAAAAGTATTGAATCAAAATGCAGGATAGACTCATTCATAAAATTGGAATAATTGGGTTAGGTCCGGTTGGATCTATTCTTGCCGTGCATTTTAAGGAATCTGGCTTTAAGGTGGCAATTTGTGACAACGATAAAATCAAATTAAACCTTATTAAAAAAGATGGCATCATACTAACTGGAGTTTTATCAAAGAAGATATCCTTTGAATATGTCTATTCTTCTTTATCTGAGATGGAATCCTTTCAAGCAGAACTTTATGTAATATGTGTAAAAGCAACACAATTACCTGAGCTGATGAACACCCTTTGCAATGTAAGTGATAGTTCATTTTTAGTCTTATGTGCCATGAATGGCATTGATGTTGAACAGATAATTTCTGATAAAATAGGTGAAACAAGAACCTTGCGAATGGTGATCAATTTTGCAGGCAATCTGGTTGAACCAAATGTTACCAAAGTAACTTTTTTTAATCCTCCCAACTATATTGCATCAATTGATGATTCAAAACAGGAAGTTGCAGACAGCGTAGCCAAATCACTTACTTTTATTTCACTGGAAACTAAGTCAATTGGTTCATTTGAAATGTTAAGACGGATATGGGAAAAAACTATTTTGAATTCTTCGCTCAGTGCAATTTGTGCTTTGGGACGAATGACCATTCAAGAAGCAATGCAGAATTCTGATACCGTTGAACTTATAGAACAAGTCATTGAGGAAGCGTTGGAAGTAGCAGAAGCAGAAAAAATCAAATTTGATGATGACTTTACCAGAAAATGTTTGCGCTATTTGTATAAAGCTGGTAACCATTTTCCATCATTAGCAGTAGATCTTTTGAATAATCGTCCAACTGAAATTGATTACATGAACGGTAAAATTGTGGAGTATGGAAGAAAGCATTATGTCAGGACTTCACTCAATCTGACCTTCACAAATATGATAAAGGCAGTATCCAATAAAAATGTTATTCAGAAAGTTCAGGTAGCTAAATCTGCCGTTAACATGAATCAATGGGGCAAGTCACTTTTGAAAATAAATTCCGATTCACAGAGTTCACATTATTTTCTTGGAGTAGATCTCGGTTCTGCATATACTAAATTCACAATTATTGATGAAAAAGAACAAATAAAATTTCAAACTGCACTAAAAACTTTAAACAGGGATCGAATTTCAATTCGTCATGTGATGGAAGTATTAAAATCAGAATTCGTAATAGAGCATATCTGTGCAACAGGATATGGACGCAAACACTTAATGGATGCAGATTTGGTAAAAACTGAACTGAATTGTGCAACACTTGGGGTTTCTAAGTATTTTACAGGAGCAAAAAATATAATTGACATAGGTGGAGAAGATATTAAAGTGATTAAATGCAATAAGTCAGATGCATTGGAGAACTTTTACCTTAATGATAAATGTGCTGCAGGAACAGGATCGTTTATATCAGAAGTTGCAGAACGTGCCGAAATCAACATTTCTGAGATGAGTGATCTTGCCTCTAAATCCAATTTCAATAAAGAATTAAACAGTTTTTGTACCGTATTTGCAAAGACAGAAATCATGACTTGGCTGTTTGATGGGTTGCCTGTGGAAGATATTTCAAAAGGTATATACTTATCAATTTTAAATAGAATCATCAAATTAAAAATAGATCCACAGGTAGATATCTATTTGATTGGAGGGGTAATATCTCACCATCCTTATTTAAGAGTTTTACTTCAGGAAAAATTTCAAAAGAAAGTTCATATTGTGGATCGACCTCAATTTGTTGTTTCATTTGGAGCAGCATTATATGCCAAACATCATTGGTTGCTCCCTAAATATTCTAAAGAAATTGAACCTGAATCATTCCTCAAATCTGATCATGAAAGGGTTTCATAAATCACAAAAAGGAATTGGAATTTTACTCGACGACATATACTTAGTTGGAGGTAAAAGAACTCCGTTTGGTAAGTATTGTGGAAGTCTGGCCAATATATCTCCAACAAATCTTGGTATAATAGCCAGTCGTGCTACAATAAATCAAAGCGGAATTAAGCCATACGAAATATCACAGTTGATTGCTGCCAATATTGGACAAAGTTCTTATGATGCATATTTTCTTCCGAGACATATTGGTTTGTACTCAGAGATACCTTTAGAAGTTCCTGCCTTGATGGTTCAAAGAATTTGTGGTTCAGGATTTGAAACAATTATTACCGGAGCCGAGCAAATAACCTTGTCAAAAGCAGATTGTGTATTATGTACGGGAACTGAAAATATGTCCTTATCACCAACAGTTAGTTTTGGAAATCGAATGGGGTATTCATTAGGAAGACCGGTATTTAAAGATATGCTATGGGAAGCCCTTGATGATACCGCAGTCGGATACCCAATGGGTTATACTGCTGAAAACATAGCAAAGAAATACAAGATCACTAGACAGGAAGCAGATGAATATGCTAAATGTTCTTTTGATCGGACGCTATCAGCAAGAGATAAGGGATTTTTTAATTCCGAAATATGTCCTGTAACTTCAACAAGTTTTGAAATAGAAGGACTTAAAAACAGAAAAGTAATTTTACCAAGAGAGGTTTCTTCACTTCAACATGACGAAAATGTTAGGGAAACTACTATGGAAGCATTGTCACGGCTATTACCTGTTTTTAATGAATCCGGAATTTTGACAGCTGGAAATTGTAGTGGAATTGTAGATGGTGCTGCTAGCGCAATCATAGCCTCAAACTTCTTTATTAAGCAAAGAAATCTAACACCCTTGGTTAGAATCTGCGCAGCAACGAGTGTAGGTTTAGATCCAAAGGTCATGGGACTTGGTCCAGTTGAGGCAATCAGATTATTACTGGAAATAACAGGTATGAAGTTGGATGACATTGGCTTGTTTGAAATTAATGAAGCATTTTCAGCACAGGTGATAGGTTGTGAAAGAGAGCTGGAGATAGATCGAAGCAAACTGAATATAAATGGTGGTGCCATCGCAATAGGTCACCCTTTAGCCGCAAGCGGTATAAGATTGTTATTGACCCTGGCAAAAACAATGAAATTGCAAAATATTCAGTATGGTATTGCTTCTGCGTGCATCGGAGGAGGGCAAGGAACAGCTGTGTTGATTGAAAACAGAGAATTATGAAAAGCAATATTATACATCAGTGGCAAATGATTGAGCCCAACAAGGAACTACGATATGTTAAGTCAGAGTTACCCGAATTAGATCTTGATGAAGTCCTGGTCAAAGTAGCAGGCTGCGGGGTCTGTCACACTGACATAAGTTATTGGCATCATGGGGTTAAGACTAATCACTCCTTACCGCTAACCTTAGGGCATGAAATCAGTGGAGAAGTAATCAAGGGAGAAACAAACTGGATTGGAAAGAAAGTAATTATTCCAGCGGTACTTCCTTGTGGGAAATGTCCACTATGTCTTGGAGGAAGAAGCAATATTTGTAGAAATCAGGTCATGCCCGGAAATGATTTTGATGGGGGATTCGCTTCGCACGTTAAAGTACCCTCAAGGTTTCTATGTGAAGTTCCAACAGAACTCTTAGAACGTTACTCCATTGAACAATTGGCAGTTGTTGCAGATGCAATCTCGACTCCTTATCAGGTAGTTCAAAAGTCTGAACTAGAGGTTGGGGATCTTGCTGTTGTAATTGGTGTAGGAGGAGTAGGCCTTTATGGCGCTCTTATTGCAAAAATATTTGGTGCCTGTGTAATTGCATTGGATATTAACAATGAAAAACTTGAACGCGCAAAGTCATTAGGTGTGGATGAGATATTGAACATTCAAGGTTTAGAAATAAAAACCATTAAAAACAAAATAAAAGATATTTCTAAAAAATTAGATACCCCAGCTTATGGTTGGAAGATTTATGAAATTTCAGGGACAAAGACAGGTCAGGAATTGGCTTTTAATCTTCTCAATTATGCATCTACACTTTCAATTGTTGGCTTTACCATGGATAAGTTTGAAGTTCGATTGAGCAACCTCATGGCATTTGATGCAAAAATAATTGGTACATGGGGTTGCCGAGCAGAATTGTATCCTGAAGTATTAAAACTATTAATTGAAGACAAATTGAAAATAACTCAATTAATACAGACCATACCAATGAGTAAGATTAATGAAGTATTTAAAAATGCTGTTCATAATTACTATACAAAAAGACCGGTATTAGTACCGGATTTTATTTAAACAACTAGTATCACATGAAAGAAATAATAAACCATAATTTAGTACATACGAGATTCGATCAGATACAATTTGAAAAGAAACATTGTCTTAATCTAGATGGCTCACCAGTCACAAATTTGTACTCTGCATGGATTGTCTTGGATAATCCCGCCCAATATAATTCTTATACAACGGATGCAATTAAAGAAATCATACTTGCGTTGGGAATGGCATCCAACGATAGGAATGTGGTTGCTGTAGTAATTACAGCAGTAGGAGATAAAGCTTTTTGTACTGGAGGTAATGTAAAAGAGTATGCTGAGTATTATTCGGGAAATCCACAAGAATATTCTCAATATATGCGGCTTTTCAATGATATGGTCAGTGCTATATTAAAATGTGAAAAACCAGTTATTTGCAGAGTCAACGGAATGCGTATTGGTGGAGGACAGGAGCTTGGAATGGCCTGTGATTTTAGCATCTCCAGCGATTTAGCACGTTTTGGACAAGCCGGTCCAAAACACGGAAGTGCCCCTATTGGAGGAGCAACTGATTTTCTGCCTTTGTATGTTGGTGTAGAAAGAGCAATGGTTTCATTAACCCTATGCGAACCCTGGACCGCTCATCAGGCATATTATTTTGGAATGCTTACCGATATAGTACCTGTACTTAGAATCAATGGAGAGTATATTGCTAACCCAACAGTAATTCTAGATAAATTAACAGATAATTACGGAAGAATAATTTTTGGTAGTCCAAAAAGTGGAAATGAATTGGCTCAGGCTAAAGAGTTAATGAAAACTGCAGAAGTCAATTTTACACTTCTTGATGAAAAGATCAACTCCCTAATTACAAAATTACTTTTTACTTTTCCCAACTGCACATTTAAAACGATAAGTGAGGTAAGAAAATTTAAACTTGAACGATGGGATCGCAATAAAGAATCCAGCAAAGACTGGTTAGCACTGAATATGATGACAGAAGCAAAAGCTGGTTTTCGAGCTTTCAACGAAGGTCCTAAAGACCAGCGGGAGGTAAACTTTATCCTATTGAGGCAAATGCTTGCAGAAGGTTATGAATGGAATGATGAAATGCATCAGGCAATTTCTCCTCAATATTGTTATGAAAAATAATGAATCCATATGATTAAAACTCAATTTAATGAACTTGAAACGGTTGTAACCTTAACACTAGGAGATGGCAATGGAAATATTATAAATCTTGATTTAATTCAGGAATTAGATAAGATTTTACGATCTTTTGCAAATATTGATACTCTGAAAATAATTGTCCTTCAAGGTGAAGGAAAACACTTTTCTTTTGGTGCTTCTGTAGAAGAGCACCAAAGAGAGTATGTACAATATATGCTTCAGGGTTTCCACAAAATATTCTATACTTTAAAGGAGATTTCTATACCTGCTTTGGCCAAGGTGTCTGGTCAATGTCTTGGTGGTGGACTGGAAATAGCTCTGATGTGTAATTTTATATTTGCCGATCAATCAGCAAGATTGGGACAACCGGAGATCTCTCTGGGCGTTTTTCCTCCTCCAGCTTCAATAATTCTACCGGAAAAAATTGGTCTTGCCAAAGCCGAAGAACTTTTAATTACAGGGCGTATTCTTCATCCAATTGAAGCATTTCAATTAGGCTTGATTAATAAAGTTTTTGAAGATAGGGAAACCTTGAATCTGGAGACAAACCAATGGATAGAAACAAATATTTTGCCTAAGAGTGCCTCTTCATTAAGGTATGCAGTTAAAGCTTCACGAGTAAAATTCAATCATATTCTTGGTAATTTTTTACCTCAATTGGAATCTATTTATTTGCATCAGTTAATGGCCACACATGATGCAAATGAAGGTATTGAAGCTTTCCTTAATAAACGAAGTCCTGAATGGCAAAATAATTAATATAATAACTACATGAAGTCTCTATTAAATATTGGTATTGTAGGTGCGGGAACAATGGGTTCAGCAATTGCACAAAAATGTGCTCAGGAAGGATTTAAAGTTTTGCTGGCAGATCGCCATGCTGAAATTATAAGAAAAGGAATAGAGCAGATTTCTAAATCATTGAATGAGGCAGTCGATAGAAATATTCTGACCAATGAAGAAATGGATAAGGTTTTAAAGAATATTATAGTAGCAGATAAGCTGGAAAAATTGTCAGAATGCAATTTGGTTATTGAAGCTATATATGAAAATCTTACGGCAAAAAAAGAATTATTTGCTACTTTAAATAAAATTGTTTCAAGTTCGTGTATACTAGCCACTAATACTTCATCATTTTCTGTATCTGAACTTTCGGAGATGGTAGACAATCAGGACAGGTTCATCGGTCTGCATTTTTTTTACCATGCGGCTAAAAACCGTCTATTGGAAATTATACCCGGAAAGTTCACTTCTGATCAAACAACCAATACTTGTAAAGAGTTTGCAACTTATCTTGGTAAGGATGTTGTGCTTAGTAAAGATCAGTATGGTTTTGCTGTCAATCGATTCTTTGTTCCATGGTTAAATGAAGCGGTAAGAATTTATGAAGAAAAGATTGCAACTAAAGAGGAAATTGATAAAATATGCGAAGACGCCTTTGGAATTGGAATAGGTCCTTTTGCATTGATGAATGCGACAGGTATTGGAGTTGCTTATCACTCCCAAAAGACTCTTGAAGTATTTGGTAATCTTTATAAACCATCTGATTTGCTTAAAATCCAGGCAGACTCAGGTCACTCTTGGAATTTAAATTCTGATTTTCTTCACCCGATCAATTTAGAAATCGTTGAATCAGTAGCTAAACGTCTTTGGGCTGTTGTTTTTTTTGTGTGTAATGAGATACTCCAAGAAAAGATATGTTCGCCGGCGCACCTCAACCGTGGAGCAAAAGTAGGATTGAAGTGGAAAAAAGGGCCCGTTGAAAAAATGCGTTTATTAATTATTGAGGAGGTTAATTCTATAATAAGTTCTATTGCTGAAAAATATTCAATGATAAAGACTCGCTCACTTAGGCCTGAGGATTTAGAGATTGAATACTTACAATGTAGTGTAAAAGATGATCACGCTATTATTAGTTTTGATCAGCCGGAGGCATTAAATCCATTGAATGTTGAAATGGTAAAGGCATTGCAATATAATTTTAATTTACTTGAAAATAATCCTGAGATAAAGAAAATATTTATTACTGGTAGTGGAAAGGCATTTGTTGCCGGTGCTGATATTAAATTCTTTCTACAGAGAATGAAATCCAATAGAATCGAAGAGATTGAATCCTTCACCAGATTTACCCAGAAGGTATTCAATGATTTAGAAAATTCTAGAATAAAAATTGTAATGATTCTGAATGGATATACAATGGGTGGGGGATTAGAGTTGGCATTATGTGGTGATATTCTCCTTGCCTTACCGAATGCGCGTTTTGCTTTTCCGGAGACAGGAATTGGAATATATCCTGCCTTAGGTGGTACTCAGCGAAGTGTGAGAAGAATTGGAACAGGCTTAAGTAAATATTTAATTCTTACCGGCAAAGTACTAAACGCAACTGAAGCGCTCGAAATTGGTTTGGTGGATGGAGTAATATCTCAGGAAGACGCCTTTGAATTGATGAAATGTAAGACTCCGTTACCAGAAGTTCAATCGAGAAATTTAAATGAAAGATGGATACAGATCAGTGATTTCTTTGAACACAACAGCTTGGAAAAAATTCAGAACACAATTTCAGCCCAACAGATCTCAGAGAATGATGGAATTTATGAAATTGTTAAAGCTATTTCTGAAAAAGCACCCAGGGCTATTCATTTTGCTGATCAATTGATTGATGAAAAAAAGGGCTGTGAATCAGAAATTGAACATTTGAAAAATATTTTTTCTACGGAAGACGCTTTCACCGGCTTAAGTTCGATTGGTAAAAAAGTTCATTTTATTGGAAAATGATAATCAAAGCGGATATATCAGTTATAATTCTTGCGTCTGGAAAGTCTTTACGAATGCAGATTCCAAAAGTATTCCTAAGATTTAACGAGACGCAGAGTTTTCTTCAGCACATAGTATATACTTATTTGAAAGTCGGAATAAGTAATATTATTGTGGTTACGTCACCGGAACTTATGCCAGGAGTTAATAACCAACTTAGACAATATAACTTTAATGGAGAAATTATTCTGAAAGAAAATAAAGATATTCAGTCTGGTCGGTTTCATTCACTAAAACTTGGCTTGTCATCTTCCTACGGGAAGTTCAATTTTATTCAAAACATTGACAATCCTTTTATTTCTGAACTACTTCTCAATAGTATAATCAAAGCTGTATCAAACAATGGATATGTGGTGCCAACATTCAATGATCGAAAGGGGCATCCTGTGATAATCGGACCCGATGTAACAGAATATATCTTACAGTTGCAAGGAACACAATTTAATCTCAAGGAAGTTCTAGCAATACATTCATGCAACAAGATACCATGGCATGAATCTAATATTTTAGCAAACATCAACACCAAATTGGATTACATTAAATATTTTGAATCGTGGACAATTTCAAAAATTTGATCAAAGCAATGGATGATTCGAAACATCGCGCAGCTTTAGTTATTTTGATTGAAGCTAAAGGTTCAACTCCAAGAAAAGAAGGTTCAAAAATGATCGTATTCGAAGATAAAAGTATTCAAGGAACCATTGGTGGTGGAAATCTTGAAATGCAGGTAATCGAAGACGCATTAGAAGTTATTAACAGCCAGAAATCAAAGATTTATGATCATCACCTGGTCAAGGATCATCAGATGTGCTGTGGAGGTTCTGTTAAAATTTACATAGAACCATATAAGAAAACAGATAAGTTGTTTTTATTTGGGGCAGGACATATTTCCAAAGAAGTGGTAAAATCTGCTTCAGGATTGAATTTTGAAATTCATGTTATAGATGAAAGAAAAACCATTCTTGAGCAATTTAATGTAAGCAATACATTCTGTCACGCGATGAGTCACAAAGTTTTGTTACCACAGATGTCCTTTGACAGAAATACTTTTATTATTATTTGTACTCATCTTCACCATTATGATCGGGAAATACTTGCGTATTGTATCAAAAAGGATTTTGCATATCTTGGAATGATTGGAAGTAAACGAAAAGTGGCAGTTGTCCATAAACTATTTATTAAAAATCAATTGGCTGATAATAAGGAACTTGAAAAAGTAGATATGCCAATTGGATTCGATATTGGGGCACAGACACCAGCTGAAATTGCAATAAGTATTCTGGCAAAAATTATTGCCATAAGACATCAAAAATTCCAATCATCAGAGGACGCTGCATCATACAGACATTTTTCAACATTTAATTTAAAGATTGATGGAGAAGAAAATTGCTATAGTAACAGGAGCTGGTAAAGGGATCGGTCGTTCAATAGCTATACAGCTAGCCAGAGATGGTTACTTTATAATCATTGCTGATCTAGATGGACAAGCAGCACGAGAAGTAGTAGAAATCATCGGAGAAAACCAATCTTGTGTATATATCGGTGATATTAGTAATGAAACTTGGGTAATGCATTTTTATAACGAAGTTTATAGAATATTTGGAAATATAGATGTGCTTGTAAATAATGCCGGTATTGTAAAAGACCAATTGATCTGGAAGATGAGTGTTGAAGAATTTGATGAAGTCATTCGGATAAATTTAAAGGGGACCTGGCTTATGTGTCGTGAAGCAGCAAAACAAATGAAAGAACAACAAAATGGAAAAATAATTAATATTTCTTCCAGAGCATGGATGGGAAATAAAGGTCAGACGAATTACTCCGCTTCAAAAGCAGGAGTTATTGGACTTACAAAAGCCCTTGCTCTTGAGCTTGGACCATATAATGTTTTTGTAAATGCAGTTGCACCGGGGTTTATAAAAACTCCTATGACTGATCGATTATCAGAAGAAATTCGTGAGCAATTAATCGGAAATCAACCCATTAGAAGAGCCGGATTCCCTCATGAAGTTGCAAATCTAGTTTCATTTCTGGCATCTTCTACTACACAATTTATAACCGGACAAATATTTTATATTGATGGAGGAAAGAGTATTGGAGCAGGGTACTGAATAAAAATGGATTAGATGAATTTATTATTAAAAGCATGAAGCAGATTCAAATAAACATTAATGGGGTGAAGCAAAATGTGCTTTTAGACTCACATGATTCCCTAGCCCAAGTTATTCGTAAGGCTGTTGGGCTTACTGGAACAAAAATAGGATGTGAACAGGGAAGTTGTGGAGCATGTACAGTACTGGTTAATAACAAGGCCGTATTAAGCTGTATTACTCCGGCGGCTAAATGTGAGAACAAAAGCATTACGACGATTGAAGGACTGGCTAAAGATGGAAAACTTCACAGGTTACAGGAAAAATTTGTTGAGAAAGGTGCAATTCAATGTGGATATTGTACCCCGGGTATGGTAATGACAGCCTTAGATTTTATAATGAATAAGCCGGATGCAAATCAGGAAGATATAAAAATGGCTATTTCAGGTAACTTGTGCCGATGTACCGGGTATAAGAAAATTATTGAAGCTATTTCTGAAACACTGACAGATAAAAAAACTAATTCATTAATTAATACTTCAAATCAATTCCCTATCGTGGGACAAGGAAGACCTTATCTTGAGGCAACCCTTAAAGTACAGGGTCTCGCAGATTATTGTGATGACATCCCATTGAAAAATCCCTTGTATTGTAAATTTTTAAGGAGTCCAAGTCCTCATGCAATTATAGAAAGTATTGAAACCCATGAGGCAACTACAATTGAAGGGGTGAAGTACGTTCTGACTGGAACCGAATTGCCAATTCCATTTGGTGTGCTACCCATATCACAGGACGAGACGGCTTTAGCTGTTCATAAAGTAAGATATGTAGGAGAGATAGTTGCTGCCGTTGCTGCTGAGTCAGAGAAAATTGCATTGATGGCCTGTGAAAAGATTATTGTTCATTACAAAAATCTAAAGCCATTTTTTGACATTCCATCATCATTAGTATCCATTAATGAAAATGATAAAATACATCCCTCAACCAAATATCAGAATAATGTTCACAAGATTGCAGAATTAAGATTTGGAAACACAAACAAAGCTTTTGAAGAAAGTACTTATACAAGTCAGATGCAATTTGAATTTAGTGGGATCAATCATGGCTTCACAGAACCTCATGCGTCAGTTGCTAATTGGGACAACAACGGACTTACCATTCATACAGCTACTCAAGTACCTCATTATCTACATAGAGCTCTGTCAAAAGTTCTTGAATTGCCATTATCAAAAATTCGAGTAATCAAACCCTATGTTGGAGGTGGTTTTGGAGGTAAGAGTGATCCTTTTCCACATGAAATTATAATTGCACATTTAGCCAGAAAGACCGGAAGGCAGGTTAAAGTAACACTCTCAAGAGAAGAGGTCTTTTTGTGTAATCACGGAAGACATCCTTCAACTATTGAAATGAAAATTTGTGCAAATCACCACAATCGCCTTACAGCCTTGGACACAGATATTCTTATCGATGGAGGCGCCTATGGAAGTTTTGGAGTAGTCACTTCTTATTATAATGGAGTGCTATTACAAGCTCCTTATGAGTTAGATAATTTTGGATTTAAAACCCAACGGGTATATACCAATAAACCACAAAGTGGTGCGATGCGGGGTCACGGTGCGGTTAATTCCAGATTTGCAATGGAGGTATTGATGGATGATCTTGCTTATCAAATGAAAATGGATCCTTGTGTATTCAGACTTCAAAATTTTCTGGATCAAAATGTATTGACAGTCGGACAGTTTCGCATTACATCCAATGGCAGCAGAGAATCATTAGAAAAAGTAATGTTACAATCCTCATGGAATAATAGATATGGTAAATTACCTTACGGTGAGGGACTTGGAGTTGCTTGTGGGTTTTTTATCAGTGGAAGTGCTCTTCCTATTATTAGAAATGATATCCCTCAGTCAACTGTACATCTCAAAGTGGATTTTGATGGACGTGTGCTGATTACTTCTGGAACCAGCGATATTGGTCAGGGGAGCGATACCTTACTTGCAATGATTGTTTCTGAAGTACTGGGTATTTCTATAGATAAAACAACGGTACTAGCTGGGGATACTTTGTTGACACCGGTTGATCTTGGAAGTTATTCAAGCAGGGTAACCTTCATGGCAGGAAATGCTGCAAAAGATGCAGCAGAAAAATTAAAATTTGAAATATCAAAATCACTTTCAGAAATTCAAACTAGTCATACGGATAGCTTCATTTTTGAAAATAATAAAGTGATTCAATTGGAATCGTCTCATAGCTGGTTATGGGAAGAAGCCGTTGAAATTGCCATCGCATCCAGAGGAGCAATAAGTGTGAGCGGGAAGTATATTTCACCAAAATTGGGCGGAGATTTTAAAGGTTCTGGTGCTGGATTAAGTCCTTCCTATAGTTTTGGTGCAGTAATTGTTGAAGTAAAAGTTGATTCAGAAACCGGACTTTTTAAACTAATAAATGTATGGGGCGCACACGATTGCGGGAGAGCAATAAATCCCTTAGCAGTTGAAGGACAACTTGAAGGTTCATGGCATATGGGTATCGGGCAGGCTATTAGTGAACAAATGAGCTATTTTAATGGACTATTACTCAATAATAATTTTCTTACCTATAAAATACCAACGAGCTTAGAGACACCACCCATGTCAACCAATATAATTGAGACAAATGATCCTGAAGGGCCATTTGGAGCTAAAGAATGTGGAGAAGGGGCAATTCATCCTATTATTCCTGCAATTGCCAATGCGATTTTTGACGCGGTTGGAATCAGAATAAATAAGTTGCCTATTTCTCCTGAAGATGTATTAGATAAAATTAAACTTCGCAGACAGACTGAACTAAATTTAGTTCCGCAAACACAGCAGTAAAGTTTATGAAAGTAGAAAATTATTATTTAAAACCAAAGTCCTTGGAGGAGGCATTTCAAATGGCCAATGATAATCAAGGAACCTTTCGTTACATAGCAGGCGGTACGGATTTAATACCCAATATCTATCAGAAAAACTGTAATGCTTCTTGTTTGATTGATTTACAGGAAATAGAAGAACTAAAGAAAATCAATCGCTTTGAAAATTACCTTTCAGTAGGGGCAGGCTTGAGTTTGGAAAATTTCGAAACCAATCAAGACATTACACAAAGCTATCCCGTTCTTGCTGAAGCAGCTGCATCAGTTGCAACACCTGTAATTAGAAAAACAGCAACCTTGGGCGGAAATTTACTATGCGATAATCGTTGTATTTATTACAATCAATCAAAATGGTGGAGAGAATCTGTCGGTAATTGTCTTAAATGCAATGGTAATATTTGTATCGCTACTGGAAGTAAAAGACACTGTTATTCTGAATTTGTATCCGATACAGCTGTTGCATTAATTGCATTGAACGCTCAATTATTGGTTTTTAACGAACAAGGTGAACAATTGTTAAAATTAGAAGACATTTATTCTGGGGAAGGTGTTAATCACTTACTCTTGAAAAGAACTACAATAATAAAATCAATATTAATTCCACTCGACCAAAAATATAAAGCTGTTTATAATAAACTTAGGTTGCGTAGTAGTTTGGATTTTACTTCTCTAACAACAACTGTATCATTCAATCAGAATGATCAGATCAGAGTGGTTTTAGGAGGTGTAGATCCTAAGCCTGTTTTAGTATTAGGTGATTCAAAGAGTAGTATAGAGAATATGATTCAAGAAGCACTAAAAAAATCAAGAGCAATAGATAATGAAATTCTTTCAAGAAAATATCGGCGTACAATGATTCAGGTCTTTTTGATGAGAAGCTTTCAGAAATTGAAAAGTATGGATAAGTATTGAGCACAACAAAATATATAATACTAGTTTATTTAACGGATAAATATCGAAAAAATGGAAGTATCTGTAAAGGAAAGCAAAAAATCCCGAAGTAAAACAAATCTACAAGATACTGTTATCATAGATGGTAACGAAGCTGCAGCATACATAGCCTATAAATGTAGTGAAGTCTGTGCTATCTATCCGATAACGCCTTCTTCGGCAATGGGAGAATGGGTAGACGAATGGTCCTCTGAGAATCGAAAGAATATATTTGATAGTATACCCAAGGTCGTTGAAATGCAAAGTGAAGCAGGAGCAGCCGGGGCCTTACATGGATGTATTCAAGGTGGTTCCTTAGCTACAACATTTACTTGTTCTCAAGGATTGTTATTAATGATTCCCAATATGTTTAAAATTGCAGGAGAACTTTCTCCAACAGTTTTTCATATTGCCGCACGTGCCGTAGCTACACATGCATTATCAATTTTTGGTGATCATTCAGATGTTATGGCGGTGAGATCAACAGGATATGCTATGTTGTTTGGATGTAATGCACAGGAGGCTCATGATATGGCAATGATCTCTCATGCTGCATCTTTGAAAGCATCAATTCCATTTCTAAATATTTTTGATGGATTCAGATCATCCCATGAACTATCACGAGTGAGATTAATTTCTGACAATATAATTGAAAAATTAATTGATCAAGATGCTCTTAAGAAATTTCGAAAAAGAGCATTAACACCTGATAATCCTAAAATTAGAGGTACAGCACAAAATCCTGATGTGTTTTTCCAAAGCAGAGAAGCTTCTAATCCATTCTATAAAAAATTACCTGATATTGTTAGCGAGCTGATGAATACATTCCAACAATTAACTGGTAGAGCCTATTCTCCATTTGAGTATTACGGTTCACCCACAGCTAGAAGAGTAATCGTTATAATGGGTTCCGGAGTTGGACCAGTTCGTGAAATTGTTGATTATTTGAATCTTCAGGGAACTGAAGTTGGTTGTATTGCAGTTCGTTTATACAGGCCATTTTCAGTTAAACATTTTCTGGAGACTATTCCCGTAACGGTCGAGTCAGTTTCAGTACTTGATCGATGCAAAGAGCCCGGAAGCATCGGAGAACCTTTATACATGGATGTTGTCAATGCATTTATGGAAGGCTGGAAGCACCCTATTCCCAAAATTACAGGCGGACGATACGGATTAGCTTCCAAGGAATTTACTGCAGCTATGGCAAAAGCTGTTTTTGAAGAACTCGAAAAACCTTTTCCTCAAAATCATTTTACAATTGGAATTACGGATGATGTAACACACAAGAGTCTGAATTGGAATAATGAGTTCTCATTGGATCAACAGCATGAGTTTCGAGGAATATTTTTTGGTTTAGGTGCTGATGGTACAGTTAGTGCAAATAAAAATTCTATAAAGATAATTGGAGAGCTGACAGATTTTTTTGTTCAAGCATATTTTGTGTACGATTCTAAAAAATCCGGTTCACTTACAGTCTCTCATCTGAGATTTGGTAACCGACCCATTTTATCGACGTATTTAATAGACCAAGCTAATTTTATTGCTTGCCATCATGCTAGATTTCTAGAAAAATATGATGTATTAAAACCAGCAGTACATGAAGGTATTTTCCTGCTCAATACACCACTGAGCGAAATCGAAATATGGAAAAAATTACCTCTTAGAATTCAAGAGGAAATAATCAAGAAGAAATTAAAATTCTACGTTGTAAATGCTTCTGAAATAGCAAAGGAGACAGGAATGGGAACTAAGATAAATACGATATTACAAACGTGTTTTTTTTATTTGGCAGGAATAATACCAATTCAGGATGCAATTGTACAAATCAAGGATTCAATTAGGCAAACCTATGCAATTAAAGGGGAAGCAATATTGAATAAAAATTTTATGGCCGTTGATAAAGCTATACAGAATTTAAAACTAGTTAACTATGATGAGTTTAGATCTGATCAGGATTCAAAGGAAAAATTACTGTCAGAAAAGGCACCCGATTTTGTTAAAAATGTGTTGAGTAAAATTATGGTTGGAGAAGGCGACCAACTTCCGGTAAGCGCCTTCCCTGTGGATGGAACCTACCCAACGTCGTCTTCTAAATGGGAAAAAAGAGATATTGCAGAAGCCGTACCCGTATGGGATGAAAAGTTATGTTCTCAATGCGGTAAGTGTTTTATAATTTGTCCACATGCTGCAATACGCAGTAAAGTATATGACAAATCGCTTTTAGAATCTGCCCCATCTTCATTCAAACATACCGCCCCTATTGGAAAAGAATTTAATAAGGAAACTGAGGCTTATACTTTGCAAGTTTCTGTTGAAGATTGTACCGGATGTAAAATATGTGTTGAATATTGTCCGGTGGAAAGTAAATCATTAATCGGATATAAAGCCATTAATATGGCAGATCCTGAACCGATTAAAATTGATGAAAAGATTAATTGGGAATATTTTCTAAACTTACCGGATGTGGACAGGGAAAGATTAAATTTGCAATCTGTTAAGGGAACACAATTATTAGAACCACTTTTTGAGTTTTCAGGAGCCTGTGCAGGTTGTGGAGAAACTCCATATATTAAATTATTATCTCAACTCTTTGGCGATAGAATGTTGGTTGCCAATGCAACCGGATGTTCTTCAATTTTTGGCGCAAATCTTCCTACTACACCCTGGACTGTTAATGCAGATGGTTTAGGTCCGGCATGGGCCAATTCGCTTTTTGAAGATAATGCTGAATTTGGATATGGACTAAAACTGGCATCAGATAATCTGTTTGAAAAAGCTCATTCCTTATTGGAATCTCTTCAAGAAGAAGTTGGTATAGAATTGTATAAAGAATTGGTAAAGTTGAGCAAGGACACTCAGGGCGAGTCAAAACAATTAAGAAGTCTTATTCAACAATTAAGAGTTATCTTAACCAGAATAAATAGTAATGAATCTAAAGAACTGAACTTATTAGCTGATTATTTAGTCAAAAAGTCAATCTGGATTATAGGCGGAGATGGATGGGCTTATGATATTGGTTTTAGCGGATTAGATCATGTGCTTTCAACGGGTGAAAATTTAAATATTCTGGTTCTCGACACAGAAGTATATTCCAACACAGGAGGACAGAAATCAAAATCAACTCCTCTAGGTGCGTGTGCAAAATTTGCTATCAAAGGAAAAACCACCAGTAAAAAGAATTTAGCACTTCAAGCAATAGCACATAATAAGGCATTCGTGGCTCAGGTTGCGATTGGTGCAAATGATGTACATACTATTAGAACAATCAGAGAAGCAGAAGCTTTTCCGGGACCTTCTATTATAATTGCATATAGTCACTGCATCTCCCATGGTTATGATATGATGTTTGGAGCGGCGCAACAGGAGAACGCAGTAAAATCAGGGTATTGGCCGCTATTTAGATTTCATCCAGACAAACCCAAAGGTGAGCGTTTTATCCTTGATTCAAAGGACCCATCAATTCCGGTTTTTGAATTTCTAGAAAATGAAAACCGTTTCAGGAATCTGAATTTTTCTGATTCCGGTGATGGAAATGAAATGATTCAGACCATTCAAAGCAATATCGTTAGAAATTGGGAACAATTACAACTGCTCAAATCACTATAATCCGGGATAATGAATAAATTAAAGTAATAAATTTGAATCTATTTGATTGTTAATTCAGGGATTCTCAGTTTTTATTACCTCTTCAGTTTTCTTTACACGTGGCTTTATGAGTGCTAGTTCTCTATGATTTACAGAGTTTTCTGATTTTCCTTTGATTAGTTTCTTGCATTGTGCACTATTACAATTACATTTAAAACTTTCTGCTGTGTCATCTAGAAAACTTGAATAATCCAGAGTAAGTTCCTCTAATTTTTTTATAGGTCTGGACGCTATGACATTCAATCCATCATAATGGGTATTGGGAGAACAACTATGATTTTGTGGAGCCCACTCAGTAGGATTTTCATCCCAGAGACAATAGACCTGATCACTGATTGGATAAGCGTATTGAGCAAAGTAACGTTTGTCTTCAGGTTCCCAGTGTTTCTTAACAAATCTCTTCGTCACAAATCTCTGTGATCTTTCTTCACCATAAAAAATAACCTGCCCTTTCTTAATATCCCTTGTGGCATAAATACCAAATCCACTGATTGAATTACCTTTTACTTCATAAAGTTTTTGTTTTCGCTGATGTCGGGCAATTCCTTCTTCAATGATTAATTTTAGGAATCCGGCCTGTCCTATTCCATCATAATGAAGTATGTAATCCGCTGAGCCTTCATAACCCTTATTGTAAAACACAGAACAAGTAAAATTAATTTCTAGAAAATAGATTTCCCGATTCGCATTGACCCGAAAATCCATTCTTGCATATCCAACACCGTTGAATGCTTTAAAGATCCTTTCTGCCGCATCTCTGAGTCCCAGTTCAAGCTCTAAATCATCGCAAGGCTTGTTTGATTCAGGATGAAGTTCGGATGTTTTTAAACTATACGTTTTATAAGTAAATCCTTCAGGAAATATATATTCAATCGGTGTAAAACTTAAGCACTCCTTTTCTTTTTGTGGATTGGCAACTACCAATACCGTAAATTCTCTTCCATCAATGCATTCTTCAATTAAAATTTCATCATACTCTTGAATTAATGAGTTGACCTTATTCGACAATTCTTCCACATTTGTACATCTGGATTGATGATCAATACCCAGACTATCTCCTGCCTTTAGGGGCTTAACAAACATCGGAAAGTTAACTTGTTGAATGGTTTCTGCAATTTGTTTAGGATCAGTTAGTTTGTAATATGTCGGCGTTTTAATTCCACAGCAATATGAAACATATTTCATTAGATCCTTAGGTGGATCATAAAGCTTACTGTTAGGCCCGGTGTATGGTAAATTCAAAAGCTCAAGACTATGAATTACGTCTATTGAGGGAACATCCCATTCAAGATAACCCTCACAAAGGTTGACATAGATGTCATATTTTTCTCTTGCAAGTTCCATAAGCTGACGATAGGTACTAAGCTTATTAAGAAAAACATGATGGACCTCTGTATCCGGTAATAGCTCATGAAGATATCTCGCGGGATCATAATTCTTATAGTCAACAGTTGATGAACTGTAATCAGCTTGTAATACACAGACTTTCATAAGGAATTTCGGATTATTGCGTCATTCATAATTTCAGAAATCAATTCCGTAAAACTTTTATTGTTAACTCTGAGGATGGCACCAATAGAAGTATAATTTTCATCTTCGCTTAATCCACATTGTGCGTTAGCTTCAAGTACAAAAAGCTTACCAGTTTGCTCATCCATTCTTATATCAATTCTAGTATATCCTGTTCCTTTTAAGGAAAGGAAGGTTTCAATACTCAATTTTTTTATAATCTGGTCAAGTTCAGATTCAGGGGGATTATAATTATATAAAAATTGATCATCGCCCAAAGAAGACTCTTCTTCATAAGTCTCCCATAATCGATCGAAAGATAGAAATTGTTCGGTTATGGGAAGTGATTTATTGAATACTCTTTCTATAGAAGAATAATATATCATATTGTTTGGTTGACTGTAAGAGCCAACCAACAAAGTAGTGAACTCTCTTCCCGGAATATATCGTTCAGCAAATACACCATCTACCATAAGATTCCACCCACGGTAGCCTTCATTTATTTTATTGATTACTTGGATACACTCAGCTTCTGTTTCTACTACATTTATTGTACCTAGACCCATACTTCCTCCCGAAACTGCGGGTTTAAGAATAATGGGAGAACCCAATCTTTCAAAAATTCCTTTAATTGATGAACCATCAGCACGAACCACTTCCCATTCAGGTGTACTGATATTATGTTGATCAAACACCTTCTTCATTGGAATCTTGGAAGTTGTTATACTATAAAAATACTCTTTGGAACCGGTATAACACAGACCTTGTTTTTCTAACTCTCTTAATACCGATATTCCCGGTGCCTGATTGACCTCATCTCCATCACAAAGGTTAATTACTATTATTTTTCGGGTTAAGGAATCTTTTTTAATCTCCTGAATAATTGTCTGATAGTTAGTTAACAACACTTCTTTCCAGGTCCATTCTAGTTCAAGCTCTGAAAAAACCTTGCTATATTCTTTTATACTTTGAGCAAAGTCGTAATAGTAATTGATATTGGCATCTTCAGAAACAATGGACGGAGCCAAAACATAACCATAATATCCTTCAAAAAGCTTACCGGGCTTCACCTAGCTTTCTTTTGATATACTCATTGAGTCTATACTTTTCAAGTGCTTCGGTTTTCATAGAATGAGCACCTGCAATATATCGTTGACATTCTAAAGCACCACAATTACAAATAAATGGTTGTTCCATGTCCCATTCCGATGAAGGGTAGAAAAAACTAAGTTCTTCACCTTTATTTATTGGTTTTATTGCGGTTAAGCTAAGATCCTTCGTGTCAAGAAATACATTAGGATCACAACTATGGTTCATATATTGAAGAAAATCCGGATCAAGACTAAAGTGCTTGTTATCATCCATTTGGACAGTCAAATAAGTCGGTCGTGAAACGATGTTCTTAGACCTGAACTGAAACATGAATTCTCCTTTTTTAAAATTTTTATTGGCAAAAAGTCCATGAGCATTGTTCTCATTAGCTTTTTTTAATTCAAAATTTTTTTCACAGAGTGCAACTTTTTCCCAGTGAAGATCTTTGGATAAAATGATCTGATCCATGTAATGGTGGCTTTAATCATGTAAAGATGATATTATTTATTTAATCAGAAAATATTATATAGATTTTTTATATGATTTTTTAAACTATTTTATAACTTAAATACAAGCAATAGCTTGTTTAAAAATTAATTGATTGTATATTAATAAGTTATCCTATTTCCCGGAAGTCATTATTGGAAAGTTTGATCAATCGCTAAGCTTTTAATTGAGTGTGACCTCTGAACAAGCCAACAATATACCAAACGATCCAATCTAATCACCTTGAATAAGCTTCATAAGATGAGGACAGAAAGAACCTTTGGATCTTTAATTCTAATTTAGTTAGGCTTAAAGCGAAGATTGAATATTCTGTTATAGATTTAGTTTAAAGCCCATCTGGGTGTATAACTCCCCCGTTTTTTGTACCAATAGTTCAGTAAGATAAGATAACTCTTATGAATAAGAAATTAATACAAGTGAACGAATTTTATTCTTTCGATAATTTTTTCAGATTTGATGATTTCTAAATAGTAAACACCATTGTTTAGTGTTGAGATATCAATAACTCCTTGCAGTTTAATTAATTTATCACGCAATACAAGCTGACCGTTAGTGTTATAAATAGTATAGATTTCACCTTGAGTAAATCCTCCACCACCAATTTTGGAAAGGATCAGACTTGATTTAGTTTTTGCTAAAAGATAATTTTTGAGAATCTTTGTATAATTATTAATTACTCCTGAAAATAGGTCTCCTTTTGATGTATAAATACCATCATAAGCAAGATTCAACACAGTCTTATCTCCTGGATTCAAAATAGCGGATTGTATATACCTGTAATCTTGATCCTCCGGCAAGATACCCGATTCATCTTCTGTAACTGTTCTGCCTATATCATAACTGATGAATGGGACAGGTGATCCATTTGACCAGGCGTTATATCCAACAATTTTATTATCATCCAGTACATAAATTTTTTATGGAAATCCGTCAAAATAATCTGCCAACAAATCAAATCCTCCGGTTGTATTACTAATAAATGTTCCATACTTTTTCATTGGATTGCGACCCGAGATAATATATCTGTTATCGGCTAGTTGCTTAATTTCGCTAACAAATTCAAAATCCTTGAATCGTGCATCAACTTCCCAACTCATCCCCTGGTCTCTGCTTATTAGAATAGAAGAAAAAGGCAGCATAGAAATTTGATCAGAATATACCAACCAGTGATTAAAATTATCCACAAGAATTTCAAAATCAAGATTTGGTCCATGTCCGGAAGTTACGAATGCTTTTATTTCTTTCCATGTATATCCACCATCGGATGAATGAAATAGGTAATGCTTAATTGGGAATATTTTTGGAGTAGATTTAGCTGCTAAAAATAAATCATTCTTATTGTTGTAAAAATGGAGAGGTTCAATGTCCTTGTTATCTAATATAGAAGTATAGATTTTTTTCCAGCTATTTAATTCACTATCGTGTAGATATATTTCTTTATTGACCCGTGCTATTGCCTCATTTTCTTTGTTTATCCCAACGCTATTAAAGCTTAAATTTTGCCAGTCCTGACCATTGTTATTGCTCTCGAGATAAGTATAATTGTCAATATTTTCGCAGGGTCGAAAGCAATAGAGTGAATTCTTTTTATTCTTCTTAAGGTTAACAAAATTATCCCGGTTAAGATCAAGAACAAGTTCTCTCCAATATTGATATTTAGGAGTAAAATAATACACCACAGCTTGACCACAATTATCTCCGTGACTGATCATTGCATTTAAGCTATCCTTAAAATAATAGATTCTGTCATATTCCGTAATATTGCTACTAAATTCTCTTGCTGGCAAATTCTTACTTAATTTATAACACTTGATCCAATCATTTTCAACACCCCCATTATTCATATAAACTCCTTTATATGTTATTGTAAAAATCTGATCACTAGGATTGGTAAAAAAAGAATAATATTTTTCGATTTCCAAATTTGAATCAATGACACAATTAATAAAGGAATATGGATTATTAGCTTTAGAACAATAAATTAACTGTTTTCCAAGTTTGGTGCTTTTATAAAAAATATTTCCCCCAACAGTAATAATTATTTCTTTTTGATTGATATCAGCCTTGAATGATGAATATAATGTCGATTCTTTTGTAAATGTATTTAACTTAAATATCTTAATTGAGGCCCCCGAATTTCTAGTAACAATATAATTATTAACTATTGAATAAAAAAACTAGCGACAATTGATGAATTATTGAAACTAATTAATACGTCCGATGAATTAACTTGCCAATAAGAATTAACATTATAAACTCCTTTCGTCCCAATTACAAAAATATTTCCGTCATGGTCAAACTTTAGATTATTATAATTAAAAGAAAAACCAGGTATTCTTCTAAACCCTCCATCTTCGTAGACTAATCTTGTACAACTTCCAGAACACCATCCGCAATAAACTTTATTTTCAATCTGCTTAAAATATTTATTATTTATACTTGATAAGAATTTCTCTGGAATTTCCAAACTCAATTCAGTCCAATTAGATCCACTATCTTTAGAAAAAAAGATATAATGGGAGTTCTTTGCACTTACAAATAAATTGCCTTCATTACTAATGATTAGATCTCCAACTTCAAAAATGGGGTTATTTATAGATTTTATCCAAGAATCTTGAGCAGAAATTGGATTTAAATATAAAATAAAGAAAAAATAATAAACGACTAGTGATTTCTTAATTTCCTTCTCCATCACAAATACAAGCATAGTTTACTCTTACATTAATTTCTGCATTGAAACATGGAGTTCCTCCTGATGAACAAGAGCCACCGTAACTTTGTAGAAATACTTGATAACTATAAACACCTGCCTTAACAGTAGAACTATTATAACAATAGGGCCTAGCGTTATAAACTTTATTTCTAATATCATCCAGTATGTCATTTTGTAAAGTTACATCAGTATAGTTGTGAATGGATCCAGCAGATGTTCCATTACATGTATACGTTATACAATCTTCATCTAAACAATAAAAAAAAAGGATTAACATCAAAAGGATCAAGAGAACTAAGGGCTATTACAGTTTCAGTTGTACAGCAAGGAGATGGATTACAATCCCAACTTCTGGCTGGACATTTATTTAGTTGATTGTTTAGTTCCGTTATAAAAGCCGATATAAATCCGCTAATGTTTACATAAGAACAAGGATCCATATCAGCTTGGGTACAGGATAAAAATGACTCTGGCTCGTTGATCAGATTGCCTAATTCTTTGCTATCCGAATCGGAACTGATCTGAGCATTCATTGAAGCACAAAAGAAGTAGAAAGTGATGATTAAAATAATCGGTGATGTTCTCAACAACTTTGTATAATTTTTAATACTTAAGTTGTCTGTTGTTTGTTGTTTTTCATATTAAAAGGTGTTTAATATATTAAGAGCATTTGCTAACTTAGCAGATATTTAGTTCTTTACTTACCATTTATTTATTATTAACCTGGCATTAACAAATCAAAAAGACATATAATTCATCGATTATGAGAATCATTCAGGTTCATTCTAAATCTGATTAACTTAGTGAATAAACTTACTCCTTCATTCTTGCTATTCTCACCGTTAATAGCTAAAAAATTTATCCTCTGAATTAGTTTGGATATATCAATCATGGTTTTTGAACTTTTTTGTACTAAATTCCCTTAATGTAGTCATAATTTCATTTTTAACTAACTTTGGGTCATGTTATTACAGTTTTTTAAATCTAAAATTCATAGGGCTACTGTTACACAAGCCAACTTACATTATGTTGGTAGTATAACCATTGATGAAGAACTTATGGATGCTGCAAATCTTTATGAAGGGGAAAAGGTTCAAATTGTCAATAACAATAACGGTGAGCGCTTCGAAACCTATGTAATTAAAGGAGAGAAAGGATCTCAAATGATCTGCCTGAATGGCGCTGCAGCGAGAAAAGCTGAAGTCGGCGATATCATCATTATTATATCTTATGCAATTATGACACCTGAGGAAGCTAAATCTTTCAGCCCTATTTCAGTTTTTGTTGACGAAAACAACAAGATTAAAAACCTTTAATTTTGTCTTCGACAATCCGGCAGCTCCTGCAATTCGTCCTTTTCCTGGCTATAGGAGTCGGTATAATGTATTGGGTATATCTTAAACAAGATGCATCTTATCAGGCCTATTGCTTGCAGAATGGTATTTCACAAGATAACTGTAATCTGCTTGTAAAACTATGGAATGACCTCCTGAATGTTAAACCAGTTTTTATTTTAATAATTTTTGGAGCATTTCTACTCAGCAATTATTTCCGTTCACTTCGATGGAGAATAATGTTGGAATCCATCGATTACAAAGTAGAAGGAGTTAATTCGATAGGAAGTATTTTAGTTGGCTATCTGGCAAATCTAGGACTTCCAAGAAGCGGCGAAGTTATTCGAGCCGCACTGCTTACAAGATATGAAAAAGTACCGATAACAGTATCCGTAGGTACTGTGTTATTGGATCGTTTGATTGATCTGCTTTCTATGTGCTGTATCGTAGTTTTTACCATCCTGACTCAGTATGAAACTTTCTTGAGATTTCATCGGGATCATCTTTCAAACATTCCCATTTTTCAACAAATTATCATCCCTCTATTGTCTATTTTGTTACTTATAATTATTTATACCACAAGAGAGAAATGGAAAAACTTTTCAATAGTTAAACAAATTATTCAAAAGTTGAAAGGATTTTTAGTTGGCTTGCTTGCCATTCGCAAAATTAGAAACAAATCAGTTTTCATATTCTACACAGTAATGATCTGGTTTTGGTTTTTTGTTATGATGTATGCTTCCCTCCAATCTTTTGCTCCAACTGCACATTTAAGCATTTCAACAGCTTTGGTTATCTACGTTTTTGGCTCAATGGGAATGCTGGTACCAACTCCCGGTGGCATGGGTTCATATCATTTTTTAGTTATTCTCGCTCTTTCTTATTTTGAAATTCAGGAAGTCGAAGCTTTTTCTTTTGCAAATATTTCATTCTTTGCGGCACAATTTGCCAACAATATTGTTTTAGGTATAGGAGCCATGCTTGTTTTGTATTTTTACAATAGAAAGAAACCTATTCAAAACCATTGAGAATATGAATCTACAGCTAAAAGAAATTATACAATATCTTGAAGAGATTGCGCCACTTCCTCTTCAGGAACCGTATGACAATTCAGGACTTATCTGCGGTAATGCTGAGTGGATGATTGATTCTGCAATTATCTCTCTGGATGCAACTGAAGCTGTAATTGATGAAGCGATTCGTACTAAAGCGAATCTTGTAATTAGCCATCACCCAATTATTTTCAAAGGATTGAAGACCATTCAGGGCACTCATTATGTAGAGCGTGCAATCATAAAAGCCATTAAAAACGATATAGCTCTTTATTCTATTCATACCAATTTGGATAATGTATTATCTAACGGAGTAAATCAGCAGATTGCACGAAGAATAGGATTGAAGAACTATCGTATTCTGCTTCCAAAATCTATTTCATCTCCCGAAACAGGTGCAGGATTGATAGGAGAATTCGAAAACCCAATTGAAATATCTTCCTTCCTGGAATTAATAAAATCTCGCTTTCATAGCCCGGTATTAAAGCATACAGAATTGTTGAAAACTTCTGTTAGAAAGCTTGCGCTTTGTGGAGGATCTGGTTCGTTTTTAACATCGGCAGCCATACGGGAAGGTGCAGATGTTTATCTTAGTGCAGATTTTAAGTATCATGAATTTTTTGAAGCGAATAATCAAATTGTTCTTATCGATATGGGACATTATGAGAGCGAGCAATATACAACAGAACTTTTATTTGAGCTGATTTCTGAAAAATATCCTAATTTTGCAGCCCACTGTACAAAAACGGTTACAAATCCTGTACAATATTTCTAAAATATGGCAAAAACAACAGTAGAAACAGAAATCCCTATCTCCGTCAAGTTGAAGCAATTATTTGAATTGCAACTTATTGATTCTGAAATAGATAAGATCAAAGTACTAAAAGGAGAATTGCCCATGATCGTAAGCGATTTGGAGGACGAAATCAGCGGATTAACAATTCGTCAAAATAAGTTATTAGCCGGAGTTTCAGATCTTGAAAAAGAGATTGGAAACTTTAAAACATCAGCCAAAACGTCTGAAGATACAATAAAGAAATATGAAAAACAGCTTGATGGGGTTAAAAATAATCGGGAGTACGATGCATTAACAAAAGAAATAAATATGCAACGTCTTGAAATTCAGCTACTTGATAAAAGAAAGAAAGATGTTGATGAGCAGATTAAAATAAAGAAACAAAATCTTGACGGATTAAAGGATCGTTTAAAATCAAAGCAGGCTGAAATGGAAGAGAAAAAAGCTGAGCTTGAGAAGATTATAGAAAAAACAGATAAAGAAGAGAATACCTTAAAAAATAAATCCGATAAAGGTCGTAAGAAAATTGAATCAAGACTTCTCCATGCCTATGACACGATTAGAAAAAGATATAGAAATGGTCTTGCAGTTGTTACCGTCAAAAGAAATGCTTGCGGCGGATGCTTTAATCAAATACCTCCTCAGGTACAATTAGAGATCGGCTTGAATAAAAAGATTATTGCCTGTGAACATTGTGGTCGGGTTCTTGTAGATGAATTGATTCTTTCCGTAGAAGATTAAATTTTCTACTTTAAGAATAAAGACCTCGATTACAAATAAATCATCGACTTTTTTTAGTAGAGCCAAACGAGTTGGTCGAAAGCGGAAATCAATAGCATTTGGTTCATAATCAAGAAATTTGGTTTTATACAAAATCAAGAATTCGCCTAAATATTTCATTTTCCTATTTTTGTAATTATTATTTACAAAAGCTTTGATATGAATCAATTTAAGAGATATCGTGGTGAGCCAGTGAGATTGTACGATCTTATGGATTCATTTATAGTGATATGTCCAAAATGTAATGGCAAGGCAGAAGTCAGTATCCCCCATCAGTTTGATTATAAGCATGGAATATTAAAGTGCACAGATTGTCATTTCTCAGAAAAAGCAATAGATAAAATATATTACAAATTGTCCGGAAAGGTAAACTGCATAAATTGTAGAACATTTCTAAATATATCTGAATTAGCAGAATTTAAAAGTATTCCATCCTATGTTAATATCTCTTGTAACAGTTGTAATATTATTAATAAAGTAAGCGGAGAATGGGAGCCATTTCAAAAGAAATACAATAATTCAGGAATTATTGATCCGGTGTTTGGATTACAATTGTGGTATCAGGAACAAGTTAAAAATCATGTCCTTTGGGCATATAATGCTAAACACCTGTCAGAAATAAAAAATTATGTTGAATCAACATTAAGAGAGCGGTCAACGGATATTTTTAAAATGACAATGGTAGAGAAGCTTCCCAATTTTATTAAGCTCTCTAAAAACCGAACAGAGGTCCTAAATGCAATTGAGAGAATGGAAGCAGCTAAATAAATTTAAGTTACTCAACTATATTGAAATAGGTAATTTTGAGACGTTAATAATTTGAGCCGTGGTTAAGTACTGAAGATCATATTATTAAAGTAATAAAAATTAATAATATTGCTAAATCTACAGAATAGAATATGACTAAGGAGCAAGAATTATATATCGAAATCGGAAAAAAATTTGAAAGTTCTGAGCAAAGTCAAATGTTTGGAAAACCTTGTTTCAAAATTAGAGGGAAAGCTTTTATTAGTTTTTTCCAGAATGCTATGGTATTCAAATTATCCGGGACAGTTCACACCGAAGCATTACACTTAAATGGTTCACAATTGTTTGATCCATCTGGAAAAAACAGACCCATGAAAGAATGGATTCAGATTCCATTTCAACACAAAGACAGCTGGTATAAGTTTGCAAAAGAAGCTTTAACCTATGTATCGGCAAAGTAAAGATCACTTCTTATTTTATCTGATGGGTTGAATATGCATTCTCAATAAGTGAAAGGATTTTAATATCAGTAGAAAATTTAATTTTCAAACTAACCATTGAGATTTGTTCCTTTGAGTACCGTAGAATTTAAATTGCTATAAGTTCTTACTTTTGTCAATTTATTCTGATCCATGAAGACTGAACTTTTTAAAGAGATAAGTAGAATTAGAGAATTTCAAAAAAAATTTCTCAATCAGAATGTGTTGGCAACTGAGGAAGAACTTAGATTACTAAGTGATATCATCCGATATCATGAGTATAAGTATTATGTGGAAAACGATCCACAGATTTCAGACTTTGAATATGATCAATTATACAAATTACTTCAACGTACTGAGCAATCTAATCCTAATTGGATAAAACCGGATTCTCCAACACAGCGAATATCAAGTGATCTGATTAATTCATTGGAATCGGTAGAACATCTTAGTCCAATGTTGTCCCTGGACAATACATATAGTGAAGAGGATCTTCTAGAGTTTGATAAAAGAATCAAGAAGCTCTGCTCTATACCCGAAGCGGAAAATATTGAATACCTGGTTGAACCAAAGTTCGATGGTGGTTCTATTGCTGTTGTTTTTGAGAATAATCAACTAATTCGTGCAGCAACTCGTGGAGATGGTCTGAAAGGAGAAGAGATGACTTTGAATGCAAGAACCATAAGGTCACTTCCATTAAGTGCTGATTTTAGTTCATCAGGAATTGTTAAAGCAGAATTAAGAGGTGAAGCATTAATCAGAAAAGACTTTTTTGAAGAAATTAATAAAGCGAGAGAAACGGAAGGATTGCCTTTGCTTGCAAATCCCAGGAATGCAGCAACAGGGGTTCTTCGAGTTAAAGATCCGGTCGAAACTTCCGCCAGAAAACTAGATTTATTTATTTTTCAATTGGGCTATGCAATTGATAAAAACGGATTGGATAAGATTGTTGAATATAAAACACAATCAAATTGTATCGATCTGTTGCAAACCTTAGGATTTAAAGTTCCAAGCGTAGAGAAGAAAGTTTGCAAGAATATCCAGGAAGCCTTTAATTTTATTAAGAGTTGGGCAGAAAAAAGAGATCATTATGCCTATGAACTTGATGGTATGGTTATCAAGTTGAATGATCTGGCACTACAAGAAATCTGTGGTTATACTTCTCATCATCCGAGATGGGCAGTTGCCTATAAGTTTCAGGCCAAGCAAGCTACATCTAAATTATTGAATGTTGAATTTCAAGTTGGTAAAGTTGGTTCAATTACACCGGTAGCCAAAATTGAAGTTGTACAACTCGCTGGTGTTAATGTTAGCTCTATTTCCTTACATAATGAAGACTTTATTAGGAGCAAAGACATTTGGTTAGGTGATACAATTTTAGTTGAAAGAGCAGGGGATGTTATTCCTTACATTGTTAAGTCTTTTCCGGAGCAAAGACCAAAGAATGCAAGAAGGATTGAGTTTCCAAGAAATTGTCCATCGTGTAATTCCGTTTTGAGAAGAGAAGAAGATAATGCAGTATGGCTTTGTCATAACTCACATTGTCCTGCACAACAAATACAAAAACTCATTCATCACGTTTCTAAAGATGCAATGGATATTGACGGATTAGGTCCTGCATTGATAGAAAGATTCTTTGAATTGGGATTAATTAAAGATATGTCGGACATCTATCAACTGGATTATAGTAGAATTTCACAATTGGAAGGAATGGGTGAAAAATCTGCTGAGAAATTGAAAATCTCAGTGGATAAAGCAAAGAAAAATCCAATTCATCGATTGTTGCATGGATTGTGTATTCATCATCTTGGTAAAAAAATCAGCAAACTCATTGCTGAACAGCTCGACTTTATTCCTAATCTGCAAAACTGGACCCTTGAAAATTTCACAAGAATAAAAGATGTAGGCCCTGTTGTTGGAGAGAATATTATCGAGTTCTTTTCTGATCGAGAAAATATTAAAATGATCGAAAGAATGGAAGAGTACGGTGTAAATCTTCACCAAACTGAAGAAGATATACCCAAACAAGTATCACTAAATTCTATCTTTTCAGGAAAAACAATCCTATTTACCGGTACATTAACACAAATGGGACGAAAGGAAGCAGAGAAACTGGCAGAGAAGAATGGCGCAAAGGTTTTATCCGCGGTCAGCGGTGCATTAAATGTTCTCGTTGTCGGAGAAGATGCAGGAAGCAAATTAGCTAAAGCTGAGAAATTGGGAACGGTTCAAATCTTGAATGAAAAAGAGTTTTTAACGCTCATCAATAGAGCCTAGATAAAAAATGTATTATTTAGAATTGAAAGTCTTATAATTTCAACTAACTTCGTAACTATAATGAGAAGTTCAATGAAGTATTTAACTGTGCAATTGATGCTGTGTTTTATAATGAATTGCTTTGTTCAAGCACAATCCTGGAGTGTAATTCACAATTTTATTCCTCAGCAGACCTTGCACAAAGTAAGATTTCGAAATTCTGAATTTGGCATATCCGTAGGTACACTCTACAATAGTTCTACAAAAAATATTCATCGTACCATAGACGGCGGAAGAACATGGACAGATATAAGCAGTGGATATACAGCAACCCGTTTCATGGATATTTTTTTCTTGTCAGATTCGGTAGTTTATATGAGTGGTAATGAAGGACTTATCCTTCGTTCCTATAACGGAGGATTGAATTGGGAGACTTTAAATACCGGAACTAAAGAACAGTTGTGGGGAGTCCATTTTACCAGTCCCAAAATTGGATTTGCCGTTGGATCGAATGGAAAAATTATTTATACGAACAATGGAGGTAATACCTGGGAAGATAGATCCACCGGAAAGAACAATTTGTTGTATGATGTAACATTTACACCAGGTGGAACAGGCTTCGCTTCCGGTTCTAATATACTGTTGCGATCTGATGATAGTGGGCAAAGCTGGTTTGAAGTAGTAAACTTTCCGTTTGAACGACCAGCAGATTGGATTAGAAGTATTCACTTTGTAAATGATCAGCTGGGCTTTGCCTGTGCTGATATCGGGCGTATTTATAGGACTAAAGACGGGGGTGAAAACTGGGAAAGATTGAATTCACCAACTCAGGAACCCTTATTTGAAGTGGACTTTATCAATGAGAATCTTGGAATTATTGTAGGATTTAGCGGGACTATATTACATACCAATGACAGTGGAAATAATTGGTCAGTTGTCGAATCACCCTTGGGGCAGGAGCATAATTATTCAGCAGATTTTATTGATAACAACCATGCTTTTATCTGCACACATTTCGGATCAATATTAAGTATGAATAATTTGATACAGGTAAAAGATCTTGATAACCATCCTTTTGAATATTCCATCTTTCCAAATCCTGTTAGTGATAGATTATATATTCGCTTTAAGGATCTCAACACTCATAGAGTGTCTATCTACTCTTCTGGAGGAAAACAATTGCTTCAACAAAATATCTTAAAATCAGACGCCATAGTGTTGAAAGAATTCAGTCCGGGATCTTACCATTTTGTAGTTTCGGATGAGAACTCAAACAGGCTGCATTCAAGATTATTTATTAAGCATTAATGCAATGCAATCTTATACATTCAGAATTAAGTTGCTGATTTATTAGTCAATACTTTTTAATAAAATTTTAGGCAAAAAAACAATACAAAGGATGAGAATTTGAAGAAATTATACAGCTCTTCACGAATTCTTCTTTAATGATAAACACCAACGTTTCTATTCTTTCTTGCGAATACTTTTTAAAATTTCTACTGCTTCGTCTTCAGCAACATTGTCCTTATCTCCAAATGTAATTGTAGCAAAAAAATTGGTATCAGAATCCGGATCAATAAAGCCCAAAACTATAATTCTTGTGCCTTCTTTATAACCCTCTACGTAAGAGCCTTTTAATCCATTCAGTTCAATTATGTCAACATCGTCCAACTGTTCCAGTTCCAGAGATTTGGCAATATGAATTGTGTAAGCGGTAATATTGGAATGATCTACTGACGCATCACTAAATGGAAAAATACCAAATTCCATCCCGTCGCCGTCTGCAGTAAATTCATCGGCGGTATTGGTCACTGGTTTGAAATCTGCTTTTAGTGTAAATACGATATTGTGGTGTGCCCATTCATAGTCAAAGGCTTGTTGAGTCCAGCTCTTTTGAATGATTATAAAGCTCAGTAGAGTTAGAATAATTTTACTGGGATTAGTCATAATTAAACTTAATTTTAAGGTTTATTGATTGAAATGTAAATTTAGATAAAAAATGAAAATTTTCTTAAATGTTCTTTAGATTCCTGATATTTTATACATTTATTAAATCACATTATTTTATTTTGTAATTTCTCGTCAAAAAATAAATGCACGAGGAGTGAAGGAGTTTAAGCACAATACATCAAATTCATTGATTTGAGAAATCAATTTTATATTAGAGAATTTACCAAGTACTATTTCATCATTGTATTAATTTCAATGAATGAACCGTATTAGATTAAGGCGCCAGCAGAACCCTGTCCCACATTCCTTTAGAATTTAACTGATACGCGACACGATCGTGTAGACGGTTGGGTCTTCCTTGCCAGAATTCAGCCCGATCGATAATTAAATGAAGTCCACCCCAGTGTTCCGGACAAATAACTTTATCTGTTGATAAGTTTAGTTCTTCAATTTTATCTTCCAGGATTTTTTTATTGGGAATGATTTCACTTTGAGCGGAAACGATTGCAGAAATTCTGGAATCCAAGGGTCTTGAATCAAAGTAATTCACTGAATCTTTACGATCCAGTTTTTCCAAAATTCCTTCCATCCTAACCTGTCTTTCCAGATCCTTCCAATAAAAGCAAACAGAGCAGTATGGATTCTTAATTATTTCCTGTCCTTTTCTACTTAAGTAATTGGTAAAAAAAATAATTCCGGTTTGAGTCAATTCTTTTAATAATACCATGCGCGAAGATGGTCTCCCATTAGGACCGACAGTAGCCAGATTCATGGCATTTACATCTTCGATCCCTGCTTTTATGGCTTCCTCAAACCAAATTTTAAACTGATCAATCGGATCTTCTAAAGCTTCATTGGTATCAAAAATGTGTTTTTGATAATCTTTTCTAATATTCTTGTAGTTCATACTTTTATAAAACAAAAAACCCGTACAAAAAGATTCATACGGGTTAGATTTTTTAAATATCTATTTGTTATTTATTCAGCGATTACTTCAAATTTTAAAGGCGCTGTAACTTGTTTGTGAAGTTCAATCTGAGCCATGTATTCACCCAATTCCTTTATTTCTTCCGGAAGTTTTACTTTCTTGCGCTCTACTTCGATTCCGTTTTCTTTCAACGCATTAGCAATCTGCACATTGGTTACAGATCCAAAGATCTTACCACTTGTTCCGGATTTTGCACCAATTTTAAGTGTAAGAGATTCAATTTTTGAAGCCATTTCTCGATATAGACTAAGTTTTTTATTCTCTCTGGCTTCGTCCTGTCTCATTAATTCTTTTAAAGTGCGAAGATTGCTGTCACTTGCCTGAATTGCCATTCCTTGAGGGATAAGATAATTTCTTCCATAACCGGGTTTAACAGTTACAACTTCATGTTTCTCACCCAGTTTTTCTACATCTTTTATAAGTATAATTTGCATTTTTTAGATTTGATGTTATTCAATAATAATTATTTCAAAAGATCTGAAACATATGGTAATATAGCCAGATGTCTTGCCCTTTTTACTGCAGTTGAAACCCTTCTTTGAAACTTTAAAGAGTTGCCGGTTAATCTTCTAGGTAATAATTTCCCCTGTTGATTGATAAATTGAATCAAGAAATCAGGATCCTTATAATCAATATGCCTTAAGCCGAATTTTTTGAATCGGCAATATTTTTGGGCTTTTTTACCAATATTTGGATTACTTAAGAACTTTATTTCGTCTTGCGTTGCCATTTTTTTACTTTTCTTTAATGAATAAATAATTGATTAAGCATTTGTCGTTGTTTCTTTGACTTCCTGAATCGTTTGATCGGAAACAAATGCCTGATAAGGGATTGTGTCGATGTGAGATTTTTTAACAGTTGGCTCCTTAGGTACTCTTTTGCCAATCTTCCCAGTTCTTTTGTCTTCATTGTACTTGATACCAAACTTATCAAGTCTTACCGTTAAAAAACGCATGATACGTTCATCGCGTTTCAGCGCTAACTCTAATTTTGCAATAAAACTTCCGGACTCAGCCGCGAACTCTATGCAGTAATACACTCCTGTGGAGCGCTTGTTTATAGAATAAGCCAATGGTTTTAGGCCTATCTCATCTACGTGGATCAAATTACCGCCTTCATTGACAATAATATCCTGGTAGGTCTTTGCTGTCGATTTCACTTCATCGCCCGACAGCACCGGATCTACGATGAAGGTTACTTCAAATTGTCGCATTAAATAAAGAATTTTTTTTAAAGGGCTGCAAAAATAGTACTTATTCGACTAATATTCAAATAATTAGGAGAACTAAAATTAAAAAATTTAGTTCTCAAGAATTAACATCAACTTCTATTACAGACTCTTATCATACAACTATTTATACATTTTAATAATATTTATTTAAATATTGTTAATGTATATGTATTTTTGATTATAGTATATCTGAACTCTGATAAGTTAAAGAAATACTCTTTAACCCCCAGCCTGTTCTGTAAGAAATGAGATTATGATTAAGTTGATCTCAGCATTTAATCATTGTTAAAATTCCCATCCTTCCTCCTTAATAGGAGGAACTTTAATATCATTTTTATTTCTTATACGCATCATTTGTCTTTGAAGAATTTCTTTGGCCAATTCTGTTGATAAATTTTCTGGTGCAACGGATAATAGTATTTCCTGAAGTTTGTTCTCGTCAATATCCATTCGATAGAGATAACTGAACAACAACCCGCTGTCTTCTGCAAGGAGTTGATCAACTCTGAATTTTATTCTTTCTAAGAAAAATATTTGATCTTCCTCTGGACCAGGAGTAAAATCAGGCAATTGATCTGAGCCGGGATTCACTATTTTTTTTTCTTATTTTTAAAATCTCCTCTCTTCCAGGCTTTGAAAAACTCAAGCCATGCCAGAGGGTTGGTTATATTATAAGGCTTGAATTGACCTGAATAATAATACTTTCTGGCTTCCTGACCCAGGTAAAGACTTGCATGCTCTGCGCCATCTCTTGGAGTTAAGAGCATCAATTCGTCCAATCGATCTTTCGCAAGATTAGTCATGGCAATATTATACATCGTCTGTTCAATATCCATGGCAAGAAATTCAGGTCTGAAGTGTTCCCGACTAGGCCAGGGATGAATAGTTACCTTCGGTAAATAAACCGTGTCCTGTGTTAACTGTACATTAAGTGTAATGGATTCTTCAGAATAATTATTCGGAACAATAAAAGTCTCTTCGTCATAGGATAGATAATTAAATAGTATCGTATCTCCCCTTTGGGCAGCAATGCTGTAAAAAGCATTCTCATTCCCATAGATCACTCTAAAAGTATTGTGAATAGCAATTTCTGCGTAAGGTAATAGCTTGATCTTATTATTATCCAAGGTATAGATTATACCACTGACTTGCACCAGTCTGTTATCCTGTGCAATGCATTGATTAGACAAGATTATCAGTGAAAAGTAAATTAGAGCGCTTCTAACCATTAGCCTTTAATAACGAATTATTGGTTGAGAAGTTTTAAACAGCCATTCATTATTAAATCGCTATTTTTTAAGAATTCATTGGGGCAATTTGACTTATCATTCATCAAAAAGAATTTCAACGGATTAGATGATCGAAAATCAGACTATGCGTTAAATCAACTATTTCATTTTTGCTCAGTTTAAATATTTGCATTAAAATTTTATTGACTAATTGAGTAAGTATTGTAAAAAGTATTCTAGTCATGAATTCCATTTGGCACTATCAATTATTTCTTAAGTTTGACTATTTTAAACAAAATGTTGTCTATAATTCGATGGATGATAATTTTGTCAAAACCAGGTGAATATCTGCTAAGCAATGAGCGGTTAAATTGAGAATTCTGAAGGAAGTATGAATAAAATGTGTACAAACTATTGAATTGAATATTTTTTAACTTGTACAATAAATTTTAGAGCTTGTCCTTTGAGAAAATCATTTTCTGATCTACATTTGAGTAAAATACTTATCAAGTGATTTTTAAATCTTTTTTCAATGATCAGAAAAAAAATTCTTTGTTTCAATTTTTACTATTCTTTCTAATTACCGGTTCAGTTTACTCCCAGATTATCAGTGGTCCGATGCTGGGATATGTTGAGTTGAGAACAGCCAAAATATGGTGTGAAGTTCATTCCGGAAGTATGCTTCAATTAAAATACTGGAAAACTGAAGATAAAAAATCTGTTAAGCTGGCTTTTGTCTCTAAGAGTAAGTTTATGGATTTTGAAACACAAATATTTGATCTTGTTGGATTAGAACCCGGAACAAAGTACGAATATGAGATTACATCCAAAGGAAAAACCAAGATGAGTCCTGTTCGTGGTGTGCTAAATACGCAGGAACTTTGGCAATGGAGGAGACCTCCGCCGGACTTTAGCATCCTTACAGGATCTTGTTCTTATCAGAATGAAACCCTCTATGACAGACCTGGACAACCATATGGAAACGATTCAAGTATATTTGAAATTATGGCTAAAGAGAACTCGGATGCAATGTTTTGGTTAGGTGACAACTGGTACACACGAGAAGTGGATTACGGATCTCAATGGGGATTATGGTATCGTGCATCTAAAGATCGTTCGTTGCCTATTCTTCAATCACTATTGAAGACTATGTCTAATTATGGGATTTGGGATGACCATGATTATGGTCCGAATAATTCAGGATTGTCATATATTTTTAAAGAGGAAAGCAGACAAGTATTTAAATCCTATTTTGCCAATCCAAGTTATGGGCAGAATAATCAAGGAATCTACACAAAAGTATCTATCAATGATGTAGATTTTTTTCTTTTGGACAACAGAAGTTTTAGGTCTGCAGATCAAATGAATTCATACAAGGATAATCAAGCCAATCCCGATAAACTGATGTATGGAAAAGAACAGATGAATTGGTTAAAGAATTCTCTGATTAGCAGCAACGCAAATTTTAAAATTGTACTTACCGGATCACAGGTTTTAAATCAATATACATCCAGTGATTGTTTGGTTCATTATCCAATAGAATACAATGAGCTGTTGAAATTTCTTGATGATCATAATATTTCCGGAGTAGTATTTCTTACAGGAGATAAACATATCAGTGAGATCAATGTCATGCGCAGAGATACACTGTATCCATTGTATGATATAACTGTTTCTCCTTTAACTTCAGGAGTATCCAAGTTGAAAGACAAAGAAAGAATCAATCCGATGAGAATCAGAAATTCATTAATAGAAGAACATAACTATGGAAGAATTAGTTTTTTGGGTAATAAAAAGGAAAGAAGAATGGTCATAGAGTTTGTCGATAAGAAAGGTAGCAATTTATTTAAGTATGAAATTGAACTTTCGGAGCTTCGTAACAAGAAAAAAAAGTAATGTGAAATATCTTATACTTCTGGTAAAAATTCCTGTAAGATTGTATCAGATCTTACTTTCACCTTTGTTGGGCAAGAATTGTCGGTTTAATCCAAGCTGTTCTAATTATATGTTACAGTCCTTGGATGAATGGGGATTGCTTAAAGGTACCTGGTTAGGATTGAAGAGAATTAGCAGATGCCATCCCTGGGGTGGAACAGGAGATGACCCTATACCGAAAAAAATAAATAAGTGATTTAATTCTTTCTGATATTAATATTCCCAATTTTACATTAGAGTTACAAATTGAAAGTTAAAAAGGTTAAAAAATACCGGTGTTGCCGGAAAATTTTTAACGCAAACAGGGTCGCCGCCAAGTAAAAATAAAAATTTGAGGAAATGTCAATATTTGAAGGCATTTTGGCTTATAATAGAAAGGTAAATACATAATAATGGTTTATACATCAATTTAATATTAATTTTGCGAAAGCTTATCTGATATTGATATGAAATTCGAAACCTTAGTTATTCATGCCGGAGTTCATCCTGATCCATCTACTGGTGCAATTATGACTCCCATTTTTCAAACTTCGACCTATGTTCAAGATGGACCGGGCAATCATAAAGGTTATGAATATGCGAGAACACAAAACCCTACTAGGACGGTACTTCAGGAGAATATTGCAGCATTGGAAAACGGCACTTACGCATCCTGTTTTGGAAGTGGTCTGGCTGCAATGGATGCAATTATCAAACTTCTCAAATCTGGTGATGAAGTAATTGCAAGTAATGATATGTATGGCGGCTCGTTCAGACTACTGGACAAGATCTTTAAAGAATTCGGTATCAGTACCCGATTAATTCCAATGCAGGATCTCAATCTGGTAAGAGACAGCATTTCAGAAAGAACCAAATTAATCTGGGTTGAGACACCGACCAACCCACTTCTAAATATTGTAGATATTCAGGCTATATGTGAGATTGCTCATCAGAAAAATAAATGGGTTTGTGTTGACAATACATTTGCTACACCTTTTCTTCAAAAACCATTGGATCTGGGTGCTGATCTTGTAATGCATTCCGCAACCAAATATTTGGGTGGACATTCGGATGTTGTTCATGGTGTAGTTGTCAGTAAAAATCAAGAATTAGGTGAAAGATTGAGGTTTATTCAAAATGCCAGTGGGGCCGTGCCGGGACCCATGGATTGTTTTCTAATATTACGAGGAATTAAGACCCTTCACGTCAGAGTAGAGAGAGCTTGTGAAAACGCAGCGAAAATAGCCCACTTCCTTAAGGAGCATCCAAAAGTGAACAGAGTATTATATCCCGGGTTTACAACCCATCCGGGTCATAAAATTGCTCAGACACAGATGAAAATGTTTGGAGCCATGTTGTCTTTCGATTTGAAAGATGAAAGCATGAATGCAGCAAATAAAGTACTTGCCGGAACTAAATTATTTTCATGTGCCGAATCACTGGGAGGAGTAGAATCATTGATTGGTCATCCGGCTTCTATGACACATGCATCCTTGCCTAAAGAAGAAAGGATGAAAAGTGGATTGACGGATTCCTTAATACGCTTAAGTGTAGGAATTGAAAATGCAGATGACCTGATTCAAGATTTGAAACAGGCAATTGACTAAACTTATCTGACTTTACTATAATCAAATACTATGAATAAGCCTGAGAATAATTCTATTAAGAATTGGGCGGAAGATGATCGTCCTAGAGAGAAGCTAGCCTTAAAAGGCAAAGACATCTTGAGTAATTCTGAACTATTAGCCATAATTATTGGTTCAGGTTCCAAAAATAAATCAGCCCTCACACTTGCCCAGGAGATCCTTGAGTATTGTTATCATGATCTAGCGGAATTAAATCGACTGGGACTTGAACAATTAAAAAAATTTAAAGGAATAGGCAATGCTAAAGCTATTCATATTCTTGCTGCTTTGGAATTGGGTAACAGAAGGATTTATACTGAAACAAAAAACAGAAAATCAAGCATTCGCTCAAGTGCGGATTCATACGAACATTTAAGGTATTACTTACAGGATGAATCCGTAGAAGAATCCTGTGTAATGTATCTCAATAGAGCGAATTATGTTTTGCATATTGGAAAAGTTAGCAAGGGTGGAATTTCCAATACTATAATTGATCCAAGGATGATATTTGCAAGGGCACTCGAACTTAAAGCAACAGCTATTGTACTTGCACACAATCATCCATCCGGCAATTTAAATCCCAGTCAGGCAGATAAAGACCTGACTTTAAAAATTAAGCAAGCCGGAATCCATATGGATATTAACCTACTTGATCATTTAATTATTACCCAGAATAGTTATTTTAGTTTTGCTGATGAAGGATTGTTGTAGTTGAGGGACAACAACCTTATTCAATTTAGATTGTCTTTCTCTACGTTCAATGACTACTGCACACAAAACATCAAGCTTTCAGCTGATTAGAAGGCTATTGAATTTTGCCAGACCGTATTGGTCCGGTATTTTATTGGCTGCAGTTATGGCTATTATTATGGCTCCATTATCTGCACTTTTGCCTTATCTCACTCATATTATTGTAGATGACTATATTATGAAGTCAGATCTCAAAGGTCTTCAGCTGATGTCAATTTATTTTATAATCATTCTGGTTCTGTCCACAGTTATAAAGTATTACTTCACTATTCTGACCAACTGGATCGGACAATCAGTCATTAAAGACCTTCGTGTTAAAGTTTTTAAAACGATACTGTCCTTTCGTTTGTCTTATTTTGATAAAACAGCCGTTGGAACTAATACGACCAGAACCATTAATGATCTGGAATCCATCAACATTGTATTTTCTGAAGGATTGATTACTATAGTTGCTGATATTTTGTCCCTGGTAATGGTATTGATTGCGATGTTTTATACCAGCGTTAAACTAACCTTTATCTCATTAGTTAGCTTTCCACTATTAGTATTGGCTTCCTATATATTTAAAGAAAAAGTCAAAGATTCTTTTCAAAGGGTTAGAAATGAGGTGGCAAGGATGAATGCCTTTTTACAAGAGCATATTTCAGGGATGAAGCTTGTACAGATCTTTACAGCTGAAAGAAAAACTGCCGAAAGATTTAAATCAATCAATAAAGAATATACACAAGCAAACTTAGATGGAATATTCTATTATGCTGTCTTTTTTCCGGTGGTAGAAATTATTTCAGCGGCTTCATTAGGGTTTATGATCTGGTGGGGCGCAAAGGGAGTCATATCACAAGATGTAACAATTGGACAGCTGGTTGCATTTCCGATGTTCTTAAACAGATTGTTTCAACCCGTAAGAATGCTGGCAGATAAGTTCAATACACTTCAAATGGGCCTGATCGCGTCACAAAGGGTATTTCAATTGTTGGATGCAGAAGAAACTGAGCCGGTCAAAGGAAATTTGGTGGTTGAAAAATTGCGGGGAGATATCAAATTTAAAGAGGTAGATTTTGAATATAACAAGGGAGTGCCGGTATTGAAGAAACTGAGTTTCGAAGTAAAAGCAGGACAATCCCTTGCAATTGTTGGCAATACGGGTTCCGGTAAAACAAGTATTATAAGCACCTTAAGTTCACTTTATCCGATACAATCGGGAAAAATCGAAATTGATGGGATTAATATTGACCAATATGATTTAAGCTTTTTAAGAAGCAGAATGGGGACAGTTTTACAAGACGTATTTCTCTTTTATGGTTCAATCTATGATAATATCAGCTTAAAGAATGATACAATTTCAAAATCTGAAATTATTGAAGCTTCGAAGGCAATAGGAGCCCATGATTTTATTATGAATTTGCCGGATGGTTATGAATATATCGTATCAGAGAGAGGAAATAATTTATCCATGGGACAAAGACAGCTGATTTCGTTTGTCAGAGCCTGGGTTTATAATCCGGACATTTTAATTTTAGATGAAGCAACCTCATCTATCGATACTCATACGGAACAAATTATACAAGCCGCAATCTCAAGATTAATAAAAGGAAGAACTTCTATAATAATTGCACATCGATTATCTACGGTAAGACAGGCTGATCAGATTCTTGTTTTGTCCAATGGAGAAATTAAAGAAAAAGGTACTCATGAAGAACTTTTGTCTCAAATTGATGGTTTATATTACCAATTGAATCAAGCTCAGATTCAACTTGCTGAGTTTTAATCATCCTTCAAACAATAAAAACAACTTTTTAGGAACAAATTAATATATTATTAATTGTTTTAATACGAATCAATGTATTAACTTTGCCATTGAACATGTTGAAGAGTCGAATATATAATTATGGGTCACAGGGAAGTCTTAGTATGAGAATTCTTGGTTCGTTCATTTTTATAATAATCATTGCAGTGTGTTTATATCTTTTTTATCAGATATATAAGTTTCTTTTTTACCTTTCTCCACTTTTTATAATCGTAGCTTTAATAATAAATTCCAGAATTGTGGTCAATCATGTCAGAATGATCGGTCAGTCATTTAAGCAGAATTTTTTGGCGGGTCTGCTCGAACTTTGTCTTCAGATTATTGGACTTCCGGTAGTAAGTATTGGACTGGTAATCAAAACTTGGGCATTCAAAAAATTTGGGCAATTCAAAGAAGATTTAAAATCCCATTCAGTTAATACGGAAGGAACCTTTACACAGTATGAAGATCTAACAGAGACTAAGACAGAACATAAGGCGGATGAACCACATGAAAGAGAAAAGCAATTAAAGGTCTCACACAGCTATGATGATCTTTTTGAATAATTTGCTTTGATCCTGTTTTCTTATTTCTGCTTATTCGTATTTTTACTCTATGGATGTTTATTACTTCTCCTGATTTTCCACTGGCAAAAAATTAAATCTTTTAAAGTTAATTTGGATTATTCAGTTTCAACATTTGTAAGTATTATAATTCCTGTAAGAAATGAAGCCAATAACATCAAGGCTTGTATTGAAAGTTTATTAAAGCAGAATTATCCTTCTCAGCTCTTCGAAATTATAGTAGTTGATGATCAATCCTATGATGAAACACCGGATATCCTGATTGAGATTGAAGACCCTAAATTGAAACTTATGAGACTTGGGGTTGAAGGAATGACAACTATTAAAGGGTCTAAGAAAAAAGCTATTTCTTATGGAGTTAATCACGCCAGAGGGAAGCTGATTGTTACAACAGATGGTGATTGTGTACTTCCATCATTGTGGATAAGGTCTATTGCACAATATTATGAACAGTATAATCCAAAACTGATTGTGGGACCTGTTACGGTTCATAATAACAAAGGATTAATGCATGCGTTTGAAAGTCTGGATCTGATGTCGGGTTTTCTTGTAAATAGTGCTGGAATTTCATCCGGAATAAATTATTTGTGTAGTGGTGCAAATCTGGCGTATGAGAAAGAAATATTTTTAAAATTGAATCCCTATGAAAGTAACATGCACATATATTCAGGCGATGACGTGTTTCTGATAAAAAAATTTCAAAAAGTATTTCGAAGTGAAATTCATTCTCTAAAATGCTATGATTCTATTTGTAAGACTAAGGGTGTAAGATCCTGGAGGGAGTTGATGGAACAGAGAATTAGATGGGCATCAAAAATGAAGCTTACCGGAAGCATTTCGGCTATGTTTTTAGCAACTACGGTTTGGCTGCAAAAAATTTGTCCATGGATTCTGTTAGGTATTTCAGTTCTTTCTGGATTTCAAAAAGGAATTTTTTTATTCGGTGGCATTCTATTGTTGCAATATTTAATAGACTTTATTGTACTTTATAAAGCTTCAGGTTTTTTCAGAGAGAGGAAGCTTCTGTCTTTCTTCCTGCCATTAGAGATATTACATACAAAGTATTATTTTCTATTAGGGATTTTGTCCTGGTTACCTATTCCCTTATATTGGAAAGACAGAAAGATTTAATAATTTGGGAAAATAGATCTAGCAAAAGCTATTTCCAAAACTTCCGGATATGAAGAGGATCAGTTAAAACTAAGCTTTTCAATTTCAAAAGAGAGTTTTTTTAAATCTTGTTTCATAAGTGAGACATAGGATTCAGTTTGATCCAGCATTTCAGCTCTGTTTTTTAGCTGATCAGCACTATATTTTCCTCCTTCCCCAAATAGTAGATCATACATTTTGTTTTTCGATTTATCATTTCCTTTGGATACCTGACCGAAAATAAGCCATTTATCAACCAATAATTTTGCAAGAGATTTCTCATTTTTTTTCGGGTTCTCATAATTTAAATAGTACCATATCGATGGTGGAAAATATCTGGATACCGCTGAATTTGTCCAGATGTCGGAAAGTGCATTTACCGGATGTCTGAATTCTATTTTCTTCTTGTTGAGCAAAATTGCTACACCCAGAGTTGCTTCAATAAGACTTACTCCAATTGTGAACTCGCTGGCAAGATTGTTATTTGAACTGTTATTTGAGATGAATTCTGCGGCAATCGCACCGGAAGCACCAATGATTATAGATCCAATAATTAAGTTGTTTTCGGTCTTGCTTTCTTTATCCTTTAAATAGTTTGCAAATTGACTGGCTCTTTCTTCTTCACAATCAAGCTCACTTGAAATTGCTGAAACTTCAAGGGAGGCAACATTAATTTTAAAGTTAATTTGTTGCATCATTTCGATTAAATTTATTTTAGTTTCTGTAGTCGGATGCATCCGGTAAAAGCTCATAAAATTGTAGTATTTAGTTAATAAATCTAATATACCAATTGCATTGGCAATATTAAGCGAGGACATTGAAAGTCGATTGGTTAGACTTGAATCAAGATATAGGTTATGAATTGACTTCGGTAAATGGTCTTCTGTATATTTTTCGACTATTTGTTTGTTACAATAGCTTTTGTCAAGAAAAATGGCTTTCTGGGATTCCTTAATACCAGCACAAGAATTCAGAATAATACAGCTAAGTATAACAATCCAAAATTTATTTTTATCCATATGAATTAATAAAAAGTATGTTGACATTTTACTTAAATAGTTTGTTGAATTCAATGTATTCAATTTAAATAATTATGCAATTATAATCAAACCAGTTTTGATACTGAATCAGGTATCACTATAAGTGACAAAGCTCAAATATACTGAACTCTGAAATGATCAGAAATGCCAATGATAAATTTTTATATTACATGGATTTAAATGAATATGTAAGTACAATTCATTAATTCAGTTAAATAGTTCAAAGGTTTAGATTAATAAAATGTTCCGATACCAACAAATTAATATTTTATCACTAAAACAGCTTAATTTAACTTTGATTAAGTTTATTGAAAAAATAGTGATTTTTTATTTTAAGTTTGATGAATCATTGTCCAATAAATAAGGGTACAAATATTTTTAAGCTCTTAATGTTCATGAGCTTCTCCTTGATTGGTCATTTTGGCCAATAAGAAAAATGCTCCGTTAACAACAATCTTACTGCCTTTAGGAATTTCTTTGAGCAAGGTTATTTCTGAATATCCAATATCTGTAGTTCCTTTTTTTATAGGTATGATTTCATAAGTTATTGTTTCTACTTGAAGTAAATTAGAATCTGGTTCATGACTATGTGGATGATCATGATTATGATCATCATGATTGTGTCCATGATCCTCTGCTATCAGTTTTGAATCGTTCTTGTTGTTAGATAAAGTATCTTCTGATTTTTTATCTGATTCTATAAAAATAAAATCCTGACCTTGATAACTAACAATAGAATTTGTAGGAACGGCATCCAGTAAAGCATTCTCCAGGCTAACCAGTGCAGTAATACTCATTCCATCAATGAGACCTTGTTTATCACCTTTGACCAATGCATGAATAGCAATGGCTTTAGTGTTTGGTTCAAAGGTATTGCTTATCGCATAAACATCAGCGTCGTATTCTTTTCCTGGGTTATTGGTTAGAGTAAAATGAATAGTTTGACCAATCTTCAATTTTCCTAAGTCTTTTTCATAGACGTATAAATCAAGATGTAATTGGCTGTTATCAACAATTTCAGCAATTGGATTATTAGCATCTACATAACTTCCAATGTTAATCATTACACTACTAATTGATCCTTTAATAGGGCTTGTGATAGGAATACTGCTCTGAATGTTGTCGGCATTAAGAGACTGAGTATTAATCCCAATTAATTCTAATTGTTTTTGCAAACTTGATTTCTTCACCAATAGAGATTCATATTCTGTTTGTGCCAGTTGAAATGCTTTCATAGATGATGCATTTCCTTCCTTCAGTGTCATCTGTCTTTCATATTCAATTTTTGCAAATTCAACTTTTGTTTTTGTACTTAAAAATTCTTCCTGCATAGTAATAAAGGTACTATTGACAATAATGGCTACCGTCTGACCTTTATTTACATAAGTGCCTGTTTGTACTAAAATGTTTTTTATAGTACCGCCAAGTGCTGAGGTAACATTAGCTTTATTTTGATTGGGTACTTTTAATATTCCGTTGGCTTTTAAAGATGAAGTCAGTTGTTTCTTCTCGATCAATCCAAGTTCTATATTGATTGATTTGATTTGGTCTGTAGTAAGCGATACATTACTTAATTCTTTGTGTTCTGAATGGTGATCTTCAGAACCATGAGATTCTATATTATTCTTCTTTGAGCAATATGAGAATATAATACTTATTAGAATTGATATTTTGAATATATACTTTTTCATTTTTTCATTTTTTATTTGCCAATTATGTAATTAATATTAATTACAGATTGATTTACTTTATGAATGCTTTCGAGATAATTTATTTTAATCAATGATGCATTTTGTAAAGCAACTGCGTATTCGAGATAATTTACTTCTCCGCTATTAAAGGATATAGTGGCGGTATTGATGATGGACTCAGCATTAGGTAATGCTATTGATTTGTAATAGTTAAATTGCAGCAGATTCTGGTTATATTGTAATAAAGCATTTGAAAGTTGTGTTTGTAAAGTGCGCTCATTGTGTTCAGCTTCCTTCTGAATAGACTCTTTTTTCAATTGGAGTGATTTTAATTTGTGAGAACTACTATGATAAGTTAATGGTAGATTAATGCCGACATTGAATCCTGTAAATCGATGACTTTTGTTATAAAAAACTTCGGTTCCGTCAATATTCTGAAACCCAATAAGACTTTGATTCATATAACCGATTCTAATATCAGGAAGAGAAAGAGCTGCTTCTACTTGTCTGTTTAGTGAGGCAATGATGGCTTGTTGATACATGAGTCTCAACGAAGGGTTATCAGCAATGTAAGATGAATCGATTGTCATAGTTATGTAAATTGGTAAGTAGTTGTCGGAAGTTTGTATTCTTATGTTTTCGGATATATTTAAAATCGACATTAAGGAATGGTAGGTTGACAATATTTCAGTTTCATTTTGTGATACCATTAATAAAAGCTCGCCATATTTAGTTTCTGCAGTAGTTTTTTCTAATAGATTAGTGGCCCCGGATGTAAACCTCAGAGTAGCGGTTTTTACAAAATTTGAATAAATACTATCTAGTCGAATTAACTCGGATTTTACCTCTTGTAAATATAGAATTTGATAGTAATACATTTTAACCAGCATTTTAACCTCATTGGTAATCGCTTCTTGTGATAAATTTGATCGTTCTGTTTCAGACTGAAACAACTTTGATCTAGCAGCGTAATATTTGGGAAAAGGAATCGTTTGTTGGATATTTATTCCGTTATCACTATGAATGCTGTTGAATTGTCCAATTTGAAAGTTGACATCTGTTTTTGGTAGTTCAAAAACAGATTTTTTAAGTGAAATCGAAGACTGTACATTGAGTTGATGAGATTGTATTTGTAAATTGTTTTTTACTGCCAATTCTATGGCATCCGATAAATTAAGATATTTATACGGCTGTGACGAAGAATGAGTAGGAATTATTTGCAGAGAAAAAGTTAAAACAATTATTCCACATATACTCGTAAGGGCATTTCCTCTTTGCATAATATTTTTTCTTTTAGTAGTAAAAATCAAATAAAGTAAGGGTAATACAAACAAGGTTAGAAAAGTTGCACTAATCAATCCACCAATGACTACAGTAGCTAAAGGTCTTTGTACTTCAGCGCCTGCGCCTTGTGAAATGGCCATAGGTAAGAATCCAAGTGAAGCAACACTTGCAGTAAGCAAGACAGGTCTTAACCGGATTTTTGTACCTTCTTTTATACGTTGTATGAGATCAGACATACCTTCTTTTTCCAGCTGATTGAAAGTACTGATGAGAACAATTCCATTAAGAACGGCTACTCCGAATAAGGCAATAAAGCCAATTCCTGCACTGATACTAAACGGCATATCCCTAATAAGTAAAGCAAAAACACCACCAATCGCACTCATTGGAATTGCTGTATAGATCAGAGCAGCCTGTCTAACAGAATTAAAAGTAAAGAAAAGGAGAATGAAGATAAGCGCAAGTGCGATGGGTAACGCTATCATCAGACGTTCGGATGCTGCTTGCAAATTTTCAAAAGTGCCACCATAAGTATAATAGTATCCTTCCGGAAGTTTAACTTGATCATTGAGTTGTCCTTCTATATCATGAACTACGCTTGCCACATCTCTATCTTTAATGTTAAACCCGATTACAATCCTCCTTTTACCATCTTCACGACTGATCTGAGCCGGACCTAATTCCATTTTGATTTCGGCAACTTGCGATAATGGAATTTGATTGCCTCGGGGTGTTGGAATAAATAAATGTTCTATGTTATCAATGTCATTTCGATAAATACTATCTAGGCGAACGACCAAATCAAAGCGTCTTTCATTTTCAAAAACTACACCAGCCACACCACCAGCAAAAGCAGTGCTGACTATATGGTTAATTTCTTCGATATTCAAGCCATAATTTGCCAATTGTGTTCGATTGTATCGAATAACAATTTGAGGTAAGCCAATTACTCGCTCTACACTTGGCTCAGTGGTTCCATCGATGGTTTTAATTACGTTAGAAACTTTATTTGCGTAATTTAGTAATGTGTCTATATTTTCTCCAAATATTTTTACGGCAACATCTTGTCTTATTCCGGTCATCAGTTCATTAAAACGCATTTGTATGGGTTGACTTTTTTCAAAGAAAACTCCCGGGATGACTTCGAGTTTTTGCATGATTTCATCTCCTAATTGGTCAAAGCTTATTTTTCTACGCCATTCATTCTTTGGTTTTGGAATAATCATCATGTCAGTTGCTTCAGGAGGCATAGGGTCAGTTGGAACTTCTGCACTTCCGGTCTTACCAATAACCATTTTAACTTCGTCAAATTCTTTAATGATTCTTGAAGCCTTCATACTGGTTTCAAGACTTTGAGAGAGGGATGCACCTTGAGGAAGAATACAATGAAAAGCATAATCACCTTCTTGTAAGGTAGGAATAAACTCACCTCCTAGTCTTAAAAACAAGAAAATAGTTGTGACAAAAACCAATACCGTAGTTCCGACAATCCAATTTTTATAAAGAATTGCCTTATTTAATAGTGGCGAATATACTTTCTGGAAAAAAAGCATAACTCTATCACTAATGGTTTCTTTGTGTGAAATATTTTTTGGTAAGAAAGCCGCACACATCATCGGAATATAGGTCAGTGACAAAATCAATGCACCAAAAATGGCAAGACCAACAGTTTGAGCCATGGGTCTAAACATTTTTCCTTCAATGCCTATAAGAGTAAGAATAGGAATGTATACGATCAGAATAATTATTTCACCAAAAGCCGCACTATTTCGGATTTTTGAAGCGGAAAGAAACACCTCCTCATCCATCTCACTTTGTGTTAGTTTCGTTATTGATTTACGCAATCCGAGATGATGCATAGTAGCCTCAACAATAATTACAGCCCCATCAACAATTAGTCCAAAATCAATTGCCCCTAAACTCATTAGATTTGCACTTACACCGAACACATTCATCATTCCGATAGCAAAGAGCATCGACAAGGGGATAGCACTCGCCACGATAAGACCTGCTCGAAGGTTACCTAAAAAGACTACTAGAACAAATATTACAATTAATGCTCCTTCAATTAAATTGGTTTCTACTGTTTTAATGGCTCGGGAAACCAAATCTGTTCGGTCAAGAAATGCTTCAATTACAACATCATCAGGTAGCGAATTCTGAATTGTTTGCAATTTTGACTTGATGTTATTTACGACTTCTGCACTATTAAATCCTTTAAGCATCATTACAATTCCGCCTACTGCATCTTTCTCACCATTATAGCTCATTGCTCCGTAACGGACCGCGGTTCCAAAGCGGACATCAGCAACGTCTTTAATAAGAATTGGAATTCCATTTGGATTTGTTTTAACAACAATATTTTTAATGTCTTCAAAGGAATTAATCAGACCAACACCTCGAATGAAATATGCATTAGGTTTCTTATCAATGTAAGCTCCTCCGGTATTTTCATTGTTTTTTTCCAGAGCAGAGAAAATTTCAGGAATGGTAATATTCATGGCCTGCAATCGATCGGGACTTACAGCAACCTCATATTGTTTGAGTTGTCCTCCGAATGAGTTAACTTCTGCAATTCCAGGGATACCATAGAGTTGACGCGCGACAATCCAATCCTGCATAGTTCTTAAATCCATTGCAGAATACTTCTCTTCTGAACCTTTTTTAGGATGAATGATATATTGATAGACTTCTCCTAGTCCTGTGCTTACAGGAGCTAATTCAGGCTTTCCGACTCCTGCAGGTATCTTTTCTTCTGCTTCCTTAATTTTCTCATGAATAAGTTGTCTGGCAAAGTAGATATCAACATTATCTTTAAATACAACTGTTATAACTGAAAGACCAAAACGAGAAATACTTCTTAATTCTTCCAAATCCGGAAGTTTGGTTATGCTTTGTTCAATTGGATAAGTAACTAACTGCTCCACTTCCTGACCTGCCAGAGTAGGACAGGCGGTAATGATTTGAACTTGATTGTTGGTGATGTCAGGAACCGCATCAATGGGAAGTTTAGTAGCACTCCATACTCCCCAAATGATTAAAGTTAGTGTCATCAGCGCAACAATGAATTTATTCTTTATGCTGAAAGAAATAATATAGTCTAACATTAAAAACCAGTTAAAAAATTGATAAAAAAGAAATATACCGCCGATAACGCAGTATTGTTAAAAATCCTTCTGTCTAACAGATATAAAATAAAGTTTAACTGATTCTTGGCGGTTGCCAGATTGAAGTTTTTACTTCATGTAGGACTTGAATAACGTGAAATCCGAAATCGTCCATTTGGAAAGTTGATTTGAGGAAAAGATTCGGAAATTCAACTAAAATAATTGATGCTGAACAACAGGCACAATAACAAAGCGGACTGCAATGGTCAAATTCGTTTTGTTGATCTTGATGAGTAACGGAGTATAAAGATTCTGATTCCGTGTAAAGCGAATTACAAAAATCAGTACATGGCAAACAAACCAATGCCATCATATACATTGCTAAAAACCTCGCTATGTAATTCTTCCAATTCAATCTGCAAATATACAAAGAAATGTATTAATTCAGACTGAATTAAAGCTTCATAACGTTAAATAAAGGTTAGTTTTTTAGATTAAAGTAAGCAAGAATTTAAAGATTTAATAAACTTGATTTTATTGCATCTTCTTTTTAATGGCATTCATTTCATCACGAAATTTAGCCGCAGAAATAAAATCAAGTTCTTTTGCTGATGCTCTCATTTTTCGTTCAGTTTCCAAAAGTAGTTTTTCCATTTGTTCTCGAGAGAGATAATTCATTATTGGATCTGCAGCTAGATTTATTTCTTCCTGTTCAACATACGATTTGGGTTCAATACCTCTTGTTTCAAGTATGCTGCTTTTACTTAGAATTTCTTCTTTTGACTTTGCAAGAGTTTTAGGAGTTATTCCATGAAGCTCATTGTATTTCATCTGTTTGGCCCTTCGTCTTTCTGTTTCTTCAATCGTTCGACGCATGGAGTCTGTGATTTTATCAGCATAAAAGATAACCATTCCATTTGCATTTCGGGCAGCTCTTCCCGCAGTCTGAGTTAATGATCTGTCACTCCGTAAAAAGCCTTCTTTGTCGGCATCTAAAATAGCAACTAAAGAGACTTCGGGAAGATCCAATCCTTCTCTTAACAGATTAACTCCAACCAATACATCAAATTCACCTAAACGTAAATCCCGAAGAATCTCAACTCTTTCCATAGTGTCTATCTCGGAATGTATATACTTACATCTTAAGTTAAGCCCTTGAAAATATTTGCTTAACTCTTCAGACATTCTTTTGGTTAATGTAGTAACAAGTACCCTTTCTCCAACTTCTTTTCGTTTCTGAATTTCCTCCAATAAATCATCAATCTGATTAAGGGAAGGTCTTACGCTTATAGGTGGATCCAACAGTCCTGTCGGGCGAACCACTTGTTCGACGACTAGTCCTTCTGTCTTAGACAATTCGTAATCTCCCGGAGTGGCACTGACATATATAACTTGATGGGTTAGTATTTCAAATTCTTCAAAAGTCAAAGGCCGATTATCCAATGCAGAAGGTAATCTGAATCCAAACTGAACCAAGTTCATTTTTCGGGCACGGTCACCTCCCCACATTCCTCTTATCTGGGGAAGAGTAACATGACTTTCATCAATTACCAATAAATAATCATCTGCAAAATAATCCAACAGACAAAAAGGTCTGGTTCCTTTAGCCCTTCCGTCAAAAAATCGTGAATAGTTTTCAATACCTCCGCAATAACCCAATTCTCTCATCATTTCAATATCAAACTGAGTTCTTTCTTCAATTCTTTTTGCTTCAAGGCTCTTCCTTTCTGAATTAAAATATTTCTTTTGTGCCCACATTTCTTCTTCAATAAAGCTAAGAATTGTGTTCAACCTGTCTTTTGGGGCGACATAAAGATTTGCAGGGAAAATTGCAGCAAACTCTACACTGGTAATTCGCTTACCTGAAGAAATTTCTATTTCATCAATTCGTTCTATTTCATTGCCAAAAAAGCTAATTCGTAAGCCATGCTGAACGTAAGGAAGAAAAATATCTATGCTATCCCCTTTAACTCTAAAGTTACCTCTTTGAAGCTCAGATTCTGTTCTGCTATAAAGTGAATCAACCAATCTATACAAAAGATCCTGTCTGGATATAACCTGACCTTTTTTAATTCTGATGATTCCGGCTTTATAGTCTTCCGGATTTCCCATTCCAAAGATGCAGGATACTGTTGCTACAATTATGATGTCTCTTCGCCCGCTCAATAAAGTTGACGTTGCTTTAAGTCGAAGTCGATCTACTTCTTCATTGATTTGCAGATCTTTTTCGATGTAGGTATCACTTACAGATATATAAGCTTCCGGTTGATAGTAATCATAATAAGAGACAAAATATTCCACGGCATTATCCGGAAAAAATTCTTTAAATTCTCCATATAACTGTGCAGTTAAAGTCTTGTTGTGAGAAAGGATTAAGGTTGGTTTATTCACTCGTGAAATGGTATTTGCAACTGTAAAAGTTTTACCACTTCCGGTAACACCTAATAAAACCTGATATTTTTCATCTCTTAAGATCGAATCTGTTAACTGATCAATAGCTTCCGGTTGATCACCTGAAGGCTGATATTTAGAACTTAGTTTAAAAATATTCTCGCTCATTGTAAATAAACCTGTAAAATTACAGAATTATGTCCGCAGTCAAACTACACTTTAAAAAATTGGGAGAGGGAAATCCCATATTTATATTACATGGATTATTCGGAAGCCTGGATAACTGGCAAACTATTGCCAATGAGCTGATGAATCATTATTCGGTTTACTTAATAGATTTACGGAATCATGGTAAATCTCCTCACACAGATGAAATGAATTATCAATTAATGGCAGAAGATATCGTACAGTTAATGATAGATACTAATTTGGATCGTATCAATCTTATTGGACATTCTATGGGAGGAAAGATATGCTTTCAATTACTAAAAAATTATTCTGAATATCTTAATAAAGTTATGGTCATAGATATTGTACCAAAAGAGTACAAATCAGGTCATGATGGTGTGTTCAAAGCAATGTTTAGTTTAGACCTAGAAAGACTCACAAAAAGATCAGATGCAGAAGCAATTCTTCAAGAATATATTACGGAACCTGGAGTTCGACAATTTATATTAAAAAACTTATATCGTATATCAGATCATCAATTCAAATGGAAGTTAAATCTGCCCGTATTGTTCAAAGCATATGATCATATTCGGGCAGGAATAGTATTTGAAATGAAGAATAATACTCCCATTAGAATTGTCTCAGGTGGAAATTCTAACTATGTCAATGGAGATGACATTAATCAACTCAGCAAGTTATTTCAAGATCTGAGTTGGAAAGTGATTGAAGGAGCCGGACATTGGGTTCATGCAGATAAGCCAAAAGAAGTAATTTCAGAGGTGAATAAATTTTTTATTCCGAATTCTATGAAATAGTTTAATAAGATATTTCAAAAAGAAAGCATCGTATACATATTTCTAAAAATAAAATTTACTGTCTCGTGTTATTAAATTTAAGCTCGTAAAAGAAAATTGACTGCAAAATTCAGCTTAAATCTTGATTTGAATAAAATGAAGAATATAAATGGCAAGCAGTGGGTGCTTGCCATTGTGAAGCCAATCTAAGATTGAAGTATTTTTTATTTGATTAGATCTTTTTTATAAACCCCTCTTCTCCTTTTGCTTTTAACTTTTTCAAAGAGGCACGCGCTGCAGATTCTGTATCATATTGACCTGCTACGGCAGAATAAGAAGAAGCATTCTTGAAGACAATTTTCTTAGCATTAAAAAATCCCAGTTTTTTAAGTTTTTTTACCTGATTATCAGCATTGTTTGGAACTAAAAAACTTCCACTGATTACATAATATTGCCCTTTCGAACTATTTGAGCTTACTGCTGTCGAACCAGAAGATTTTTCGCTGGATTGATTTTGAGATTTGGTTTTAGAATCAGATTTTTTAATAGTTGAATGGTTAGCTTTAGATTCAGTTTTGATTGTTGCCTTTGCCTCATGTCTGGCTGTTACTTTCGTTTCTGATTTCGTTTCTGATTTCGATTCCATACTATTCTCAGAATTAGATTTAGAAGCTATATTTTCTTTTAAGGCAACAGGTTGAGCAACTGGTGATACATTCTCCATAGTAGGTTGGGGTTCAGTTGCCATATGATCTGAATCTGGACCTACCTGAGTAGGAAGTTCACCTGTCAGGCCTAGTACCAAACTATCCTCAGCCGTAAATGGTATAGACTGATTTCCGGTAGTGTCTATGTATGAAGTTTCGGATTGAGCTTCTTGTCCTGCTGAAGTATCAGTATTAGATTTAAATCGCTTAAAGACCATATATGAGATCGCTACTACCAGCAAACCTAATAACACATATAGAAGGATATTTATTAAATTCTTCATATTTTTAATATATTTTACTGCAAAAATACAACTTTTTATAAATTATAAAAAATTTAAATATGTTTTTTTAAGCTTTTTTAAAAAGCTGAATTCAATTCTCACGTTAAAATCGCGTTAAAGACAAACCAGACCCAAACTAGAATCTGATTCATATCGTTTTACAAGGGTTTGCGTCTAGTTAATCAATTAAAATCTATACAAAATATGAAAACATTTATGTCGTACCTGATGGCAGGTCTCATAGGAGGAATTGCAGTGCTTACAGGTTCTCAATATTTCAAGAAATCAGTATCCGTGGAACCAAGCAAAGAAAATTTCATTCAAAGAGTTAATGAAAGTCCCGAAATTGTTACAGGGCCGGATTTTACTCTTGCAGCTGATAAAGCATTAGGAGTTGTTGTTCAGATAAATGCAACAGAAAGCCAAAAACTTGCCCAGCAAAAGCAAAATGAGCAATTGAGGGCCAATCCCTTTTTTCAAGATTTGAGGCAGTATGGTTTTGACTTTCCATACTTTGGAGGATACATGCCACGGTCGGGTAGTGGCTCCGGAGTAATCGTATCAAATGATGGATATATCGTTACAAACAATCACGTTGTTGAATTTGCAGACGAAATCGAGGTAATTCTAAAAAATGATAAAAAATATAAGGCAAAAAAAATTGGTACCGATCCCAGAACAGATCTGGCTGTTCTTAAAATAGAGGAAACCAATTTGCCTGTTTTGGTAATGGGTAACTCCGATAACTTAAAAATAGGAGAATGGGTATTGGCGGTAGGGAATCCATTTGGATATTTAACCTCTACGGTAACGGCAGGAATTGTAAGTGCAAAAGGTCGAAATTTAGATCTGCCTCGAAATAATGAAGACAATCAATTTGGATGGAGCCAACGAAGCAATCCATCAAACAGCTCTATTGAAGAATTTATTCAAACGGACGCAGCCGTTAATCCTGGAAATTCCGGTGGAGCGTTGGTAGATATTCAAGGGAGACTTGTGGGAATCAATTCTGCAATTGCCTCCAAAACGGGATATTTTAGTGGATATTCCTTTGCCATACCAGTTAATTTAATGAATAAAATTGTTAATGAGCTAATCAACAATGGAAAATTCGAAAGAGGAAGGTTAGGTGTACAAGTTTCAAATATTGATGAAGAAAGTATGAAAACTTTGAACCTTTCTTCAAAAAATGGAGTTGTTATAGAATCCGTAGAGGATAATAGTTCTGCTAAATATGCCGGATTACTCCCACAAGATGTTATTATAGGCATAAATGGCAAGCAAGTAAAAGATTTTGAAGATTTGACCAAGATGATTGGCCTTTCGAAAGTTGATGAAACAATTAAGGTTAAATTAATTCGGTCAGGTCAGGAAAAAGAAATAAATGTTAAAATCCGAAGAGGATTATAATAGAATTTAGGATTTAACAGTTATTCACTAAAGTATAAATAAGGTTTTTGTAGCTTTCTATAAAGTTGGTTTTTCGTTTTGTTTGAAGGTCCTCCCCGCAAGGGGAGGATTTTTTATTTTATACTGGTCTTGGTCCAAGCATTCTTGATCTTATTATATCCGGGAAGATTTTATCTTCGTGATATGAATTGTTATTTTCCATTATTTATTTTTTCTTTACTGACTAATTTTTGCCTGAGTCAGACTTTTTCTGGGTTTGGAGGTTCAGTGATTGATGACGGAAAGTCTTTTTCAGAATTTAAAATAGAAGTAAAAAACGCAATAAAAGACAGTTTAAGTTCGGATTATGGCTTAACAAAAGTGTGCTTGACACTAAATCATCCCAGAAATGAAGAAATTACGATTTGGTTAATTTCTCCGGATGGAATTTCCGTAAAGTTGACTGAAAGATTAGGTGGAAATACTGCTAATTATACTAATACCTGTTTTGACATGAAGTCATTCAGTTATATTGCAGATAACAGAGGCCCGTTTACAGGGACATTCAGACCTTATCATCATCTTGGAAAGATCAATAACGGTGGGAAAGTTAAGGGTATCTGGATACTAAGAATAAAAGACAATATTAAAGGGAATCAGGGTACACTATTAAATTGGGATATTCAGCTTGCAGGAAATACACCTGTCGTCAATTTATTGCCAAAGTCAAGCAAACTTCCCATTTTTAAAATAAATACTCATAACGTACTAATTGTAGATAATCCAAAGCGAGTTGTAGATTTTGAACTAATTGACAATCCGATCGGAAGTGATAATTATTTTAGTGATACACCTAGTCTTTCAGGTAAAATTGGAATTGAGCTTCGGGGATCAAGCAGTCAATATTTTGCAAAAAAATCGTTTGGATTTGAATTTGTTGATGACCAATTCAATGAAATTGACCGATCCATAATGGGTTTTCCTGAAGAATCAGATTGGATACTCTCCGCAAATTTTACGGATAAGAGTTTTATCAATAATGTAATGGCCTATGATTTTTTTAGAAAATTGGGACATTATGCACCTCGTACCCAATATGTTGAAATGGTAATCGATAGCGAATATCATGGTTTATATGTTTTTATGGAGAAAATAAAACGTAATAGTGAAAGGGTAAATATCTCCAAACTAACGCTTATGGATACCTCATTATCAGACATTACAGGTGGATACATCTTTAAAATAGATAAGTTTACCGGAGGAAATGGTGCCGGCTGGCCTTCTCATCTGCCACCACCAACAAATCCAAACGGTCAGGTCATTTATTACCAGTACCATTATCCTGATCCACTGGAAATTACAGAAAAACAGAAAAAATACATTCAAGCATTTGTAAAAACATTCGAAGACAGTTTGAAATTAGGAGCACTTAATCATACTACATTTGGATGGAGAAAGTATGCAGATGAATATTCTTTTATACATTATTTTCTAATTAATGAATTGTCCAAAAATGTGGATGGATACCGCTTAAGTACATACTTATATAAAGACAAAGACAAGAACGGAAAGTTAGGCAAATTGGTCATAGGACCCCCATGGGATTATGATATTGCGTTTGGAAATGCCAATTATTGTGGTGGAAATGAAGTAACCGGATGGGCATACAGCTTTGGTAATCTCTGTCCGGGAGATGGATTTCAGATACCCTTCTGGTGGAATCGATTGCTCCAAGACAGCGTATTTGTTAACAGACTGAAATGCGAATATCAGAATCTCAGGGATAATGAATGGAGCAATTCATCGATCCAAGAATATATAGATTCAACTTATTCGATCATAGGAAATTCAGTACAATCTAATTTCAACTTATGGCCAATATTGGGTATGTATGTTTGGCCTAATCCACAACCTTTACCTACGACAGTAAAGGGAGAAGTTGATGAGTTAAAATTATGGTTGATGAGAAGATTAGACTGGCTGGATAAGAATATTCCAGGACTATGTACTATTACACATACAGAAGAATCTGATTTGGATCAAAAGGAATTGAAAATTTATCCAAACCCTGCTTCAATAAAATTAAATGTTTTATATAGCAATCCATCCGGAAATATAAACTCATTAATACTTTACAACACCCGGGGAGAAGTAGTCTTGAGCTGTAAAGCCCCAAAATTTCCACATGAGGTAGATTTATCCAATCTGGAGAATGGAATGTATATATTAAAAGTAATGGACCTAATAAATATTCCAGTCGTTACTAGAATAATTGTTGTTAAACCGTGATAGAATTTTAGGATAAGAAAGATGATTGTCGAAGCTTGAAATTTAAATAGATATATTTTAGTTAGGTTGGTTAATGCGACTCTAAAATATTACTCTTGGAATAAATGTTTGATTTCGAATAAATATTTCTGATACTTTATAATTGTATTTCTGAAGTTTAGAATTCATACCCTTCATAATATTTTTAAATTTTCATCGTATTTTTAGGCGTAATTATACTATGATAAATAAGATACTTAGCCCCATCTACAATTCATTCTTAGATCTATTGTTCCCTAATCTTTGTATTCATTGCGGATTGAGAACACATTCTGCAGCTGAAATATTTTGTATTGGATGTCAAAAAATTCAAAATCCTACAGATCTTCATTTATTTTTACAAAATGAATTTACGGCTCACTTTACAGGAAGGATTCCCATATTTACAGGAGCAAGTTTGTACTATTATAATCCGGGTGGGTTAATACATTCAATACTTGACAGGATTAAGTATAAAGGTTATCATGAATTAGCCACGCGACTTGGAGACTATTATGGTGAAATTCTAAAAGAAAGTCCACATTATAAAAGTATTGATATTGTAACTGCAGTACCAATTCATTCCAATAAGGAGAATATAAGAGGATATAATCAAAGTGCAATATTTGCAAGAGCAGTTGCAAATAAATTAAATCTTGATTTTGAACAAAAGATTATAAATAAGATCAGAGACCATCGATCACAAACAGAAAAAAGCAGAATTGAAAGGATGAACAATATTTTAAATTCATTTGAGTACAACAAGAAGTATAATATTCAAAACAGAAATATACTATTGGTAGATGATGTTCTTACTACAGGTGCAACATTGGAAGCATGCGCAATTGAACTATTGAAGGGGAATCCAAAAAGTATCAGTATGATTACAATAGCAATGGGAAAAAATTAGATTCAATACAGTATTTTAAAACTCTTACCTTAGCGTTTTATTTAAGTTTTCATGAATTATTTATTAGAATTAGATAATGTATTCAAAGAGTACTCTAATCTTATTGCAGTCAATCAAATTAGCTTTAAAGTTCCTCCTTCCTGCATATTTGGATTATTGGGACCTAATGGAGCAGGAAAGACCTCTTTAATACGAATTATAACGGGAATCACGCGTCCTGATCGTGGAGTTGTAAAATTTAATGTCAATAGCAATAATAACAGCTCTCTAATTGGTTATATGCCGGAAGAAAGAGGCTTGTATAAAAAGATGAATGTTGGGGAACAGTTGGTATATCTATGCAGATTAAAAGGATTGAGCAGAGATCAAGCACATCAATCTGTGCAGAAATGGTTAGATAAATTTGAGATACAATCCTGGTGGAATAAAAAAGTCGAAGAGTTATCTAAAGGTATGTCCCAAAAAGTTCAATTTATCGCGACAGTAGCACATAATCCTAAGTTAATCATACTCGATGAGCCATTTTCAGGATTAGATCCAATCAATACCAATCTTATAAAAGATGTAATACATGAGTTAAAAAACTCCGGAGCCAGTATCCTTTTTTCAACACATAGAATGGAACAGGTTGAAGAGATGTGTGAAGAAATTGTTTTAATTAATAAAGGAAAGAATGTGTTATCAGGTCCTGTTAAGGAGATTCGACAAAGCCATCGTGAGAATTTATTTAAAATAGAGACACAAAATCCTATAGATATTCAGGAGAATCCAGAAATTCAAATCATTGAGCAACATGAAAATTTTATTACAGTAAGATTACGTGAGGGCCAATCTTCCAATGAGATTTTAAATTACCTAATTATGATGGGAAATCCAATTTTAGCATTTAATGAAGTGCTTCCAACCTTTAATGATATTTTTATAAAAACGGTGAATTCAGAAAGTCATGAATAAATTGGGTATAGTTATTAGTAAGGAGTATTTAACAAGAGTAAAGAATAAAAAATTTATTATTACTACGTTATTAACTCCATTGGGATTTTTGGTATTTTTCATTGTGATTTTTTTACTGATGAGCAATGAAAGTGATAAACAATATTCTGTATATATTTCAGATCAGAGCAATACAAATATCAATATGCCGGATGATTCCAAAAGATTTAAATTCATTAAATCTACAGAATCACTGGATTCCTTAAAATCAAAATGTAAAAAAGGTGATGCAGACGCAATATTGGTTTTACCAAATTTCAGAGGACCGGAGGTTAAAAATTATACTGCGTACTATCATTCAGATAAGACGCTTGATATTGAAATGGAGGCAAAATTGAGTAAGTATCTCGAGACTAGTCTTCGCCAATATAAAATGCAGATTCTGTCTTTGGATAAAGATCAGATTGAAAAGGTTGATACTAAGATTAGCATCGACCCTGAACCCATCTCAGATACTTCTTCAAATCGTACTGAGTATACTTCTAAAATAGCCACCTTACTCGGCGGAGCTATGGGTTATATAATAGTCTTTATCATATTCTTATATGGTGCCGGAGTAATGCGTTCGGTAACGGAAGAAAAGATAAACCGAATTGTGGAAGTTGTTATTTCTTCGGTGTCATCAACTGAATTAATGTTGGGTAAGATAATTGGTGTTGGATTGGTTGGGTTAACACAGATACTAATTTGGATGGTACTAATTCCGGTTGTTTATATGATTGGTATTTCAATTGTGGGAATCAATCAGAATGATTTGCAAAATATATCTGCCAATATACCTGCAGATCAATTGAGCAAAGCTGAAGAAATTCAGTTTGTCATCCAAGAGATGATGAATTTGAACTGGTATAAAATTCTAACAGTTTTTATAATTTATTTTTTGGGAGGATACTTTATTTATGCAGCGATGTTCGCGGCTATTGGTGCAGCAATAGGAGATGACATCAATGATAGTCAGTCCTTGACCATGTTTGTAAGTATTCCTATTTTATTGGGAATGTATGCCATGTTTTCATGTATCAGAGAACCTGACAGCGGGCTTGCATTTTTTGGAAGCATATTCCCATTGTGGTCGCCCATTGTAATGCCTGCGATGATTCCATTTGATGTACCCTGGTGGCATTTAGGATTGTCCATTATTATATTGTTTGCATTCGCTTATTTTGTAATTTTTATAGCGGGAAGAATCTTCAGAACAGGAATACTGATGTATGGGAAGAAAGCCACAGCAAAAGAATTGTTTAAATGGATGTTTAGTAAGCAATAGAAAATTTATTTTTTTGAAGATTAGTGGATTTAGTTTTATGCGCAATACGGATAAGCTTTATTATCCGCTGGCAGAATCCATTCAATCCATACTTCCCATTGTAGATGAGTTTATTATTGCATTAGGAAAAGGAGATGAGGATGATAGAACCGAACAGATCATTCTGAGTTTAAATTCAGATAAAATTAAAATTATCCACACAGAATGGAATCTTGGCAATCATCAGGGTGGAACAGAGTACGCGAAACAAACCGATATTGCTAAAGCAGCTTGTTCCGGAGACTGGCTTTTTTATATTCAATCCGATGAAGTAATTCATGAAAGATATCTTGAAACAATTCAGAAATATTGCGCTTACTACATTGACAAACCTGAAGTCGAAGGTTTTGCATTTCATTACAAACATTTCTTTGGCGATTACGATCACTATGTTGAATGTCATTCGTGGTACGCTGAGGAAATTAGAATAGTGAGAAACAATCCATTTATTCATAGCTGGAAAGATGCACAATCCTTTCGAATTATTCACGAAGCAGAAGTTCAGAATTATTATCAGAAAAAGAATACACGAAGACTGAAGGCTGTATTAATACCTGCAGAGGTTTATCATTATGGATGGGTAAGACCTCCACAGTCCATGCAAAGCAAATCACTAGTAATGGATAAAGCTTATCATGATCCCGCCAAAGTAGATAGAGAATATTCTATCAAGAGTTTGTACTATGATTATGGAGATATGCAAGCTTTGGAGATATTTAATGATACACATCCAAAAGTAATGCAATCATTTATTACTAAGTTTAACTGGAAGGCTCAATTGAATTACACAAAAGGGCATAAACCCAATCGTAAACTTATGAAACACGAGCAAATGAAGTATAAAATTTTCACATGGATTGAAAAGAAAATTTTAAAAAAAAGAATTTTAGCTTACCGAAACTTTACAAAGTTGAAGGACTCTTTGGTTAGTTCCAATTCCAAATTTTAAAGTTTATTAAAAGTATTGCTGCCCATTTCGTTGATTAGGTGAAGCGAATCCCCTTTAAAACATTCTAACTTAAAAGTATAGCTAAATTTAGGAAAATGAATGGTCAGACTATCTTTTTTTAAGGTGTATAAATAGTGAATAGTTGAGTCTTCCTGCAAAAATACAATGCTGTCATTTGCGATTTTAAAATCAGGAGATGTACTAATCGTATTCTTCCAACTTCCATTTAGAAAGGAATCGTGCGCGGGAATTAAGATTGTTGTATTAGAAATATTTTTTGTATTGCAACTCCATACTATGACTAGAAGCAAAAGAATATTGACTAAACTTTTCATTCATCAAAGATAAATCTGTTCTAACAATTGTACTAATTTCAAAAATCTTGACGATTATTAGAAACAATATAATAATTATTCACCATTCTTAATAGGGTTTATAATGATTTTGAATCTGATCCTTTTGATTTAATTTCTTTATTGTAATTTATTAATATTGCCTGGATTCAGTTCACATTTTTAATTGTCCTGCCTTTTGCTCTGAAATTTCTTTTAATTTTTCTAAGGCTTTCGGATAAGTATTGTTGAAGTAATCAAGGTAGTCTTCTAAGATATCTATATCTACGGTAACTGTAGTTATGCCATTATTCTCGAGATATGAATAATTTTCATGCGCACCAGCCCATTTTTCAACTTGTTCACCAGTCGTAATTTCGGTTTCACCATCTAGAATTCCGTAATGTCTTATGGAAATGAATTTAGCGGCCTCATGTTCCATGATTTCAGAAACCATTCCACCCTTTTTTCCATTTTCGTCTAAACCTACAAAATGGATCTTGCTCCCCTTTTTCCAAGAGCCTATGTAGGTGGATGTTGGATTAAACGCAGCTGTCCAATTCTCGTAACTGCTTTTATCTTTTAGCCCTAACATGATTTCATAAACATTAAACGCAGTTGCGTTTATTTCTTTTTTAAATTGTATTTTTTTCATCTCGTTATGACGTATTATATATTTAGTTTATTGTACTTCTTATAGTGAAAAAATCTTTCTAAATTGTTCCATTCCACTCCATGAAAGTTCCTCGACCGTTAATGATTTTACCTATTGTAAGCTGTTATAATTGAAAGTTAATTGCATATTTTAGGGTACTCCAATCACTAATAATTCAGTGTCAAGCAGACTTTTAAAATAGAACAAAACACTACCAAGATTGAAACAGATGTTCAATAACTGACTCTATGTATTTCAATATAAAACAGTTAAGCTGGACCCGTGTATGCTTGCCTATGCTAATGAATGTTGAACCGTAAATTCTGCATCTGATTTTTTAATTATTAATTCTATCCAACAAAAAAGCCAAAACCTGGCGGTAATGGCTTTATAAAAATAAAATGAATGGTTAATTATGCTTTTTTAAATAATCCTCCCAATAATGATCCACCAGTTCCTCCTATTAATGAAATAATAAGTCCGATCCAGTTGATTCCTCCGCCTTCAGGTGCAGCCGCAACATTTGATCCGATGGCACCCAAAATCATAGGAAGCAAATTTCCTCCCACACCACCGGCCAGCAGATTGCCGATCATACCCAAACCGTTCTTCTTTAGCATATTACCCAGCCAACCACCTCCTGCTCCGAGCAAGGTGTTAAGTAATAAAGGCATCATTGATTCCATTTGTAAAGTTTTTGTTTTGTTTAATAAATAAATAACGCGCTAATCTAAGATTAAAAAGCTACATATCTAAATAAATTATATAAATATTTTGTGAATATTAAGGAATTGTTGAGCTTTTTTTAAATATCTAGTAACTTGAAATTGAGCGATTGCAGTATTTTCACATCATAATATCGTATGTATTATGTCTAAGAATATTAGTCATCTTTCCTTCAGAAAAGGGCTTCAAGAAAATTTGTTTGAAGAAATTGGGAACCTCAATAAAGTTCAGATTCAGTCCAAAGAGGACTTAAAGGCTATTGCTGATGAATATCTTATTGGAGAGGCCAACGTATTTGGTGCAGCTAGTTTTTATGATTTTACACGGGAAGAAAATGTTGGTAAAAAAGTTTACGTATGTAATGGATCGGCTTGTCTTAATGCCGGAACACAAGCTGAACTAAGGAATAAGCTTACTTCAATATTTAATTCACAAGAAATTGGAGAAATGTGTTGTCTTGGAAGATGTCATGAGAATTCTGCTTTTCAGTATGAAAATGTCAACTATTCAGGTAATAGCATTGAACATTTGGATCAAATAGTTAAGAATAATTATTCGTTGTCTTCCGATAGTTATGCCATCGACAACCTTGGTTCAAGAATCTTGACAGGTCCAGCTCCCGATCCTGAAGAATTAATACTGAGGTTAAAAGATATTCTTAGAAAAACTCCATCACAGGTTTTAGAAGAGATAAAACTTTCAGGATTGAGAGGTCGGGGAGGAGCAGGATTTCCAATCTCAATAAAATTGGAGGCCTGCAGTAAAGAACTTAGCCAAGAGAAATTTATTGTATGTAATGCTGATGAAGGTGATCCGGGTTCTTATTCAGATCGATATCTTTTGGAACACCAACCAAGATTGGTCCTTATTGGAATGTGGATTGCGGCTTACATTATAGGAGCTAACAAGGGTGTAGTATATATTCGGGCTGAATATCCTGAATCGGTCAATTCAATAATTAGGGAAGTAGTAGAATTAGAGAAAGAAAAAATTACTGGTGAAAAAATCTTTGGTTCTGATTTTAATTTTGAATTCAAAGTTATCAAAGCACAAGGAGCATATATCTGTGGCGAGGAAACTGCACTACTATCATCGATAGAAGGGCAGAGACCTGAAGTGAGAGTTAGACCACCGTTCCCTGTTCAAGAAGGATTATTCAGAAGGCCAACTGTAGTTAACAATGTAGAGACACTTGCTAATTTGTATTATATCTGCGCGCAGGGAGGCGATAGCTATAAAGCGATAGGTACAGTAAGATCAACTGGAACAAAGTTAATGTCCTTTGACAGTGCATTCAACAGACCAGGAATTTACGAAGTAGATATGGGTACTCCGCTTGAAGATGTGATAGAAAAGTTAGCCAAAGGATTTAAAAGAAAGATAAAAGCATTACATATTGGAGGTCCACTGGGAGGCTTGGTTCCTATGATGAAAATTCCCACCTTATCTATTGATTTTGAATCTTTTGCCAATCAGGGTTTTATGTTAGGACATGCATCCATTGTTAGCTTGCCGGAAGAATATCCAATGATTAAATATCTTGAACATCTTTTCGAATTTACAGCACATGAAAGTTGTGGAAAATGCTTTCCTTGTCGTTTAGGATCTACAAGAGGTAAGGAGCTTATGCAGAAGGCACAATCAGATTCAGATTTTAAAATCGACAAAGATTTAATTAATAATTTGCTTGATACGATGAAACGAGGTTCACTGTGTGCATTAGGTGGTGGAATTCCTCTACCGGTTATGAATGCCCTGCAATATTTTCCAGATGAATTAAAATCTTACCTAAAATAATCTATAAAACAATTATTGGTTAATCTTTTTTGTTGTAAATTAGATTAGTATATATTTTTTTTTTTACAGAGTTGGTATGAATAAATAAGATGATCCTCTTTCAAGGAAAAAAAGATAGTTTAGGTTTTATTCTTGTTGATCCAAATGAGATTCATCATTGCATTCAGGTCACAAGACATAAGGAAAATGATATAATTCTAGTTACTGATTTTAGCGGTGAAATTTATAAAGGAAGAATACAATCCGTGGCCAAAAATATGGTTACGTTGGATACAGTACAAACATTTATATCATGGACTCCAGGAGTCAAAATTAGTATTGCCATCAGTCTTGCTCAGAGTTCGGATAGGTTTGAATGGTTTTTAGAGAAAGCAACAGAAATTGGAGTGAATGAAGTAATTCCATTAATCTGTAAGAGAACAGAAAATAGAAAAAATAAAATTGATCGATGGCAAAAGATTATACTCTCTTCTTCTAAACAATGTCTTAGACCGAACTTATTAAAAATACATGAGCCTCTTAAGTTTTCAGATTTTGTAAAAACAAGTTTGCCCTCACAACGTTATATCTGCCATTGTGAAGGCTCTTCACTTCCCTATCTCGGTCGATTGTTGAAATCGGATCAGAACATCGTTGTGCTAATTGGTCCTGAAGGTGATTTTAGCTCAGATGAGATACTGCTTGCTGTAGAGAATGGGTTTGTCGAAGCAAGTTTAGGACAAGAAAGACTGAGGTTGGAAACGGCAGGAATTGTAGCTTCACAGATTGTTAAAACCATTTTGAATATTAATTGATGCGTACCATATTCATTGTAATGTTATTATCTTCTTTGTTTATTTCTGCAAAAAGAAATAATGAAGTTGCACCTTTAAAGTTGGCTTTATTGAAGTATGGGGGAGGAGGTGATTGGTATGCTAATCCAACTTCATTAACGAATCTTGCTAAGTTTTGTAACAGAGAATTGAAAACAATTTTTGATGTTAACTATGCGACTGTAGAAGCAGGTAGTGCTGAAATTTTTAATTTTCCGTTTGTGCATATGACCGGACATGGAAATGTTGTGTTTTCGGATCTTGATGCCCAAAATCTAAGACAATATCTTATCGCCGGTGGCTTTTTACACGTAGATGATAATTATGGAATGGATCCATTTGTGCGACCCAGTTTGAAAAAATTATTTCCGGAAGCAGAACTGATTGAACTTCCTTATTCACATCCTCTCTATCATCAGAAATTTGATTTTCCGACAGGTCTTCCAAAAATTCATAAACATGACAATAAAGCTCCTCAGGGATTTGGATTGTTTTATGAAGGGCGTATGGTTGTCTTTTACAGTTATGAATGCGATCTTGGTGACGGTTGGGAGGATCCTGAAGTTCACAAAGATCCTGAAGAAGTTCGATTACAGGCTTTGAGAATGGGTGCAAATCTTGTCCAATTTGCATTTACTCAATAGTTAGATAGAGACTATTTAATACTAATAGATTGTGAAGAGAGTAACTTCCATTGATCATCCACCAGCTCATAAAATAAAACATAGTAGATACCAGCATCCTGATACTTAATATAATTGGTTGCCGAATTGACTATATTTCTTATACCATTTCCATAGTCTATAAGATACTTTTGGGATGGACTATAATTCATGTAGGAGATTTTGAGCATTTGTTCGGACTCAAAGTTTCCTTGAATCAGTAGTAGTTCTTGATTGGTAGTATTTTGTATGGAAGAAGAAGTACTGGTATGATTAAAGATATTTTTTGAACCAGGACTTTGCTGAGTTTGGATGTCGTTCTTAATACTTTTACCAATGATTGTATACGTACCAATAATTCCAATAATTGCAATAATCAAAGCAATCAAAAGATCTTTGGTTCTGTCGGAAAATGTCTTCCAGCTGAGTTCCTGCCAGATGCTAATGTTTTGTTCCATAAGCAGAAATGGAGTACAAACATATTATAATAATTAATAATGTATATTGAAACGAAAATATATTTTATTTTTATATTTAAACAAATTGAATATAAAGCTAATTCAGTGGGTTTTTAAAATCAATCAGATTACAAGTTATAGCTTATTCTTGCCAATTTTGTTATCTCGGAGCAATGCATAAAGTATGGTCCTCATATAAGTCTCAGGTTATTAGATTTTCTGTGATGGAAATAATTTTTGTAATTATTAAGAATTATTAATTTTCTGATTAATAGGATTTCGATATAGAATTTTAATTCATTCGTTAAATGTCCTTGTCAACTCTCGAAAGAAGTCAATAAATAGTTATTTGCCTTTCAGTTGGAATACTGAATAATATTAATTCTCTTTTTTAAAAAATAAACCTTCCTAATCTTGCTTGGCGTTAAATATCTTTCAACTCAAGTTCAGTGATTATCCAAAATTCATCGTATAAACCTAGAATTAGTATTTGTTTAGCAGTAATTATTGTGAGATTTAAGGAACAGACAGAGAATTCTACACCAAATCTATTGTATAAATTGGCAATTTAATAAATTTTGCAGGCTATTAAAAAATTTCAATCCGGATTAAATTCAAATTCTCACATAATACCTTCAGAAAAATCAGATATTAAGTTACATCTTATTTCCTTTGGCAATTTCTGTGTTTTGATCTACATTCCTAGATCGTTTTAAGTTAACCATCAAAGCCGTAAATGCTGAATGAGAACTGGTCTCATAAGTCTGACCATTATAGCTAACTGTTCCATTGTATCGATTCCAATCCTTTGCCATAAGTACATAGCGGTTATTCATTTTTGGATTGGATCCAAAAATTAAATATTTATCCGGTGCACTATGATCAAAGTTAATTGCATAACGCTTGTCCTTGGGTGAAAAGATTAGAATTCCGGGAGTACCTTTTTTAAATACGATATGTTCTAATTTACTACCATTTTTAATTTCGATTTTTCCCTGTTGAATATTGCTTTCGGTCGAATTCAATTGTCGAGTTAGAACAATATCATCTGATAAATAGAACTGGATTTTCTTCAAGTCTTCAGTCGTCCAGTGATGATCATTGATCAGTTCCTCATTGAGGTAAGCCAGTCTGGGACTGCAGGATACTATAAACGACAAGAAAATCAAAATTGAATAATTTCTCATAAAAACTTAATTGGTGCAAAATGATGAGCTAATATCTTAAAGACTTATAAAACTGTCTAAAGTTTATTTTACAATACGATATAGCTTAATTTATATTTTTCTTAACATAGATTCGAAATCAAAAAGAAATGTGTTCAACCTATAACATCCCAACAGGTATTTAGATTAGAATGATCTAACTATCTTTGTCAGTATGAAAGAAGAAAAAATATTTTTTCATAGATTAGAAGTAGAATGTGAATTAAACGAGTCAGCTATTCAAGAATGGATTATCAAGCAAATTCATGACTTTAATCAATATATTGAGGAAATCAATTTTGTATTGTGTAGCGATGAGTATATATTGCAAATTAATCGAGATCATCTTCATCATGATTATTATACTGATATTATTACCTTCCCTTATCAGATTGATCCTATTGTTGCTGATATCTATATAAGCATCGAAAGGGTTAGGGAAAATGCGCTGTTATATGAGGTTAAAGAAGAACATGAATTGTTAAGAGTAATAATACATGGCATTCTGCATATTTTAGGCTTTGAGGATAGTTCAGAAAATCAGAAATCCGAGATGAGAGAGATGGAAGATAAGTCAATTGATTTATACTATAAAATGTACGATAACAAGAGTATTTAATGAACTACTATGAGCTAGTATATGATGTGGTAAAATCAATTCCAAAAGGAAGAGTCAGTACCTATGGAGCTGTTTCAAATTTTTTAACACTTGGATCGGCACGAATGGTGGGGTGGGCACTTAATCAATTGAAAGGAAGACACGATGTTCCTGCTCATAGAGTTGTCAATTCGAAAGGAGAACTAAGTGGAAGGCTCCATTTTGGACAAGAACCCGGTATGGAAAGTTTATTAAAGAAAGAAGGAATTCATGTTAAAGACAATAAAGTTCTTGACTTTAAACAAAAGTTCTGGGATCCTTCTAAAGAGTTATAGCAATACATTTAGGAATAATATACTAACTTTATGAATCTGAATTTTTTATTTTAGATTTTGAAAGTTTAGAATCAAACTTTGAAGAAAAAAATGAGTTGTTTCTTTAAACGAAATTTCTACAACTGATTATTAGAGAATCTTATGAATCGAATACTTTTTACCGTTTTGTTTTCAATTTGTAATTTGTGTCTGACTTTTGCACAAAATAACAATGTTTTGGGTAAATGGAAGACGATCGACGATACAAATGGTAAGGCAAAATCAATCGTTGAAATATACCTTAAAGATGGAAAACTATTCGCTAAAGTCATTGAATTGCTTGAAGCTGCAACAACAAAAGTTTGCAACCATTGTCCGGGGGAGAAAGCAGGAAAGTCTCTAATGCAAATGGATATAATTTGGAATATGACTGCTTCTGAATCCGATTGGGATGGCGGACAAATTGTAGATCCAAAAAATGGTAAGGTGTATTCATGTATAATTAGTTTAGAATCAGTAGATAAGTTGAAAGTGAGAGGATATTTCGGCCTTAGTCTGATTGGAAGGACTCAATACTGGTATAGAGTAAAATAATACAGAAATACACAATAATTTCGTATAATATTCAGTTTTAGTTATATTATTCATTTAAACTGCCTATGGTTGATACATTTACACTACTTTCTTTAATACGATATACTTATAATGAAAGTTCTGCTGATGAAAAACAGCAGATGGAAGAAATTCTACGTTTCGATGCAGAAATTAAAGCTGAGCTTAGAATTATAAAAGAAGCAAAACAATTACTACCAAAAGTAAGTTTCTATCCGAAAGAGTCTACAATTCAAAATATTCTTTTGGCCAGTAAAAAAATCAAATTAGTTTAAAAATTTAATTTAAAGTAAATTCGCTACATAGTTAGATTCTTTTACATTTCTCTCTCAGCCATTTTTTTTCATTCTTGTTAAGATATCCTGATAATCGGGTATAGACTTCTTTATGATATTCATTTATCCATAAGACACTTTCGCGATTCATCATACTTGAATCAATGAGAGAAATATCATAAGGGAACAGGGTTACGGTTTCAAAGCTGAGGTAAGTACCATTAATTCCATCACTATGTAAAGTAGATAGCACAAGATTCTCGATCCTTATTCCGTGAGATCCTTCTTCATAATAACCTGGTTCATTTGAGGTTAGCATACCTTCAACAAATTCAGAACTTCCTCTTTGATTATAAGCCGTAACAAAACCTTGGGGTGGCTCGTGAACATTCATAAAAAAACCAACTCCATGCCCTGTCCCGTGGCTATAATTTAGTCCCATATTCCAAAGATATTGTCTCGCAAAAGCATCCAATTGAATTCCCTTGGTTCCTTTTGGAAAAATGATTTTTGACAAAGCAATATGTCCCAGCAATACGGCTGTGTATTGCTTTTTAATTTCTTTCTTTGCTTTCCCAAGAGCAAATGTTCTTGTAATATCTGTTGTTCCATCCCTATACTGTCCTCCTGAATCAAAAAGCAAAATTCCTGAAGGCTTTATCCTTGCAGAAGAAATTTCATCTGGTCTATAATGAATGATAGCTCCATTGGAATTGTATCCGACTATGGCATCGAAACTTTCATTAACATAACTTGCGTTACGAGATCTAAATTGAATGAGTTTTCTTGAAAGTTCGTATTCTGTCGGGTAGTTTTTTTTCTTGTGTTCTTCATCGAGCCAGATCATGGTACGCAATATGGCCACCCCATCTTTCTCCATTACTTTTCTCAGATTTTTTACTTCTACCGAATTCTTCACTGCTTTGTGAAGCATAATACAACTTGGAGCAGAGATCATATCTCCAGGAGTAAATGTTAGAGCAAGCCGGGCATTGAGTGTAGATGGATCAATTAAGAACTTGGAACCTTTTTTACTTTCTAAATAAGAATTAATCTCTGAATAATTTCTAATTTTTACCTGATCTTTTTCTAAACTGTTTTTTATTTCAGAAGAAATTTTTTGCGGATTAATAAATAATTCTGAACCTCTCAAACCAATAATAAGATAAGCAACAAACACAGGATTACAATTAACGTCTGAACCTCTCAAATTCAGAACGTATGCAATTTCATCCAGAGCTGTAACTACATATTCGTCAGCGTCCTTATTTTTTATTTCAGTCTTAACTCTATTAAGTTTTTCGGATCGACTTAATCCGGCAAACTTTAAACTGTGTTCAGATACAGGTGTATCAGGAAGATCGGGTCTGTCGTTCCATAGACCTCTAAACAGATCACCACTATCACGAAGAATTAATCCTGAAGAATCCAAAATTGTCTTAAAATGACCAATTTGCGTAAAAGAGAAGCAAGAAAAATCGCAGCCTACTGCTGAACCTTTAGGAAGATGCTTGCAAATCCATTCAATGTACTCTGCTTGCGTCTGTACTCGAAGTTTATGCAATACCATTTCGCTATTTGTAAGCTGATTTTCTGCCTGTATAAAATATCTGGAATCAGTCCACAAGCCTGCATGATCTTGAGTTATTATTACCGTACCTGCAGAGCCGGTGAACCCACTTATCCAAGCTCTGGATGACCAATGCTCAGGAGTATATTCACTTTGATGAGGATCGGCAGATCCAATAATGTATGCGTCAATATTATTGATCTGCATAATTTCTCTTAATTTGCTGATTTTCAGGTTTGTATTCATTTTTTTTATTTAATATATTAAAGTATTTAATAATATGATCTGATGCATTTATTTTTGTCAGTTCAATGGTGCGAATTTAAAGAAAGAACAAAAATCAATAACCACACGTTTTAATATATACTTTTATGCTCAAGCAACAACTTAGTCAGAAGTTAATACAGAAATTATCTCCTCAGCAGATTCAGTTAATGAAGTTGTTGCAAATTCCTACGGCTATATTAAATCAAAGAATTCAGGAAGAATTGGAACAAAACCCAGCCTTAGAAGAAGGAGGGGAGCTTGAAGATTCCAATGAATTATTTGCAGAATCTAACGATTCATCAACAGAAGAGGATCACAAAGAGGAGACAGAATTTATTGAAACAGAACCTTTCGAACAAAATTCTGAAGATAGTTTTGAGGAGTATCTGAATAACTACATAGAAGACGAACCGGGTAACTATCAATACAATGCAGGTGATTTCAGTGTTGACGATTCACAAAGCAAGACCATGCCTTATGCGGTTGAAAGTTCATTTCATGATAATTTGAATCGACAAATAGGATTGCTTAAACTGAAAAATGAAAAACAGTTAAAAATAGCACAACAAATTATTGGCAGCATAGACGATGACGGATATTTACGAAGAGAAGCGAATGCAATTATCGATGATCTTCTATTTGCACACAATCTTGAAGTTACTGAAAAAGAAGTCAATGAAATTCTAATAAAAATTCAGTCGTTTGATCCACCTGGAGTTGGTGCCCGCAATTTGCAGGAATGTCTTCTTATTCAAATTAGAATTAAAATTCAAATTGAGAACAGAAAGATTTTTCTTAAAGTCCTGAAATTGTCTGAAGCAATATTGCTCCATTACTTTGAAGAATTTACCAAGAAGCATTACACCAAACTTCAAAAATCATTTAATCTGACAGAAGCTCAATTGAAAGTTGCTATTGATGAAATTTTAAAACTTAATCCGAAGCCCTCGTCAGGATATCAGGATTCGGTTGCGCATTATTCTGTAGCGGGTCATTATATCATTCCCGATTTTACCATAACGAATCGGGATGGCGAACTTGAATTAACACTCAATTCAAAAAATGCCCCTGACCTTAGGATCAACGATCAATATCTTGGAATGTTGAAAAGTTATAAGGAGAATAAAGCTGCCAACAATACTGAAAAGAAAGAAAAGGATGCCGTCATGTTTATTAAACAAAAAATTGAATCTGCAAAATGGTTCATTGATGCTATTAAGCAAAGACAGGATACCCTCTATCGTTGTATGTACGCCATCATGCAATTTCAGAATGACTACTTTCAAACTGGAGATCAGCGGAAGATCAAACCCATGATTCTGAAGGATATCGCGGATATTACCAGCCTGGATATATCTACGGTTTCCCGGGTTGCAAATAGTAAATTTGTTCAAACTGAATTTGGTACAAAACGATTAAAGGATTTTTTTTCCGAATCATTGCAAAATGATGAAGGTGATGAAGTGTCAACTCTGGAAGTAAAGAAAATTCTTTCTGATCTTGTTACTGCAGAGAAAAAAAATAAACCATTAAGTGACGAGAAATTGAAAGAGATTCTTCTAAGAAAAGGGTACAACATTGCTAGAAGAACCATTGCCAAATACAGAGAACAATTAAATATTCCGGTAGCGAGGTTAAGAAAGGAATTGGTATAAACTACCTCTTTGGCTTTAGAAAGCTTAAATTCTTTACAATTCATTGCTTCAACTTAAAACTTTAAGCTGCCATAAAAATAAAATTCCTAATCTTAGGTAACACTAAATTAATTCCATCCTCCCCCGAGTGCTCTATACAGATTAACCTTAGATTCCAGTTGTTTCATTTTAATCTCTATCAATTGCATTTTGGATTCAAGTGCATCTCTTTGAGTAAGAAGAACTTCTGCATAATCTGCTCTTGCTGAATTGAATAAATTATTAGCGATTGAAACAGATTGTATTAAAGTTTCAACTTCCTGATTTTTAATTCTAAAGCTTTTTGTAAAGTTATCATTTTTTGAAAGTTGATTAATCACATCTACATAAGCATTAAGAATGCTCTGTTCATAACCATACAAAGCTTGAATTTGTCTTGCACTGGCCGAATAAAAATTAGCGTATAATGCATTCCGGTTAATCAGCGGAGCAACAAGATCACCTGCCAGATTATAAATTAAAGATTGTGGATTAATTAGAAAAACCGGATTAAATGATTGAAATCCCAAACCGGCTTTTAGGGCTACATTTGGATAAAAGCTTGCTTTCGCAATTTTAACATCCATTCGAGATGCTTCTACCTGAATTTCAGCTTTTCTAACGTCTGGTCTGTTAGTTAACAATTGTGAGGGGATTCCAATTTGTGTTGAGCTGGCATCAATATTTAAAAAATTGTCAGATTCCCGTCTAATTGGTTTGGGAAATCTTGCCGTTAAAAAATTAATCCTATTTTCCGTTTCAGTTATTTTTTGTTGAATCTCATATTGCAAATTCCTTGTATTTAGCAATTGAGCTTCAAAACGATTAACTGCAAGTTGAGTAACTTTTGCTGCATCTTTCTGAAGTTTGACTGCATTCACTGCGTTCGATTGAATTACTATGTTTGTTTCTACATTTTTCAACAGATTGTCCAAAGACATCAACTCATAATACGATAAGGCAATTTCGGCAATCAAATTTGTAACCATAAAATTCTTACCTTCAAGCTCAGCAAGGTATTTTAATGCTGCAGATTTCTTTGCATTCCTCAATTTTTTCCATAAATCCAGCTCCCATGTAGCAGAACCAGAGACCATGAAATCTCCTATATAACTTGGCTTGTTGTTATTAGTTTTCCATTCTTCTTCAGATTGTCCATCCCAGGTATATTTACTTGCTCGATCAGGACCGGAACCAAAATTTAAATTAACAAATGGAAGATATTCTCCTTTTCTTGCACGAATTTCGTTCTTGCTTACTTCGAGCTCATTCAAGATAATATTTAATTCTTGATTATTGGAAAGAGCTGTATCAATCAAAGCAATTAAGTTTGAATCTGTGAAATAGTTTCTCCAATTAAGTTTTGAAATATTGTTGGTATCGCTGACATTTTGGAACCTTTCAGGAATGTCAGGATTTAATTTCGTAAATGCAACTTTCGGAATGTTACAGGACCAAAAAGCAATTAGTGTAATAATTAATACTGAACTTTCAAATAGTCTATTGTTCATCATCTTTTCGCTTTAATAATTTAATTAAAATTTTCTTGACTGTTTTATTCAAAGAAGACGTTGATTGTGCCTCAACAAAAACCTCACTCAATGGATTGTGATCCTCATCTCGAATTAGATTCTTGCCTTCTGCTAAAGTTCCGAAAATATAATAAAGTCCAGGTACCAGCAATACTCCAAACACTGTTCCAAAAAGCATACCTCCCAACGACGAAGCACCAATGGTATGGTTGCCGACAGCACCTGGTCCTGTTGCTACAACCAGAGGAATTAAACCTGCAATAAATGCAAATGATGTCATTAATATGGGTCTGAATCGTACCTTGGCTCCTTCAACTGCTGCGTCAAACACAGACATCCCCTGATTGTGTTTTTGTACAGCAAATTCAACAATCAATACTGCATTTTTTCCTAACAACCCTGCAAGCATTATTAATCCAATCTGTGCATAAACGTCATTGGCAAGACCCATTGCTTTGAGCAATAAGAATGATCCGAAAATTCCGGGAGGCAAAGAAAGTATAACAGATAAAGGAAGTAAGAAACTTTCATATTGAGCTGCTAAAACAAGATAGACGAAACCCAATACAACTATGAAAATGTACAGAGCTTCATTACCTCTTTTGGCTTCATCATAAGAAAGTCCTTCCCAGGCGATATCATAGCCTTTAGGTAATTTTTCTTTTGCAACTTCTTTAATAATGCTGATGGCATCACTTGATGTATATCCTTTTGCAGGCATACCATTGATTAACGCTGATGTATACAAATTGTATCGCGCAATTTCATTTGGACCTTGTGATTTTTTAATCGACATGAATGAAGAGTAAGGCACCATTTCACCATGATCATTTTTTACATAAAGCTTAAGAATATCAGAAGGCAATTCTCTGTATTTAGGATCGGCTTGTGTATAAACTTTATAGTAATTATTAAATCGGATAAAACCCTGTTCGTAGGTACTTCCTACCAGAATGTTCAGGTTTTCCATTGCCTTGCCTATGGATACCCCTTTTTGCATAGCGAGTTTATTGTCAACGATTATTTCGTATTGTGGATATTTTGCAGAATAAAAAGAGAATATCCCTTGTAGTTCTTTCCTCTTCTTTAACTCAACTACAAAATCTGAAGTAACCTTATCAAACTCATGGTAATCTACATCACTGTGTTTGTCCAAAAGTCTTAAAGCAAAACCTGAAGAAGCTCCATATCCCGGAACAGCTGGAGGTTCAAAAAATTCTACAATGGCACCAATATCTTTTGTCTTCTCTTCAAGTTCCTCCATAATTTCCTTGACTGACTGTTTTCGTTCTGACCAGTCTTTCAAATTTATCAGGCAGGTGCCTGCATTCGAACCACGTCCTTCTGTCAGAATCTCATAACCCGCCATTGCGGTTACTGATTTTACGCCTTCTATTTCCTTTACTATTTTCTGAAGATTTTCAGAAACTTCATTGGTTCTTTCCAAAGTAGTTCCTGGTGGAGTTTGAATAATTGCGTAAATCTGTCCTTGATCTTCTCCTGGTATAAAGCCTGCTGGCAGAATCTTATTAAAACCAACTATTCCAATCCCAAAAATTAATAAAGTACCATATGTTATAACTCTTCGATTTACAATAAAATTCAGAATACTGGTATATCTTCCAGTTAGTTTTTCAAATTTTCCATTAAACCAGTTCATAAACTTATTGACAAGTGATTGTCTTTTATGATGGCCGTATGTATTCTTCAGAAGCATCGCACAAAGAACAGGTGTTAGAGTTAAGGCTACCACACCAGAGAGAATTATTGCACATGCCATTGTTATAGAGAATTGTCGATACAATACTCCAACTGGTCCTGTCATAAAAGTAACCGGTACAAATACAGCGGTCATTACAAGTGTAATGGCAATAATTGCTCCACTGATTTCTCCTAGCACCTTGGTTGTTGCTTTATAGGGTGAAAGCTGTTCTTCTTCCATTTTGGCATGAACAGCTTCAACAACAACTATTGCATTATCTACTACAATACCAATTGCAAGTACAAGTGCAAACAAAGTCACAAGATTAATGCTTATTCCAAACCATTGCATAAAAACAAATGCTCCTATCAATGAAACCGGAACAGCAATTACAGGGATTAAGGTCGATCTAAAATCACCTAGAAAGATAAAAACAACAAAGGCAACTAGAATGAATGCTTCAAGAAGGGTGTGCATAACCTTTTCAATTGATGCATTCACAAAGGTTGAAACATCATAATTGATCTCATAATCAACACCTGGTGGAAAATCTTTTTCCATTTCTTTGAGTTTGGCTTTAACTGCAGCAATAACATCATTCGCATTACTCCCTGGATTCTGCTTCAAGACCATAGAAGCCGTTGGAAATCCATCTTTATTTGTATAGATATCAACAAATTCAGAACCAACTTCAACGTCTGCAACATCTTTCAATTTTAATATTTCGCCCTCCGAGTTTGAACGTACAATGATTTCTCGATATTCCTCAGGTCTGTTATACCATCCCTTATAGGTAAAAGTATATTCCTGTGACTGGGCAACCTTACCTGAACTTAATCCAACACGACCCGGTCTGGCTATTACACTTTGTTCATCAATTGCTTGAAGAACTTCCTCTGCTGAAATATTGTATGCTCTCATTCGGTCAGGCTTTAACCATACTCGAATTGCAAAAGCACGACTGCCGATCAGGTCAGAACTTGCCATACCTCTAATACGTTGAAGTTCCGGTACGATATAGGTGTTTGCATAGTTGAATAAAAATTTCTGATCAGTATTTTTCTTATCCGTGCTGTATAAATTCACATACATCAGCATACTGGGTTGAATTGGAGTAATTATAACACCTTCTCTTTGTACCAGTAGCGGGAGATTTGCCCACACCTGATCAACCCTGGCTTTGACTCTCGTTGCAGCAATAGTAGGATCGGTACCTTGTTCAAATACAATTTGGATAGTTGCTTCACTCGCTGAAGTTGCATCAGACATAATGTATAGCATTCCCTGGACTCCATTGATTGCTCTTTCCAAAATGGTTAGTGTGGATTTTACCAATACGTCTGCATTGGAACCGGGGAATTCGATAAAAATACTAACTCTTGGTGGCGCTAATTCAGGGAACTGTGAAACAGGTCGTGTTATAATAGAGAGTATTCCTAAGAAGACAATCGCCAATGACAAAGCAATCGCCAATACAGGTCTTTGTATAAACTTACTAAACATAAAATTAAAAAATTATAGTTTAGCCTTATTCTGCATGTAGATTAATAAGGCCTTTAAAAATTTCCTCATAAGAAACGAGTTGAGTATTGATGACATCATCGTTCTTGACTTTTGCCAACCCTTCTATTAATATTTTATCATTTGGATTCAATCCTTCTTTGACTTCATATAAATGCGGCATTTCAATACCCAGTTTTATTTCTTTCGCAGTTACAAGACCTTCTTTATTTACCAGAAACACAAATTTTTTATCCAGTACATCAAAAGTTGCTTCCTGAGGAATAATTAAAACTTTTTTCAAATGTGTTGGTAGCAAAATACTTCCCGTTTCTCCATTACGCAACAATTTATCCGGATTAGAAAATGTAGCGCGCATAGCAATATTTCCTGTTTCATTATTAAAGTCCGCTTCTATGGTTTCAATTACTCCTTCTTGTTCAAAAATTTCATGATTAGCCATCTTTAATTGAACTTTCTGTTTTCCTTCCTTTTTGGTCTTAGATGCTATATCTAAATATTCGGCTTCAGGAACATTAAAGTAAACCCACATCTTACAATTGTCAGATAATGTAGTCAGTAACTCCCCTTCATCCAGTAGACTTCCTAATCTGATTTCGTTAAATCTTCCGACGATTCCATCAAATGGTGCCTTTACGGAAGTAAATTGTAAATGTGCATTTGCCATAGCAAGTTCAGCTTTCGCTTTATTCAACTTAGCTTTTGCAAGAGCTAATTCATTTTTTGAAACTACATTAGAATCCGCCAACAATTTAGTGTTTTTATATTCGATCTCAACATAGGATAACTCAGCCGCAGTTTTTTGAACTTCAGTTTGATAAATTATCGGTTGTATCTGAAACAACAGCTGTCCCTTTTTAACAAATTGACCTTCATCTACCAGAATTTTTTGTAAGTATCCTTTCTCAAGCGCCCGGAGTTCTATTCGCTGTATGGATTGAATTTGACATACATATTCTGTATTGATCGTAGTATCAAGAATAATCGGATTGGTGACCTTATATGTTACTTCCTCCTGTTTATGTTCATGATGTTTACAACTTAAAAAAGAAAATATAAATAATAAACTAAATACTTGAATATCTTTCATGAAGAAAAATTTTTATTAAAAAGTTAAAGAAGAAAATAGGCTTTATTCAATACCTGATTAAAGCACAACGATCTTAATACAGATCTTTAAATATGAAATTTTAAATAATAAAACTCTTCCAGGAGTGCAGATATACGAAGAGAGGGATTTCAACTCTATCCAAAAATGTATATTGAGAAAAGAGTATTAAATTTTTCGTAATTATCTCAATGATAAAATTGTGGATACTAAAGTGCCTGGAAGCAAATGAAGAATCATCTGAACTTTCATCATTTATGTCTGTGAGTTCAATTAACTCTAAATCAGAACAGTTTTCAAAAACAATAGGATTAGGAATGACTGATTTTAAATACTCAGTTTCTATTTGATTAAATTCAAAGTTAGCTTCTTGAAAGTGTGAAATAGAATTTCCTTTAAGAGTTAATGTGTAACTATTTAGAATAGAAATAAAAAATAGAAACGCTATCAAAACTCTGTAGTTGAGCTTGTTGCACTGAGGAATCTCTATAATTTGATAATGCATTGCTAATGTCGGGCAAAGATATATTGTAAGCCTTGACTGAAATTGTAGAACTAAGAGTTTAACAGTAAATTATGATTGAAAAGTCAATTATAGGATGCAATCTTAGATCGCCACATCTGGATTTTTTACGAATTAGGAGAGTCAAGTATCAAAGTTTTTACGCTAAAAAGTTGCATCGAACACTTGAAAGGGACTTCTCTAACTGATCAGAAACTAAATGTAGTAAGCTGGGCTCGATCTAACAGTTGACGATACTAAGGATTGTGATCCATGTATTTTTTATAAAATCACTTGGGTTATTAATCGTATTCCAAACTGTGATTTGTCCACAGTACAACTCAGAATTGTTCCAATTTTGATTTCTTTTTCTGTAAGGAATACTTCGCAATTTTATACCTTACATAATACAAGTTAATTGTATCCAATTAATACTTAACTTGTTCTCTTTGGACTTTGTTTTAATCAATTTGAATGTACCTTTTTCAGATCTTTTTCTGAGTAAGATTATTCCATTTGTATCATATCCAGTATCCTTTATTGATTTAGTCTCTAGTTTACAAACAAAAAAACACTTTCATTCAATGGATTGCTTTTTAAGATGCTCTTGATTTTTCAATACATTCCATTATGTCTTTTACTAAAAATTCTAAACCCAGTATAAATGTAATATTGATGCCCGCTTGTAAATGGAATCATTTTACTTTTGCTTTAATTCTAATTGTACTTTGTATCCAGAATATTTCCTGAAACTTATTCGTATTCCGTTCAGAAATATTATTTCAACTTCTGATTAATTTTAATCTATCCTAGATGTAATATTGATAAACTGCCCTGTCGTCTCAGTTCTAAGGTTCTTAAACTTTTTCTTCCAACAGTAATATTGAGGAAAGGACATCTTCTTTTGAGTCAAGAAGTTTATTAAGCTTATTTAGCCTGTATTACGCTCTTCTAACAATCTTTCAAAACTTTACTTTGTCAATTTTATTTTTGTGCAAAGCGATTCTGCTAAACTTTTGATGACAAGTGGTACTTAGTTGGACGGAAAAGTTATAATAAGAAGTTACAGATTCATTTCATATACCTACACATTCCACAGTTCCTTATGAAATACTATTTCAGATATGAAAGAGCTTCAGGAATCACTTTTAATTCTATTAATAAAATTTACTTACTACAAGGAGACCTGTCCTATTAGAGAAAATCATTTATTAAAAAGTGAAGTAAGATTAATTACTTTAAGCCTAGTAGAAATCCAATGGTAAAGTTAGCATCCCAATCAAATACAAAAATTTTACAGCCAGTTTCATCTGAAATTGATTTGTATATGTTAAGACCACATCTTTGTTTATCACCGCTAGGGGTATACTCGGCTGGCATTTTCAAAACGGTGTATCTTTCCTTGCCGTCTCTTATCTGTTTAGCCAATTCAAATGGAATTCCACCAATGATCATACTATATTTTCTGTTACCTGAAGGAATATTTCTAACTTTAGATCTTACATCCTGATAAACCTGATCATCTGAGATTCCCTTCTGAGAATATTTGGATCCATAAGATTCAAAAGCTGTAATTTTACCTAAATTGGAATAAGATATCTTTGTATTGCCGGAACCGATATCAACTACAAAGGCTTCAGATTCCAATACTTTAGGCATTACACATCTTAATGCATAAGTTCCTTCTTGTTCTGCAGTAACTTCATTGACAAAGTACCCCAGTTGCTTGAGGTTGTTACTGATTTTTACAACAGAGGGTTCATTTTTTGCTCCGGAACTTACAACAAAATGAATGTCTTTTCCATTGACGCCAAAATCAAGCATTTTTGCTATATAATTTTTTAATCCGGCACGAATATCATTGTCTGTTGCCATATTCTCATGAACTAGGCTTGATCCAAATTCAGATTTTTCAAGCTTCCAATTTTTCTGATCATCTATTTTAATAATAAATGAGTTAAATCCTGCTGCACCCAATTCTACAACTCCTCTTATTTTACCATTATTAGGTTCTGGAGCGGTATAATTGAATATGGGTCTGTTATCTGTAGAAGTGTTAGTGCTTTGTGAAGTGTTTGCATTTGAAGCTCCGGAATTCTCAGTAGTAGATGGAATTTCAGATGAGACTTCCGTTTTATTACCAAACTTCTCCATTAATTGAGGTTGGCACTTTTTAACCCCAAAAAATACAGCAGCTAAAATAAGGGCAACAATTAAGATTCTTGAAAAGGCAGTTAATTGCATTGGTTTAATGTTTTTTTATAATTAATGTTTAGTTTGAGCGTACAAATATACACTTGTAAAGCAAACATCGTTGAGGAAATTAAAGTTCCTTAGACTTCCCCTTTTATTGTTAGGTCTGAAAGTTTATTTCTGAATAATAATTTTAGTCTTTGTCTGACTATTCCCTTGAATAACATGTATAATTACTGTGCCTTCGACATTGTCTAATTGAATCGTATTGTTGTATTTACCATCTGTTGTATTCACTTCTTCTTTATAGAGTTCTCTACCATTGATATCAGTGACACTCACTGTGAAGGGTTCTTTTTTACCTTCAAATTCAATATTCAATTTTCCACTGCTCGGATTTGGACTACCTGATAGGTAAGACACTGATAGATTTGACTCTTCAGAGTTCTTATTTTCTTTGGAAATATATTTATCTTTTAGTGATTTTATTTTTTTCATTTCTTGATCAATCTCTTCTTTCCATTCAATGTTTTTTAAATCCTCTATCTGATTATTGATCGCCTTATCTATTTTAATAAAGGTCTTTCTGTAATTCTGCTCTGCGGGTTTTCTCATTTCTACGGTAAAGTTCATTACCTCACCATTTCTCAGAACCCGAACTTCAACCTTTTCACCAATTTTTGCTTCAGACAAATTATTTATTACTTCATCAGTATTCATAACCTTTCGGTTGTCAATAGCTAAAATTAAATCTTCAACTTTTAGTCCTGATTGTTCCGCACCACTTCCTTTATAGATATGTGTGATATTCGCACCGTTATTGCCGCTGGCGTTTCTTATTTGAACACCAAGAACTGCTTTATTCGTAGGATTGATATCGGATTCTTCTTCACTGCAATTTCCATGAGCTTTATCTAAAATGATAATTTTATCTTCCTGATCCTCTGTTTCATCAGGGTCAATATTATAAGTATTGACCTCAACTTCTTCTGAGTTATGCTCTCCTTTCTCCTTTTTTATTACTTTAACTATTTTCTTTTTTTTCTCAATTTTTTCTGATTGGGCAAAAATCAATGTTCCACACATCAATAAGCATAATAATAGAATTAAATTTTTCATAATAAGAAAATTTTATTTTTAATTAATTAATATTTGAAATCTGATTTAAATTAAATGTTGTCCCGTTATAACTTAATATGGTTTTTCCGGATTCATTAATAATAATGTAACTATATACCTTTTTATTGCCTTGAATCTTATACTTCCAATCTTTTTCAAAATAATGTTTATTATTGATACCCGCTATGCGATAGCCGGAAGAATAATGTGACGGTTGAGGGTTGACAAGAATCTGTATTTTCATAGAATCCTGGATTTTTATTTCTCTAGACTTGTTGTTAAAGATTGGTCGAATATTTTCTGAATTATAATTAACAACTTGTGTTACTAGTTCAATTTCTGATGAATCAATTACTATTTTGTTATGAACTTTACGGAATGTATTTTTAGTCGGTTTAATATTTTGCTTGGTAGATTTTAATGATTTTTTAATGTCATCCTTCTCTTCGTAAAAATCACATTTGGCAGAAAGAATATCATGTTCTATTGAATTTGTCTCATTGACTGGGTATAGAGGATTAATCAAAGTAAGAAATATACCAAACATGATAATAGTTACAGCAAAACTATTTCGAAAGCTCTTGTTTCTTTGTGCCTCAGTACTGTCAATATGAAGAATACTTTTTACCCGGTAACTTAATTGGTTAGGTATTGATCCGAAATTAATAGATCGATTCATTACATTCTTCTCACCAATCCTTATCAAGCAATGAGCATATTGTAAAGGTAGATTGGTATGTTGAACAACTGATTGATCCACGCATAATTCGCGTTGAAAGCGAATCCTTTTTGTTAAATAGTGTATGATAGGATTAAAAAAATATACCACTTCTGCAAGGGTGCAAAATGTATTGATATAGTGATCTTTGTTTTTTAAATGAGCTAACTCGTGTAAGAGAATAAATTTTGCATCCTCTAAACTAATTTGATTCACCCAAGAGGTTGGAATAATTAATACAGGTTTTATTAATCCACTTAAAAAAGCGGAATGGATTGATGAGCTATGAACTACCAGAACTTTTTTTGAGTAGTTTAATTTTTGTTTTACTTTATTTAAAAGATTCAGCCATTCTGATGGAAAAATGGCTTCTGATTCTCGAATGATCTTATTGAGATAAATTTCAGAAATAAATAGTCTTATCAGATAGACCATTACCCCCATACTCCAGATTATAGATATCCACAGGTACAATTCATCTTTAGATAATTTTATTTCAATGAACCTCGGAAGAAAAGAATTCCGATTCATCAACCAAATAGATCCAAGAAATGGAAAGAAGAACAATACGGCGAGGGACAATTGATATAACAGATAAAGTTTTTTCTTGGAGTTTTTAAAATTCCTTTGTTCAAATACAAATATCAAAACTCCAAGGAGTCCTGACAATAATAAGCTATTGAGTACACTGAAAGTTATAAATTCTTGAGTAGAATCAACCATTTTTTGTAGCAGTCCAGTCTCCATTATACTTTACTATTTAGTTTGTTCAAACTTTGCTATCAAAGCCTTGAGTTCATTTATCTCATCTTCATTTGGTCTGTAATTACCTAAGGCCTGAATAACCATTTGCATTGCAGCTCCTTCATATACCTGATCCACCATAGAGTTTAAGACTGTGGACTTGGTCTTATATTCCGAAATCGTAGGAGTATAAACATGCAATTTTCCATTCGCTTCGCGGCTTAGCAAGCCTTTTTCAGCCATTATCTGCATGATCTTGAGGGTGGTTGTATATCCTCTGGGTTTTTTTTCTCCTAATATCGTGTTTACTTCTTTGACGGATGAGCTACCATTTTTCCATAAGATCTGGAGTATTTCCATTTCTGAATGAGTGGGTTTTAATATCTGATCTGACATAAAGAGACTAAATTTTCTTTGCAAATTTAATTCAAAAGTATTAATTACGAAAGTCTTCGTAAATTTTTTTAGTTAAAATAGATTTAAATTGCATGGATTGATCAAATGAAGGTATATTTGTTAATAATTTCAATCAGGCATTTTGGGTAAATAAGACCAAAAAGGATTTGTTTTTTCATATCGTTTATAAACCTTTTAAATAAATAGTAATGAAAAAACTACTCTCCCAAAGCTTTCAAAAGATTACGCTTTTTATTTGTTGGATATGTATTTTTTACAATGCAGACTGTCAATTAAGATTTAGATATCTTAATAGCTTTTTTGCTCCTAAAAGTTGTAAATCATTTCCGATTATTACCTGTCCCCCGGATTTTTCTGCTTGCCCAGGTGTAACAACGCTACCTTATAATACAGGTATTGCTAAAGCTGAACCGGGTGGGCCCGGATGCTCAAGTCCAGTACTCAGCTTTAAAGATACTATTATTAGTTCAGGTCCTTGTGCTGGAGCCATCGAAATTAAAAGAACCTGGTGTGCAATTGACCCACAGGATAAAAATTTGATTTCTACCTGTATTCAGTTTATTATCTTATCTGATAATCTTGCTCCGGAGATAAGTAACTGCCCGACCAACATTAATGTAAAATCAGGAGCTGATTGTAAAGCAAATGTCAATTGGTCCGCACCTTCCGTAAGCGATAATTGTGGAAAATTGTTCCTGACGACTTCGCATATTAGCGGTGATGCATTTCCTTTGGGAATAACTACTGTCAGTTATACCGCTGAAGATCTCTGCGGCAACAAAAGTATTTGCACCTTTAATATTAAAGTAGAAGGAAACTGTTGTAAAACAAAACCCAACATCATTTGTCCATCTGATTATAGTGGATGTATTGGAGATTCAATTTTACCTCATTTGACAGGAATTCCTAAAGCTGCACCAGGTGATACGTTATGTTCTTTTCCTGTTATTGCTTATTCCGATAGTAGCATCTCTTCCGGACCCTGTGTTGGTGCATTCAAAGTCATTAGAACCTGGCAAGCTTTTGATCCTTATGACGGATCCCTAAGTTCAACATGTCAACAGACCATTGAGTTGTCAGATACCCTGGCTCCAATTATTGCGAATATGCCTACGAATCTTACCGTTTCACCAGGAATTGATTGCAAAGCCAAGGTAAGTTGGATTGAACCTACAGTAACTGACAACTGCGGAATTAAAAGTATTGAGAAGTCACAAGCTTCCGGATCAAGTTTTTCAACAGGAACAACTACTGTTAATTATATTATTACCGATTATTGTAATAACACTAATGCAGCTTCATTTGACATAACCGTAACTTCTTGTTGTACGAATCCACCGAGTATAATATGTCCGTTAAATTTTGTTGGATGTCCTGGAGTCAGTATAGACCCATCTTCCACAGGATTTGCTGTAGCAGTGAAGTCTTCCTCTGAATGCGGCGAACCGCTAATTAGTTATATCGATAGTGTACTTAATTATTCTTGTCCAGGATCCAAACTGATCTATCGAAAATGGAAAGCCGAAGATCCAAATAATTCTAAATTGTATTCCAGTTGTACTCAATTGATAGAATTAAAGGATCAGATTCAGCCGGAATTTAAATCCTGTCCTGCCAACATTACAGTCAATTCTAGTACTTTGGATTGCAAAGCTATAGTTCAATGGGCTACTCCAATTGCAAAAGATAATTGTACTCAGAATGTTACAATTACTTCCAATTATGCTTCAGGGACCGCTTTCCCAATAGGTATAACTATTATAATAATAACAGCAACAGATGAATGCGGGAATGCGATTCAGCACACTTTTAGTATTACGGTTATAAATAATTGTTGCAATAACAGACCTATTATTATCTGTCCCTTAAATTATATTGGCTGTCCAACAGAACATTGTAATGTCAATATTTCTGGTAATGCTACTGCGATGCCAGGAAATGTTGGTTGTCCTCAACCGATCATTAGTTATAAAGATTCCTTAATTAATATCTATTCTAATTGTCCAAATTCAAGAAAATTTATCAGAATCTGGAAAGCCAGTGATCCCCAAGATTCTAATAACTACTCATTCTGTCATCAATTAATTGATCTGGTTGATAAGTCACCACCAATATGGACAAACTGCCCTTCAAATATTACTCTTAATGCAGAGGGCAAATGTGATAAACAAGTTTTTTGGATTCCTCCTGTTGCTAGCGATAATTGTTCGACTGTTACCTTAACAAGCAATCATCAATCGGGAGATATTTTCTATCCAGGGGTTACTCTAATTGTTTATACAGCCAAGGATGTTTGTGGCAATAGTATTCAGCATCAATTCACGGTTACCATAATTGGCAATGGTCTTGAAATTGAATGCCCTGCTGAAATAGTTGTAGATAAGAAAGAACATTATGGAACAGTCGTGAATTGGAATCTCCCGAAAGTCAAGACTTGTGGTGATTGTAAAGATTCTTTAAAAGGATTTATCAACATGGGATCTTTTAACGGATCTAAATATTTCTGTTCAGGAATTACAACAAGCTGGGCTGAGGCAAAAGCGATTTGTGAAAGTCTTGGAGGAACACTCCTTATTATTAATTCAAAAGACGAAAATGATTATATCAAATCCAAACTAATGGGAACCACTGCGTGGATAGGACTTCATGATTCGAATGTTGAAGGAATGTTTGAGTGGATTGATAATTCACCATTAAACTACCTCAACTGGTATCCCGGACAACCCAACAACGCTAATGGTGATCAGGATTATGTAGAAATTTTACCCGATGGAACCTGGAATGATCAATATGGCAAGAACTGTTATCGTGAGTTTATCTGTGAGATTCCATGTTATACTATTAAGCAAATTGAAGGACCATCTTCAGGATCTTTATTTAAATGTGGTACCACCAGAATCACATATGTTGCATATCAAGGTAATGCCAATGATACTTGTAGCTTTAATGTAACTGTAAAGTGTAACGGATCTAATTACTGTGAGTCTTATGCACAAAGTTGTGGACTTATGTGGATTAAAAATGTTAGTCTGGCAAATATCAATAATACCAGTGGATCCAGTCAGAATGGGTACACTTATTATCCTTCGCCATGTATTGAATTGAAGTGGGGTAAAACATATGATCTTTGTCTTACACCTGGCTTCAGCAATCAGATTTACAATGTATATTGGAAAGTATGGATAGATTACAACGGAGATGGAGACTTTATGGATCAAGATGAGTTTGTTGCGTATGGCGCAGGAAGTTTAACGCTCTGTGGAAAGCTTACGACACCATGGAGCTGTATGTGTCCTGTTACCAATACTCGTATGCGAGTAGCTATGTCTTATGGTTCTTATCCCGGCAACAGTTGTTGTGTGTTTGCTTACGGAGAAGTTGAGGACTATTGTGTTAATCTCAGTCAGGGAAATTTTGTTCCATCAGGCTTTGTTGAATACAATAAATCCAAAGAGCCTATTGAAATTTATCCAAGCTCTTATCATGATTTTGACTCTAGAATTAGCAGTATGATTAATGATGATTTTAAATTGATTCCTAATCCTGCACAAACGGTAGTCAATATATTGTTTCATTCTGAGACGGAGAGTATTATTTCAATTTATCATTCTTCCGGCAAATTAGTGATGAAATCGCAGCTAAGTCAGATCAATAACCAAATAGACGTTTCTGCCTTTAGCGAAGGGATGTATCTTGTTGTACTTGAATCATTTTCCGGACAAAAGTTGATTAGAAAGCTTTCTGTAATCAGATAGTAGTTCAAGTATTCATCTAAAGATAACAAGCCGATGAAGAACTTCATCGGCTTGTTATTAATAATATTATATTTTTAAAAAAAACAATAATTGGAACTACTTGCCAAAAATTTTCCCAAAGATGTTTCCTAATAACCCTCCACCTTGTTGTTCTGCTTGTGGAGAGGATTGTTGATTGTTCATTACTCCGCCAAGAACCGTTCCAAGAATATCTCCGAATCCACCGCTTTGAGCTGACTGAGCAGATCCCATTAATACTTGTGCAATATCCATTATTCCTCCACCTGAACTTTGTTGATTATTAGACCGAAGTTTTCCAATTAATCCCATTACAATCGGAGCTATGATAGGCATAAGTTTCATAATCTGAGATAAGTTAAGTCCGGAAGACTGGCTGATTTGCTGAGCAACATGATTTTGATTGTTACCGAGAATATGACCTAACATTCCCAAACCATTGCTTGCAGGTGTATTTAAATTTGAGCTACCCGATACTAAACCCATCAAATCATCTAGAATGCTTCCATCATGATCTTTGTCAAGTGCTGAAGTCAGTGAAGACAATCCTGCAGGAGTTGAAGCATTATTAGCTAATCCACCCAGAAGGGCGGAAAAAATCCCAGTCGTAGCTTGTGAAGTCTGTTCTTCATTTGCCCCTATCTGTTTACTTAATTGTTGAATCAGATCTGGCGATATTTGATCTTGTAACATTTTGAATAAATCCATTTACATTATTTTTATTAGCTAACTAATTCAATTTGTTTCAAATGGTTCAATAAATCTATATTTATTTTTCAATATTCAGTGTACTTCTAACGGAATACTTCGTTTCTTTTAGCTGTGTTTTACTCAATATAAAAAAAATTATTAGAAGATATACATCATATCAAGTATAACGAAAGATAGAGAATATGATTTTAATTGTTTCTGAAGGGACTATTTTAGCAAGTCAACAAGAATGTTGGGCAATATTCCTGCAATGATTGTTCCAATACTTAATACGGTTAGAATTCCGGCATAGGGATATTCTATACTCCAGGATTTAATCTCATTGGAATGAGAAAACATCTGATTAATTAATCTGAAATAATAATACAATGACAACACAGCAAAAATTAATGCAAAAACAACCAATGCAATATTTCCGGCGATTGCCGCATTATTTAATACAAATAATTTTGCCATGAATCCTGCGGTTAATGGACCACCCCCTAAAGAAATTAGAGCAATGGACATAACAATAGCTAAGAACGGGTTATTAAAATAAAGGCCTCTGAAGGAAGAATGATCATCGTTAAATGATTTCTCTTCAACAAAATGAACTACAAGAAAACAAACCAACGAAGCTGTAGAATAAGCAAATAAATAATACAATATTGACCAGGACTTTTCAGGACTAAGATTTAAGAATCCTATAAGAATAAACCCTGCTTGTGAAATTCCGGAATAAGCCAACATTCTCTTAACGCTTTTTTGCTGAAGGGCCAGGATGTTTGAAAATACAATAGTGGTAAGCGCAATCAGACTAAGCAACCAATATATCCATTCTGTCATGTGATGATTGCATAAGCTGATAAATTGGAATAAGGCACCGAAGGCTGAAACTTTGACTATCGTTGCCATAGTTGCAGTAAAAATTGTAGGGGTTCCCTGGTAAACATCAGGAGCCCAAAAATGAAATGGAACTAAAGCTATTTTAAAAGCTAAGCCTGAAAAAATAATTAAAAAACTTAAATTAAGTAAGGTGGAATTCTGTAATACTTCTGCGTCCAGCCTGAAAGAAGCCGTACAAGCATAGAATAAAGCGATCCCAAATAATAAAATTGCACTTGCAAAAGCACCTAAAATAAAATATTTCAAACTAGCTTCGTTTGAATTTAATCTTTTTCTATCAGCGCCGGCAAGTATATACATTGCAATTGATAAGATTTCCAGGCCCAGGAAAAGTATCATGAGATCTGAATAACTTACCATCATGATTCCACCTATTAATGAGAAGATTAAAAGTCCGGAAAAATCTGCTATCTCTTCTGTTCCCCTTCTTCTGAATTCATTGATAAACGGAATAATGCAGAGTGATAATCCAAGGATTAATACACTAAAGGCCTTTGATGGTCCTGAAATATTCATCATGTTCATGAACCATTCATTCCATAGACTTTGATTCGTTAATAAACAAAGAGCAGCCACTCCGACACCTGCTGCGGAGAAAGGAAGTATTAAGTCTCTGTTTTTGGAAAAACCCAGGAACAATACCAAAGTTGCAGTAATTGTAAGTATAGCAATAGACAACATATTATTGAATCTTGGATTTAAGTTGAACAAATGTACTCGTCGCCTGATCAGCAAGTTCCAACCAGCTGGCAGGAAAGAAACCTAAAATAATAACCAGAATCGACAGGATGATTAATACATATTCTTCATTGAGTGTAATGGCGGTCCAGGATTTATTTTCCGGATGGTTATCTCCGAACATTGATTTTTGATAAAATCTAAAAATATAGATTGCACTTAAAATAATACTCGTTCCTGCAACCAATGCTAAAATCCAGTTTATACTGCTTAATCCTAGTAATATATCGAATTCACCAATGAATCCGCTGGTTAATGGAAGTCCGACAGATCCTAAACACAGAATAAAAAAATAAGTGGCCAAACGAGGCTGACTTGTGGCAATACCGCTGCTTCCATAAATACTTGAGTTGTTGGTCCTTGACATGATTGAATCAACTACCATGAAAAGACCCGCAATGACTAAACCATGCGACAACATTTGAAACAAAGAACCTTGTAATCCAGAAACACTTGCTGAAAATATTCCTGCAGCAATCATGCCCATATGGGACAATGATGAATAGGCCAACAATCGAGTCATTGAAGATTGGCGCCAAGCAATTAAAGCGGCATAGATAATTCCAATGATACTGAGCACAATTAGAGGAGTCTGGTATTGTAAAATAGCATTTTCAAAAATGTTAAAAAATCTTAATATTCCAAAGACTCCCATCTTTGAAAGTACGGCAGCGATGATAATTATTGCTGGTCGATCACCTTCTGAATAGAGATCAGCTTGCCAGGTATGGAATGGAAATAACGGAGACTTAATTGCAAAAGCAATCAGCAAACCTAACATAATCCAAGTCTGAGATTTCAAATTAAGTTCAACACCATACAGTATGGACCAATCACTTGTTGCTCCAATATTGATTAAAGATCTAAAGTAGATTATTGAAGCCAGCATTAAAAAACTTCCAAAGACCGTATAAAGAAAGAATTTGAACAAAGCCCTCTTACGATCGGAACCTCCATACATTAATACCATGAAATAAAATGGAATTAGTGCAAGTTCAAAAAAAACATAAAAGGTTAAATCGTTTTGTGCACTAAAAAATCCAATTAATGATGTTAACCCTATCATCATTAACACATAATAGGACTTTCTTCTAAATTTACTGTATTTGATAGATGCCAGAATTCCAACAGGCAGAATAAGGGATGATAATAAGATCATAAAGATTCCTAATGCATCAAGACCAAAATGTAGATCAACATTTAATTCCGGAATCCATGGGATACTAAACTGATTTTCTATCCTAAGACCTCCATTATATTGCGACAACATGAAAAAAAACAGAAACAGGTTTATTGCAGAACCGGCTAAAGCGATTCCGGAAGACCATTTGTTTTTAAACAGAATAATCAGCAATCCAAAAATCAGAGGAACTAAAATCAAATATATTATTGAAAGCATGCTGATCAGAATTTAAAAATAAATAAAATGGCAAAAGCAAGAAACCCCAATAGGATAGAAATCATGTACCAACTTATATTGCCGGATTGAAGAGGTTTCAATTCAAGGCTAGCTTTGTTTAACAGTGCTCCAGGTGCTTTGACATATATATCGATTCCATTGCGTTCAAAAACATTCTTAAACCAGGAACCCAGACTTTTCAATGGCCTGGAAAAGATGATTGAATAGATTTCGTCCAGATAATATTTATTGGCAAGTATTTTCGAAATTATATCTTCTTCTTTTTCAAAGTCTTCTTTTTTAATTGTTGAATATTTTCTATAGCTGAGAATTCCAATAATCAATAATGCCACAACTGTAATGCCCCATAAGCTGTATTCGAAGAGATGACTAACCGTATGTGTATGATCAACCATACTGAATTTAAGATACTCTTTTACAAGGTGATGATGTGATAGTATTTCTGGCATTCCTGCAAATCCACCTATTATTGATAAAAAAGCTAATACCAACAGAGGAAATAAGATAATCCAAGGTGACTCATGTGCATGTTCCCAGGTATGCTGGGTTCCCCTGTAATTTCCATGAAATGTTGAAAAATATAATCTGAACATATACCAGGCAGTAAAAACAGAAGAAAAGGCAAGTACAACAAATCCCCAAAAACTCCAACTATAAACCGAAGCTAAAATTTCGTCTTTGGAAAAGAATCCTGCAAATGGAGGACATCCGACGATTGCAAGAGTTCCAATTAAAAATACAATTTGGCTTACTTTCATTTTAGATTTCAAACCACCCATATTCTTAATATCTTGTTCTCCTTGTAAACCGTGAATAACAGATCCAGCAGCAAGGAATAACAGCGCTTTAAAAAACGCATGGGTCATTACATGAAAAATAGCAGTTGTATAAGCTGCAACCCCTAAAGCTGAAGCCATGTATCCCAATTGGCTTACCGTTGAATAAGCCAATACTTTTTTAATATCATTTTGTTTCAGGGCAATACTTGCTGATACGATTGCTGTAATTACACCGGTCCACATGATAATATTCAATGTAAATGGCGCCAGATTAAATAGTATTGACATTCTAGCCACGAGATAAATTCCAGCAGTTACCATTGTGGCAGCATGTATTAATGCGGAAACAGGAGTGGGACCGGCCATCGCATCGGGCAGCCAGGTAAACAAAGGAATCTGAGCTGATTTTCCACAGACACCTAGAAATAACAATAAGGTTATCAAAACAATTGTCGGATCATTTTTAGCTATTTCTCCAAAACTTTCCTGGATCTTAACAATCTCAATTGAATTGAATTTTAAAGCTAATAAAAAAACACCCAAAATAAATCCAAGATCACCAATTCGGTTCATAACAAAAGCTTTTCTTGCTGCTTTGTTATACTCTGTATTTTTAAACCAGAATCCTATAAGTAGAAAAGAACAAAGACCCACACCTTCCCAACCAGCAAATAATAGAACCAGATTCGAACCTGTAACCAAAAGAATCATGGAGAAAAGAAACAAATTGAGATAGGCAAAAAATCTGCTGAACCCCGGATCATCTTTCATATATCCTATCGAGTATATATGTATAAGACTTCCAACACCTGTAATAATGAAGAGCATTAAAACGGTCAAATGATCAAAGTACACAGAAAAATTAACCGGGTTACCTAAACCAATCGTAAACCAATTATAAATTATAACAGTCTTGGCTTCTAAAAGTGGTTGAGTTAAATAAATCATTGAGGTTGCCAATAATCCGGTAAGTGGCCCTATGCATGCAATTACCCCACTCATCTTTCTGGAAAGTTTGGAGCCAAAAATTCCATTTATTAAAAAACCAATCAGAGTTGGCCACAAAATGAGGTGTATATATCCTTCAAAATTCATAGATTTACAATTATCCTTTCAATTTATTGAATATGTCAATATGTGTCGTTTTTAAATTCTTATAAACCATGACAATGATTGCCAGTCCAACCGCTACTTCAGCGGCAGCAACTGCCATAGTAAAGAAAACCATAATCTGTCCACCGGAATTTCCGTAATATGCAGAAGTTGAAGTCAGCATCAGATTTGCGGCGTTCAACATCATTTCGATACACATAAATACGATAATAATGTTCTTTCTTGTCATTACGCCAATCAATCCAACTACAAATAAAGCTGTACTTAATAGAATATAATAAGTCAGGGGTATGGCTGAAAATATTTCCGGAGTTGAATTTTCCATATGCTAATTTTCTTTTACAATTTTTTCTTTTCTATTTAGTAGGACTACACCGATCATCGCTATAAAAAACAATACGGAACTAATTTCCATAGGCAGAAGATATTCCTTATAAAGTACGTGTCCTAGGTTTTCAACTAATCCTATGCTGTGATTGGGAGAATCGTTAATAAGTAATTTGGATTGTTCCAAAGCTTTGATTACAATTAAGAAAAAAGATCCACCTGAAACAATAGCGGCAAACCAGGAGAAGACTCCTTTATGCGCTTCTACCTCTTTATTTAAATTAAGAAACATAACCACAAATAAAAAAAGTACCATAATAGCTCCAGCATAAACAACAATATTAACCAAAGCCAGGAATTGTGCATTGAGAAGAATATAATGCGCGGAAATTAAAAAGAAAGTAGCCACTAAAAATAATATACTTCGAATTGGATGCTTACTGATAATTACCATGCAAGCACAGATTATAGTAGCAACCGATAAGATATAAAATATTTTATCCATTATGTTTTTTTAAGTAAAAAAGGTTCGACAAGACGATCTTTTCCATAAATGAAATCTTCTCTTTCAAAACTTGCAGGTGCTAATTTGTCATTCTGTAAAAATATTGCTGCTTTGGGACAAGCTTCTTCACAAAGTCCACAGAATATACACCGCAACATATTAATTTCATACACAGCAGCATACTTTTCTTCACGATACAATAGTTCTTCACCTCGTTTTCTTTCTGCTGCAGTCATGCTTATTGCCTCAGCCGGACAAGCTAACGCACAAAGTCCGCATGCAGTACATCTTTCCGCTCCTCTATCATCCCTCTTCAGGATATGTAATCCTCTAAAAACTTCACTCATAGGTCGTTTTTGTTCCGGATAGGAGATGGTAGCTTTTTTCTTAAAAAAGTGAGAAATGGTAATACTCATACCTTTAATTATTGCAGGCAGATATATTCTTTCTAAAAATGTCATGGGCTTTCGCTCCATTACTTTAATCCGATCAGTAAGTCTAACTACACTCATGTATTACATCATTTTATACAAAATTACCGCACCTGTGACTAGGATATTGATTACCGCCAAAGGAATCAAAACCCTCCATCCCAGATTCATTAATTGATCATATCGAAATCTTGGTAGAGTCCATCTAACCCACATAAATAAAAATATGAAAAAGAAAATTTTTCCAAACATCACTGCCACACTTAAAGCTGTTTTTACAATTCCGGGGTCCATCGAAGATACTCCCGGAAAATGGTATCCTCCAAAAAACAAGGTTGCTAAGATTGCACTGCTGACAAACATATTGATGTATTCTGCAAATAAATAAAATCCAAGCTTCATGGATGAAAACTCGGTGTGGTATCCACCCACCAATTCTGTTTCGCATTCGGGTAAATCAAAAGGTGCGCGATTGGTCTCTGCAAATGCACAAATAATAAATATTAGAAAGCCCAAAGGCTGATAAAATACATTCCAATGCCATCCAGCTTGTTGATCAACAATTTCTTTCAAACTTAATGAAGAACTCATCATAACCAGTGCAACAATTGATAAGCCCATTGCCAGTTCATAACTAATATTTTGCGATGCAGCACGAATCGCACCGAGTAAAGAGAATTTATTGTTTGATGCCCATCCTCCAATGAGTATTCCATACACACCCAAAGACACAACACCAAAAATGTAAAGTAATCCGACGTTTATATCAGTTGCCTGTAATGAAAAAGATTTGCCATCAATGGTTATATCCGGTCCAAATGGAATAACAGCACTCGTCATTAATGCAGTAATCATAAAAAAACCAGGGCCCATTAGGAATAACCACCTATCGGCTTTTAATGGAATAAACTCTTCTTTGAAAAATAATTTGATTCCATCTGCTAAGGGCTGTAGAATTCCAAAAGGTCCAGCTCGATTAGGTCCTAAGCGATCTTGAAGAAATGCAGCAATCTTTCGTTCAGCGTAGGTCGAATACATTGCGATGAAAAGAGATAATCCAAATATTATGGAAATGAATATAATTTTAAGAATTATCCAACTCATTCTGAAACAAATTTTGCGTCAACATTTACAGCCGGTGATTCTTCTACATGTTTATATTTATTGGCATTAATTACAGAATCATTATCCAATTCATATACATTTTCTATAGACCAGTCATTCATATTTTTATGATCGAAACGACATTCATTACAGATAAATTTAATGACTTCGCCAAATTTATCTTTCCTCGAAGTTACACGGATTATATCATTATTTTTTATCCAAACAACTGCTTCTCCACCACATTTGTCACAGTTGCGATGAGCATAAAATGGCTTAGAAAACCAAACCCTTTGGCTGAAGCGATATTTTTTATCGGTTAAGGCACCAACCGGACAAACATCGATAACATTACCTGAGAAATCATTATTGATCGCATTTTTAATATAGGTTCCAATTTCAGCTGCATCACCTCTATTAAGAACTCCATGCACGCGAGAATTGGTTATCTGATCTGCAGTATAAACACATCGATAACAAAGAATGCAACGGGTCATGTGTAATTGAATATTATCACCAATATCTATTTTTTCAAATTCTCTTCTCCCTTCTTCATATCGCGTTGCTTCTGTTCCATGTTTATAAGAAAGATTTTGAAGATCACATTCACCTGCCTGATCACATATTGGGCAATCCAAAGGATGATTTATCAACAAAAACTCAACGACTCCTTTTCTAGCTTCAAGAACCTCAGTTGAAGTTTCGTTTTCAACGACCATACCGTTCTCAACTTTCGTTAAGCAACTTGCAACAAGTTTAGGCATGGGTCTCGGATTAGCTTCTGAACTTTGAGTCACTTTCACAAGACACACTCTGCACTTACCGCCGGTCTCTTTTAATGGAGTATAATAACACATCGCCGGTGGATAATTCTCACCAATCATCCTCGCAGCTTGGAGTATTGTAGTACCCGGCGGGACTTCTATGGTTCTATTGTCGATTGTTATTTTCAATTTATCCATTTTTTTAGAAATTAGTGAGTAGGTATTAGTGGTTAAGAGTTAGAGCTTGATATAGACTTTAGTGAATTAATTAAACCATAAATTATTCTAGAAATTTCGTTTGTACTTTCAATTAATTTTATTTTAATTTCTTCATTTATATATTTTAACCGCTGCGCGAAAAAAAACATTGATCTAGTTTCACTACAGGAACTTGGTGCTATAACTAGAAATCTACCAAACGCCTTTTTTGAAGTTCTTTCGAATCCTTCTGCTATATTATTAGATATTGATAAAACTGCTCTACAAATTTGATCTCTAAATCCAAAGTCCTTATTAGTTTGAAAAATAGTATAAATCTCAACTTCTAAATTTTGAGATTTTTGCCATGCAATAATGTCTTCAAATTTTTTAATTTCCATTTGATATCTTATTATTTCAAAAAATATATTTTATAATTCATCAATAATAATTCATTATCTTAAATACTTACTTAACCACTAATACCTAAATCCTAACCTCTATATAATTTAATTTAATGTATTAACGCATGTTCACTATGCAAATGTTTCTTACAACAGGAATCCGGATTTTTAATATGTTCTTCGAACTCTGCTCTAAAATGTCTAATTGCACTCGCAACAGGCCAGGCTGCCGCTTCTCCAAGAGGACATATTGTCTTTCCTTCAATCTTTTTTGCTACATCTACCAGTAGATCGATATCTGACATTTTACCATGGCCATTTTCAATACGGTGTAAGACTTTTTCCATCCAACCAGTTCCTTCTCGACACGGACTGCACTGTCCACAAGATTCGTGGTGATAGAATCTGGAAAAATTCCAAAGATTTCGCACAATACATTGGTCTTCGTCATACACAATGAATCCGCCTGAACCCAACATCGTACCACTTACAAATCCGCCATCGCTTAAAGATTCATAGCTCATTAATCGGGGATCACCATTTGCAGTTTTTAAAATTAAATCAGCGGGTAGTATAGGAACTGACGAACCTCCTGCAACAACTGCTTTTAATTTTTTACCGTTTGGAATTCCCCCACAATATTGATCACTATAAATAAATTCTTCTACACTTAGGCCCAATTCAATTTCATAAACTCCCGGACGATTTATGTTTCCACAGGCAGATATTAACTTAGTGCCTGTACTTTTTCCTATTCCAATACTTGCATAAGCATCTCCGCCATTATTAATGATCCAAGGTACGTCTGATATAGTTTCAACGTTATTAACTACAGTAGGACATCCGTACAAGCCCCAGACTGCAGGGAACGGAGGCTTGTTTCTTGGATTACCTCGATTGCCTTCCAGGGATTCGAGCAGGGCAGTCTCTTCGCCACAGATATAAGCACCACCACCTGGATGAACAAAAAGGTCTAATGAATAATTTGAACCCAAAATATTGTTTCCCAGGTAACCGGCTCTATAAGCATCCTTTATAGCAGCTTCTAAGATTCGGATAACATGCATCATTTCACCTCTAACATAGATATAAGATGTTTTTGCTCCCAATGCATAAGAAGATACAATCATACCCTCTATCAATGCGTGAGGGATATTTTGCATCAGATATCTATCCTTAAATGTTCCAGGTTCTGATTCATCTGCATTACAGACAAGGTATCTTGGTTTGTCTGTTTTTTTATCCAGAAACGACCACTTCATTCCAGTAGGGAATCCAGCTCCTCCTCGACCACGCAGACCTGATTTTTTGACTTCTTCCGTCACTTCATCTGGGGTCATTGAGAATGCTTTTTTTAATGATTGATACCCACCATGAGAAACATAGGTTTCTAAGGTATTGATGCCCGGAACATTAATATGTTGAAGTAATATTTTTTTAGACATATTACCTCCCTTTTATTTTTAAATCTTCAACCAATTGATCAAATTTTTCTTTGGTAATTTGCTCTTGGTAAATATAATCAGGTCCTATTTGTAATACAGGTCCGGTTCCGCAAGCAGCCAGACATTCAACAGTTTTTAAGGTAATCAGTCCATCTTCAGTAGTTTCTCCTACCTTGATCTTCAGTTTTTCCTCCATATATTGAATTAATTCTTCAGCACCAACATTGCAGCAGGGACCAGTGCGACAAACTTCAATTACATATTTACCGACTTTCTTTATATGAAACATAGTGTAGAAAGTTGCCACTTCATAAACTTCAATAGGTTGAATTTTTAGAAGTTCAGCAACTTCATTCATAGCCTGAACCGGCAACCAACCTTGTTCTGCCTGTGCTAAATGTAAAGCTGGTATCAATGCGGATTTTTCTCTTCCTTCTGGATAGCGGGATTTTATATTGTTAATCTCCTGTATTGTATTTGAACTTAGAATGGTCATTATTTTTTCAATACTTAATTATTTCTTTCGTTTCTTTAATTTAATTCTTTGAATAAAATCAAATTTCCATCTTCCTAGGCATCCAATTCACCGGCTATAACATTTAAACTACTCATTACAACTATTGCGTCTGAAAGAAGCTGTCCTTGTACCATTTCAGGAAAAGCCTGATAGTAAATAAAACAGGGTCTTCTAAAATGCAAACGATAAGGAGTTCTTCCTCCATCACTGATTAAATAGTAACCCAACTCGCCGTTTGCCCCTTCCACAGCATGATAAACTTCACCAACCGGTGCTTCTATTTCACCCATAATAATTTTAAAGTGATATATCAAAGCTTCCATGTTATTATATACTTCCTGTTTAGGTGGCAGATAATATTTTTCTTCATCTGCATGAAAAACTCCCGGATCGCATTTTTCTATTTTTTGCATAGCTTGTTCGATGAGAGACAAGCTTTGCCATATTTCTTCATTTCTTACCACATACCGATCATAGGTATCACCCGTCGTTCCAACCGGAATATCAAATTTGAATTCGTTATATGAACAATAATTAGCATGTGCTCTAATGTCATAATCAATTCCGGTTGCACGTAGATTAGGTCCTGTAAATCCATAATTTAAGGCTCGTTCTATACTAATAGGACCGGTACCAATCGTTCGATCCATAAAGATTCTGTTTCGGGTTAATAAATTTTCAAACTCTCTCCAGATCTTTGGAAATTCGTATAAAAATTTTTTTGTCAGTTCAAAAACCTTCGGACTGAAATTTCTCTCAAATCCACCGATTCTTCCCATATTGGTTGTCAATCTCGCGCCACAGATTTCTTCATAGATCTCATAAATTTTTTCGCGATATTGGTAAACATAAGTGAATCCTGTAAGTGCACCGGTATCAACTCCTAAGATACTATTACAAATTAAGTGATCCGCAACTCTTGCGAGCTCCATTACCATTACTCTCATATAGTCTACCCTTTTTGGAATTTCAATTCCCAAGAGTTTTTCGACTGTAAGAAACCAACCTGTGTTATTAATTGGAGCAGAACAATAATTTAATCTATCTGTAAGCGGAGTAATCTGATAGAATGGACGTCTTTCTGCTATTTTTTCAAACGCTCGATGGATATAACCTACAGTTTGCTCACCACTTACAATCCGCTCTCCATCCATCTTCAAAACATTTTGGAAAATTCCATGAGTAGCAGGATGTGTAGGACCTAGATTCAGCGTACTGTATGGGATATCCGGCATATCCGGATTAAGAAATTCTGTTCTGTATTCAAGATTTGTACGCATATTTATATTATCTTCCGAAATGAAAATCTTCTTTGTCAGCACGAAAAGGGTCCTCTAATGGAAATTCCTTTCTTAATGGAAAATCAATCATTTCATCCATATTCAGAATTCTCCTTAGATTTGGATGACCCAGAAACTGAATACCATAAAAATCATAAGTCTCTCTTTCCATCCAGTTAGCAGATGCATAGATTCCTGTTATACTGGGAACTTCAGGTTTTTCAACAGGGACGAAAACCTTTAATCTGCATATTATTGGTATTCGTAAACTCTGCAAATGATAAATAACTCCAAGTTCTTTTCCTTTTTGATCCGGAAAATGTATTCCGCAGAGATCAATCAGATTATTAACCTTGAATTGAAGATCCTTATATAAAAAATTGATTAAACTGTATACTTGATTTACCTGAAGCTCTGAATTTAAGATGCGATGTTGATCTACTTCAAAGTGTATTGAATCGTTCCAATTTGTCTGAATGAACTTAATAAATTCTTGGTGTTTGTCTTCCATTACTTAATCATATATTCTTCCATCAATTTTAGATACTCCGGTGAATTTCTTCTTCGAATACTTTCTTTTCCAATAAGATCCTGAATTCGCATTACTCCGTCGATAATCTGTTCTGGTCTTGGCGGACAACCTGGGACATAAACATCTACCGGAATTACTCGATCTATTCCCTGAAGCACTGAATAAGTATCAAATATACCACCACTGGAAGCGCAGGCTCCGACAGCTATCACCCAGCGCGGTTCAGCCATCTGTTCATATACTTGCCGTAAGACGGGGCCCATTTTCTTGGCAATAGTTCCCATAACCATCAATAAATCTGCTTGTCTTGGTGTGAAACTTAATCTTTCAGATCCGAACCGGGCCAAATCATAGTGAGAAGCCATGGTAGCCATAAATTCAATACCACAACAGGAGGTTGCGAATGGCAATGGCCAGATACTATTTTTTCTGGCAAGTCCCACAACACTATCTAAAGTTGTGGCAAAGAAGCCCTGACCCTCAATTCCGGGAGGCGCTTCAGCTGTTTTGATTTGGGAACTCATTTAAAAAATATATCTAGATGAATTTAATCGTTGTCTTCTCTGGATTCCCAGTTGAGTACTCCTTTACGAATAACATAATAAAATCCGCACATCAACAAGGTTAAAAATATAATGATTTCTATATATCCAAACCATCCTAAGGCCTTAAAGTTAACAGCCCAAGGATAAAGGAAAATGATTTCAACATCAAACAATACGAATAAGATTGCAATCATAAAATACTTGACTGAGAAAGGATTACGAGCATTACCTACACTATCCAGTCCACATTCAAATGTCGCATCATGTCGTTTACCACTTGATTTTGGTCCCAATAAATGAGTTGCCAATAAGGTTACTACGACAAACCCGGCTGCTACCAAAAACTGTAATAAAATTGGTAGGTAATTAAATGGTACGTGTTGCCCGGTCACTTATTTTGATATTTAAGCGCAAATATAAACTACTATCCCTAAAAGAATTACAGAGATTGATGTCTTAAAAAGAAATTTTAATTTCACTTAATTATACATTTTAAAAAAATATATATATAATTTATATTTATTAGCTCATCAAGTTTTTCTTTAAATCCGTCAAGGATTTGTATTCATTCATCAAGTAAATCACAGATTTTTTTAGCACTTTACAATTTTTGTGATCCATTTACAATCAAAGGTTCAATGCTAAAATCACTTTTATCAATAACACTCCAATTCTTATGTCTATATATTTCTGCACAGGATTTAAATTTAAGTGGTGTTATATTAGATTCCAAAACAAAAAAAGGTATTGAAGAAGCCTTCGTCAGAGATCTAAATAGTAAGCAACAGGCTAAAACAAACGTATTAGGAGAGTTTAATATTCCCTTTGAAGGAGTGCTGCCTACTAAAATAGAGGTAAGCATTTTAGGATATGGGACACAGGTTCTAGAAATTTTTTCAAATAGTAAAATTGTTATAGAACTAGAAGAAAAGTCTCAAGAATTAAATGAAGTCTTCATTGTGAGTGGTTATAATAACATTCAAAAAAAGAAAGATTTCACTGGGTCAGTTTCAAATATTAATTCAAAACAAATGCTTGTAAGACCTTCTGTTAGCTTTGATCAGCTTTTAGGTGGATTGGCAGCAGGTGTTGACGTGATTCAACCTAGTAATATCTTGAATAATACTCCAGTTGTTAGAATAAGAGGAATCAGCTCTATTACCTCCGGAATATTCCCATTAATTGTCGTAGATGGAGTTCCTTTGTTTACTGGTGCCATTGGAGGAATCATTGGTAACAATCCTCTTGCCGATATTAATCCAAATGACATACAATCTATTGATGTACTCAAAGACGCATCTTCAGCAGCTATTTTTGGTTCAAGAGCTTCTAATGGTGTAATGGTGATAACTACCAAGAATGGGAAAAAAGGAAGAGTAAAAGTCAATTATAACGCCTGGGTTAGTCGAAGTACACCCTATAATCTTCCAGAATTACTAAATGCTGAGCAGTATGTAATGATAAAGAATGAAGCAATGAGAAATTCCGGCCGTGAACCGGGGTATAAATTGATGTATAATTCAGATAGCAGCATTGTTAATACTAACTGGTATGATGTAGCCTATAGACCAGGTATTTCTCATGCTCATCATCTAAGTTTTTCCGGTGCAAACAATAATACTAATTATTATTTCTCTTTTGGATACGACAATCAGAATAGTTTTATTAAAACCAATAATTTTAATCGATATAGTACAAGACTTAATATTGATAATCAGCTTACCAAATTTCTTAAAGTAGGAGCTCATATTTCCTATGCCAATGGACTCAATAAAGGACCAATGACTGGAGCAGTTCCTAGCAATACACTTTCATCTTCAGCTTACAATTCTCAATATATATTAAATGAACCTTTAGGTAGAATGACGTATGTACTTCCAACAAATGTTCCCTTAAAGAATGCGGATGGAACATACAGCATTCAAAATGGACAAAGCGTCGGGTATGGACTAAATAATCCTGCTACAATAGGTACTATTAATGCATATAATTTGGGCTATATTCTGGAAAATGATTACAATAGTTCAGAAAACAATAATTTAAGTGGTAACGTGTTTGGTGAACTTCAAATATTGTCAAACTTAAAACTCAGAACTAGCTTTACAATTAATAATTTGTTGAATGAGAATATTTCCTTTATGAATCCTATTCATGGTGGCGGTTTCTCATCCAACGGAATTGCAACCAACACCCTAACAAAATTATACAGAAAGAATTTAATCAACTTGTTAAGCTATTCTCCACTGCAAACTGATAATCATAAATTAAGTTTTTCAGTTGGACATGAACAAATTAGTACTTCGATTAACAGTTGGGGTGCTGAAAGATCAAATATTACAGATTCATATTATAAAAATTATCAAGGAGGATTTGTGAATATTTCACCCATTGGGAATGCACTCACCGAGAATAATTTGCTTTCTTTCTTCTCTTACATTAATTATGAATTGTTTAAAAAGTATTTTATAAGTATAAATGTTAGAAAAGATGGTTTATCTGCTTTAAGTGAAGGTAATAAGTGGGGCAATTTTGGAGGAGCTTCAGTTGGATGGAATATTTATAATGAAGATTTTTTTCGCAGTTTAAAATTACATCAGGTACTAAGTAATTTGAGAGCAAGGGTGAGTTTTGGTCTGGTAGGAAATTCTGAAATTGGAGATTATCCATCTATTGGAGCTTATACATCTGCCACTTATGGTGGAGAGCCTACTTTAAAATATGCACAAGTTGCTAATCCGGATCTAAGATGGGAAACAAGTAAAAAACTAGATCTTGGAATTAATTTCGGTTTTTTGAAAGAAAGAATTCAGATAGATGTTGATTATTTTAGAAATAGTATTGACGGGTTAATTTTACGAGCACCACAAGCTTTAAGTACAGGAATACCAGGAAGCTATATTAATGCTAATGTTGGTTCAATGTATAATACCGGAGTAGAGCTGTCCTTGAGTTCATCAATTATAGCCAAGAGCAAATTGAAATGGGAACTTGGATTCAATTTCGCAAGTTTAAAGAACGAGGTTACTTCATTAGTTAGCGATGTATATGTACCCAGTATTTTCGGTGTACAGAATATGACCCGAGTTGGATATTCCATAGGATCTATTTTCGCAGTTAAAGCAAAAGGAGTAAATCCGGATAATGGATTAATGGTTTTCTATAATAGAGAAGGCAAGGAAGTTCAATACAATCATATTGGTTCGCCTAGATGGACTTACTTGGATGGAACACCGGCACCTGCAATTGATAATTATCAGGATGGTGTAATCATTGGACCCTCATTACCTCAATGGTATGGAGGGGTAAACAGTAATCTATCTTATGGTAGTTTTGAACTAAATATAAACTTTACTTATGCAGGAGGTCATTATTTGTACAATGGTACCAGAGCAACCAATTCAGACCAAAGGTATTTTAATAATGGAACCTTTATCTTAGAGCGTTGGACTACACCAGGCCAAAGAACAGAAATTGCTAAACTTCAATATGGAGATAATGTATCTTCAGGATTTTCATTTGCATCTACTTCCAAAGTTGAAAAAGGTGATTATCTAAAATTGAAAAATATAGTCTTGGCATATAATATTCCATTGACAAAAACGATAATTGGAAGTCATATTTCTTCAATTAGGGCATATGTTCAGGCTACAAATTTAGTAACCTTTACAGGATATAGAGGTTCAGATCCTGAAGTATCAATTAATGGAAATTCTATTCATTCCGGTAAGGATCAAAATGTTCCTCCGAATGCACAGGTATTTTCTATTGGGGTAAATGTTGGATTTTAACAAGTTGTATCAATTAATTGATTAAAAAAATGAAAAAAGCATTATATATTTTATTAACGATGTCTCTGATATCTCTGGCATCTTGCGATAAAGACTTCTTAAATACTGTACCTAATACTACAATAAACGAAAATCAGGCTTTTACAACACCTAAGCAGTTTTTAGCACATGTCAACAACATGTATTCTCAACTTCAGAATCCAAATTTTTATGGCGGAAGATTTATAATATTTAATGAACAGAGAGCTGATGAATTTGGACAGAATGATGGAAATGCAGCTACTGGTTCGGCAGTTTGGAATCAAAATGTTGCAACAACAAATGAATATATAAATGATGTATGGGCTGCTGCTTATAGAGCAATCAGTTCAGCTAATATTCTTCTTTCTCAACTTGAAAATACCAGGATAATTTCCGATAGTTTAAAAAATATTTACTCCGGTGAAGCAAAGTTTGTGAGAGCATTATGCTATTTAAGTCTGGTTCAAACCTATGCAAAGCCATATAATGTGGATAAATCTGCACCGGGAGTTCCACTTCGATTGATTGCAATAACTTCTTCCGGACATAATGACCTGGCAAGAAGTAGTGTTGAACAAATTTATACACAAATAATTCAAGATCTTGATGAGGCAGAGAATTTATTGCCGCCATACTATTTAACGTCTTACCTCAATACTACCCGAGCAAGAAAAGTTACTTCAATCGCTCTAAAAACGCGGGTATATCTCAATATGTCTAAGTATGAGAAAGTTGTTGAAGAGGGCTCAAAAATTGTTTCAACAACCGTACCTTTTAGATACACTAGTGGTAGTACTAATTTGGCATTAGAATCCAATTTGTCTTTGTTATTTAACGGGTCTTATACCGGATCTGAATCTATACTTTCAATTGCATTTGCGAATACAACTACAGAAACGCCACCATCTCAGTTTTCATTAGCTTTTAATTACGCGGTGCAACCAATTATTTTTTTGGCAAAAGGAGGTATACTCAAAGATTCTGTTTTTAATAATTCTCAGGACGCCCGAAACAAGCTATGTGGGATTAGTAAGGCTGGACACAGAATATTACAAAAATTTATGATCACAACTGCACCTTTTCGGGATTTTGTACCTGTTATTAGATATGCCGAAGTAATGTTGAATTATTCAGAAGCATTAGCCAGAACAGGAAACACTGTTCTGTCGACTGAATTACTTAATGCTGTTCGTCATCGATCAAATGCAGGTTTTCAGTTTGAGAATGAAGCTATTTCAACAAATGAAAGTTTGATTAAAACAATATTGAATGAAAGGAGAATTGAATTCCTGGGAGAAGGATTGAGACTTCAGGATTTACAAAGGCAAGGGTTAAATCTTCCTTCTAAAACCGGTAGTATTGGGACTGCTCCTGAAGTTCCTGTTGGTGCAAAAAATTATATTTGGCCCATACCTAGCGGTGAACTTTCATCCAACAAACTATGCACACCCAATTGATTTTGCAATTAGTTAGAACCTTGTATTAAATTTAATCCCAATGCTAAAGTGTATTGGGATTTTTTTATTCTTCGTGTTTATCTGGTATTAAATAATTATTCTAATAAGTGCATAATCCGGAGCAAAGGTGACCACCAAATCCGGTCATAGGTGACCACCAAATCCGGTCATAGGTGACCACCAAATCCGGAGTATAGGTGACCACCCTTAAAATAATAGATTAGAATTGATGCATAAAAT
>JADLHT010000015.1 GCA_020848695.1 Saprospiraceae bacterium
TAAACAAAATGATCATATACTCGGAAAATTTGAATATAATAAATTACCTATCGAATTAGGTCCCTTTAAGGGTGATTGCACAACTGAATATTATTTTTCAGTATATGATTGCTTGAATGAAAGATGTGCAGCAAAAGCAAGTTTAGGAAAAGTATGCTGTGAACAATCCGGAGGAGATTGTGAAATATCCAATTTGAAGTATGAAAAAACACCTTGCAATGATCATCAGGAATTCTACATCTATTTTAATTTTTTACATAAGAATACCTCAGAATGCTTCAGCGTAAAAGGCAATGGCATTGACTATGGAAAATTCAAGTATGCAGATCTGCCCATTAAAATAGGTCCTTTAAAAGGAAACTGTGAAACAGAGTATGAATTTGTTTTTACAGATTGCATCAATGAAAAATGTCATTTGGTAAAAGAAGTCGGCAAAGTATGTTGTGAAACACACAGTGAAGACTGTCGTTTGTCAGAACTAAAAATTGAAAAAACCAAATGCGAAGCAGATAAAACTTTCTTTGCAATTCTGAATTTCGATCATAAAAATAATTCAGATTGCTTTATAGTCAGCGGCAATGGAATACAGTACGGACGATTTCTATATAGCCAATTACCGGTAAAGATCGGTCCGTTAAAAGCAAACTGTGAAACGGAATACGAATTTGTAGTTCGGGATTGTGAAAATGAAAAATGTGTGTCCAAAGGTCTCTTAGGCAAAGTATGTTGTGAAGATTCTAAACTCTGCGAATTGAGTAATCTTGAACTTGGACGAACAGAATGTAACGCCGAAGGATTCTTTAGTATTAAGCTAAACTTTAAGTATAAAAATGTTTCAGAATGTTTTGTTGTAAGGCAAAACAACAATGTATTGGGCAAATTTAAATATTCTCAATTGCCATTAACTCTCGGAAAATTCAAAGGTGATTGTACAACTAACTATCTATTCACAATTACTGACTGCCTGAGTGAAAGGTGCGGTATTCGAAAAGAACTTGGAAGAGTGTGCTGTAAGCCGATTTCTTCGACTTGTTCATTAACAGATCTAAAATTTGAAAAAACTTCTTGTAACGAAAACAAGGAGGTTTATTTAGTAATAAATTTTAATTCTAAGAATACTTCAGATTGCTTTACGGTAAATGGAAATGGACATAACTATGGAACTTTCCAATATAAAGATTTACCGGTAAAAATTGGTCCGCTTAAAGCCAATTGCGAAACCAAGTATGAATTGGTAATTCGTGATAGTAAAAATGAAAGATGTGTTTTAGAAAAAGAAATAGGAGTCCTTTGTTGCGACAGGCTTTCAGGAGCTTGTGAAATTTCAAATCTGATCGTAAAACCTCTGGAATGTACCGGTAAATCTATGTATGCAATATCTTTAAATTTTAATCATACCGGAACAAAAGGAATTGGCTTTGATCTATTCGATGCAAGTGGAAAGAACATCGGATTTTATTCCTACAGGACTCTCCCACTGACTATAAAAGAATTTAAAGCTTCTGGAAACGATACAGATTATTTAAAAGTTTGTGAAAATGATAATGAAAAATGTTGTGCAGAAGTAAAGTTTGATGCATTAAAATGCCTAACCGCTTTTCCGGGAAACTTCAGTCTTGATCTTGTAGAGATTCGTTATGCTAATGATCACTTAATAATTTGGTCACCCAATCCATTTCCGGAAAAATTTTATTACTATGTTTCAGATGCAAGCGGCAAAGATCAGCTTCTCCATGAAGTATTTAGGGACAAAAATCAAATTGGACTGAATACAGGTACCCTACTGAACGGAATTTATTTGATTAAACTACAAGACCAATTTAGAATTCAAAACTTGAAATACATTAAGTAGTAAAAATAAAAGTAAACTGATAAGCGTTTGTGCATCCATTGCATAAACGCTTTTTTTATTGCAATCCTAATTGTTTAAGAAATTCATCATCAAACTTCTCACCCATACTGATTGCTTTATGTACATCTGAAACAGCTTCTGAATTTCTTCCTGAATTAAACAATAATTGGGCACGCAATTTGTAGTTGGCTGATTGATTTGGAAATGCTTTAATCACCATATCTAAGTCTTGTATTGCCGCAGTATAATTTTGAATTTTCTGATACAAAGAAGCCCTGAATGAAAACATCTGAATGTCTTGAGGAGTTTTTGACAAATAAAAACTTAGATCCTTAATTGCTTCCTCATTTCTCTGAGCAAGCGAATATATATATGCTCGGTTTTTATAAACTACAGGCTCTTTATGGTTGATTATCATTGCTTTTTCAATAAATTGGGTTGCCTGTAATATATTATTTCTTCTAGATTCAATAATCCCTAAATTAATCAATGATTGATAATCCGTTGAATTCAAGTGAAAGGCTTTTAGAAACGAGGGATACGCTGCCGGATCGTTATTTGCGTTCATCATGTAATACACGCCAAGATTATAATAAGCAACTGAACATTTTGGATATTCCGAAATTACATTTTCCCATAGATTGATTTCATTATTCCAGATCTTAACCCTCTTTTTAGATTCAATCGCCAATAATACAAATGGAAGAAAAGAAATTATCATTAAATAATTTCGAACCTTTAATTTGTTGATCCATTGATAATAGAAAGTAATGATTGTAAAAAATAATCCAATATAAGCAATATAAGTGTATCGCTCTGCAATGATTGCAAATCCAAAACTCTTCCATTGCAGCATTAAAAAAATAGTAATTCCAAAAAACAGAATACCAAATAATAGATGTTTAAATTTTTTCCTAAAGTAAACAGAAAATATTAAAAGCCCAACCACAAGTATTTGAGAAAGTAAATAAGCTATATTAAAATCTGATTTTTCCGGAAGTAAATGAAGTGCTGATAAATGAATGGGAATAAAAAGTTTCTTCAAATATAAAAACAGCGAATGTCCGATTAATAAAATTCGTTCAGTGAAACTATACTGAATACCGTTTGCCAACACCTCAGATTGGGCATCAATTGTAATAAACCCAATCAAAATAGAAATAATAAAATAATGAATTTTACTAGTAAATTGTCTGATTTCAAATTTTTGATCCTTATACCAATCTAACAGAAGCAATACTATTGGAAGGCTAAGTGCTGCGGGTTTGCTTAATGCCGAAATCAAGAATAAGACAAAGCTAATCAAGGAATATTTGAAGCTCGAAGCGCAACTCTTTGACTTCAAATAGAATATTAAAGCTGATAAATAAAAAAAGGAAAACAGCACATCTTTGAGCGAAGAAACCCAGGCTATAGACTCGACATGCATAGGATGAATTGCGAAGGCCGCCGATACCCAAATTGAAATAAAATGATTATTACAAATTAAATAAACCAAGTAAAAACAAAGTAATGTGTTCAATAAATGAATAATCAGGATTGTAAGTTGATAATCACAAGGATTCTGTCCAACAAATTTATTAATCAGTGCATAAGTTATCATTGTTACAGGATGATAATTTCCAACATAATAATTTTTGCTGAAATAATGCGGAATACTCTGTTTCAATTCTGAAGTCAGCATTTTGTTGGTTTGAATATAATCGCGATCATCCCAGACAAACTGAGAATTTTTATCCGGATAATAAATCCAAAATGTGGTTATTAGGATAAGACCTAAGATCAATGTGTTTATTGCAATTTCTTTACTCATCTTATAAGTTGCAAAATACAATAGTATATTTTCTCATAGGAATTTAATGCTTGATTTCTGATATAATATTCTGAAATTACTCATAATAAGTAAATTATTTAGAACAATATTCTGCTACTGAATTTGATCAAAGTGTACTTTATCATTTATTCAACATTTGTGCGTAACTTCGCAATATTATTTAACAAATTAAAAAAGTATGAAAAGAAATTTACAAATTTTATTTTTTACAATATCTTTTTTTGGATTAAATGCTCAAGCTTTCAATTTTCAAGACGATATTGAATCATATCCTGACGGTTCCTACGTTGGGGCCAATTCTACAAATTGGACTGTTTGGTCCGGAGCTGCCGGAGAAGGTACAGCAGAAGATGCAACGGTAACTACGGAACAGGCAAAATCCGGAAAGCAATCTATCAAGTTGGAGGCAGGAAGCGCAAGCAGTGGTCCAATGGATTTAGTACTGCCATTTGGAGGTGAGAAAAATCTTGGAACGATGAAATACAGCATGTGGGTTTATGTAACTGCTGATAATTCTGCTTATTTCAATTTTCAGGCAAAGGCTACGATTGGTACAACCTGGGCTTTGGATAATTACTTTACCGGAGCAGGGAAATTTATTGCAACTTTAGGTTCTGCTGCAAACGGACCAATTTGTGAAGTCGATTTTGAATTTGAGAAGTGGAATAAATATGAATTGGTCGCTAACTTAACTACCAATGATTGGGAGATTTTTTTAAATGATGTGTCTGTCGTAAAATTCAGCAATCCGAATAATACGATTGCTTCGATTGATTTATTTCCACTTTTCGGAACTGAATATTCAAGCACTTCTTCATTATGGTACGTTGATGATGTAAGTGCAGAATTCATACCATATACGCTTAAACCGAGGGATGCCGGTGCCGTTACCTTAAATTATAAATCTAAGTTTCTAGCGGATCAATCGGCGGCAGGTAGTTTGCTAATAAGAAATCTAGGTCTAGCTGCAATTACTTCTTTAGATCTAAGTTGCAAGGTTGACAATGGGACACCACAGAATGTTAATCTTACCAATCTAAACATTAATTCTTTAGGTTTTGCCACCATCAATCTTCCAGCTGTTATTTATAAAGCCGGAAATTCTACCCTTTCATGTTCTATTAATAATGTAAACGGCAGTCCGGATGATGATATTAGCAATAACATCAAAAATAGTGATTTGCTTGGAATAGTACCAGCCCCATACAAACATTTGGTAACCGAAGAAGCAACAGGGACCTGGTGTCAATGGTGTCCGAGAGGAGCAGTTTTTTTGGACTCAATGAACAAAACTTATCCTGATCATTTTGTCGGCATTGCTGTTCATAATGCAGACCCTATGGTAATTCCGGCGTATGACGCTTGGCTAGGAACCTTTCCCGGCTTCCCTGGATATCCAAGTATTGTAAATGATAGAAAACAATTGTCTGATCCTTTAAATCTGGAAGCTGATTTTTATACACATATTGTTACACCAACACCTGTGATTTTGACAAATGGAGCACGTTACAATCCTGCTACACGCGAATTGGAAGTTTCGGTTAAAGGAGATTTTATTGAAGACATTAGCGGTGATTATCGATTTAACCTAGTTGTTATTGAAAATGGAGTAAAATTTCCAGGAACGGGCTACAGACAGGTGAATGCTTATGCTGGTGGTAGCCGTGGAGTAATGGGAGGATATGAAAAACTACCAAATCCGGTGCCAGCAAGCAGGATGACATATAATCATGTTGCAAGAGCAATATTTGATGATGTTGTAGGACTGGAAGGATATCTCCCAAGTACAATTAAAAAAGGATCAAACTATTACATCAACTATTCTTTGCAATTAGCCGATAGCTTTAAAGCTGAAAATATCGAACTGGTTGGTTTGTTGTTTGGACCAAATGGAGAAATTGTTAATGCTACAGAAACAAGCATTGCTGAAGCTGAAAAAAATGGATATTACAGCAGTGTATCAGATCCAAGACCGGTATTCAATCATGCTAAAATAAGTCCAAATCCAAGCGATGAATTTGCAAATATTGAATTGGATATACTTACTTCTTCAGAGGTAAGAATACAAATATTAGATTTAAACGGCAAAGAACTTATTTCAAAAAATTACGGAAAATTAAATGGCAGTGTTATACTTCCAATTAATACACTTGGATTTGAAACAGGAACATATTTTATCAAAATTTATGCTAATCATACAATTAGAACTCAAAAACTAGTAGTAACCCATTAGCAATTTAATCTATAGTTAAAATAAAGGAAGTATCATTCAAAAGTTACTTCCTTTTTTTTATCATATTTGCGCCAAATTTATACTAAATGAGTCAATTTAAGCTTTCAAATCGTGTTGAACAGCTCAATGAATCTGCTACCCTCAAAATGGCACAAAAAGCCCGAGAGTTAAGCTCAAAAGGTATAGACATCATTAATCTTAGCCTTGGAGAACCCGATTTCGATACACCTGATTTTATAAAATCTGCAGCCAAGTTAGCCTTAGACAAGGGCAACACAAAATACACACCGGTTGCCGGAACTTTAGCCTTAAGAGAAGCTATTAGCCATAAGTTTAAAGTTGAGAATCAGTTACTATATTCATCAGATGAAATTATCGTATCGAATGGAGCTAAACAGTGTTTAGCAAACCTATGTCAAGCCTTGCTGGACGATGAAAATGATGAAGTAATTTTATTGGCTCCTTACTGGGTCTCATATTATGAAATAATAAAACTAGCCGGTGGCAAGCCGATAATAGTAAACTCAAAGGTTGAAGAAAATTACAAACCCCGTCTCAGTGATTTGCAAAAAGTATTGACAGAAAAAACTAAAATGTTGATTTTTTCAAGTCCTTGCAACCCAACAGGTACAGTTTTCAATCAAAAGGATTTAGAAGCTATTTCAGAGTTATTAAATGCATTTCCTGATGTATTGATAGTTGCTGATGAAATTTATGAACACATTATTTTTGATCAGAAACATTTCAGTATTGGTTCAATTGAAGGATTAAGATCTAGAACCGCAACCATTAATGGATTTTCAAAGGCGTTTAGTATGACCGGATGGAGATTAGGATATATGGGCGCACCAAAACAAATTACGCAAGCATGTATTAAAATACAAGGGCAGTTTACATCTGGAGCAGCCGCATTTACCCAGCAAGCTGGCATTGTAGCCTTACAAACAGAACTGGCAGAAACCCTAAAGATGCAAGATATCTTTAAGAAAAGAAGAAATACGCTGCTAGATGAAATGTCTAAGATCAGTGAATGGAAGTGTAACAAACCTGAAGGTGCATTTTATTTGTTGCCTAATGTATCAAACAGTTTTAAAAAGAAGCACAACAATCAGGTGATTAATAATTCGGAAGACCTTGCAATGTACATCTTGAACGAAGCACATGTAGCCTTAGTCTCAGGAGAGGCTTTTGGAGCTCCCGACTGTCTTCGAATATCTTATTCCGTTTCTGAAGAAAAAATTACTGAAGCTGTAAAAAGAATTAAAAATTCTTTGGAAAAATTATCCTGATAAATGGATAATTATTCAACAATTTTATATCTATTGTTTCGCAATTCTACCATTTTTATATATTCGTTTTCATAGTAATCAATAGGATTTGACGAGTCGGAAAATTTAGCTTTACGAATCGGATGAACTTCAAAATTAGTTTCTAAATACATAGCGTCAATCATAGATTCAGACATTTGAAAATCCATACCAGTTCTTCGTAAATTAACAATAGAATACTTCATTACATCATAGCCTTCTAATACGTCCTGAGAAGGAAATTCTCTATAATGTTCAAAATACCGTCTTTTAAAATCTTTAATATTTAAATTATCTTGATCAAAATAATTACTAATACTCAACCTTATGTTATATAAGTTTAGAAAATCAATTATATCTGATTTCATTTCCAGCCACTTGTACATTCCATAAATAATCACCTCTTTATTCTCTTTGGTTTCTTTATTTATTTTTTCTGACATTGCCCTTCGTATAAAATGATAAATATAATTCTCATCCTTACTGCTGGAAAAAGGAAGAATAAAAACTGTTGGCCCTTCATCTTTCAACAGTGGATAAATAACTGGATCAACTCCATTTGCAAGATCGGCTTCCTTCACAACCTTCTCGCTTATATCTTTATATTTCAGAGAGTCATTGAAATTCTTTGATTTAGATTCTTCTTCAGACTTTGAAATCAGTATAATATTATCAACAGGATAATGATTTCTGGCGTGTTGATTAATATTATTGTAATGAGCTGCCAAACCAGCTTTGGTTTGAATGTAGTAAGGATTATTGTCAGTAATAGAAGAACTGCTAACCCAAGGGCTGATAATGGAAGTCTCATGTTCTTTCGCCCAGTTTGCAGTATACTTTAGCGCTTCAACATTTTGAGGTCCTATAATTAAATGTGGAGGCACCTGATTAAATTTTGCTAAAATTTCTGTTGCGTCAGTAACGGATTCACAGTCAAAAACATTGACAATTATTTTTTTACCAATCTCTTTCGAAAGTTCTTCTATCGCCATTCTCATACCTGCATAGAAGTGAACATAACGTATGCTTGAAAGATTAATTCTAACGGATGAAGAATCCTTTGTTTCTGTTTTAAAAGGAATAAGAGTTATAATTCTAAAAATATCAGCTTCTTTGGAAAATTTACTTTTGCTTTTTGTCTTGACTTCAGGTACAACCTCAGTTTGTTTATTATATTTTGATTTTGGAGTTGGGACTTTTTTTTCGGGAAAACTCCAGGCTACCGTATCTATTTTTACGGGAGTGCTGTCGCTGTGTTTTTTTGGCAGAGGATTATTATTATTACTGGGCACAAAAACAGTTTTCCTTGTTGCACAACTAAGAAATAACAAGACAATAGAAATAAAATATAATTTTGACATTACATTATTCCCATTCAATTGTCGCAGGTGGCTTGCTACTGATATCATACACAACTCTATTAATTCCTTTAACTTTATTAATAATCTCATTGGAAATATTTGCCAGGAGTTCATGTGAAATCTTGCTCCACTGAGCAGTCATTCCGTCCAGAGATTCTACAGCACGCAAAGCCAGGACATATTCATATGTTCTTTCATCTCCCATAACACCTACTGATTTAATCGGCAAAAGAATTGCACCAGCTTGCCAAATTTTCTGATAAATACCCGACAGATGCAGATGTCTGATATAGATTGAATCAGCTTCCTGCAATATACTAATCTTCTCCTTGGTAATTTCTCCAAGTATCCTGATTCCAAGCCCGGGTCCCGGGAAAGGATGTCTGTTTAGTATTGTTGAAGTCAGATTTAATTCCAATCCTACACGACGAACCTCGTCTTTAAATAAGGATCGAAGTGGTTCAATTAGTTTTAAATTCAATTTTTCAGGCAGACCACCAACATTGTGGTGTGATTTAATGACTGATGCAGGGCCATAGACCGAGGCTGATTCGATAACATCAGGATATATAGTTCCTTGTGCCAACCATTTTATCGTTGGATAAGCTTTTGCTTCTTTCTCAAATATATCTATAAAACATTTACCAATAGTCTTTCTCTTTTGCTCAGGATCAGAAATTCCAATCAAGGAATTTAAAAAATACTCAGAAGCATTAATTCCGTGCACCTGCAATCCTAATCCTTTGTAATTGTCAAGTACAGAAGAAAATTCATCTTTTCTTAGCAATCCGTTATCAATAAAAAAACAGTGTAACTTAGATCCAATTGCCTTGTGTATCAACAATGCTGCAACAGAAGAATCTACACCGCCTGACAATCCCAGCAGTACTTCATCTTGCTGAACCATTTCTTTAATTTTAAGAATTGTCTCCTCTACATATGACCCTGCTGTCCAATCCTGACTAATACCACATAACCGAACAAAGAAATTTTCAAAAATTTGTTTACCACATTCTGAATGGACAACTTCAGGATGAAACTGAACAAAGTAAGAAGGCAAAACTGAATTAACTTTCTTATAAGCCGCATTGATTATACTGGATGTGGAAGCGATCAATTCAAAATCAGACGGCAACTCTACAATTGAATCACTATGAGACATCCATATTTGAGAACCAGGTTGAATGTTGTCCCAGAAAGGATCGTTTTTTACAATTTGAAGTTCAGCATGTCCGTATTCCCTATGACCTGACGCAAGAACCTTTCCATTATAATAATGAGCAACCAGCTGTGCACCATAACAAATACCCAATACTGGATATGAGTCGAGAATTGAATCTATATCAACCGTAGGATGATTGATTTCTCTTACAGATGCTGGACTTCCGGACAATACTATTGCCGCAATATTTTCTTTAGGAAGATCATGCCAGCGATTAAATGGATGAATTTCACAATAGATATTTAACTCGCGGATTCTTCTTGCAATTAATTGCGTTACTTGTGAACCAAAATCTAATATTATAATTCGAGAATGCATTCCAATATATAATTAAAAGAGAGTGCAAAACTATTCTTCCACAAGCCCTCGCCCCTCTTTGACAATCTTATTGCTCTCCGTTAATTCCTTCAAAGCCTTATCTATTACACCATTTACAAACTCCTGAGACTTATCCGTACTGTACATTTTTGCCAGCTCTACGTATTCGTTGAGTGTTACTTTCGGTGGGATGGTCTTGATATTGATCATTTCAGTAATTGCCATTTTAATTAGGATCAAATCAATTACCGCTACTCTTTCGGAATCCCAATTCATTAAAATTGGATTTATGAGTTTATCTAAATATTCATTTTCAGAATTTGTCTTTTCAAGTAATACTTCTCCAAATTCATTGATAGTTTCTTTATCCGGCAAATGTTCAGAAACAAAATCAGCAGAAGAAGGAAGAATTTTTAATGTCTTTTTAATTGCACCAATAACCAATGACTTATCATCAGTCCATGTAGAAAACTGATCATCCATAATCTCATTGAAAAGTTCATTCTTTCGACATGCCCTGTAAAGTTCAAGCAACAATTCAACGACTTCTTCATTTGGGTTTTCGTCTTTCAGAATAAATTTACTAAATGCTTCTTCTTTAGTAAAATCTTTATAAATTTTTCTAAAAATATCATCATCCAAACCTTCCCCAATCGCATTTTTCTTAATCAGTCTATTGAGAAAATTATTCGTGGCCAAACTTTTCACCAGAGGGTTGGTATAAAGTTTATCGGAAAATTTAAGGTCCTCCTCTGATTTTAAATGCTTTTTTTGTCGTATTGTGGCATCCTCAAGGGTAAAATAACAAACTCTGCACAGGCAATGCAGATTTAACAAATAAAGTTGAAAAGTATTCTCAACCGACTTAAAATAAGCTTCCTTAATTTGCTTGAAACTCAGTTCTTTATCTTGAACAAGACTGTATAATTGTTGCATTACTTTAATGCGAACATTTCTTCTACTCAGCATGAATACACTTTAGCATTTAAGACGGTGCAAAGAAAGCTTTAATTAAACAAATTAACAAACAAATACAGCTTTAATTTAATGAATTGGTCTTGCATTCCAATCCAGAAAGTCTCTTCTCATTTCTGTAAGATCGGGAAGGTGATTAAAATGCCATTTATGCACTATTTTACCGTTTCTCCACAAGACAACTCCGGGATTTGATCGCATAATGGTTTTTAATAATATATCATCCGCTAACAAGACCTGAGCTTTGACCGAAATTTGCTCAAATAAGTTCTTCAATGCTTCTTCGGATGCGCCTCCACATACAATATAAGATTTTACACTATCCTGATAAACTGAATCCAGAAAAGGAATAATTTTACTTAAAAATAGCTGTTTATATTCTTCATCCCATTTATAAACATTCAATTTAACCGTTTTCTCTTTAATTTCAGAAACAGTTTGACGATATTCAGGTGTAGAGTCTTTTTTAACTACGAGAGTATCCGTTTTCCAAATAGTATCTTGTATAGATTTTGTCTCTGTTGAAGATGTAAAATACAATTTTGGACAATTAATCATTATTCTTGACCTGGGCTCAGTAAGAATTGTTTCCGTAAACTCGTTTCCATCAAGGTCAAATATGGCAAACTCCGATATTTTGGTTCTTGGAATAGAAGGTTCGGTTTTAATTTGATCAAGCACCTTCCATTCTGTTTTTGGGTAAGCCTTGAAATTAGTCATATATTCCTCATCACTTACAATTTTTAAACTCTTATCAGAGAGTTTTTGTAATTTCCAGCTTAGAATTTTAACATCAGCTTCAGCTTTTGCTTCTGCTGCTTTTTGTGCTTTCACATCAGTCCCTGATTTGAACGGACGAAAATCGATCATAGGTTCGTTCCATTTGTAATTGGCAATACAAAAAAGTATAAGTCCAAATGTACTTAGCAAAGTAATGGCATTGCGTAATCCCGAAGCAAAAAGTGTATGTGCCTTTTTGTAATTAAATAGAAAGAACACAGCCGGAAACATTAAAAATATATCTTTGAAAAAGGAAGTCTTAGGTTCAAGTTTAATAAAATCTCCAAAACACCCACAATTGGTAACTCGCATATTCGTAGCAGTGTAATCGGCCCATTTGGAAAACTCAAAGAAATTTGTTTCTTTGGGAACATATCCGGTCAGATAGGTAAATCCTGTTAAAATTGTAAAGAAAAATATTGTTACAAAAAATAGCCAACTAGTTAACTTAGGTTTATGTCCGAGTATTAGCATTATACCAACTACTATCTCTAGTACAATCATGAAAACAGAAAATCCTATTGCGTATTCTGCCAATAATGGAAACAAATCTGCACTGAAGCTAAAAATCGATCCTTTAGCAGTCAATTCAAACTCTTTGAAATATTCTTCCATTTTATAAGCAGTTCCCAGCGGATCAACTGCCTTGACAAATCCTGAAAAAATAAATAAGCCACCACAAAAGTTTTGAAGAAAGCTCATCAGGTAACTTTTGACAGAATGAAAATACTTGTCTATTATAAAAGTAAGAAGTACTGCAATGATTGCGATATAAGTACAAAGAGTATAAATAGTCATGAAAAAGAATTAATTAAAGTAAAAAAAGAATTTAGCCTTACAAGAAAGAAAATAAAAATTAATACTATACAAAAGTAACTGACACAGAACTCTTTGAGGTTAAAAAAAACTAAAAATTGTTCAACTAATTGTTAATATCTTCGCCTTTGATGTGGTACCTGTTCCTATGTATTTTATTTACAGTTAGTCTTGGATTTATTTTCAAAATCCTTCATCGAAAGACGACAAATTTGTACAATGTCATTCTGGTTAATTACATTATTTGTGCATTGATTGGTATTACTCGAATTGACTATCAAATAGTTTTAAAAAATACAACGATACATTATTATGGTTTGACAAACGGAATATTATTTCTAATAGGTTTCAATGTTTTTGCAATTTCGATATCAAAGACGGGCTTAGGAATAACTACTTTACTACAGAAACTTTCGGTATTTGCAACGATAATTGCCGGCGTTATAATGGGTGAACATATGTCACTAATACAAATTGTTGCTCTTATAGTTGCAGGTGCCGCATTGTATTATATTTTTAGTGAAAATACAAGCTTCACTACGCTCTATAATACCCATAAAATTTTTTTATTCCTTTGCCTCTTTATAGCAGCTTCAATTGAGATTCTATTTTTAAAATTTAGCAAACATTATTCGGATAGTACATTTTTTACCGCTTTAACTGCATTGGTATTTATTTACAGCGCATTTTGGGGAATGGTATTCTGGATTGTTAGCAAGCACAAGAAGATTACAAATAAAGATTTACTTTTTGGATCAGCACTAGGTATTCCTAACTACTTTTCCATAGAATTTCTTAATTTAGCTCTGAATGATGGAATAGACGGAATAATTCTGTTTCCCATACTTAATTTGTCGGTAATATTACTTTCAGGAATAATTGGAAATAAATTATTTGATGAAAAATACAGCAAGCGTCAACAGATTGGTTATGCATTAGCTTTGATTTCTATACTTACAATAAGCCTATGTCAACTACTCACTACTTAACCATTTCTATGAGCAATCAGTCTATACTTGTTGAGAAGTCCAGCAAGTTTATTGCTTTTAGTTATCCCGTTACTCAGAAAGAAGAATGCGAGATATACTTCAATCTAACAAAATCAATTCATCCAAAAGCCAAACATTGGTGTTATGCTTACCGTCTTGGTCTAAATGAAAACAATTTTAGGATTAATGATGATGGCGAACCGTCAGGCACAGCTGGAAAACCAATTTTATCTCAAATAGATTCTTTAAAAATAACCAATGTTATGGTCATTGTAGTTCGGTATTTTGGAGGTATTCTGCTTGGAACAGGTGGGCTGATAAAAACTTATAAAACCGTAGCCAGAAATGTACTTGAAAAATCAGAAATAGTAAGAGTTGAAATAACCAATAACTTTATCATTACAACTGATTCTAAGAACATTTATAGTGTATTAAAAGTCATAAAATCATTTCATTTACATTTTAAAAATTTAGTTATAAATGAAACATCAAGTATTCAAATCCAAATTCCTGTTGAAGCAGAATTTCGTTTTTTCCATAAATTAAAAACTATATTAGAAGATTCAGAACCGAAGAAGAGAGAAAGTGTTTATTCCATACTAAATTGTAAAATAGAAAGAGTAGAATAGATATGATGAAAATCATAGGGCTTACAGGCGGCATTGGATCCGGCAAAAGTACCGTTGCAGACTTGTTTGAAATTATTGGAATTCCTGTCTATAATTCAGATCTGGAAGCAAAAAAAATCATGCAAAGTAATCCGGATGTGATTCAAGAAATAATATCTTTATTGGGAACTGAAAGTTATCTCAATAAAACCTTAAATCGAAAATACATTGCAGAGATAGTTTTTAATAACAAAAAAATTCTTCAAGCCCTCAATAGTATTGTACATCCTCGAGTTTTTGTTGACTTTAATCGTTGGCTGAGCCTTCAAAAGAGTCAATTCAATTATATACTCAAAGAGAGTGCATTGCTGCTAGATGTTAGAGAACAACAGAATGTAGATGCAATAATCACTGTGTTCTGTCCGCTAGAGATTAGAATTTCAAGGCTAATGTTAAGAGATCAATCAACTAAGGAAGTTATCGTACAAAGAATTAATAATCAACGAAAAGAAAAAGAATTAATTGATGCTGCAGACTATCTGATCATTAATGACGAAAGACACTCGATAATTCAACAAGTTTTAGATATTCACAATAAACTCGTTAATTTTGTATAAATTTTAAAATTTATGGTTATTTTAGATAAGTTACAACAGGCAGATTATATTCAGCTTGAGAATCAATACGGAGCTCATAATTATCATCCGCTTCCTGTTGTTCTTGAAAAAGGAAAAGGTGTATTTGTTTACGACACAGATGGAAAAGAATATTTTGATTTTCTTTCTGCATATTCTGCTGTTAACCAAGGTCACAGTCATCCACGAATTATTCAAGCTTTAATAATTCAAGCTCAAAAATTCACATTAAGTTCCAGAGCATTTTACAATAATCAATTAGGACTTTATGAAAAGTTCATTACAGAATATTTTGGATATGACAAGGTTTTGCCGATGAATACAGGTGTTGAAGCTGTAGAAACAGCTATAAAACTCTGTAGAAAGTGGGCATATGAAGTTAAAAAAATCAAAGAAAACAATGCCAAAATCGTCGTACTTGACGGCAACTTTCATGGGAGGACCCTCGCTGCGATTTCAGCATCATCAGATCCAAGCAGTTATGGTGGTTTTGGCCCTTTGTTAAATGGAATAATTCGGATTCCTTACAATGAGATCGATGCTTTTAAAAATATAATAAAAGATCCGGATATCGCGGGATTTCTCATCGAACCCATTCAAGGCGAAGCAGGAGTTGTCGTACCGGATGATCAATATTTGAAAGAGTGTTTCACCCTGTGTAAATCAAATAATATCTTGTTTATTGCAGATGAGGTTCAGACCGGAATTGGCAGGACCGGAAAGATGCTGGCGTGTGATTATGTTAACATTCGACCAGACATTTTAATTTTGGGTAAAGCATTATCCGGTGGTACTTTGCCTGTTTCAGCTGTTCTTGCAGATGATTCAATCATGCTGTGCATTAAACCTGGAGAGCACGGATCAACATTTGGCGGAAATCCCTTGGCGTGCGTTGTTGCAAAAGAAGCTTTAACTGTGATAAAGGATGAAAATCTTACTCAAAAAGCATTTGAGTCAGGAATCTATTTCAGACAAATGATCAATGAACTAATTCAAAGATATTCTCAAATTCAATCAGTAAGAGGCAAAGGATTATTAAATGCTATTGTATTGGAAGATGATCGAGAATTAGCCTGGAAACTTTGTATTAAAATGTCAGAAAATGGTCTTTTGGCAAAACCCACACATGGTCATATCATCAGATTAGCCCCTCCTTTATGCATTGATAAATCTCAATTGGAAGATTCCGTTGGGATCATTGAAAAGTCCTTGAGATCTTTAATTTAGATGAAATGTATTAAAGACATTTAAGATTGTTAAATCAGAATTATAAAAATTAAATCCAGATAAAATTTTGCAATAATGAATCTTCTAAATTTATCACGAAGATTTATTAAAGCCCTAAAGATATTTTTGCAGATTATCTGAATTTTTATATATTTGTTCTCCAAAATTATTAAATAATGTTAAAAAATTGTCTACTCCACTCTATTCTATTTCTGTTCATTATAAAAATCGACGCACAAACCATACAGTTTCAGTTTTGCGGTAAAACCGAATCTATTGCAACATTAGATGGAGGAGGAAAAGATCAACGGGCTAAATCGGCAATAAAATTAGACTTCCTCAAGATTGGTGTGAGAGGTGCTTCTCAGACCAATCCATTTTATGTAATGGGTAACACTGAAAGCACAAAAACAAATGAGAATTTTGGAGATAAAATTCTAGCTGATAACTGCAGTGGAAGTTCAGGTGTAAGTGGAACCTGTAATCAATGTGGAATATGTACCAATGCAGTAAGTACAACAAATTTTAATATTGGAAATGCCATTGGAAAGTTTTTAAATAATGTCAAAGTAGAATCCAAAGGTAATGACATGTATATTATGTGTACCGGATCTGCTAATGTCATCTGTTTTGAAACACACAGAATTAGTCTTGCGGGACAACTTAATAAAAAACTTGACGTCTATTATAAATGCGAAGGGATTTCAGATTTAAATCCTTCTGACGTAAGAAATATCAGTTTAAACTACCGATTTAACAATGAGGCTTATTTTGCTACACCTTACTTCTTTAATAAAAATAGCGGTAATGTTGGTGTCATTGAAGATGTAGGCTCAATTCAAGCCTCTGTACCGGTTGTTGCAACTGAAGACCTTAGCAAGAAATTGACATTTGATATTGCTCCCAATCCTGTAAATGATATCCTGAAAATTAATTTAAATGTACTTCAGGAATTTAATGGATTTATTAATATTCTTAGCGAAACTGGAGCTATTGCACATTTTGAAGAAACTCAATTTAACCCCAGTGTAAAGGTTAAAGAATTAAATCTTCAATATTTACATCCTGGCAATTACATTCTTCACATATCCGACGAGGATGCCAGAATCAGTATAAAGAAATTCATTAAGATTTAATAATTTAAATTTTACCTTACAATTCAAAGGTTGGCTGAAGCCCTTTGGATCCATCACCACCATAGAATTGATTAATGATTTGAATAACTTCTTCTTCATTGTCAACAACAGGAAGCATATCTATATCCGATAAAGAAATATATGAAAATTGCTCACCCATGGATTGATAAATCCAATTTTTTAATGGCAACCAAAATTCTGAACCAACTAAAATAATTGGAATCTTTTTAATTTTTCCAGTCTGCGACAAGGTCAGAACTTCAAAAAGTTCATCCAAGGTTCCAAATCCTCCAGGCATAGCAATAAATGCCTGAGAATACTTGACAAACATCACCTTTCGCACAAAGAAAAATCGATGATTAAGTGATTTTTCAGGATCAATATACCGATTGTGAAATTGCTCAAAGGGCAAATTGATATTAAGTCCGACTGATATACCATTATTTTCAAACGCTCCTCTATTGGCCGCTTCCATAATTCCCGGACCACCTCCTGTAATAATACCGAAACCTTCTTCGGTTAAACGTGCTGAAATTTTTCTGGCTAATTCATAATGTGGATGACCTTCCTTAACCCTTGCTGAACCGAATATGGAAATACAGGGACCCAGGTTATTCATGGTTTCAAATCCATCAACAAGTTCTGCCAGGATTTTGAACATGGTCCAGCTATTTTCGCCTTTAAGTTGGCTCCATTGCTTCATTGATCTCATGATCTAATAAATTTACATTTACAAAATAGTCTTTGATTAGGACTAACTAAGACTTGTAAGCCTGAAATTCTTTTCGAATAAATTCATTCAATTCTTGGACTGTCTCAAACTGTTCAAAAAGTTCTTTGAATTTATTATGTCTTTGACTTGCCGGTATCACATAATCTAAGACTTCTTTACGGCTAATTTTATTTTTTGATAAGATGATTAGTCTTTCTACGACATTTCTTAACTCTCGAATATTCCCTGTCCAATTATAATTCTGCAATTCCTCTAAGGCTGAATCTTCAAATTTTTTAACCGGGACACCGTACTCATAACATATATGCTCCGCAAAATGCTCTACGAGAATGGGAACATCTTCAATTCTTTCATTAAGAGAAGGAACTTCAATAATAATAACTGCCAACCGATGATAAAGATCTTCTCTAAATTTTCCTTTGGCAATTTCCTCTCTTAAATCTTTATTTGTTGCTGCGACAATTCTTACATCAACCGGAATTTCTTTATCTCCACCAACACGAGTTATTCGATTTTCCTGAAGGGCACGCAATACTTTAGCTTGTGCTGACAAACTCATATCTCCTATTTCATCAAGAAATAAGGTTCCTCCATTGGCCAGCTCAAACTTTCCCAGTCTTTGTTTGATAGCTGAAGTAAAAGATCCTTTCTCATGACCAAATAATTCACTCTCAATCAATTCTGAGGGTATTGCTGCACAATTCACTTCTATGATTGGACCATTATTCCGATTGCTTTTTTCATGTACCCAACGCGCAACCAATTCTTTTCCTGTCCCATTCTGACCGGTAACCAATATTCTTGCATCAGTAGGGGCAACCAACTCAATGGTCTGTCTTACCTTCGCAATTGTTGCAGATTCCCCAACGATTTCCTGAACCTTTGTTTTTGAAACCTTCTTTTGTAATATTTTTTTCTCAGAAATCAGAGAGGATTTATCAATTGCATTTCTAAGTGTAATAAGTAGCCTGTTTAGATCAGGTGGCTTGGAAATAAAGTCATAAGCACCTTTTTTGACAGCTTCTACCGCTGTGTCAATTGTAGCATGTCCGCTAATCATAATAATCGGTACATCAGAAGCCATTTGTTGAACTTTCTCAAGAGCCTCCATTCCGTCCATTTTAGGCATCTTAATATCCAATATGATTGCATCATACTGATTCTGTTTTAATTTAACCAGACAGTCCAGACCATCACTGGCTTCATCGACAGCATATTTTTCTAATTCCAGGATGCCTCGAAGCGCCCGTCTTATACTCTGCTCATCATCAACAATTAAAATCTTAGCCATCCCGTTTTTCTGTCGTATAAGGAATAAGCCTCAAAGATAAACATATGATTAATATATAATTACAAATTATAATTATTTTTTATACGATAGGATCAATTGTCATAGCCAAATAAGCCATAAATCCTGCCCCAAAATGTATACTATCCTCATTTACAACAAATTGTGATGTATGTACATTAGTAGATTTTCCTGTACCTAAGCGATAGAACAAGGCTGGAATCTTCTGACTATAATAAGCAAAATCTTCTGAAGTCATTCTCGGATCCATTTTAACAACGGATTCGGAACCTGCATAATGTGCTGCTAAGTTTGAAAATTGAGCTGTCAGATTACTGTCATTAATCAGACAGGGATATCCTTTAACAATTTCTATACTGGCACTTGCACTGTATTTATCTGAGATTACTCCGGCAATTCTTAGTAAGCTTTCATGTATCTCGTTTCTAAAACCTTCATCCATACATCTAAAAGTTCCTTCAGCATTTACCTCGTCAGGAATAATATTAGTTGCTCCGCCTAAACTATTGATCTTTCCAATACTTAATACCAGCTTATTACCCAAAGATACCTTAGTCTTATAGAGCTCATTGACACAATGTATCAAGTCTGAAATAATTATTATAGGATTATTGGCAAGATTGGGCATAGCAGCATGCCCACCTTTCCCAATGACTTTGATATAAAGTTCATCACAGGATGCCATCGCTTTGTTCTCACAAAAACCTAGTGTTCCTACAGGCATGTTAGGTTGAACGTGTTGTCCAATGATGCAATCCGGTTTAGGATTATCAAGAACATTCTCTGCAATAAGCATGCTCGCACCGCCAGGAAGTTTCTCTTCGCCAGGCTGAAAAATAAATTTTATGCTACCTTCCCATAGATCCTTGTTGGCATTCAGTAATTTTAAAGCACCCAACAGACAGGTAGTATGCACATCATGACCACATGCATGCATGATTCCTGGATGGGCTGAACGAAATTCCAGGTCATTATCTTCTTGAATGGGTAATGCATCAATATCTGCGCGCAGTGCAATTATCCTTTTATCCGGATTTGTCGATTGAATGACTCCTACTATTCCAGTATTTGCCCAACCTGCAGTATAATCGATGTTCATCTTAGTCAATTCAGATTGAATAAACAATGATGTATTTTTTTCTATAAATGAAAGTTCGGGATATTGATGTAATCTTCTGCGAATGGAAATAAGTTCGTCTTTTAGTAAATTACTTTGATTCAATATTTTGCTAATATCAACCATTAATTTCCTAATTTTTCAAAATCTCTAATACAAACATCCAAATCCATCCAGATCGAATAATTCCTGCAATAATTAGCAAGCTGTTCTTTAACATACCAATCTTGCAAGGGTTCAAGCTGAACATCCGATACTTGCAGCACGCTTTTTTTCAATGGCTGATGTAACGAAAAATGCTCAACATCAAATCCAACCCAAGTTTTTAGACCAACCATAACATCAAAAATATTAACAAAGAACTTTCGTTTTTTATTTTGAATAAAAATGATAATCCAACAAAAAGTTAAAAGAAACAAACTGAAACACAAATCAAAAAATCTTTTTTGCCTATTGTATTTCTCTTGATTTAAATGATAATTAGCATATACGCTAACTAATTGACCGGAACTTGTTTTGTCAGAGCTACCAATTATGCTCATGCCGCTTGGATTTAATATTCTAAACCTAGCTGTATCAGGAATGTTAGAAACTAAATTTGTCAGATCAGAATCCGAATAAAAACTTGGGCATACGATAATTTCAGAAGGAATATAATAATCAATAATAGATTTATCAAACTTTTTATCGTCAACACGTATTAGTTTATCCTTATTGTCTTCTTGTTCATTCTTAGTCATTCCCATTAATTCAACGACTTGTTTAAATTCTTTTTGATTTCCAAAAATTAATGTCCTATTAAATTTTTCTATTAAATAACTTGATTTAAAAAGTTTTCTTACTATAATTCTTGATCCCAATAAATATATTAATACAAATAAGAATGTTAATCCTAAGACTACTCTGGACGATCGTAAAGTATCCGGTATAACTGCATAAATTGCTAAATTAAAAAATAATCCTATTATGCTTGCAATTACCAAGTCTTGAGTCCTATATTGTTTATCATAAACACCAAATAAATAAAAACTGCTTATCCAAACCAGTCCGTATTGAAATGCATTCAGCCAAATAGTCTCCCGATGAAAATAATAAGGATTATTATAAAAGCAATTCGCCCAGAGGTATTTTGACAGATAAACACCAACAATTAAAAAAAATGAATCAACAATTAATATAGAACTACGCTTAAAAAGATCTTTAATAAAACTAATAACTCCTTTAAACAAAATAGCAATTTTCAGCAGCATCAACAATGAAGCATTCTTTTGATGTTTTTGGTTAAAAATCAGCATAGCTGAATAAAAACTATACCAATAGTTAATACTGGATTTTTTAGTACTTTCTCCCTTGAAATGAATGATTTGAGCTTCAGATAAATACATTAGTTTATACCCGGCTTGCTTAATCCGGACTGACAAATCAATATCTTCGCCATACATAAAGAATTTTTCATCAAAACCATTCAAATCATTAAGCAAGTCTTTTCTTGTAAAGATAAATGCTCCGGAAAGCACATCAACCTCATTATTTACTTCATAAGACAAATGACCTAGGTAATAGGTATTAAATAATTTTGAATATGGAAATATTTTATATAACCCACTCATTTTACAAAACGATACCCAGGCTGTTGGAAATCCTCTCTTAGATTCAGGAAGTATTCTTCCGCCACCATCCAACATCTTAATCCCAAGTGCACCTACATCATGATGAGATTTCAGATAATTCAAACATGTTTTTAAACACTCTTCATGAACGATGGTATCCGGATTAAGAATCAATACAAATTCAGATTTTGCTTGTTGAATTCCAATATTATTGGCTTTAGAAAAACCAAGATTCTCTTTATTTTCAATAAGAATTACCTCCTTGAAGTTTGTCTTGACCATCTCACAACTATTATCTACGGAATAATTGTCCACGATTATAATTTCACCATTAATCGATTCCATGGCCTTCTGCACACTTACAATCGCCTGTTCTAAGAAATGTGATACGTTGTAACTTACAATAATGACTGATAGATCCATAAATCTTAGGCTCTATGTCTTTGATAAGGAATTCTCTCTGAGATTGATCTTCCCAAGGTGAACTCATCAGCATACTCCAATTCAGAACCAAAGGAAATTCCTCTGGCAATCAAACTAATTTTAACCGGTAATGACTCAACTTGTCTGTTAATGTAATAAACCGTTGTATCGCCTTCTATGCTAGGTCTTATTGCCATAATTAGCTCCTGGATTTCAGACGATTTAATTCTTTCCACAAGAACATCAATATTCAGACGATCCGGGCCTATACCGTCTAACGGGGAAATCAATCCATTCAGAATATGGTATCTTCCACGAAATTGCTGAGTATCTTCAATGGCCATTAAATCTCGAATGCTCTCGACAACACAAATTATAGACCGATCTCTGGATGGATTTGAACAAATCTCACAGATATCAAAATCCGAATATGAAAAACATTCCTTACAGATTTTTAACTCTTCGGTCATTCTGCTTATAGAGTCCACTATTTTCTTAGATTTTTGATGTGGATTCTGTGCCAGATAAAGTACAATTCTTAAAGCTGATTTTTTTCCAATACCCGGAAGTCCTGAAAAACTGTCAACAACTTGTTCAAGAATTTTGGAAGGGTACTTCATGGTTTAGGATTTAAAAGATGCGATTTTGTTTTTTGCAAACTCATTTAATACCAGGCGTCCTGATATTTTAGCCCTCTCATGAAGTAATTGTGGCCAATGATCTGTGTTTTCCCAAAATATTTGTTTTAATTCTGCAAGTGCTTCAATATGGTAACTGAGTAACTTAGTTTTAAATAGTTCTATATACTGGTCTAATAATTCTTGGGTTTCAAAAACCTCTTGGTACAATCCTTTCTCTTTTGCCCAATAAGCGGTGCGCCATTCTTCAGGGGTTAATGCCAATTGTGAAAATGCAGATAATCCAATCTTACGTTCAACTGCTGGCCCGATAACAAAAGGCCCGATTCCTACTGCTAGTTCACTGAGTCTGATAGTAGCATGTTGACTTGCAAGTGCTATATCACAAGCAGATACTAATCCAACACCCCCACCAACAGCTTTTCCATGTATTCGACCTATTACAATCTTCTTCGCAGAGCGAATCGAAAGAATAACTTTTGCAAATCCTGAAAAAAATGACAATCCCGATTCTTCATCCTTAATTGAAGACAATTCATCAAAGCTTGCCCCTGCACAAAAAGCTTTTTCTCCACCACTACGCAACAATATAATTTTTGTCGAATCTGTTTGATCAGCGATAATAATATTTTGTGCAATGCTTTCTAAAATATCAGAGGGTAAAGAATTACTTTTATCTGTGTAAAACTCGACAATACTAAGCTCACCAATATTTAATAATTTAACATATTGATTCATTTCAAATCTTTTTGATTTCTTTTCCAACTAGCATAATTCTGGTTAGGAGTTTTTCTATTCATTACCATTTCTCGTAATGGCATTACCTCTTCTAAGTGTTCATGACATTCTCTTGAAAGTTGCATGTACAATTCTGTTCCCTTTGTCTTCCAATCGATCATTTCATCTAATACTTCGCGGATCTTCTTTGCTGGATTTCCGACAATTAAGCTTCTGTCTTCAAATACGGATCCTTCTTTAATGAAGCTCAAAGCACCAACAATGCACTCTTTACCAATTATTACATCATCCATAACGACACTGTTCATACCAATTAAACAATTTTCTCCAATTTCACAACCGTGAATAATAGCCCCGTGCCCAACATGAACATTGCGCCTTAAATGAACCGTGATACCCGGAAACATATGAATCAGGCAATGCTCCTGAATATTACAACCCTCTTCAATTATGATTTCCCCAAAATCACCTCTTAATACTGCAAATGGACCAACGTAAACATTTTTTCCAATCGAAACACACCCAGTTACACAGGCTAAAGGGTGAACAAAAGCGGTTGAATCAATAACCGGAATAAATTCTTTAAAACGATATATCATCTTACAGCACAAATGTAGCAAGAAAATGCATTTTCCTTATTGATTTCCAAACTCGCACAAAAATAACTACCACCTCGTGATTCAAACAATATCAAACTCTGAATGTTAAGTTTAAACATAATTTTTCCAATGATTTACTTTACAAAAGAATATTTAAACTTTTTTACTGAACTAGAGATTAACAATAACCGAGAATGGTTTGAAAGCAAGAAGGAGAAATATAAAATTGATGTTGAAAAACCGTTTCATCTTTTTATTGATACCCTTTTAGACTCAATAAAAAAAATAGATTCGCGATATAATCTAAGCGCAAAAGAATGCGTATTTAGAATTTACAGAGATGTTCGATTCAGCAAGGATAAAACTCCTTACAAAATAAGAATGTCTGCCCTTTTGGCTCCTGGAGGTCGTAAAGATTTTATTAATCCTGGTCTATACATTGAACTTGGCGCAGATGAAATAAAAATATTCTCAGGACTTTATGAAATTGAAAAAGAACAGCTCAATAGGTTGCGATTAAAAATATCAAAAAATTTAAATCTATTTAAAAGTCTTATAAACGAAAAAGAATTTATAAAAAAATACAAAGAAATCTTAGGAGAAAAAGCAAAAAGGATTGATCCAAAACTTCAACAATATGCTGAAAAAGAACCTTTAATTTTAAACAAACAATTTTATTTCTGTTGCTCTCAAAAATCAACAATAGCTCTGAAACCCGGACTGGATAATTGGGTATTAGAATGTTACAATTCAGCAAAAAAAGTAAATGACTTTTTAATCGATTAATTTCAACAATCGTTTTTCTCTAAGTGTTTTCCTCATAGCTGTCCTTATCAACAATCTCCATCAGGTCACGATTGACTATAATAGCAGCATTCAACTCAAATCCAAGCAATATTATTAAAACATTCAAACGAATCCAAATTAAAGTAATTATAAGCGCTGAAATTGTGCCATAAACCTTATGGTAAGTTGAGAAATTATCTACGAAATATCCAAACAGAATTGAAGAAAGAATTGAGGCAATTGTTGCAAAAATGGTTCCGGGAGAATAGTTTTTCATAGGCTTTTTTAAAGCCGGACCGATCCGATAAATAATATCAACAGTAAGATAAAACAAAATAAATAAAATAACATACTTCAAAGCCCCAATCAAAAATACAGACATTGCACTTAACTTCACAATAGCAAACAACCAACTTATAAATTTATTCCCTACAATGATTACAACAATTGACAAAATAAGTAACACACCAAATAATACTGTTAAAATAAATGCAACACTATGACTTTCAATAAAAGTTCTTTTTCTAAAACTGGTTCGATACGTCTTATCAAATCCTCTCATCATGGTCAACATACCATTAGATGCAAAAAAAATCGCTAATAAAAATCCAATAGAGAGAATACTTCCTTTAGCTTTTGGCCTTAATCCAGCTACAATATTCTTCCATAGATAATCCTGAGTCTGATTAGGCAAGATCGAATTCAAAGAATTTTCCATTTCAGAAATAAAATCCCAATTCTTAGGCAGATAAGCAGAAAGCGTAAATAAGAATATTAAGGAAGGGAATAATGCTAAAAAAAAACTAAAGGACATGGCCCCTGCCCTAGTATTTATATCATTTCGTTTGAGTTCTTTTACAATAAAACTGAAGGTTGAAAACAAACTTACTCCCTGAAATCCAGGCAGCGTTGTATTCTTTGCAAACTGAATTAGTTGCTTAAGTATCGGTAAATCGAGAATCCAAAGTACAAAATTTTCAAATTTCTTTTTCAAAATATGGTAACAAATTATTAAGTAGAATAGTCGGTGCTTTTACTCTTTGTTTTTTAGCAATATCCACAAAACACAAAAATACCTGAGCTGAATTTATCCATTTTTGATTTTCATTATAAATTTTAGTATCAAATCGGATTGTCATTTCAGGCATCTTATCAATACTTGTTTCCAAAGTTAATAATTCATCATAGAAAGCTGGTCGAAGATATTTTACATTCATGGACATTACAGGCATAAAAATACCATGCTCTTCTTCCATTTTTTTATATGACAAGCCCAGGTCGCGCAATGCTTCTACCCTTCCAACCTCGTAGTAGAATGCATACTGCCCATAATACACATAGGCCATCTGATCAGTCTCACCATATCTTACTCGTATCTGGGTCTTGTGACAATACATTAGGCGTAAGCAAGTTTATCTCGTAAGACAGGACAGCTCATACAATGTGAGCCCCCTCTTGCCCGTGACAATTCACTGGAAGGAAGAGTAATGATTGTATTTGACAAAGAATGAACATCAAAATTTTCATTTTTCATTCTTTCAATCAATGTTTCAGCATGTATGATCTGAAAGCCATTATTTATAAAAGCTTTTTCAGTATATGGGTTACGATCATACGTTAAAGCAACTCCGGGTTTTAATGCAACAAGATTACAGCCATCCGTCCATTGTTCTCTTTCTTGATACGGAGAAACTCCATCTCCACTCCAAATAAATTGAGCATTTGAACTTATCTCAGATCGAAGAAAATCATACACAGAAGGATATTCAACAACTCCTCCTGTATCACGATATACAGTAACATACGAACCTAACCCATCTTTAATGATAGGTTTATAACCAACGAATTGATTGTGATTAATTTGGGTAAATAAGGTATCGATATGCATAAATGATCTTTCTTTAGGAACATCGACTTCAACAACATTCCGGATCAATTTTTTTTCAAAAAGTATATTTCTTAAAGTCATCAATGCATGATCAGTCGTTCTTTCACTGTTACCGATTAAAAGATAATCTGAATTTAAAAGCATTAGATCTCCTCCTTCAATCGTTACTGGCTCTCCTTTTTGAGAAGGCGGATAATCATCAATTTGATTCAAGTTTATTAACCTTTTTTCAGTTATTAAATGTGAAAATTGTGGGTGTGCATGAAAGAAAAACCGAGTAAGCAGGTTTTCTCTTTTTCGCACTGCTTTAGATGCTTTAGTGATGACAACGTGATCCTTTATCGTTAAAGCAATGTCTCTTGTAAAAATAAAATTGGGTATCGGATCAAAAAGATAGGTATCTTTCTCTCTATCATATCCTGAAATCATAACCTCTGCAAGTCGATCATGCGAAAGGGCATACAATCGATCAACATAACTTTTAGGTATTTCTTCAAAGTCCTTAACCAAATGAATTAGCTCCTTTTTTATTTCTTCGCTGGCATCAAATGATTCTTTAATGAGGGTTTGAGTTTCTAATACATTCTCTTCTCCAACAAATGCGTTTAGTATCATTCTAAATACAGCATGTTCTTTTTGCATACTTGGAAGATATACAATATCGTCAAATAATAATTCATTGGCTAATCTTGGACTGATTCTGTCAATACCTTCATCTGGTGCATGCACAATTACTTTTTTCAAAGGCATGATTTCTGAATCTACATAAATATCTTTTTTTACAGACACAATTTTTTTCGCAAAGTTAGCAAATAAAGGGATTTTCTGAAATAATTTGAAAAATACAGTGTTCAGTTATTCACATAATGGTCATTATATTCAACTTAAAAAACTTCTCAAGAATACTTTTAAAATTTAATTCAATCTAATAAAATGTCCGTTTAATTAAATTTTTACACAAAAAAAAATTCATATTAAATTAATATTTATTTGGGTAAAAAACAATTTTGAAAAAAATAACTTAGTCTTCAAAAAACCAAATAGAGAAATAAAAAAATTTATTACTTTATTTTCTTACCTCCGATAAACACATTTTGAACCTTTGCAGCTAACAATAAAGAATCTGAACAAGTCAATAGATTTCTATCCAATACAATAAAATCTGCTAATTTACCTTTTGTAATACTTCCTTTTATATTTTCATCGCCAGAAGCATATGCATTCCAGATCGTATATGATTTTAAAGCTTCGTCACGCGACATACTTTGTTCTGGAAAAAATTGCAAACCATTATCCACCCTCTTTCGAGTTACTGCAGCATATATACAATCGAATGGATTAATACTTTCTACAGGACAATCAGTCCCATTTGCCAGATGAACACCGCGGTCAATCAGAGATCTCCAAACATATGCTCCTTCTCTAGCTCTCTTCTCCCCTAATCTTTTAATTACAAATGGTGCATCACTTGTACAATGAATAGCTTGCATTGAAGCTATTATCCCTAAGTCCTTAATTTTTAGAATATCGCCGGGATGAAGATGTTGACAATGCTCTATTCTCCATGGCCTGGAATGAATGATTCTTTTTTGTTCTTCAAATTTCGAAAATATATTCAGCACTTCTCTGTTTGCCCTGTCACCAATAGCGTGTACACAAACCTGAAGATTCATTTTAGTTGCAAGCAAAGCAAAGGATGTGATTTGTTCAATTTCAATTAAATTCTGACCACGCATTCCAGGATTATCTGAGTAATCTTCCAACAACCATGCCCCATAGGAGCCTAGCGCTCCATCTATATAAGACTTAATTGCGATACACTTAAACATTGAGCTATCCTTTGAATAAATGGGCAGAGCCAACATTTTATTCAACATACTGTCTTTGTCTTCATACAACATTGCATATAATCTGATACTCAACTTTCCATCATTAAACCAATCTTTTATCAATTCCAGATCCGTTAGTGAGGTTCCAGCATCCTGAAAGCTCGTAATACCATAACTCAATGCAATTTCTTGTGCCGAAAGAGCGTATTGCAATTTTAGTTTATCGACTAAGTCAGGATTCATTTTCTTTTCGTAACCATCATATAAATTTTGAATCAATGACATGGCATTTTCTTCAAAAATTCCCGTAATTCTATTGTTATGATCCTTTACAATTCGGCCTCCTTTAGGCGAAACAGATTCAGAACTAATCGAGGCAAGATTCATGGCATTACTATTGGCCATTAATGCATGTCCGCTAGCATGAGTTAACATAACTGGATGATCCGGAGTTACAGCCGACAGTGCATCATGATATGGATAAGCATTAAAAGAGGAAAGAAATCTATCTGACCATTTCTCCTGATGCCATCCACGACCTTCAATCCACTGACCTTTTGGCGTTCTTTGTGCAACGGCTTTGACTGAATCAACAATCTCTTGCCATGATTTTGTTTGAATCAGATTCAGAGTATGCAAACTTTTGCCAAGACTTAAAAAATGACCATGCCCTTCAATTAGGCCAGGCATAACGAATGCACCATTAAGATCTAATACTTTTGAGTCTTTTGTCTGAAATTTTCTGATTTCTTGATTGGAACCCACAGCTAGAAATATATTTCCCTTTATTGCAAAAGCTTGTGCTTCAATTTTGACTGTATCTGCCGTATAAACATTTGCATTTAATATAATTAAATCAGCTTTTTCACTTTCTTTGCAACAAATAATTAATAAGAACCATAATAAAATAGAGATATTTGAATTCATCCTTATATTTAAATGACAAATTTAATCTCATTACAGGAACTAACGCACATCTACAATAGCTATTCTGAACAACAGGACTGGAAACTTGAACCAGCTAGTCTTTATGAACCATTCGACTACATAATGGGTCAAAAAGGAAAAAAAATAAGACCACTCAGCCTTTTGTTGGTTTATTCACTTTTTAACGAAAATTATCAAAAAGCTTTACCCGCCGCTTATGCCATAGATATGTTTCATAACTTCACCTTAATACACGATGACCTCATGGATCAATCCAGTGTTAGGCGTGGTCAACCAACTGTTCCTTTACGATTTGGTGAAAACGTGGCAATATTGTCAGGCGATGCGATGCTTTTAGAATCTTTGAAGTTGATCATGACATCCAGCGGTTATAATCAAGAAGTTATTTCATTCTTCATAAAAACTGCCATTGAAGTCTGTCAAGGGCAGAGTTTGGATATGGGATTCGAGAAGAAAGAGAGCATTTCACTCAAAGAATACCTAGAGATGATTCGACTAAAAACATCAGTATTACTAGGAGCCTGCTTTAAAATAGCGACCCAACTTGCACAACAGAATTTAGACCTTCAAGATAAAATGTATGAATTGGGCTGCAATCTTGGAATTGCTTTTCAGATTCAGGATGACTACCTAGATCTCTACAGCTCTGAAATGTCATTCGGCAAAAAGAAAGGAGGAGATCTGATCCAACGAAAAAAATCAATACTTTTACTTCTAGCCATTGAATCCTTTTCTAAAGATGAGAAAAAGCAATTCATCAAGGAATACCATCAAAAAAGAAGCGACGAACAACAGGTAATGAAATATCTAAAGATATTTGAAGCCTTAAATATCAAACAAAGAACAACTGAACTTTTTACTTATTACCAAAATTCTATTAATTGCACTTTGAATGAAATAGAACTTCCTTCAGATAAAAAACTCTTACTTTCAGAATTTGTTTCCCTGATTCTTCAAAGAAATCATTGATTTGCTCAGATATGAATACTTATAAAATATTTTTATTGCTGTTTTGTATAGCCTGCACCTCTAAAAACAGATTTGATCCTAAAGAAAAAGAAAAATCTGTAATTCCTAACTCTGAAAAAACTATCCAATCCGACCCATCCAATATCAAAGGAACAATTGAAGATGTAGAAAGTGATTCAAAACCTTATCTAATAAGCTTTGCAGACACTCCAAGATGGAACGCGAAGATAGGAATCATTCAAGACCAGATTTTTGATATAAAACTTGATTTGAGTTTTGAGAAGAAGCTTTGTTTTGGAATTCTTAAGAGGGTTCAGGAAGGAAATATGCCAGGTGAGTTTTTTGTCGGAGAGGTAAATAGCAATAATCAAAAGATTCAGGTACAATTCTATGCAGAACGAAACGCATGTACCGACAATGCCCATAAAACACACAACGGCAGAATAACCATGTTATTAAATGGAAAGGAATATCATTCTTGTGCTGATTTTATGGAATAGTTATTGGGTTGATTTGGAATCAAAATAAACTTTCAAAATGAAATCAATGCAAAAAATTATCTATTTATTCGTTAATTTCCTTGTTTTAATTTGTTGCAAACAAACTAACTGCACTAATCTACAATCGAATTTTACCACCTATACTGAAGCATATAATAAAATCAGAAGCACTGAATTTGCATTCGTAGAAGATATTAATACTTCGAAAAGTAGTTGGATAAGTGGAGCAAGCTATTATAGTTGCGACAATAATTTCGGCTACTTCATTTTATCAACAGATAGCAAGAATTATATTTACAAAGATCTTCCAATAAATATTTGGAGGGACTTTAAAAATGCAAATTCATTGGGAAGTTATTACAATTTGAATATCAAGAATCGGTATCAATTATATCTAACAAATTAATAAATTAACTTATAGTAATAATATGCGTTTGACAATTCTAGTTTATTACTTTTTAGCCTTTATTGTCAATGAGCTAGATTTACTTAAAATAAAGTTCATTTAAGGAATATCATTCATATAAATATTTTTTTAATATATTTGCCTTTAATTTCAACCTGATTTATATATCATTTGAGTTTTAAAAGCCGATATCCAACACTCATCCATGTTCTTGCTACTGCATTGGTTCTGACCCTGCCCGGATTAACAATTCTGGCTCTGTTTCAAACTTTCCAATGGAGTCAAAAATGGCAAGACCAATTACCACTCGTAATAGAATTAAAAAAGTCCTACCCCATTGATTCTTTGAATTTGTTAAAAAATCTATTAGAAAGTAAAGAAAATACGTTATTGGGAAATCTTGAGTTTTACAGCAAAGAAGAGGCATTCACCACCATGAAAACTGATCCGACTTTGAGCCTTAATGATACATTGCTTGAAAATCCATTCAGAGACTTATTAATTCTTTATACACGGGACAATAACAATATGATCGAGAATATCGAAAAGCTAAGAAAGGAACTAATTCAATTCTCCATTATTGATAACATCGAATTAGGCGAAAGGATAAAAAGTGGCCTTAGCCGAACTTTGGTTAAAATGATTTGGGTACTAGGCATCCTAACACTCTTTCTTGGTTTAATCGCGATTTTTATTATTAATTTCCTCGTTAAAATAAATTTTGAGAGAAGGTTGGCTCTTATTAATAATATCAGACTTTTGGGAGGTTCAATGAAAAAATCTTACGAGAGCTTTTATTCACACGGCTTAAGATTAGGTCTGGCAAGCAGTTTTCTGAGTGTCGTTTTCATGGGATTAGGACTACTTTGTCTGTTTATTTTGGTTCCAGGCTTCTATGAACTAATTAATTTGAAAAATTTTATCTTTGTGGTTGTGATTTTAGCTATTCTTGGGCCAACTTTGCACTTGATTTGGCTTAAAAAGCTGATAAGAGATATTTTTTATAAAATAAATGATTAATGGGAGAATCTAAGTCAAAAAAGGAACAAATAAGTACTCAAAAATCAAGTACAGCTTCAAAAGCCAACAGAATCAAATCTGATGTTACTTATGGAATGAAGCAATACAAATTTGTATTTATCGGTCTAATCCTGCTTACGACTGGCTTTGTATTAATGTCTGGTGGGCAAATGCCTTCACCTGATGTTTGGGATGAAAGTATAATTTATGGCTTTAGAAGGACAGTTGCCGCTCCAATTTTTATATTGGCTGGATTAATCATCCAGATATGGGCTATTTTTAAAGTTTAATACATGTCAGAATATATTCTAACCGTAATCCTTGGAATTGTCCAAGGTATCACAGAATTTTTACCCATTTCTAGTGATGGTCATTTGGAGATTGCCAAATTTTTTTTAGGAGACAAATCCATTGGTCTGGACAGCCTAAGTCTAACTATTGTGTTACATATCGCTACAACCCTGAGCATTTGCTATGTTTTAAGGTTAAGAATTTGGATTATTCTGAAAGGCATTCTGAATAAAGACAAAGCAACTTTTCAATTATGTGGACTTATATTTATTTCGATGCTTCCGGCAGCTATAGTTGGAGTTTTTTTTGAAGAAGAAGTTAGCAAGTTATTTAATGGAAAAATAGAATTAGTTTCTACCCTTCTCATAATAAATGGCATAATATTATACATTGGAAATTTAGCCAAACCAATTAACAAAGAAATAAGTTACATCCAATCATTGGCTATGGGAATTGCGCAAATGCTTGCAATTCTTCCTGGGATCAGCAGATCTGGAACTACTATCAGTACAGCATCTGTGCTTGGTATTAACAGGAGCGTAGCAGCAGAGTTTTCGTTTATAATGTTACTTCCACTTATGTTTGGGAAAATTGCAAAAGACATGATCCTTGATAATGGATTTATGAACCTTCATTACTCTGCAGGTGCTTTATTAATGGGGTTTTCATCCGCTTTTATTGTTGGAATTATCTCGTTTCGGTATTTGTTGTCAATTGTCAAAAATGTTAAGCTTGATTATTTTGCTTATTATTGTATTGTTCTGGGAATAATTCTTTTAATTTATTTAAATTTCAAATCATAGGATGATAATCACTGATGCCAATATTGATTATCAGGATTACAACGATGGTTGTGTCATATTAATCAACAAGCCACTGGGTGTCAGCTCTTTTTATGTAGTAGATCAAATTCAAAAATCTTACTGGCTTAAACGCAAACAAAAATTAAAAATTGGCCATGCAGGAACCCTAGATCCATTGGCAACGGGATTATTAATTCTTTGTACCGGAAAAATGACAAAAAAAATTAATCTTTTTCAGGATATGGAGAAAACCTATACCGGAACATTTCAATTGGGTGCTTCTACTGCGTCTTATGACCTTGAAACTGAAGTGGTAAATCATTTAGATACTCAGTCTATTGATATTTTGCAGATCGAACTTGTACGAAGTAGCTTTATGGGCTTTCAAAATCTAAGGCCTCCTGTGTATTCTGCAATAAAATTAAATGGAAAAAGAGCTTACGAACTCGCACGTAAGGGATTGCATACTGAAATGCCGTTAAAACCTATTTATATTAGTCGGTTTAATATTTCATTAGAAAATTTTCCTGAATTGAGTTTCACGATCAGCTGTACAAAAGGCACATACATTAGATCTATAGCACATGAGTTTGGTAAACGACTGAATAATGCGGCTTATCTCTCATCCTTACAAAGGACAGCAATAGGTGATTATCAGGTTCAGAATGCATTTGAGCTGACCGATTTTTTAGAAAAACTAAATCCTGTCATCAATGTTATTTAGTTTTATACGTTAAGAATTCTATCTACTATAAGCAAGTGTCTGTTCTACTCAATAAAGTAAAAAAATCCTTTGGCAATCAAATTGCTGTTAATGAATTGAGCTTTAAAGCCAATAAAGGAGAAATACTCGGGTTCCTTGGACCTAACGGAGCAGGAAAAACTACAACAATGAAAATAATTACTGGATTCCATAAAGCGGATTCAGGAATTATTGAAGTGTGTGGTATAGATATTGACAAAAATTCACTAGAATCAAGAAAAAACATAGGTTATTTGCCTGAGCATAATCCGCTGTATAAAGACATGTATGTAAGAGAATATCTGAATATTTTTGCAGATATCCATAAAATTACTAACTCAAAGAGCAGAGTTGACGAGATCATTGATTTAACGGGCTTGGCTAAAGAGCAAAATAAAATAATAGGCACACTTTCTAAAGGATACAGACAAAGAGTTGGACTAAGTCAAGCTTTAATTCATAATCCAAAAGTTTTAATTCTCGATGAACCGACTTCTGGATTGGATCCTAACCAAATTCAGGAAATCAGAGATCTAATAAGAACTATATCTAAAGAGAAAACCATTATTTTTTCAACTCATATTATGCAAGAGGTAAAATTGTTGTGTGATCGCGTAATAATTATCAATAATGGCATTCTTGTTGCTGATGACCCAATTCATCAATTACAAAATAAATTCAGCTCACATCAAATTGTTACTATTGAATTTAAAAATGATCCCGGAATTGAATCCTTGCGAAAAATTAAAAATATATCGCAATTGAATTCCCTAGGCAAAGGAAGATACACCGTTCATTCGGCTTCAAGCGAAGACCTTCGAGATGTAATTATGGATGCCTGCCAGAAGTATCAATGGAATATAAGAGAAATCACCAAAGAAAAAAGCTCTGTAGAAGACGTTTTCAGCAAACTAACTTCCATAAACAAATAAGCTATGTGGACTATTTTTAGAAAAGATATAGCACATTATTTTAGTCAATTGATAGCTTACATTGTTGTTGGAGTCTTTATCTTGGTGCTAGGACTTTTGATGTGGGTTTTTCCAGATTTTAGCATTTTATATTATAATTATGCTTCACTAGATCAACTCTTCAGCATTGCACCTATATTATTTGCATTTATAATTCCTGCGTTGACAATGAGGTCATTTTCTGAAGAAATTCAATTTGGAACTTTAGAAACTTTAATCACAAAGCCATTATCCGAATATCAGATTGTTTTAGGAAAATACTTTGCAGGAGTTGTAATGGCGATGGTTTGCCTGATTCCCTCATTACTTTATTACTATTCAGTTTACGAACTTGGATCTCCTAAAGGAAACATTGATTCAGGAGCAGTCTTAGGTTCTTATTTAGGTCTTATTATGTTGTCATCAAGTTTCGTATCAATCGGTATTTTCGGATCGGCCATCAGTAAAAACCAGGTTAGCGCATTTCTAATTTCAACTTTTATATGTTTTGCTTTATACTATGGGTTCTACTATTTAAGTAAGTTGCCCTTTTTTTTCGGGAGCATGGATGATCTGATCCAAAGAATTGGAATGGACTTTCATTATAATTCAATTTCAAAAGGATATCTTGACTCAAGAGATATAATATATTTTCTAAGTGTTAATGTATTTTTCCTATATCTCACAAATCATTGGTTAAAAAACAGACTGTTCTCATGATAAAAAAAATTCTTGAAAACAGTCTTGAAATATTGATGCTTACAGGAATTTTGATATTTATCAATATTCTTGCTCATTACTTTCACACTTTCATTGACCTAACGGAAGAAAAAAGATTTACTCTGAGTGGATCGACAAAGAACATTCTTCAAAAGTTAAATACTCCTATTAGAGTTAAAGTCTTATTAGAAGGAGATTTTCCAAGCGGTTTTAAACGCTTAAAGCAATCAACGAAAGAAATGTTGGATCAAATGAGTTCAGAATCAACATTTATAGAATATCAATTTGAAAACCCTAATGAAGGAACCGTTGACGAAGTAAACAATCTAAGAAAAAGCCTAACACAAGAAGGTCTGATACCAACAAATCTCATGGTTCGCTCAGGAACAGAAAATAAAGAGCAGATTATTTACCCTTATGCAATACTAAATGCCGGAGAAAAAAAAATTGCAATTAATTTACTTGAAGAACAAAGAATTGATCAAAATCAGAATGAAGATTTGGGAAATTCAATAAGTTTACTCGAATACAAATTTGGCAATGGTCTTCAAAAAATTATTCAAAAGTCCAAGAAAAATATTCTGGTTACTACAGGACATGGCGAGTTGTCAGAAGAACAAACTAAGGCGATGTTTGCCATATTGTATCCTTTCTATAACATAGGAAGAGTCAATCTTGATTCTACCCCTGTCCTTAAGAAAGATGTTGACCTTCTTATAATTCCAAAACCAAGCCAAGCTTTTTCTGAGAAAAATAAATTCTCTATCGATCAATACATTATGAATGGCGGAAAAGTTATGTTCTTCTTAGATCGATTAGCGATGAGTCTTGACAGCATGAATACCCGGAAAGAGTATATCCCTGAACCACTTGAAATTAATCTTGAAGACCTATTGTTTAAATATGGATTCAGAATTGAGCCTGGTTTTGTCCTGGATCTTGAATGTTCGAAAATTCCACAGGTAGTTGGTTCACAAGGAAACAAACCTCAAATTGAACTATTTCCTTGGTATTATCATCCATTACTCGCATCCTATACCAATCATCCTGTTTCCAAGAATATTGATCGGGTTACTTCTGAGTTTCCTTCTTTTATTGATACTATCAAAACAAAAACATTTTCAAAAAAATCAATACTACTTGCATCATCCAGCTATAGCAGGTATCAGCTTGCCCCGATGAAGATAGATTTCGAAATCTTACGCTACAAACCTATCCCTGAAAAATTCAACAAACCACATTTACCCATAGCAGTTTTATCCGAAGGTGAGTTTCCTTCTTTGTATGAAAATCGCCTGGATGAAAATATGATTAGCACCTTAAAAAATATTCAATTGGATTTTAAGGCCAAAAGTTCCCCTACCAGTATTCTTGTAGTTGCGGACGGAGATATCGTAAAAAATATTTTTGATAAAGAAAGTGGTAAATTTGCTCCACTAGGATACAGTAAATTTGAAAAAAGAACATTTAATGGAAATAAAGATTTCTTATTAAATAGCGTTGAATACATGATAAGCCCTGATAATGTCTTGGATGCCCGATCAAAAGATATTAAACTTCGAATGCTTGATCATGTTAAAGCAGAATCTGAAAAGCTTAAGTGGCAATTGTTAAATATTGGACTTCCGATTTTGGCAATTATTGCTTTTGGAATCATTAACCATTTTGTCAGAAAGAAAAAATACATCAGAACATAACAAGATGCTAAAGAATAAAAATGGAATATTAATTGTAGCTTTTATCTTATTGGGGAGCTTGAGTTTCTATCTCCTAAAATACAAAGATCAAAAAACCAACAAATCTAGCTGGGAGAGGGATTTTGCTGTTAAGAACGTAGAAGATATAACAAAAATATTCTTAGGCAAGAAAGACAACGAAAACATAACTCTGACGAAAAATGGCTTGCATTGGATGGTTAATGATAAGTATAAGGTGTTTCCGAATACTATGATGCATCTGTTAGAAATAATAAAATCCATTCGTGTTAATTCTATTCCACACAGAAATGCTTATTCATTTATTATGAATGAGTTTGCAACAAAAGGCATTAAAGTGGAAATTTATTCGGATAAGGAAAAGTTAAAAACTTACTATGTCGGAGGCGTTACGGAAGATGAAACCGGTTTGTATTGTCTGATGGACGGATCTGATCAACCTTATATAATGACAGATGGAAAAGCCCCTTCGAATCTGAGAGTGCGTTATGATATCAAGGAAAAAGACTGGAGAGACCGCAGCTTATTTAACCTAAATCCTGATCGAGTTACAGAATTGGTCTTAGACTATCCCAGAGAGCCAAACCGAGGCTTTAAAATAGTAAATAAAAATGGAAAGTTGGATCTAGAAGATATGACAGGCCATAGTATTGATCTAAAAGACTTAAAATTCCTTCAGAATTATATTTCGCAATTACCGCTTTTCATGGCCGAAGCAATCACGAATGATCTTCATGCTAAAGATTCTATTTCCAAACTAATTCCATATCTTAGTTATAAAATTAATACATCAGATAGCCCTGCTCCTATTGAATTAAAACTTTATCCTGTTAACGAAAATACTGATACACCAATTGATCTAAGTGATGAGTTTTTAAAATTAAACAATTTTTTTAGATTCTATATCCTTCGATCTGACGGTGACGTTTTACTTATTCAGAAACATCAGATTAATAATATATTTATTGACCTGCCAACAATTAAAAGTCTTTACCTTCATTAATTATTTTTTTTGAAACGCCTTACTTTAATATTCATTTTATTCTTAGGCAAGGAACTTGTTGGATTATCCAAACCAGTTCCTAGATATGAGGATTGGGGCTTTTATGCTCACCGAATGCTGAATAAATTAGCAATATTTACTCTGCCGGAAAAAATGATAGAATTCTATAAAAAAAACTGGAATTACCTGTACGAACACGCAGTTGATCCGGATAAAAGAAGATACGCAATTAAAGGTGAAGCTATTAGGCATTATATTGATGCAGATCACTGGGGTAACAACGCATTAGAATACTTACCTGTTAAATACGAAGAAGCAATTACAAAAACCTCAGCATTCTATTACATCAATGAGCTTGATACCTTATTAATATTTGATACTCTGAATGATCTTTTTGAAAAAAATACAGAACTGACCTATTCAGAGAGCTTTAGATCCAAATTTACAACTTATACCTCCGGAATATTGATAAAGGACATTGCCAATTGGATTCATGACAATGCACTCTTTGAACAGGATGATCAAAATTGGATTATTCAAGGAAGAAAGATTCTATTTTTTAATAAGGATTTAAAATCAAGTAACGCTTCTATTCTTATTGATGATCGTTTTAGCAAACATGGAATACTACCTTATTCATTGCCACAATTTTATTATCGATTGGTTGAAGCTTTCAAAGAAAGAAACGAAGTTAAAATACTGAAACTATCTTCAGACCTAGGGCATTATATTGGAGATGCACATGTTCCTCTTCACACAACCATGAATTACAATGGACAACTGACCAATCAAGATGGCATTCATGCATTTTGGGAAAGCCGACTTCCGGAATTGTTTGCTGAAACAAAATATAATTTCGTAGTTGGCTCTGCAGAGTACATACCGGATATTCAAAGTTTTACCAGAAAAATAATAAAAAAATCGCACTCTCTGGTTGATTCTGTACTTCTAATTGAAAAGAGGCTTAGCAAGCAGTTTCCTGAATCAGAACAATATTGTTTCGAAACAAGACTTGGTCAAATAGTTAAACTTCCATGTAAGGCTTATGCTGAGTTGTATGACACAAAACTAGACAATCAGGTTGAAGAACAATTTCGCAGCTGTATTCTTGCCATAGGATCAGTCTGGATGTCAGCATGGAATGATGCTGGACAACCCATGCTTAATGAATTACCTAAAAGTAGTCAGTACAAAGAATTTGAAGCCAAAGATAGTTTCAAGCTCAAAAACACATCCATTGAAATAAGATCACATGAATAACAAATACAAAAAATAATGATAGAATAATTAAAGCAGTTAATATAGCTCAACCCAATTGTAAAATTTTCTTCAGAACCCATTTCATTGAGTTAGTCTGTCTTCAATCATCCGATTATGAAATTGCTGAATATAAGCTTTTAACTTGTCCTCTAGCTCTTTTTTAATATTTTGACTTCTATCACTATCTTTTAAATCTCTCTTCATAAGGGCATCTTCCTTTAAGTTATAAAATCCGGTTAATTTAAAGCCATTAAATTGGATAAGATATTCATTTTCCATCCAATAAAATTCGTCTAAATATCCAGCGGCAAAATTAAGGTGATTGGGCTCAAATATATTTTTACCAAAGCTTACAAATCTACCTTTGTAGTTTAAGTAAGAAAGCACACTTGGTGCAATGTCTGTGTGCTGAACAATAGAGCTATCAACTTTTATAAGTGTGGAATCACTTTTACAGTAAAAGATAAGTGGTATCGACATTCTTCCCCAAACCGTATTATATTCCGGTGTCAAACTAACAGTTGAATGATCGGCTGCAATTACAAAGATTGTGTTATCAAACCATTCCATTCTTGAAGCTGTCTCAAAAAATTTTCTCAATGCAAGATCAGTATATGAAAGGCATTTATGCAATGGATGCTCACCTTCCGGAATCAGTCCTTTGTACTTCTCAGGCAATTTAAATGGATGATGTGAAGAGACAGAAAACAAAGTCGCAAAAAAAGGTTTCTGAATGGTATCCAGTGTTTTGGCAGTAAATTGGAAAAACGGCTCATCCCAAATACCCCATAATCCATCGAAATCGTCATCCTGATTATACTCCGTCATTCCATAATATCGATCAATACCGGCTAATTTTGTAAATGAATTAAATCCCATTGAACCGTTAGGAGCTCCATGAAAGAATGATGTAGTATATCCGCTATCTCTTAATATTCCAGGAAGAGAGTTTAATTTGTTAGAAACATACGGCGTCAGAATAAATGGAACTTCAGCTTTGGGCAACCCAGCAAGTACAGCAGGCATTGCATCTACAGACTTTCTGCCGTTTGCATAGGAATTTAAACACACTCTGCTGACCTTACATAATGAATCGAGGAAGGGTGTATATCCTTTCTTTCCATTATAAAATCCAATTGCTTCCTTACCAAAACTTTCTAACAAAATAATCATTACATTCATTCTATTGAATGGTTCCTCAGAATGCAATTGATGAACTGGTGTATACACATTCTCTACTTCAGATTCCGAGAAATAACTATCCTTTCGAAAAAATTTCAATCCCATTGTCCTAACAAAACAAAATGCGGAATTCAGAACCAATGGTATCTCGTGAGAATGATTCACATATCGGCCTGCATCGGTATTGGTTAAAGGTCGTGAAGAATGCTTAAAATCTCCTCGAATACCATAAATCAAGGCAGTTATAGTCAATAAATAAACTGCAATTGAACCTATGTAATAATTCTTAGGTATAAATGAACTAGGAATTTTAACTTTAACAAGATCGTATAAACGAATCAATATGAAAAGCAATCCAAGAAAAATTAAAATAAGAAACCAATAATCGGAAAGAAATTGAAAGAGAAACGCAGTTTTACCTTGCTCACCTGAAAATTCTCTTATAACATCTGCAGAAATTCGCCTTAATGTAAACTGAAAGGATACAAAATCAATACAGTTTAAAAGTATCGCAAATGAATTAAACAAAATAAACAACCACCTTATAAAATTTTGATAGGTTGCATTGTATCTCAGCTGAACTGGAAACAAACTAACTAGAATAACAAGTGCGTTAGCGTATAACGCAGCAACTAGATCAAATCGAATCCCTCCATTGAATATATTTATCCAGGCCGATCCATTAAGATTTGGAAAAAGACTTTGATTTAAAAAATAAAAGAGAAGTCGACACAAGCTAAAGATAAAGATGACTATTAACAGCCTATACAGCACAACCAAGTGAATATTCAGAAAGAACGGCTTTTTACTATTTTCATGAATAATATAACTCATTTTAAATTTAAATTACAAATGTATTGCCAGTTCAGCAAAAACAACTATTTTATTTAAATTCTTACATTTGCAAGTCGTGCTATCTAGAGATTATAAAAGTTATATACCAAAATGGATTATCTATTCATTTATCAGCATTGCTTTATTGCGATTTATTATTACTTTTTGTTTTGGATTAATGCCACAAGATGCTTATTACTTTTCTTATAGCCAACATCTTGATCTATCATATTATGATCATCCTCCTATGATTGCATATCTTCTTGGGGCATTCACGAGTGTATTTGGAAAATCTGTACTGATTATAAAATTGACAAATTTTATTACAACAACATTTTCTTTAATATTCTTTTATCAATTATGTAGAAAATTCTATCCGAATAATGAAGCTCAAATTATTATGCTTCTCCTGGGCAGTACGTTATTAATTAGTATTCTTTCATTAATTTCCACCCCAGACGTTCCCTTATTTCTTTTCTGGTGTTTAAGTATCCTGAACTTGTATAAAGCCTTGTTTGAATCACAAAAATCTGCCTGGGTTTATGCAGGAATTTGCATGGGATTAGCATTGGATAGCAAGTACACTGCTATTGCCTTGCCTGTTGGAATGTTACTTTACCTTTTTCTGGCTACAAAACACAGGAAATACCTTTTAAGCGTATGGCCCTGGTTGAGCATTTGTATTAGTTTGATTATCTTCTCTCCGGTCATTTTCTGGAATTACACTCACCATTTTGAATCGTTTCGATTTCAATCTACCAACAGAATAAGTTCAATGGGTGGAACACATTTTGAATTTAAATATCTGCTTGGCCTCATCGGACATCAATCTGCTATTGTCTTTCCTACCATTTTCGGAGGATTAATATATTACTTATCTCATATTTTTAGAAAGTATAGATTCAATTTGAAATCCTATTCTGAACAAAATTTATTTTTACTTTGCTTCTTACTTCCGCTTTTTCTGGGATTTACCTTTATTTCTTTGTTTTATTGGGTAAAAATTAATTGGATCATGCCCGCTTACATAACAGGATTTATTTGGTTGTTTCAATTTCTCAATTCTTCTTGGATCAAAGTGCATTTCATTTTTGCAATAATTATTCATTTAGCTTTTGCAGTTGAGATTCTTTTCTATCCGGTCCCCATAAAATCTGATGACACCTGGTACGGATGGGAAAAACTTGCATTGGGGATTGATAGCCTTAAAACTTCTCATCGAGATGCTTTTATTTTCTCTGCGGATGATTATAAAACAACAGCAATTTTAAATTTCTATTTAGAGGAAAAAGTTTACAGTGGAAATATTATAGGTAAGAATGCATTACAATTTGGGATTTGGGATAAAGATATTAGTCATCTACAATCAAAAGATGCTCTATTTATTGATTCCGATCCATTACTTAAAGGTTCAGAAAAGATTGCACAGCCGATTGAGCTTTCGGGATATTTTGATTCTATTCAAGTATTGCAACCCATTAAAATTTACCACAAAGACCAATTGGTGAGACAGTTCCAAGTATATCTATGCAAGAACTATAAGAATAAATAAAAAAAATAGCGCTTTAACATCCAATTCAAATCCTATTTTACATAAAGAACTGATTTAACTGCTTTAATTACTTTATCTGGATTTGGTAAAAATTCCTGAACAAAAGTAGGTGCATAGCCCAATGAGGTATCAGCTGTATTTATTCGAGTAACTGGTGCATCGAGATAATCAAATGCGTATTTCTGAACCTGATAACTGACTTCTGAACTGATGCTGGCAAATGGCCATGATTCATCAACTACAATCAGTCTGTTTGTTTTTTTTACGGATTGAACAATGGTATCTATATCTAAGGGTCTGATCGTACGCAAATCAATTAATTCTGCAGAGATTCCTTCTTTAGCAAGTTCCAACACGGCAGCCTTACACACCTCCATCATTTTATTGTACGATACTATGGTAACATCTGTTCCTTCAGTTCTAACAGCAGCTTTTCCAATTGGAACATAATATTCATGTTCCGGTACTTCGCCTTCAAGACCATAAAGCATTTCCGATTCCATCATACAAACCGGATCGTCGTCGATAATTGCAGATTTTATCAGCCCTTTAGCATCATATGGATCAACACAGGATACGACTTTAAGTCCTGGACAATTAGCTAGCCATGATTCAAAACTTTGAGAATGTTGTTGAGCCAGTTGCCCTGCGGACCCTGAAGGTCCACGAAATACGATGGGACATTTAAATTCCCCTGCCGATTGTGTCAGAGTTTTGGCAGCATTGTTAACAATTTGATCAAATGCAAGAACTGCAAAATTCCAGGTCATAAATTCGATGATTGGTCGAAGGCCATTCATTGCTGCCCCTACCCCAATACCTGCAAATCCTAATTCCGCAATCGGTGTATCTACAACACGATTCGGCCCAAATTCAGCTAACATTCCTTTGCTAACCTTATAGGCTCCGTTGTACAATGCAACTTCTTCGCCCATTAGAAAAACATTCGGATCTCGCCTCATTTCTTCACACATACCTTCCCTAATAGCCTCTCTAAGTGCTATGATTCTACCCATGTTTATTATTGAAGCACAAAAATAAACTGTTATTCAATAATTTAATCAGCTATTTACCTTTTCCTTGTATCAATACAAGTAGAGTATAAAATAATATTTTAAAGTCTAGACTTAATGATCGGTTCTCAACATAAAGGATGTCATATTTTAATCTTTGTAACATCTCACTAATATTGGAAGCATAGCCATATTTTACCTGCCCCCAAGATGTTATTCCCGGTCTGACTTTTAACAAGTGATTGTAATGAGGTGCTTGTTGGACTATTTGATCAATAAAATGTTTCCTCTCTGGTCGTGGACCAACCAGTGACATATCCCCCTTTATAACATTAATAAATTGAGGCAATTCATCCAACCTGTATTTTCTCATTATTCTACCCCAGTTTGTAATTCTGGGATCATCAGAACTGGATAGCTGCGGACCATTGGTTTCAGCCTCATCAATCATTGATTGGAATTTATAAATTATAAATGGTCGGCCATGCAAGCCTATTCTTTCTTGTCTGAAAATAATACGACCGTTATTGGAAATCCATGTTCTGACTATAACAAACAAAATAAATGGCGACAACAAAATAAGGATCACAATACTAGCCATCAAATCCAATAGTCTTTTAGTAATAATCTGCCATTTAGGCATTATTTCCGGTTTTATTTCTATTAGTATTGCACCATAGAGATAATTCATCTTAACCGAACCTAACAATATTTCATAGGTATCCGGAACCGTTTTAATCAATATTGAATGATTAAATTCAAAAAGTATATCCAGAATTTTTTTCAATTTTTCATGTTCAGATGGTTCCAATGCAATTAATACTTCTTCAATGGAAAATTCTTTTAAAATTACCTTCAAATCTTCAAGATTTCCTAACGGGTTTAATACCTTACCGATGTGTGAGTTATTTTTTCCGTTCGGATAGACAAAACCAAGAATATTATTCCCGGTATGAAATGGAAGGTTATTCATTTCTCTAAATAAATCCATTGCTCGAACATCTGAACCAATGATAATTGTATTAAAAGAAAATTTTCCCCTTCTTAAGCGATTACTAATGACACTCAAATAACTTAATCGAAAAAGTGACATTACGGTAAAAAAAGAAATAAACATTTCCCAAAGAATCCATTTTCCTTTATTCAAATTGAAGCATGAAATTAAAAAAATCTCATCCATAAAGTAGAAAACAGAAACAAGTACAAGACAAATTATAAAGGTTATTTTGAAAACATTCCATCTTGAAAGCCTGTAGACCTGTTTGTATTGATTGAATACTAAATTCAAAACAATCCAAAGTAAAAGAACATATGTCAAGCATCTAAGTCCTTCAAATATATTATTAAAATAAAACCAATTCCATTGCGCACCAATTGTCACCAATAAAATTATCAGACTTATGTCAAGAATTACATACAATGAGTTCTCCAACCTTCCTTTAGTCATTGATAAATCAATTTAAAATTATCTAATAAGACTCTTTGTCGGACCAATTGAACTGTTGTATCATACTGAGCACGGATAGCAATTCTATACTTTTCTCTCTGATTTTTTCTTATTATTTCAGTAAAATCAAAATATATCTTGTTCCATTCGGTTTTGGCCTTCACATGCGCATATATTAAATCAACCGGATTCTGACCACCTGAATAGCCATAGAGCCCAACTTCAAATCCAATGTCGCTCTTGTAATTTAATTCAATATACACGTGGTTAGGCCCGGAAGGAATTATTTTGTCAGTAGCAAATTGAGCAACTAACAATGGATGCTCTTTCTCTAAACTAATTAATCCTGAATTATTGCCTTCGAATGCCTCCTCAGGAAGGCTTAAGGTTACCTGTGTTAAATTGTCTAAATCAAGATCTCCGGTAAACAAATGACTTTGATCAAAATTCTCTATGAATGGAAATTTGTTATAATCATAATAAGAAACAACAGGATGAATCGTATAGACCATTTTAGGTTGCATGTCTAACTTAATTTCAAAAGGCGCGGTCATAGGGTATCTTGTCGGATTTGAGTTAATACCATTCTTCCTTACCCCTGCATATACCTGAACATTTTTCAAGCCGGATGCCCCAATAGGAATTTGTACGGGGATCTCGTAGGCCCCATAATAAACATCATCGACAAATACCCAGACATCTTTAAAATATTGGGAATCAGTCCCTTCACCGGGCTTAGTATTTAATGAAATATCTGGTATATAGAGATATGATGGAATTGGAACTTCAGAATAATCTACGCATGAATAAAAAGAAATTATGAATAAGAAAAAAAGAATTTTAATCATGTTCAAATCATAACATTTGTTTGTTAATTGCTTCAACTAAACTTAATGCACGAATACCATCCTGTAGGCTGACATCACATGGTCTGTCATTCAAAATCGCATCCGAAAAAGATGTCAATTCATCAACAATAGCATTGTTACCATGAATACTAAGGTCTTGCAATTTAACGTATTTCTTTCCCTTATATGTTTCTAACTCAATGGTATTTTCTGACTGTGATTCTAATAGACTAATTACTTGGGCTTCCTTTGAAGCAAGATCCAGACTAATATACGCATCTTCTTGAATAATTCTAAATTTGCGCATTTGTTTCATTGAAATTCTGCTGGCTGTAACATTTGCAACGAGTCCCGATGCAAACTCTATACGTGCAGAACAAATATCCGGATAACTACTAATAATATTGACTCCATTGGCTCGAATATCAATAGGCTCTGATTGAGCCAGAACACTTATTAAGTCCAGATCATGAATCATTAAATCATGAATAACAGAAACATCTGTTCCTCTAGGATTGAAACTAGCGAGGCGATGGGCTTCGATAAATTTTGGATTCTTCACATAAGCTAAAACGCATGAAAACGCAGGATTGTATCGTTCGACATGACCGACTTGAATTTTTAATTTATTTTCATTTTGAATTAATTCAAGTGTATATGCTTCTTTGAGATTTTGAGTAACTGGTTTTTCAATAAAACAATGCTTTCCCTTGGAGAGAGCAATCCTTGCTATTTCAAAATGAGAACTTGTTGGTGTAACAATATCAACAGCATCAACCAATTTAAGCAATTCATTTAAATCGGTATAGAACTTGCAATTATACTCTTTGCTAATCTGATCAATAACCTCTTGACTGGTTTCATAACAACCTATTAATTTAATCTGTGGAATTTGCAAAATGCACTTAAGATGAATTTTTCCTAAATGCCCCAAACCAATTAAGCCTAATTTAAGTACCCTATCCATTATCTGAATAAAAACAACAAGAACAAAACAAACAAAATTGTACTGACAAATAATGCCCCAGTATTAAGAATATGAATTCTAAATTTCTGAAGCAACGATTCATGCTGTGGATATTGGTGTATTATTTGATTCCATTTTTCTCTATTAAAAAGATCTTTAAATCCAAACTGAATTCTTCTGTGAACCAATTCACGATAATATTTCATTGTTCTCACCCTGATATACAGATTAAACAAAATAAAAATTCCAAATATAACAAGAATAATGGCTATCTTCATATCTTTCAGATTAAATCATTTATTAGTTCTATTGCTTCTTTAATTGCTTTTTCTAATCCTTCGGGATTCTTACCTCCGGCAGTTGCAAAGAAAGCCTGACCGCCACCGCCTCCTTCAATATTCTTCGCAATTTGTCGGATAAGTTGTGAAGCATTTAAGGATCTTGAATTCACCAATCCTTCATCAATATAACACATTAGGTTTGGCTTAAAATTTTCCAAATAACCAAATACTACAATACAATTCATCATTTCCTTACCAATACTATAGGCTAAATTTTTTATAATTTTACCGTCATTAATCTCAAGCTTCCTACAAATAATTTTGACACCATCCTTTTCAATTGCCTCGTTAATTAATTGGGCTTTCTGACTTAGCGCCTTCTCAAGTTTCAATTCTTCCATTTCTTTTTGTAACTCTTTATTCAGATCTAGTGTAGATTGAATCTGTGATCGAATATCTTTCGGATTGTTTAACAACAATTTAATCTCGCTCAATTCTTCAAGTTGACCTTTAAGCCATTCATCTGCTGCATTAGAAGTAATGGCTTCAATTCTTCTAACTCCGGCAGCTACTGCCGACTCGGCAATGATTTTAAAAAATCCAATTTTTGCTGTGTTTTGAACATGACAACCTCCACATAACTCAACTGAATACATAGGATCAAAGGTGATCATCCTAACCTTTTCGCCATACTTTTCACCAAAAAGCATCATCGCTCCGGCTTTCTGCGCTTCTTCTATTGAAATACTTCTCGATTCCTGAAGTGGAATATTTTCTCTTATTTTTTCATTCACCAAACTTTCAATCATACTAATTTCTTCTTTGGTAACTTTTTGAAAATGAGAAAAATCAAATCTCAGATAATCCTTCTGAACCAGAGAACCTTTTTGTTGTACGTGTGTGCCCAGCACATTCCTAAGCGCGCTGTGTAAAAGATGTGTTGCTGTATGATTATTCTCAATCAACTTTCGACGATTAGCATTAATTACTGCTTTAATATTATCATTCAAGTTTGAAGGTAATCCTTTAGTGATATGAAGGATAAGATCATTTTCTTTTACGGTATCAATCACTTCAATGGGGACTTCATCAAAATAGAGCATTCCCTTGTCTCCAACTTGCCCTCCACCTTCAGGATAGAATGGAGATTTTTGCAATACCAGTTGATATAAATTTTCTCCTTTTGTTTCAACCTGCCTGTATCTTAACAATAATGTATTGCAAACTTCTTCTGTGTCGTAACCAACAAATTCAGAAGATCCTTCCCTTATATTAATCCAATCGGAATAAATTTTCTTGGCATCAGCACGCGATCTTTCTTTTTGTTGCAACAAAGCATTTTCAAACTGTTCTTTATCTACAGTCCATGATTTTTCCTGAGCAATTAATTCTGTCAAATCTATGGGAAAACCATAAGTATCATAAAGTTCAAATGCAAGGTCACCGGAAAGTCTATTGTTTATGATTTCGATCGTTTCCAATTTCTTTAGACCTCCTTCCAGAGTTTTTAAAAATGCATTCTCCTCTTCCTTGATTACTTTAATGATAAATTCGTTTTGAGATTTTAATTCAGGAAAGAAATCACCCATGTTCTGCACTAACAATGGTATTAATCTGAACAAAAAAGGTTCTTTAATATGTAAGAATGAGTAATAGTATCTAACTGCTCTTCTCAAAATCCTTCTAATCACATAACCCGATCCAGAGTTTGAAGGCAGTGTACCATCTGCAATTGTAAAACTTATGGCTCGAATATGATCTGCCATTACACGCATTGCAATGTCAGTCTTTGATTCAAGGCTATATGATCCTGTATATTTGATTTTACTGAATGCAGAAATGTATTGAATCATTCCGGAAAATATATCTGTATCATAAGACGACTTTTTATTTTGCAATACCATACACAATCGCTCAAATCCCATTCCGGTATCAACATGCTTCGAAGGTAATTCAATCAATGAACCATTTGCCTTTCTTTCATATTGAATAAATACATTATTCCAAATCTCCATTACTTCGGGAACTCCTTTGTTAACCAAAGCTGCCCCTGACTCAACCGTAAATTCATGTTCAGGTCTGAGATCAATATGAATCTCGGAACAAGGTCCACAGGGTCCAGTTTCCCCCATTTCCCAAAAGTTATCTTTCTTCCCAAAATACAGTATCCGGCTTTCATCAATCCACCGTTTCCACAAATTAAATGTTTCTTCATCTTTTGCAAGACCATCATTTTCATCTCCTCCAAAAACCGTAACATAAATTCGGTTCTTATCCAATTTATATTCTTCTGTTAACAGCTTCCAAGCCATTTCAATAGCCTCCTCTTTAAAATAGTCTCCAAAAGACCAGTTGCCAAGCATTTCAAACATGGTATGATGATAACCATCAGTACCTACTTCTTCTAAATCATTGTGCTTTCCACTGACTCTTAAGCACTTTTGAGTATCTGCAATTCGACGATATGGGGCAACTTTATTACCTAGAAAATAATCTTTAAACTGGTTCATTCCAGCATTGGTAAACATTAGTGTCGGATCATTTTTAACAACGATCGGGGCACTGGGAACAATCTTATGACGATGTTCTTCAAAGTATTTCAGAAAGGTCTGTCTTGTTAATTTAGAATCCATTCAATTTTGATTATTATAGATTTATGTTTTTGAAAATCAAATATTTATATATTTTATTATATTAAATACATAATTTTCGTATGATAATAATTAAAAATTTGTTGTATTTTAACTATTTTTGTCTTATCAAACGAATTTTTTGGGCTTGAAAAGGTCACAAAAGTAGGAAAAATAGGATAGAGAGGCATTGAGGTTTGAGAAATATGTATATAATCCCCATACCCTTCAATTTGAGAAGGTTAAGCTGACGAATAAGTCAGTAATATTTCGCATTCTAGGATTTGTTTCTGCTGTGGTAATTAGTTCGATAATTATTTACAATCTCACTTCTGAATATTTCCCTAGTCCTCGCGAAAAAGCACTTCTTAAAGAAATCAACCAGCTAGATTATCAGCTTTCATCTCTAAAAGACAAGGTTAAACTAACTGATAAAGTAGTTCAAAATCTTCAGGAACGGGATGCTAAGGTACATCGCGTCTTATTAGGCATGAACCCTATTGATCCGGCAATTTGGAAATCTGGGATCGGAGGACACGATCCAAATGCATCCAACCGACTTATGACGAATGGAGGAGTAACGTTAAGTGAAACCAAAAATCTGGTAGATCAACTGGAACGACAAGTCTACTTTCTTACCAAATCAATGGATGATGTTGAAAAAAGGGCTAAAGAAAACGAAACAATGCTTGCCAGCATTCCATCAATTAAACCTGTAAGAATAGATCATTTAGCTAAAAATGTTCAACAGCTATCAGGTTGGGGAATCCGACTTCACCCCGTTCATAAAATCAATAAGATGCACACCGGAATTGATTTTACAGCGCCACCAGGAACCGCAATTCAAGCTACGGGTGACGGACGAGTTGAGAAAGTCGAAAATAAGACTTCCGGATACGGAAGATCCGTTTTGATCAATCATGGCTTTGGATACAAAACTTTATATGCCCATATGCAGACTATCAAAGTCAGACAAGGGGAAAAACTAAAGAAAGGTGAAGTTATAGGCACTATTGGAAATTCCGGACTTTCTACGGGACCTCACTGTCATTATGAGGTATGGTTAAATGGAAGACCCATTAACCCTATTCATCACTGTTTGGATGGATTAAGCCCAAAAGAGTATCAAGAGCTTGTTGAGCAGGCAAGCATTAGTAATCAATCATTAGATTAATACATCTATAGTTAGTAATACTTTTACTATTATGTTTTGCTTTTACACTTAAAGCAGCGTTTCTATATCTTACTAACTCTTCATTAAAAGTTTAAAAGGATTATACCATGCGTTATCATCGATTGACTTTGTCTCTAATAGTATGTCTAACATTAGTGATTAAGATGAATTCACAATGTGTACCGCCAGCAGCCGATAATTGTGATGAGACGCCTGTTTTGTGTTCTTTGGATGGGGTTAATGGATATACTTGTATGAATACTGATTATTCCAACCCAACCGGTTGTTCTCCTCTTTGTCCTACAGGAGCAGTAGCACACAATACAAGTTGGTGGGCATTTGTAACCGATGGTGGAAATGTCTGCGTAACTATAACTTTTTCCAATTGTACGGTGAATGGAACCGGTGTGGAATTTGGTATATGGGGAGATTGTAATTGTGGTCAATCCATTTTCTGTGATCGAAATTGTAACGGACCGGGAAAAAAGACAGCTTGTGGAAATCTCGAACCCTGTAAGACCTATTACCTTTTCGTTGATGGTTGTACCGGAGACGTTTGTAATTTCACAATTAACACTTCGGGAGGAAGCGCTCCAATGTTGCCACCTTTGGGTAACTTAACAGGTCCAACTAGTTTGTGTAAGAACGCATGTAATGTAAAATATTCGATTGATCTATTAGGTGGAGGAGCTTGTGCCCCAGCCTGGCAATGGACACTGGATGGAGTAGAGATACCGGATCAATACAATAAAGATATTTTTCTGGACTTTCCGGATGAAGGTGATTTTACCCTTTGTGTTACTGCGATCATCGGAAACCCTCAGTCGGGTTTTATTTGCGACCAGGAAGGCCCAAAGTGTTTAAACATCAGAGTGAATGATAAGAAAATTCATAAAGACATCAGAAATATATGTTATTCAGACCTACCGTATAATTGGAATGGAATAATAATCGATTCTGCCGGCGAATACACTTTGCAATTTAAAGAATCAACTAGCTGTTGCTTAATTGATTCTATTGTTAGGTTTAATTTTATATATAATGATAGTGTAGGATGCAAGAGTTCAAATTACATTGAGGGTAAAGTTTTTCTAGATCAAAACAAAGATAATCTGTTCAATTCGGGTGAATCTTACTTGAAAGATTATTTAATAGTCTCTACGCCTGCTAATTATGCTACTTTTAGCCAACTCAATGGATACACCTTAAGAGTAAAACCATTTGCACTTAATCAGATTAAAATATTCTTACAAAATCCGAATAAAACAGTTGCTGTTCCTGTAGATTATAACATCAATGTTAACAATACCTACGGCAAATTTAATGGATCCTTTGATTTTGCAATTCAATCCGATGATTATATAGATTTTGAATCACAATTACACTGTTCCAGAGCCCGATCCGGCAGAAATATGTTTGTTACCTTAAGAGTGAATAATGTAGGAACAATTACAAGTGCTCCTGAATTTATTACTTTAGAATACCCACAAAACTGGATATTAAATAAATCCTTTACTACTCCAACGAGTCACATAGGCAACTTAATAAAATGGACCAAACTAAGCATACTAAGTCCTCAATCTTATCAAAATATAATCCTTGAATTTTTTGTTCCGCCAGGCTTAAGTCTTGGAAATAAATTTGAATTCATCGGTTTTGTAAATCATTCATTTGATATTCCAATACAAAACAATTCGTCAAAGTGCATTGACAGTATTCGTGGATCTTATGACCCGAATGACAAGCAAGCTAGTCTGCAGCAGATTCAATTTGTAGAGGGCGAATACAAAGATTTAATCTATACAATTCGATTTCAGAATACCGGAAACGATACTGCTTTTGACATCCACATAAGAGATACTATTCCGCTTACCTTAGATCCTACAACTATTCGCGTTGTAAATGCAAGTCATCTTTATAAGTTGGAGATGCCTAAATTAAGAGAATTTGTTGTTCATTTTAAAAACATACTTCTACCGGACAGCACAACTGACCGAATAGGATCAAATGGATTTGTTCAGCTTGCAATCAAACCAAAGAATACTCTGGAAGTTGGATCACAAATATTCAATACAGCGTCTATCTATTTTGATTTCAATGAACCTGTTAGAACCAATACTGCATTTTCACAAATAGTAAAAAACATCACTCAGAACGAAGATGAAGCAAATTTATTTAACATCTACCCCAATCCTTTCAAAGAAGAAATTATCGTTCAATTAACCAACAATAATCCTAAAGTTATTGATCAAGCTGAAATTATTGATTTAGATGGAAATTTGATCTTAGAAAGTAAAGTTAATTCCAAATTATTTCATTTAAAACTTCCTGCTCATCATTCCGGAGCCTATATTCTCATTTTAAAATCAAAAGGCAAAATAATACTGAATAAAAGGCTTATTAAGGAATAAATTATTTAGAGCAGATTTCTTTCATTCAATAATTTAGTAAAATAAATTAAATCAAGATTAAAAGATTTTATTTAAAAATGATTTATAGGATAGTCTTAATCACCTGAAGACTATATCATCGATTTCATGATTAATTAAATGCTTGTTTAATTGTTGCAGGATAAGTGTTTTATTGAGTGAAAGTTCTTTCCTGAGACTGGAAGAACTTAAATATACGGTCATCACCTTATCCTGAAGACTTATCTTCTGGGTATGATTTCCTGCCAGAGAAGAAAATAATTCATACCAAACGTTTTCAAGTTTTTTAGAAGTTAATTTATCTTTGAAACGTTTCTGCTCAGTGAATTCTTTAAGCACCTCCTTTAAGGTTTGATCATTACTCTTTCTCATGGATCTGTAACTGATTGCTATTAAAAATGTGAATACTGGTCCTTTGATTAATCTGTTTTGCAATTTTTTTGGCCCTATCCAGATTGGTATCCGTAATAAAACACTGATCTATTGGAGATCGTTCGATTAGTTTAACAAGTTGTGCTACTCTATCTTCATCCAGCTTCGCAAAAAGATCATCCAACAAAAGTATTGGATTTCGATGCGATTCAGATTGGAGATACTTCATTTGTGCAAATCGCAAAGCTATTACAAAGGTTTTAATTTGTCCTTGTGAACCAAAATTTTTTAAAGATTGATTGTTAAAAAAACATTCTAGTTTGTCAAGATGAATTCCTGTCCGTGTTCGACCACTTAGAGCATCAGATTCTCGTTGTTTAGCCCATTCACTTAAAGCATACTCTTCGTCATAATTGGATTTATATCTTATCGAACAGCTCTGTTGGCCATCACTCATTTCTCTGGAGAACTCCTCCAGATAAGGATTAATTTTTTTAATTAATTCAGATCTTGCTTTGACAATATATCTTCCGGCTTTGTACATGTCCGATTCATATGCATCAAGCAGACTATTATTTTCAAATGAAAGAGGATTATTTGATTTAAGAAATGACTTTCGCTGCTTTATTTGTTGATTGTAAAGATTTAACTGATAAAAATACTCCCGATCCGTTTGCACAAGACTATAGTTGATAAATTTTCTTCTTTCTTCAGATTCATTGATAAATGTATAAACTTCATCAGGAATAATCATAATTACAGGAATTTTTCCCAAATGTTCAGAAGCTTTTGAATATGCTATCGAATCAAAATTAATAACTCTTTGTCCATTCTTTTTACACCTTACAATGATCTGATGTTCCTCATCATTAGTTAGAAGTGATTCTATCCTAAAGAAATCACGATCATGTTGAATGGACATCTTATCCGAATGATGAAAATAACTTTTGGTCATACAACAGAAGTGGATTCCATCAAGTATATTCGTTTTTCCAACACCATTATTGCCAATGATAAAGTTAATTCCCGGCTTTGGATTAAATGAAAGTTCATTTAAATTTTTAAACTGCGCAAATAGTATTTTCTTAAAGATCATATTGATAACGGTTTGCGAAGTTAGATGAAATGGCTTAATTTTGTGCAAAATTCAAGAATGCCAGAAGTACTTAGCAAGCCAAAAACAACAAAAAAGCAGGACTCCAAATCCAATAGTTATGACAAATCGATTTGGCTTCAATGGTTTGAGGTTATGTATAGAATAAGAAAATTCGAAGAAAGAACACTAATGGCTTATTCCCAACAAAAGATACGAGGATTTTGTCATGTATATATCGGTCAAGAGGCGATTGCTGCCGGACTCGTTACTGCGATCAGAAAAGAAGATGCGGTTGTTACCGCTTATAGACAGCATGGAATTGCTCTAAGCAGGGGAATAAGCAGTCGTTCCTGTATGGCAGAATTATTTGGAAAAGAAACTGGCTGTGTTAAGGGTAAAGGTGGTTCAATGCATTTTTTTTCGGCAGAGCATAGATTTTTTGGTGGAAACGGTATTGTTGGGGCGCAGATACCAATAGGAACAGGTATTGCTTTCGCTGAACAATACAAAGGTACTGATCTTCTTTGTGTAACCATGTTTGGAGATGGTGCTGCCCGACAGGGAGCTCTTTACGAGTCTTTTAACATGGCTATGAACTGGAAATTACCCGTTATATATCTTGTTGAAAATAATGGTTACGCAATGGGAACTAGTATTGAACGTACAAGCAATGTACACGAATTGTATAAAATTGGTGCTGCATTTGACATGCCTTCCAAACCGGTTGATGCGATGGATCCAGTTGCTGTACATGAATCTTTAATTGAAGCGGCGAAGTACTGCAGACAAGGAAGCGGACCTTTTTTCTTAGAAATGAATACCTATCGTTATAGAGGGCATTCCGTGTCAGATCCGGGTAATTATCGAAGCAAGGATGAGCTTGAATATTACAAGACTCTTGATCCGGTAATAACAACTGAGAGTAGGATTTTGACTGAAAACATTGCTAATGCTATGGAAATTCAATCCATTAAAGATAAAATTCATTTAGAAATTGACGACGCCATTAAATTTGCGGAAGAGTCTGCTTATCCGGCTCCTGAAGGGCTTTATGAAGACAATTATGTACAACAGGATTATCCTTACATAAAGGATTAATAGTTAACTGTCAATAATTCATTAAGGCTCAACATATTTCGGGCTAAATGACAGGATATTCTTAACTTTGCGACTCTTTTTGAAAAAATATAGAAAAAAATGACAAAGGGATACAGATCCAGATTTCAACAGAGCTCTAAAAGTAATCAATCAGGCTCTAAAGCTGACACTTTATTAGATTTGGGCACAGTTACTAGGAATGCTGGAACTTTTTTCGATAAAAACAGACCCAAGATTTTTCTGGTTCTAGGTTCTTTAGTTGCCATTTTAGGAGGCTATTTAGCTTATAAATACTTATATCAGGAACCCCAAAATATCGAAGCCGCAGAACAAATGTACCAGGCTGAATTTTTATTTAATAAAGATTCATTTGATCTTGCGTTAAATAATCCTGGTGGAGGTTTTGCTGGTTTTAAAGAAATTGCCGAAAATTACGGAGGAACAAAAACCGGTAATATTGCTAAATATTATGCCGGTCTGTGCAATCTTCAGTTAGGAAATTATGAAGAAGCAAAAACTTATTTTGAAGATTTCGAACCCAATGGAAAAATTACTCCGATCATCAAATACAGTAGCTTGGGAGATGTCAATGCCAATCTGAATGATTATAAAGCTGCTATCGGATATTATGAGAAAGCCTCTACAATCAATGAAAATGACTTCTTGACTCCTATGGTTTTAAAAAAATTGGGAGTACTGAAAGAAAGCCAGGGCGATAAAGAAGGTGCATTGAAGGCTTTTGAAAAAATAAGAGATCGTTATCCCGGCGCTCCTGATGCTAATGGAATAGATCGTTTTATTATCAGATTACAACAATAAGAAGAATGGCAGGTAAATTACCTTCTGCCAAAAATCAATTTATTCATCTTAAACTTTCCAGTAAGGCTAGAATAGGGATTGTCGTTTCAGAATGGAATACGGAGATTACCGAATCATTAATGCGGGCAGCCCGATCTGTATTTGAAAAGCATAAACTTCAAGACCAATTAATAATTATTAAGGTTCCAGGCGCATTTGAAATTCCCCTAACCGTGTCATTATTATTAAAAAAGAAGAATATTACTGGTGTTATCGGACTTGGCTGTGTAATCAAAGGAGAAACCAGACACGATGAGTATATCAATAATTCGATTTCACACGCATTTATGGAGCTTTCTATCCAATACTCTAAACCGGTTATATTTGGCGTCCTTACGACCAACACAAAAAAACAAGCCATCGACCGCTCTGGTGGCAAACTAGGCAACAAAGGGGAAGAATCTGCTTTGACTTTGTTAAAAATGCTACAAATAAAATCACTCTTACAAGAAGTATGATCCATTCTATTCATACAATTGATACTGGATTATTCAAGCTTGATGGTGGCGCAATGTTTGGAGTTGTACCTAAAAGTATGTGGAACAAACTCAACGCTGCAGATGATAACAACATGTGTACTTGGGCGCTTCGTTGTTTGTTGTTAAAAACAGATAATAAAAACATACTCATAGACTGCGGAATGGGTAACAAGCAGGATGACAAGTTCAGATCTCATTTTTACCCGCATGGCAATCAGGATTTAATGAAAAGCCTTGAATATTATGGAGTAAGAGCTGAAGATATAACTGATGTCATTCTTACCCATTTACACTTTGATCATTGCGGAGGCGCTGTAGTTAAAAATACAAATAATGAGTTGATTCCTGCATTCCCGAATGCTATATACTGGAGCAATAGTCAACATTGGGATTGGGCAATGTATCCTAATGAAAGAGAAAAAAATTCATTTCTAAAAGAAAATTTTGTTCCGCTTCAGGAATATGGCGTACTACGTTTTCTAGATCAAAAATCTGAGATCCCACAATTACCAGGAATTTATATCCATTATTGTTCGGGTCACACGGAGGCACTTATGGCAATTGAAATACAATGTAAGGAAAATAATTATTTTTATCCGACTGATTTAATTCCATCTTCACATCATATCAACATTCCTTATGTAATGGCTTATGATGTTCAGCCACTATTGACACTAAAGGAAAAACAATTTCACTTAAATCGTTGTGTTGAAAAAAACAGCATTATTATCTTCGAACATGATCCGGATATTGCGGCTTGTACCCTTAAGAGAAATCCAACGGGAAAAATTATTATAGATCAGCATTTATTATCAATCTAACAGAAAAATCAATTGATTATTTTCGTTATTCTTTCTTTACAACTTTACTTTTGACCTTTCCGATACTATGTCCGAGTTCTAACAATACATAAGATTGTTTTAAATTAAGATTGACATTCAACCCTATTCCAAAACCATAAAATCTTCCGGGTACAAAAATGATATCACCTTTCAGATTTAATCCTGGAGCAGTAACATGTTTATAAGAAACTTCATACTCTCCTGCTTTCAATTTTTTATATTCTAAGAATTGAAAGATTTCCAAACTAGGTCCAATATTGAATCCATACTTTGTTTTTCGAGAACTGCTAAAAGAATATTTTCTAAAATTTAAATCAAATCCATAATAACTTTGTTTTTCACATGTACTAAATGAAAAGGGTTCGCATCTATAATCATCTGGCTTATTCTTATTATAAAGTACTCCTCCTTTTAAATCCAAGCTAAATCCAATTGAATTAATAAATTCAAATACAAATGCCAAATGTCCACCAGGACTAAATTTTTGACCTAATGTAAATCTAATATTTCCATACACTGCATTTAATTGACGATTATCCTGTTTAATGCTAGATTGAGCCGTTGCGACCGTTGTACCAATGTAGATAAAATATAAGATTATTAAAAGTATAGATGTTCTTCTCATAGACTTATTAAATTAAATTTATAATCTCCCCTGTAATCAATATGCACTCATGCATCTTTAAGTATTTTCTTACTGCAATAATAGCAAACCAATAGGTAAAAACTAAGTTTTTCTTTCTTTCTTTTTAGCAGCAGGGAATAATACGTTATTTAATATTAATCGATAGCCTGGCGAATTCGGATGAAGACTCAGGTCTGTCGGAGGATCGCCAACATGATGTTGATAATCTTCAGGGTCATGACCGGCATAAAACGTCCATGTACCATACCCTAATGTGCCATGAATGTATCTAATCTCATCAGCTGCTTTGTTATCACCCATAACAAGTACTTCTGGCTTAACAAACTCTTTCTTGAAGGCTGTTGTTTGACCCATAAATCCTTTAATAGTCCTTGTATGATTCTGTGTAAGCATGGTTGGAACTGGGTCCCATTTTGCAGAAAAATCAAACAAACTAAAATAGTCTTGTTCGGGCTTAACAAGTCTTCCAAAGTTATTGTCTATTGAAGAAAACTCGTAAGTAGAGGGATCCTTTACTAAGGTAAAATTTTTAAAAGCTAGAGTATTATTAAAGTTTAATTTGCCGTCAGAATTAAGATCCATTCCATCTCCATCAAACATTCTTTCACAAATATCAACTCCTTCAGCCGCTAATGCAATATCGTATGAATCTGTAGCAGAACACATGGTAAATAGAAACCCACCACCCATTACATAATCTTTGATCTTTTTTGCAACCGCGAGTTTCAATAAAGAAACTTTTGTAAAGCCTAATTCTTTTGCTACGCGCTCTTGTTTCTCCTGATTTTCATGATACCAAGCGTGTGCACTATAATTTGCATAAAACTTCCCATACTGTCCTGTAAAATCCTCATGATGAAGATGTAACCAATCATATTTGGCCAACATTCCACCGATGATTTCTTTATCATAAATTTTATCAAAGGGTATTTCCGCATAGGTTAACGCCAAAGTTACTGCGTCATCCCAGGGTTGAATTCTTTCTCCTTTTTCATTCGTTTCAGGAGTATAAACTGCAATTTTAGGTGCTTTCTCTAATTTTATAACATCCTGATTGACTTCGGGATGATTGATTTCGGATCGAATTCGGTTAAATTCCGCATCGCTTATAACTTCATAAGTAATTCCTCTTGTTTTGCATTCCTTTTCAATGAGATCTACATTTGGAATCACAAAACTCCCTCCCCTATAATTAAGTAACCAGTATGCATCTACGTTTTGAGCAATAACCCAATAAGTAATGCCATAGGCCTTAAGATGATTAACCTGCTTTAAATCCATCGGAATCAACAATTGTCCTGCATTAGCTGTTGTATTGAATTCGAATAAAGCCAGAAGAAAAATAAGGTATCTTAATAGCTGATTATGAATACGTAAATTAAAATTTTTCATCCTGTAAAAAACAAATTTTACTTTCCCAAACAATCACATAAAACATTGAATAACAAAATATTACTCTTAAAAAATAATTATAATAAATTTTCTTAATTTATCATCTTTGCACCTCCTTTAACGTAGAATGGGTCAACTTAGTTTTCAATATCCACAATATTATCTATTACTTAGTCTTTTGGTAGCCATTGCGGGCGCATTAATTCTGTATTATAAAAGCACGAGTCTTCATGACAGACCAGAATGGCAACGTTTTCTCCTTTCTGTTGTTCGAGGATTAAGTTTGTTATTCCTGTGTTTATTACTCTTAAATCCAATTTTAAAAAGATTCCAAACCGAGATTAAAAAACCTCAAACCTATATAGCAATTGATCAAAGTGAATCCATGCTTAACCAAGATTCAAATTGGTTTAAACAATATACTGGAAGTTTAGAAAATGCGAAAAAGGTACTTAGTGAAAAATATGATATAAAGACCCTATACTTTGCTTCAGATGTGTCTTCTAATGCTATCGATAAAAATAACGCAAAAAGAACAAGTATTGATAATGTCTTTCAAAAAATCAGTGACGAAGCAGATCCTCAATTATTGAAATCCGTCATTCTCCTATCTGATGGAATCTACAATTCCGGTAAGAATCCATACTACAATCGACTTACTCAGATGTCACCCATTTATACTTTATTCCACGGAGACAGCACACAAGAAAAAGATATACTTATTCAAAGAGAATATCATAATGAAATTATTTACTCAGGGGATAAATTTGCTTGTCAGTTTGATCTTCAAGCCTGGAAAGCTAAAGATGAACAAATTCAATTTATACTCGAACGACAAGAAGGGAATGTCTGGAACAAAATCGAAGAATTCAAAGAAAAAATTGATAAGGACAACTTTTTCATTACGAAGGAAATTGTGCATAACGCCGGCAATCCGGGCATTTATAAATACAGAGCAAGATTAAGCAAAATTGATGGTGAAAGAAATATCAACAATAATTCGCGTCAGTTCTTCATAGAAGTTCTTGATGCTAAAAAAAAGATTTTATTTTATGCTTTGGGTCCTCATCCTGACTTATCAGCAATAAAAACCTCTCTTGAATCCAATAAAAACTATCAAGTAGATATTAAGTTTGCCCCAGCCATTCCGGATAAAGTCGAATCTTACAATCTTGTAATTTTTCACCAACTTCCGACCAGCACCCAAAATATAAACCTTATTCTTAATCGTATTAATGCAAGTAAGACGGCCAGAATTTTTATGCTGGGACAAGCTGTTAATCTATCAGAATTTAATAAATCTCAAGACCTTATCAAGATTAATGGTTCCGGCAACAGCCCCAATGAAGCTCAGGCTATATACCATACAAATTTTAACCTCTTTACACTATCTGATCAGACGATCAATATTGCCACTAACTTTCCACCCATCAATGCTATCTTTGGAAACTATGAGCTTAACTCAGATGCTTATGTTTTATTTCATCAGAGAATCGGAAAAATTGATACTAAGTATCCCTTAATATTATTGAAGGATTACAATGGGATTAAATCAGGTATTATCTGCGGAGAAGGAATTTGGAAATGGAAGTTTAATAACTATTCGCAAACCAGCAACTTTGAAGCTTTCAATGAGATTATTTCTAAAATAATCCAATACTCATCTAACAAAGAAGATAGAAGAAAATTCAAAGCATCTCCAAACAAAAATGTTTTGAGCGAAACTGAATCTCTGATTTTCAACGCTGAATTGTACAATGACAGCTACGAAAGAGTAAATAATTCTGATGTAAGACTTGAAATAAAATCAAATGATTCTAAAAATTATGAGTTCAACTTAGGTAAAAAAGAGAATTATTACGAATTGAATATAGGAACATTATCTCCCGGAGAGTATAGCTATTCGGCAAAAACAACATGGAACAATAAAACATTAAATTCAGATGGAAGATTTACTGTTCAGGAAGAAGATATTGAATTGAATAATCTCGTTGCAAGACCCGATTTACTTAGAGGAATTGCGGAGAAGTCAGGTGGAAAATCATTTGACAAGTCCGAAATCAATTCTTTAACTGAAATTTTACTTAGTGAAGATAAAAACAAACCCATCCATTTTCAAAATCTTGATATCCGTCAAATAATAGATCACAAATGGTTATTAATTATATTAATTATACTTTTAAGCACTGAGTGGTTTCTTAGGAGATATTGGGGAAGCTACTAATATTCAAGACATCTGTTAATTCCTTCGAATGTTATGCATAGAATTGTTTTCATTTTCAAAATAATATTCTTAGCACAATCTCTTAACCCAAATTTTCCTGTCGATTTTAATAGTGAGAATCAAGCGTACTATAAAAACAGGTGATCACAGAAAGATTTTACCGCAGACATGTCATCATTATGTTGAGGTTGTCGAAACGCTTTGCTCAAGGCGCAATGGCTTGCGACAGCATGACCAGTAGAGGAACCGCGAAAGCGGCATGAGAAAATGCTTCAGATTAAAGGAATTTTGGCTCGTAATAGAAATTTAACCGTAAAAATTGGGTTAAAAGTATTTTTTCATTGCAGTCGCATAATTCAAAACTGAAGATCTGATATCTTGTATTGTTGTATTTAGACCATTTGGATACAATATTTTACGACTTACATTGATTAATATTCCCTCGTCTTGGTTGCGTAAATTAGTAATGGTCTCATTCAAATCTCCTCCCTGCTCTCCAACACCAGGAATCAATAGAAAATGATCAGGAATTATGGATCTAACTTTCTTCATAAGATCTCCCTGCGTTGCGCCTATGACAAACATCAATTGATTGATATCACCAGCATTTTTAAATTTTTCAAGAATTGTTTCGAACAAATATGTACCATCTTCCATTTTGAGCTTCTCAAAATCAGCGCTACCCGGATTAGAAGTAAGCCCTAGAATGACCGACCATTTATCAGCAAAGTTTAAAAATGGTTGAATAGAATCTACTCCCATATAAGGATGCAAGGTGAGAGCATCAACATTAAGTTTTTTGAAATAATAAGTTGCATACTGGGAAGAAGTATTACCAATATCCGCACGTTTTGCATCTGCAATTACAAAACATTCTTCTGGGATAGTATTTAACAAGAGTTCCAGTTGCTCCCAACCTGAAGCTCCGTGATTCTCAAAAAAAGCGATATTGATTTTATATGCAACAGCCAGATCTTTGGTACTCTCAACAACCAATTTGCAGAAATCCAATAAAGGCGTTGAAGAACATTTAAATTGATCAGGAATCTTACTTAAATCCGGATCGAGTCCAATACAAAGAAAATTTTGTTTTTGCCTGATTCTATGAATCAAATAGTTTTTGTCTTTAACCATTGATTTTATGCTTGTTCTACTTTTTTGGTGGGCATCATCATCATATTCCTAAGGGTTACTTTTTTATGGATACGCTCGGCAATTTCCAGATAAATTTTACCGTATATTTCATCCGAATTTACCTCAAAAACTTTTCCGGAATCCGCTCTTTCTCTGATTTTTTCAATAATCGGAATCTTTCCAAAAAAACTTGATTCAGTTAGCTCAGCCAAACGCTCCCCTCCACCTTCACCAAAAAGATAATACTTTTTATCTGGCATATCAGAAGGTTGAAACCATGACATATTTTCTACAACACCTAAAACCGGCACAGCAATCTGATCCATTAGAAACATATTGCTTGCTTTTATAGCATCTATGACCGCGACTTGCTGGGGCGTTGTAACTATTACTGCGCCTGTTAAAGGAATAGTCTGAACAAGTGTTAGTTGAACATCTCCTGTGCCAGGCGGAAGGTCAATCACCAAATAATCAAGGTCTGGCCAGAGGGCATCCTGAAAAAACTGCTTAATAATAGCGGCTAACCTAGGACCTCTTAATACCACCGCTTGTTCCGGCTCAATAATATTACCCAATGAAAGCGAAGGAATACCATGAACTTCAATAGGAACTAATTTATTTTGGGATTGAATATTTTGCACTTTTGGTCTTAAACTTTGGATTCCAAGCATTGTAGGCAATGAAGGACCGTATAAATCACAATCGAGTAGCCCTACTGTTAATCCAAGCTTCTGAAGGGCAATTGCAAGATTTACAGAACAAGTTGACTTTCCGACACCACCCTTTCCCGATGCGATTGCAATGAAATTTTTAATTTGAGGTAATAACAAATTAGGCGCTTCAGAAAAGGCTGATTTATTGACAAAATGAGCATGAACTTTATGCAACGGAAATTCTTTATTCAGCAAATCATGAATGGCCGAATACAATTCAGACTTAAAAGGATAATCTGAAGAAGGCAAGTAAATATTAAGGTAAATATTCTCATTCTCAACTTTAAGATCTCTGATCATCTTAAGCAGTGTTATCGATTGACCTGTTTTTGGCTCTTTAATTCCTTCTAAAATCTCAATTATCTTATCCAATATTTCCATTTTAGCCCTTATTTATAGTTCTTGCTTGCGATAACGAATACAACATATAAAAGTTAAATTTGTTATTTTTGCCACAACATATGAAGCTAATTCATTTTGGACAGGATCCAATTCCTTCTTTTAAAAACTCTGCTGTAACCATTGGTGCATTTGATGGTTTTCACAAGGCCCACCAGGAAATAATTAACCAACTAATCATTCAAGCTAAAGTCAATCAAGGAGAATCCGTTGTTATTACATTTGATCCACACCCAAAAATAGTATTAGATCACTTAAAAGGAAGCAAACAATTGCTTTCTTCAAAAGATGAGAAGATTCAATTATTTTCATTATCAGAAATTGATTACCTGGTTATTGTACCTTTCAATCTAGAGTTCTCTCAATTGATTCCTGAAGAATATGTTGAAAATTTTCTGATTAGATATTTCAATCCTCATACTTTAATAATAGGTTTCGATCACAGGTTTGGTATCAACAGTACAGGTGATATTCAATTACTAAGACAGTATGCCGACAATGGAAGTTTTAAACTAATTGAGATAAATAAAAAAGAAGAGAATAATATAAAAATATCATCAAGTGGTATCCGTAAAGCTATAATGGACAATGACTATAAGACAGCTACACAGCAACTGGGTAGACCTTATCATTTCTCCGGCAAAGTTGTAAGAGGTAAGCAAATTGGTTCTACCATAGGATATCCTACTGCAAATCTTGAAATTGCCGCAGGAGAAAAGCTACTTCCTAATCCAGGAATATATGCCGCATTGGCAAATTACAACGAAACTGATTATAATGCAATGCTTTATGTTGGTACCCGGCCGACTCTTGGTGATAATCTGAATCAAACCATCGAGATTCATCTTATAGATTTTGAAGGATATATTTATGGTGACAATCTGGAAGTAAAGATTGTATCATTCATTAGGCCTGATCAGCATTTTGAAAATATAAATAAACTGGTTGACCAGATAAAAAAAGATCGTTCAGCCATTGATCTTGAATTAGGTAAATTTCATTTGACTTATCCTTATTATAAAAATGTTCCGAGTGTCGCAGTAGTTATTCTAAACTTTAATGGTGAAAATTACTTAAAAAAATACCTTCCAAATCTATTTTCCATATTGCCTCCATATGCTAAATTATATGTAGTTGACAATGCGTCAACTGATGAAAGTATTAATTTTCTACAATACAATTACCCTGAAGTAAAAAGAATAATCTTGCAAAAAAATTACGGATTTGCAGAAGGTTATAATAGAGGACTTAGACAAATAAATGCGGATTATTATTTATTAATGAATTCTGATATTGAGGTAAAGAATGATTTTATAACACCCCTTATACAAAGAATTAAATCAGATCCTCTGAATATGGCAGTACAGGGGAAAATCAAATCATTAAGACAGCCTGATTTTTTTGAATATGCAGGTGCCGCAGGCGGACTGATGGACTTATTGGGTTACACTTTCGCCTACGGCAGAATGTTGTCACATGTTGAAAAAGATGAAGGCCAATATAATATAGCAAAAGAAATATTTTGGTCCAGTGGAGCCGCAATGTTGGTTAATGCCGCAATGTTTAAGTCATTGGGAGGATTTGATGTTGACTATTTTGCCCATCAGGAAGAAGTTGACCTATGCTGGAGAATTCAACGAGCAGGAGGTAAAATATGGTATGAACCTAAATCAGAAGTTTATCATCTGGGAGGGGGAACCCTAGAATATCAGAATCCAAACAAATTATATTTAAATTTTAAAAATAACCTGTGTACCCTTTTTAAGAATGTGCCCTATATTTATCTGATTGCTTTACTACCACTTCGATTTATTTTAGATTTCTTGATTGCTGTTAAGTACTTAGTAACAGGAGAACCGAAGCTAACTATAAAAGTACTTGAAGCTTATCTTAACAGCATTGTTTCCACTTTCTACCTTATGCACAAGAAGGATAGAAGTAACATAAAAATAGAAAATTCATCCATCGCACCAGGTCAAATAAAAGGAATATTGAACGGCTCGTTATTTATACATTATTATCTATTTGACAATACGACTGTAAATAAAATAAATGAACACTATATCGAATAATGTCGGAACATAATGCAAGTTTATTAAAATCTATTGTACTCTATGAAGACTCTGATTTTCTCATCTTGAACAAACCATCTGGAATATTAAGCATTCCAGATCGATTTGATCTTGAGAAAGTTAATTTAGCTTCTATGTTAATTCAGAATTATGAGTCTATTCTTCCGGTACACAGATTAGATAAAGACACTTCAGGTACAATTATTTTTGCAAAAAATGCAGAAACGCACCGTGTACTGAATGAAAAATTTGAGAACAGAGACATTGATAAGAGATATCATGCAATTTGCGAAGGTTTGCCTCCAGAGGATAGCGGAATAATTAATGCGCCAATATCACACTCTCACACAAAATCTGGGCTAATGACCATCCATCCAAAAGGAAAAGAATCAATAACTAAGTTTAAATTAATTCAGAATTGGAAAAAATTTTCACTTTTGGAATGCAAGCCAGAAACAGGACGCACTCATCAAATCAGACTTCATCTTTCATATATTGGATGTCCAATTATTGGCGATCCATTTTATGGAAACATTCAGACAATTAACATTCATGACCTTAAGAGACATTCAAAATTGTCAAAAAACGAAGAAAACTTCAAACCAATTCTCCAGCGAACAGCCCTACATTCCTATAGTATTTCATTTGCGTACAATTCCAAAAAATACTCATTTGAAGCTCCTTATCCAAAAGATATGAAAGCACTTATCTATCAACTGAATAAAACAAATTAATAAGTTAGTTGCGTGATAATTATGGTCTAATCACCTTACTTTATAGAATTAAATGTCAGAACGAATATGATTTAAGAATATGAACTGGTAAAATATTTTAAATGATCAGGAATATTCAAATTCATAAGTCCTGGTTAAAGATTTTGAGCATTTGATACTTATTGAGAAATTCAATATTCAATAATTTGTCCAATAAAAGTGTAAATTTTGACTAAAAGGAATATCTTTACACTTGCATGGAGTAAAATTATTTGTTCATGCAACTCTTCCCTTTTTATTTAATAAACCAAATATGATCAAAGTTTGTATCGCAGACGATCATGCCATGTTTGTTGATGGTATTGAGTCAATATTGAAAATGGAAGCCGGAATTCAGCTAACTGATAAGTGTTACAGCGGATCAGAAGTTGAAGACATGGTAGCAAGAAACTCACCTGATGTGCTCCTTTTGGATATTAACCTTCCTGAGATCAATGGAATAGACCTAAGCAAAACAATTACCGCATCATTTCCACAAACTAAGATCCTTGTGCTTTCAATGTACAATGAAGAAAGCTTTGTAACTGAAGTATTAAAGAATGGTGCTAAAGGCTACATTTTAAAAAATACGGATCGAACCGAACTTGTTAAAGCTATTGAAACTCTTGCTATCGGTGAAAGCTATTATAGCAAGGAGGTAACAGATGTTCTGATGAATAAGATTTTAAAAAAATCACCCGCAAAGAAATCAAACTCATTTCTGGTTCCAAAAATTAGCCGTAGAGAGAAGGAAATATTAGCCCTGATCGTCAAGGAACATACAACCCAGGAAATTGCTGATACTTTGTTTATTAGTCAAAAAACGGTCGAATCTCATCGCAGCAATCTCATTTCTAAGCTTAATGTCCGAAATACTGCCGGGCTAGTTCGTGCTACAATTGAACACAGATTACTAGATTAATTTTTAAATATGAATTAAAATTCATGGAATACCCTGATTATTGGTGACTCTACTGATGTTAGCTTTGCCTTTCCATGAACAAACGGGTAATCATCTGTCTGTCTATCTGGTTTTGCAGTCAATATGCATATAATCAGGGTGGTATTTTTTCAAAAATTACAGAAGTAAATGATCCAAGAATTGATAGTCTAAGTCAGATCTATAAGTATTATTTAGACCGCTTTCATTACGACAGTTCCATTATCCCACTGCTTCTTTTTATCGAATTAAATCTTGAAAACGAAGATGGAGATAGAGCACATTCCGGAAGATTTCAGCTAGCAAAAATTTATTATATTCTGGGATCCTACCCCAAAGCCGTTGAAAATCTGGAATATTGTCAGCTGTATTACAAACAGAACAATTTAAACCTGGATTATGTAAGAACCTGCCATTTACTCTCCTTTGTATATTACAAAATGAATAATCCAGAGATGGCCCATTACTTCTTGGGACAAACGGAATTCGAAAAACCAACATCAAATAATCCACTCTGCAAGAACGAACATTTACTTCTGCAGGCAATACTATTAAAAGAATCAAACCTCCTTATTAATCTCGATAAACTTGAGTCCGCATTAAAATTTTCAAAAGAAAATAATCTGAAAGACTTGCAGGTTATGTGCTTTGAGGGATATGGAGACATTTATGCTCGAAACGATGAGCCTGTACTTGCCTGTTCCAAATACGAGAAATGCTTAGAGTTATGCCAGGAGTTACACTATCTGAATAACGAGGCACAGTTACTCTATAAAATTCATCTTTGCCTCAGCGCCCAAAAAAAATTTGAAGAAGCAAATACACTTCTATTAAACTATATAGCAAAAAAGGACTCTCTTCAAAAAATTAATCAAAACGAAAATTTATTAAAATCTGAAAAAGTTTTTTCTAATAAAGTCCTTAGAAATGAAAAAATTGAATTGGCACAGGACAACCGATTGCTTGAATTAAAATCAAGAAGATCTTCATTTGCAAATATTGGTCTTTTGATTACCGTAGCAGCAATCCTATTAGCAGTATTTCTAATTGTTCGTTTCTACATGCAAAAATTAAATACCAGCGAAATAATACTCAGACAGAACGAGCAGATTAATAAACAGAAAATCAAAGAGCTAGAAAATTCAATCAAACTCAATAATTTGGAGTCCATGATTAAGGGACAAGAAGAAGAAAGGGAAAGAATTGCCAAAGATCTCCATGACAGCCTTGGAGGTATTTTATCAACAATCAAATTACGTTATGACAATCTTTCTCAGAGAGAGTTAAGTCCAGGTACTTTATCTGAAATTTCCAAGGTACATGATCTCATTGATGAAGCGTGCGCAGAAGTACGAAATATTTCATTTGACCTGAAACCCGGAGCTTTAGATGAATTGGGGCTTACCGAGGCTATACGGGACCTGCTTAATCGTTTTGAGAACAATAAAATAAATATCATCTTTCAGTCCTGGGGAATTGATTCAGAACTTCCGGTTGAACCAACTGTTTTAACACATATCTACCGTATTGTACAAGAATTAGTTAACAACTCGTCGAAATACTCTAAATCAAATGAGATTCTTGTTCAACTTATTCAAAACAAAGATCAATTGGAAATCATAGTTGAAGATGATGGAATAGGATTTGATGAGTCCAAAATCCAGAAAGGAATGGGTTTAGACAACATAAGATCCAGGGTTAACTATTTAAAAGGAGAGTTAAGCATTAAATCAGAACCCAACAAAGGAACTTCTACCTATATCGTAATTCCTCTGGAGAATACAAATGTTTCTGACTTGCTCTAAAATACTAGGGAAAACCCTGAATTTTAGAAAATCAGTATTTTCATTGAATATCAGGTAATGCTCACCCTGCATCTTTGTATCAACGAAACTGTTAAAAAGTTACCAGTCGTTGCTTGATTTGAATTTTTGAAATGGGATCCAAAGAAAGGGCTTATCGCATAAAATGGTTTGGTTTATTATAATTTTAGGTAATTGCTTTTAACAATAATCAGTTCATGAGATAAATTAATGCTTCGCCCCTAAAACAGATAAGCCCTTCTTTGATTTAGTTTCCCTTGATTAAGTTGACTAAAAAATTAATTTGAAATAGGTTTTCCCAAAAATCAACCAAAGACTGTGATCCCAATCATGGTCTTTTTTTTTCTAATCAATCATAAAGTTACAGCCTCTCAATTCTTCTTCTTGCAATCTACCTAATATCTCAAACTCTTTCCCATAGACAATTCCAGTATCATCAGTTTGAATAAAAGCACAAGTATCCACATTGGCTAGGTCAATAATATTAATTCTTCCCCTTTTGCAGGAAACCAATAAACAAAAGGGATCATCAACCGAAACTGCAAGCACTCTCATCCAGGGCGGAGTACGGTACTTCATTCCATCATACGCATATGCCTGAGAAAACAGTTCTGTCATTCCATACTCCGAACAAATAACTGTATTTTTAAAAGACAATTTTAGCTGTTTATAAATTTGATTTTTGGATATCGAGCGCTTATCCGTTTTCATTCCTCCTGTTTCAATAATAATCATTTCTTTGTTACATTGAAATTCAAGCGCCCAGTCAAATAAGGCAAAACTGACACCAAATATGATGATTTTAACGGATGGGTCAGGTGGATTGAGTACAAAATTCGTTAATGAAAAAATATCATTAAAAATCATTGGTTGATTGCCATCATTATATTCACTGGACAAAGCATTAAGCATTTTAATCAACGACGAATTTGGGTTTTCAGAATAACCGGGCAAAAGTCCACAGAAGATAAATTTACTTTTAACGTTGCTAAGTATTAATTTACTAAATATAGCCAGTGTTATCTTATCGTACCAACTACTATTCTTAATATAGTGCCTTGATCTTATACTTCCAGAAGTTCCGGAAGATTCAAAATAATTCATACAATTCCAATTCCCAGAAATAATTTGATGAGTCTTAAAAAATTGAATCGGCAGAAAAGGAATTTCTTCAATTGTATGAATTTTTAATATATCTCTTTTTAATAATTTAATATATTGATTGTAAATTGGATTATGCTCAGCTTGAAATTGAAAAATTTCAATACATAGCTTATTAAAATCTATTTCCCTAAGGTTTATTATTCTTGAATAAATGTTATTCAATTGCATTAGCTGTTCATTTTAGATTCGATGAATCAGCAATGGTCAATAAAAATATTGTGACTGACCGGTCTTAATGACTATTTCTTCTTTATGATATTCCTCTGTATAACCGATAACTTTTGCAGAAATGTTATACAACTTCGCAATATCTATTAATGAATTCACATATTGTGGTTCAATATAAACTTCCAATCGATGTCCCATATTGTAGACCTGATACAATTCTTGCTCCGAACATAAGCTAAGAGCTTTAAGCATTTCAAAGACCGGTGGAACTTCAAATAAATTATCCTTTACAATCTTAAGTTTTTTAATAAATTTTTTAACTTTTGTTTGGGCACCTCCTGTACAATGAATAATTCCTTGAACATGAGATCTATGTTCAGCTAAAATATTTCGAATCAGAGGAAGATAAGTTCGTGTTGGAGAAAGCAGCAACTTACCAATTTCAAATTCTTTACTATTCGATGTATAGTAATCCTTTAACTTGTACTTACCTGTATATTGAAAAGATGGATTCGTCTCCGGCGAACAAGATTCAGGGTAATCAGTGAGATATGACTTATCAAGAATATCATGCCTTGCCGCAGTAAGCCCATTAGATCCTATTCCACTGTTGTATTCATTTTCATAACTGGCAAGACCCGAGGATTCAAATCCTACTATCGATGCACCGGGGCGAATATTGATCGAAACAACTTCATCCCTTTTAATCCTTGCGAACGCTGTTATACCAACATCTATAGTACGTACAATATCCCCGACATCGGCTGTTTCCCCTCCTCCGGAATAAATATCTATTCCCAATTTCTGAAGTTGATCGAGTAAATTTTGAGTTGAATAAACGATTCTTTCAATGATTTCACCAGGAATTAAATGCTTGTTTCTCCCAATTGTTGAAGATATCACAATATTGTTAATAACTCCAGCACAAGCAAGATCATCAATGTTCATTACCAGTGCATCCTGAGCGATACCATCCCAAATACTTATATCATTGGTTTCCTTCCAATATAAATAAGCAAGAGAAGTCTTTGTACCTGCTGTATCAGCATGTATGATGTTACAATAATCTTCGGATCCTGCACTGAGATCTGGAAGAATTTTACAAAATGCATTTGGAAAAAGGCCTTTGTCAAGTTTAGTGATTGCTTTATGGATTTCTTCCTTACTGGCAGACACTCCTAAGCCTTCATATCGATTGGTCATAAATAGAACTTATCACAAAGATAACAAATGAAAAAAAAAAATCAATGAATTGCTTATTATTATATTGATAATCAAATAATTAGTAGTAATTTTTATGAAAAGCCGTAAAAATTTTAATGATTTCTGTGTCCTATTCTTAAAACTGAAAAAAAAATCATTGTATTTTTGTATAGAATTCTCATTTTAAAAATGAATTTAGTTCAAGTAGAAAGAGTTTCCGGAATTACTCCTGAAAGATTTAAAGCAGAATATCTCTCGCTTAAAAAACCGGTTGTTTTCACCGATTTAATTGACTCATGGCCTGCGAAAAACAAATGGACCTGGGATTATTTAATTCAAAATTTCGGAGAGGTGATGGTTCCAGTTGCAGATCCAAGTTTTTCCAAGGCAGGAAAGAATTATCTCAACGCTTCTTTAAAAATGAAATTTGGCGAGTATCTTCAGTTAATTAGAGAAAAACCAGTTGATCTCAGAATATTTCTATTCAATATTTTAAAAAATATTCCGGAGTTAGCTGAAGATATCAGACCTTTGACCATCATGGATGGATTTTTAGATGATTATCCATTTATGTTCTTTGGCGGCAAGGGCTCTTATACGAAAATTCATTATGATATTGATTGTTCAAATGTGTTTTTAACACAATTTCTAACTCGCAAGAGGGTGTTGCTTTTTAATCAAAATCAGTCAAAATTTCTACACCATCTGCCATTCACCGTAGCTTGTGAAGTTGATATGATTGATCCTGATGAAAACAAATTTCCGTCTTTAAGACAAATTGAAGGGTACGAAACCACTCTAACACATGGAGAAACTTTATTTATTCCAAGTGAAGTCTGGCACCATATTGAATACACAGATGCAGGTTTTTCTTTAGCCTTAAGAGCTAATAATTCAGTGAGATTAAGAATGAAAGGTGCTTATAAAATTGCAAGAAGTTTTCTCGTGGACAGAGGAATGAATCACTTATTGGGATCGCGATGGGCCAATATGAAGCTTGCATTTGCCAGAGCAAGAGCTCACCATTAAATAAAATATGAATTTACACTCAAACTTTCTAAATCTGGCTTAAGACCAAATTTCGGGATTAAAATTCAAATACCAATCTTAATTACTTAATATTCAAACACTTAGTTACAACTCTTTATTCAATATAATGTCAAATATGTTCGCGATAAAATATTCCTTGGATACCTTATTGTATTGGACTTTTTAACATTCATTACTAAACTCAACTGCATAATTTAGGCTTTATTATATTGGCATAAAAATTGATATATTCACTTCAAGGAACAAAACCGATTGTTATTGTTAAAACCAAACTGTCGATCCTATGCAATATGCATGGGATTTTTTATAGGTTGAATTTTATTTTAATTTCTTTATCATTTTGAAGTGAGGAATTCCTACTTCAAAAAATTTATTACCCTGAATAGAATAAGCTAGTTTCCTATAAAAGTCAACCGCAGATTCCCTGGCGTTCAACTCAATAAAAGTATAGTTATTTTGCTCTGCCCATTTCTCAGCATTACATATTAGTAATGTTCCACATCCTCTAGATTGAAAAGGATCATCTATTGCAACCTGTCTCATTTTTAAAGTATCTTCTTTAATTTTTTTAAAAACAAGGCATCCTACAATCCCTTGAGTGGTATCTTTAAGGACAAAATGAAATTGATTAAACTCTTCTTCAATTTGAGATTCTACAAACTCTAAACCAAGAGGAATTCTTAATATTCGATTTCTTAATCCCAATGCTTCATCATATTCTGGACTAGCAAATTCTATTTCTTGAAATAATAGATTCATTCGAAATGATTCTTAAAGACCTGTGATGAATACTGCATTGCATTCTGAAACAATTGTTGATCAATGCCTGTATTAAATTTATCTTTACTAAAAAACTCAACCAAATTCTCTGTTGCCATATTACCAGTAAGCTCGTCTTTTGCCATGGGGCATCCCCCAAAACCTCGTATAGCTCCATCAAATCTTGTACATCCTGCCAGACAAGCCGCTTCAATTTTATTTCTCCATGCAGTTGGTGTCGTATGAAAGTGAGCACCAATTTCAAATTCAGGAAAAGAAGGTAAGATATTTTCAAATACATAATAAATGCTTTCGGGATTGGCAACTCCAATCGTATCTGATAAGGCAAATATTTTACAACCGTATTCTCCCAGTTCATAAATATACTTAGATAGAATATCAGCATTCCACTCATCACCATAAGGATTTCCGAATGCCATAGATAGGTAAATAATTAATTCCTTATTACTCTTGACACATAGATCAAGTATTGACCTTACTCTATCTTTAGATTGCAGTATTGTACTGTTGGTATTTCGTATCTGAAAGGTCTCTGATATCGAAAACGGAAATCCTAAATTGCGAATTGAAGGATATTCAAGAGTCTCTTCCGCACCTCGTCGATTAGCAACAATTGCCAGCAATTTAGTAGTCGAATTAGTAAGATCTAATTTTTGAATCACTTCATGAGTATCTGCCATTTGTGGAATAGCCTTAGCAGAAACAAATGAGCCAAAATCCAAAGAATCAAATCCAACTTGCAGGAGCTTTTGCAAATATTGAACTTTAATGTCAGTAGGAATAAAATAGCTCAATCCCTGCATTGCATCACGAGGGCATTCAATTAACTTAATCTTCTGTCGCATTCAGTTAGTGCAAATTTAACTCACATTTAAAACAATCGGTTCATACATTTACACTTTAATTTAACTTAGCTAATTAAATGAATAAAAAAAGTCTTTTCTTGATTATTGGCTTTCTACTTTTTGTTATTTCAATACTTGGTTTTATATTAAATTTAGTAGGAATTTCGTTAATCATTTTTAAACCAATAGATGATTTGGGTTATCTAATAAGTAGTCTGATCAAATTTATTCTTTTGTCCATTGGAATATGCCTGGTTTACTATGCTCAGATTGTCAAATTTAAACATTAAGAAAATATTACATATAAATAGATAATAAGTCAAAAGTTTAAACGTAATTTTACAATCTAATTAACCGGATATAAAATGCATTCCTTTTTTAGTTATAATTCGACAGTAGAAGCAAATAATTTACGTGGAAGAATGATATCCGCAATTCTTCATCTCCTTCTGCTTTTGATATTTTTCTTCTTTAACTTTGAAGTAAAACCTCCTGAAGATCCTGATGCTCCTCCCTACGTGAGCTTGGTTCAGTTCATTCCTGCTCCGGAAATGGTAGAATATGAAAACGGCGGTGGGTCAAAAGGAAAAGAAGGGCTGGAAACGAAAGAAGGAGGCTCGCAAGGAGAATCTAAAGAAACTCCTACCCCACAACCGACTGAAGAAAGCAAAGTTAAAGATGTACCAATTGAAGAATTACCCAAGCCCAGCACACCGGCTCCCAAGCCCGTTGTAACTTCTGAACCAGATGTTGTTACACTACCAAGCCCTCCAAAAGTTCCACCTGTCAGTAAGCCTTCTGAAAACAATACTTCAACAACAAACACGCCAACAAACCCTATACCCTCTACGCCGACCAGACCTACAAATAGCGGGTCTAATGGCGATGATGACACTCCAGGGAGTGGAGGTTCAGGAACAGGTTCCGGATCAGGTCAAGGAAGCGGTGATGCCGGCACAGGTTCAGGAACAGGCGCAGGCGGAGGTAGTGGTACCGGCGGTGGCGGTGGCACCGGAGGTGGCCAAGGAAGCGGAACAGGGACAGGCACAGGTGATGGAGTTGGTGTAGATTTTGAAAGCACAGGACCATTAAAAAGAAAAAGAGATGTTTGCTCTATAAGCCCAGGCACCTTAGCCGGAAACGTAGTGCAGGAAGTTGCCTTTAACATCTGTATAAACAGAGCCGGAAATATTACTTACATTAATTACAATTCTAAAGCTTCGAAAACCAGAGACGTAAAGTTTGTAAAAAATGCAATGAACGTCCAAAGAAGCTGTAGATATCAGCCAAATCCATCTGCTCCTTTCAAAGAATGTGGTGTTGTTTTTTTTAAAGTAGGCGCGAATATCCAACGGATAAATTAATAAAATTCAATCAACTTTATTAATTATAGAGTAAATATCTTTCTCTTTTTTCTTTGAATTTGATAATTCCATCTTTCCACGATTTTCGAATCATAGCGGGATCAGTATTAGAAATAATTTGATTTTTAAAATTTTTATTACCTATCAGCAAATCTATAAATCCATTTTTTAGAAAAAAGTCCTCCCGTTCTCCCAGCTCCTCATAAGACTTTATGATATACGAAAGATCAATCGAATCTTTAATCCTAAGTATATCAAGAGGACATTTCTGCAAGCTAAATCCTTTACATACCTGATTCAACAAGGGTGGATTTTTTGCACCTTTTATTGAGCGAGGAGTAAAAATAGTATCATAAGTTATAAAATCAGGATGACCATAAATTTGAAATGGAAATTCTGTTCCGCGCCCTAAACTAACAATGGTCCCTTCCAGCAAACAAATTGAAGGATATAACAATATTGACCGCTCATTTGGAAGATTAGGTGATGGCTTTACCGGTAAAACATATCGTTCGAACCGTGAGTAATTCAAACACTTCACAATATGAAGTTTCAAATCATTACTCTTAGATATCCAGTTTTCTCCTTTTATCATTAGAGCAAGCTCTGCCAAAGTCATTCCATGGACAATGGGAATTGGATGAATTCCTATAAAGGATTTGCAATCTGATTCTAATATAGGTCCATCAATATAATGTCCATTTGGATTAGGCCTATCCAATACTAACAATTCCTTATCTTGTTCAACGCATGCTTCCATGATATAGTGCAGCGTTGACAAATAGGTATAAAATCGAACTCCTACGTCTTGAAGATCAAATAGCACCAGATCAACATCAATTAATTGTGAACTATCTGGTTTTTTATTTTTTCCGTATAGCGAAACAATAGGAATTCCGGTTTTTAGATCGATTTCAGACTGAACCTGTTCACCTGCATCTGCTTCACCTCGAAATCCATGTTCAGGGGCAAAAATTTTTACAATATTAATTTTATGTTTCAACAAGGTATCTACTAGGAAAACACCCTCTATTACCGAACATGGATGTACAACAACTGCAATCCTTTTATTCTTTAACAAATCTAGATAATCAGTCAATCTATAATCTGCGGGCAATGTCCTATTTATTAAATTGTTAGCAAAAAAAGTTTTTGCTTCTGATGAAAGCATATTTCTTTTTTGACAAAATGCAAAAAGAATTAGTAAGCCAAGAAATAATAATACTCTACTTTTGGAGATCATAATATGAATCGGTTTGCCATAATAGATATTGAAACAACTGGAACACAATTTAATTTTGGCAAAATTACGGAGATCGCAATTATTGTATATGAAAATAAAAGAATTGTTGCACAATATGAGACACTGATCAATCCTGAATGCACAATACCATATGAGATAACCAGAATAACAGGAATCACTAATGAATTGGTTAAAGATTCACCTAAATTTTATGAAATAGCTAAGGAGGTTATTGATTTGACCCATGGTTGCATATTTGTAGCACATAATGTAAGCTTTGACTATTCATTTATTAAAGAAGAATTTAAAAATCTTGGATACTCGTATATTAGAAAAAGACTATGCACAGTAAAGCTCTCTAAGAAATATTATCCGGGACTTCACTCGTACTCGCTTGGCAACTTAATAAAACATTTTAATATTCCGGTTAAGGAAAGACATCGTGCAATGGAAGATGCAAAAGCAACCTTGCAAGTATTTGAAAGAATGCTTGATATCGAAGAACAGCCTGAAAGGTTAAAACATTTGGTCAGCGGCATGATTCAGCAATCGAAACTACCCATCCATGTCACTATAGAAGAGATCGATAGTCTTCCTGAAGAATGTGGAGTATATTATATGTCAGACGATAATGGGAGATTTGTTTATATCGGAAAAAGCAAAAATATTAAATCAAGAATTATACAGCACTTTAACGAGGTTAGTTATAAGAATACAAAAATGAATCAACAGGTTTACTCTATTGCTTATAAAATAACCGGTTCAGAGCTCATGGCTTCTTTGTTAGAATCTCAGGAAATCAAAATTTACAATCCGGAAATAAACAGAGCTCAAAAAGTAAAGAAAGAAAATTGGGCATTGCTATTAGAAATTACCGATGAAGGATACTACAAATATCGAATTCAAAATATTGATAAAATTAAATCAAAAAAGATCGCAATAAACCTATTTAAAAACTCAAAATATGCACAACAGTATTTAGATTATCTCATACATGAATTCAATTTATGCCTATCCATTCAACGAGATAAAAGCAATATTGGAGAATCCTGTACAAGAAACCAGATGGGATTCTGTTTAGGAGCCTGTCAGGGAAGGGAATCTAAAGAAAGTTATAATGAAAGATTCTTAACCATGAATGAGAAAATCAATAAATTCTTTAATGAAGATATCATTATTATAGATTGCGGCAGAAGTAAATTAGAAAAATCAATCGTAATCATTGAAAATGGATTCTGTTCTTTTTTTGGATATTTGGATTACGACATACCAATATTTAATCTTAATGAATTAAAAGAACAGCTAGAAAAGTATAAAGGAAATATTGAAACCAACGGGATCATCAGAAACTTTCTTAAAAAAAATCCTAAAACAATTAAAATCAGATGTAATGAAATAATAGACACAAAATCAGAAATTAATTAATCTAGACGCATGAATAATAATTTTAAATTAGATTTAAAGCAAAAGTACTATCTAGCTTATATTTACATTTTTTAAAAAACATCAAAATATCAATTGCATGAATGTCAATTATTTGGCAATGATCGTTGCTGCCTTAATTCCTCTAATTATTGGATTCCTATGGTACCATCCAAAGGTTTTTGGAAGAGTTTGGATGATTCAAACCGGCATGACTAACGAATCCGGAAAAAGTATGAATATGCCAGTAGTCTTCGGAATGACTTTCGTTGCTGGACTAATACTTAGTGTGGCCATGAACCTTATATCGACTCATGATGCTTTTATTGGTGGCGCTTTGTTTTATGCAACCAACAAGACTATGATTCCTGAACCAGGTTCTGAGCTAGCGAATTGGCTTGAGTACTATAATAATAATTTAGCTGCTTCAAATCATACGTTTGCACATGGCTCGTTTCATGGTGCTTTCATTGGAGGAATTTTAATTACGCTTCCAATTATCATTGTTGGAGCTTTTTTTGAAAGAAGAAATTATAAATACATAGCCATAACTTCCGGATATTGGATTATATCTCTGGCTATTATGGGTGGAATTATTGCTTCATGGAGATAAATTCATTTGAACAATTAATTCTAATAAAATTTTATAAAATACAGATATGGTAATTATCATAAAAAATCTAAGATAATAATCTCAAATAATTACAATTATGTTTGACTCAAATAATTGTCCAGAAACTATTCACAATTTAAAATTAGATTATACTCTTTCTTTCAACTCATTCTTAACAATTTCTGCAAGTTGATTATCACAATATGGATAACGTTCGAGATAGTTTCTCCAACCCATTAGACCACCAGTATGAATCAATATTACTTTTTTAAATTTAGGCAAGTTTGATGCAGAATGTAAATAATTGAACAATAACCGTGAAGTGTATATTGGATCTAAAAGAATATTTTCCTTCTGATAAAAATCTTTAATAAATAACATCAACTCAGCTGAATATCCGGCAAAAGGAATACCTATAATATCATTTAACCAAATCAGTCTGGCATGACTAAATTTAGATTGGATAGATCTAACCGGAGACAAAGTAATCAACTTAGTCGATTCAGTATTTTCTAAAATAGACCGTACACTTGCACCTGTACCGGATGCAATAAGAATAGCTGTATTTGATGTATCAGAATTTAATTCTACTAACAAATCACAAATACCTGAGTAGCAAAATTTTCCATCCCCACCTTCTGGAATAAAGAGTGTAGATTTCGTTCTATAATTTCTTTCAATACCTGATATCGAAGATCTTGAGATAATTTCAAAATCAATTCCCCACTCCTTAAGATCTGAAAGCGTAGCGTTCAATCTTAAGTCCGGGTAACCATAAAGGAATATTTTTAATGGAAGTTTTAATAATAATGCAAGGTAAGAAATTGCATGTGCATAATTAGAATGCAATGATGCAACTGTAATTATATTATCATACTGTTGCGTATAAAATTCTTCAAGATACCCTTTAATCTTTCTGAATTTATTTCCTGAAATTATAGGATGAATTAAATCATCCCTTTTGCACCACAATTCATTCCCTGCAATTATTGAATTGATTGGTGTACATTTCGATGGCAAATCGAAACCTAATGAAGAAGTTAATGTATTAATATTTCTCAAACAGCCATCGGATTGCTTTGGGGGAATTATACCTCTGTAACTTACTTTTAATAACAGTATTGTGTTTAATAATATTGATTACCTCTTCAACACTATCTGTGAGATAAATTAATTCTTTGTCTTTGGGACCAATCGTACCTGCCATTTCAAGATCATTTATAAATTCTATTAAATCTTTATGATATTCCTTACCAAAAACTATCAGAGGAAAATGATTGAGTTTCCCTGTTTGAACTAAAGTGAGTGCCTCAAAAAATTCATCCAAGGTCCCAAAACCTCCAGGCATAATAACAAAAGCATAGGAATATTTGATTAAAAGCGTCTTGCGTGTAAAAAAGTAATCCATATTAACCCAATAATCAAGATAGTCATTATGTTTCTGTTCATGAGGTAAGACAATATTGCAACCTACAGATTTACCATTTACTTCCTTTGCTCCTTTATTTGCAGCTTCCATAATACCAGGACCTCCTCCTGTCATTATTGTGAATCCTAAATTTGAAATACCGGCAGCGATTTCTTCTGTTACTTTATAGTACAAATTATCAGAAGAAAATCTAGCAGAACCAAAAATAGTCACACAAGGCCCTACAAAATGTAATTTTCGCACCCCATTAAACATATCAAGTGAAACATCTATCAAATACCTAAATTCCTGCCATCTCGATAATGGTCCTTCTAAGAAATTTCGTTGTTTATTAGAACTATCCATGCTTTAAAGTTAAATCTTGCAAACATATACAAAGTAACTTAATTAAAAATATATATTAAAAAATAATTGAGTATTTTGCAGCTTTTACCTGATGAAGCATATAAGAAATGTCAACAATTAAAATTAATAATGTTTCTGAAATGGCAGCTACTCTGATACCATCAGAAATTATCCGTCTCAACAATGAAATCAATCAAAAGAAAAAGCTTGGAAAACGTATTTATAATTTAACCATAGGTGATTTTGATCCGAGATTCTTTCCAATACCCAAAGAACTAGAAAACGAAATTATCAATGCTTATCAAGAAGGACACACCAACTATCCTCCTGCACATGGTGTTGCAGAATTGAGAAATACCTTATCTGCATTTTTAGAATCTAATTTAAATTTAAAATATAATTCTGAGGAAATTCTAATTTCAGGTGGATCCAGACCCTTGATCTATGCTTTATTCAGAACATTACTTGATCCCGGAGATTCTGTTATCTATGCCCTACCATCCTGGAACAACAATCATTATTGCCATCTCACAAGTGCAAAGAAAATTGAAATTGAAACGAGTGCACTGAAAAATTTTATGCCAACCGCTGCTGATTTAGTCAATTACATTCCTGAAGCATCACTTCTTGCATTATGCTCACCTCAAAATCCTACAGGAACTGTTTTTGAGAAAAAAGTATTGTCCGAAATCTGTAAACTGGTGTTAGAAGAAAATAATAGAAGAAAAGGAATAAAAAAGCCTTTATATATCATGTATGATCAAATGTACTGGCAACTTTGTTTTGGAGAAACGAAACACCATCATCCACTAGAGGTCTGTCCTGAACTAAAGCAGTACGTAATCTATATTGATGGACTTTCAAAAGCATATGCAGGAACCGGGGTACGTGTAGGATGGAGTTTTGGCCCCGCAGAAGTAATCGCTAAAATGAGAGCAATTCTATCTCACGTAGGCGCATGGGCACCAAAAGCCGAACAAATTGCAACTTCAAGGTTTTTAAATGATGTAAATGCAGTAAACAAATACATGAATTTTATAAAGCCAGAAATTGAGAATCGCTTAATAAGTCTCTATAACGGAATCCTCTCCCTTAAATTAAAATCGTATCCTATAGACGCAATACCTCCGCAAGCTGCTATTTATTTAACAGCTAGATTCCCCTGGGTGAATAAAAAAACGAAAGAAGGCAAACTACTCAAAAATCAACATGATGTAACCTCTTACTTATTGGATGATTGTGAAATTGCCATCGTACCTTTTTATGCTTTTGGAGCTTCGGCAGATTCAGATTGGTATCGGATTTCTGTTGGAACTTTAGATAAAAATGATATTTCGACTATACTTTCAAACATTAAAAAAGGTATAGACAATTTTGAGTAATGAAAAAAGAACATATATTTAGCATCGAAACTACTTGGAATGGTGATATAGGAACCGGAACTTCAGCTTACGAAGCTTACTCAAGAGATCATACTATTTCTTTACCAGGCAAGATTCAAAGCATAGAAGGCTCATCAGCTCCTGAATTCAGAGGAGATTCCAATAAATACAATCCTGAAGAATTATTTATTTCAGCTTTTTCATCCTGTCACATGCTTTGGTATCTACATCTATGTGCGGATGCCGGGATCATTGTTAAAGAATATAAAGACCAAGCTACCGGAATATTGAAAATGCAAAACAATAGCGAAGGTCAGTTTTCAGAAATCGCGCTTCACCCTATAGTAAGAATTACTGATGAATCAAAAATTGAATTAGCGCTTCAACTTCACGAAAAAGCTCATCAGTATTGCTTTATTTCGAATTCATGTAATTTTTCTGTAAAAATCATTTTAAGCAATGATTCCGTTCTTGCTTATTAATAGTAAAATTTAATTTGTAAGCTCTAGACTTAAATTCATTACTTGCCTATAGGAAATTGGAAAATATTTATTTTTGGTCAATATCGAGCAGTGTTACAAACTGCCAACTTAACTCGGGGTATGTTGATGATGAAGAAATAATTCAGAAATACGATTTATTGGATGATCCTTTATATTAAGGAGGATATCATTAAGCCATTTGTAAGGGTTAATATTATTATATCTTGCAGGTACCGAACAAGGAACAAACAAATCTCGAATACGCTGAATGCCTAAATCTACCTGCTCCGATCTAATCCAATAACATTCAATGATTTGAACAGGGTCATAGGATCGATTCGACTCTCTTTATGGAAGATTTAATGCTCACAAAATTTTAAAATCCTTTGCTATCTACCATATCTTTCAAGAACTTCATCCCTTCCATTCACTGACATCTTTATCACTGAATTCCACTTGAATTTCTCTTACCATCTTGGATTATTTCTTTTTTGTTCCAGAGCTAAAAATAGTAGGCTTTTATAGAAATTTTAGATATCCTATTGCATAGTCCGGGATTATTCTATTACAACTAAAGTATAGGTTTCGCATTGTTGCCCGCCAAATATTCCCAATCCATTCACAATATTACCCTTAATACGAATATAATTAGAAAAAGGACCCTGACGGGTTCTACTTACCTCCAGTGTGTTCCAAAAATCATAATGTGCTTTGTCAATATTACACCATTTTATTTTAATAGTGTCTCCTCTTCTAAAATATCCTGAAATGTCTGTAAACTCTTCTCCAGGTGCACGTGCTTTTGGTATGGTAAATTTGAAGTTCTGCCCATTAAAAAAAAAGTCATCGAAAACTGACACAATATCGGGTATTATACTTTCACCTTGTCCTGCAGTGAAATATCGATAATAGTCAACCTGGGTGGGAAGATCCTTAATTCTTCCAAACAATTGAGCAAATGAATCATTAACTAAACCGGGAACATCTGCAAACCAAAAAGTATCAATCGGATTGAAATCTGGTATTGTTGTATAAGATTTAATAGTATCTGTATTTATTACGATTTCTAGTTCATATCTAGTGTTGAGTTGAATTGGCAACCTCCTATTCACATCGATATATGCACAAAAATCGATCGAAACAGAATCTGGATTTAATCCAATATTTATTAGAATTTCTTTTCTGATTTCTGATGGAAGTTGACTTAAACACACCTCATCCAACTCATACTTATTGTTACCTAACAATATAGAAACTTTTGCGCCAGATACAAAAAGATTATTGAGAACAGACAAATCTATCTTAGAATAGAATCCAATAGATTTTGTCAACAATAAGTAAGGAGGAAAAGCATTACCGGATTTTTCAATGTATGATTCAATCACATATTGTGGTGTAAAATTAGAATTATCATGAACAACTTCTTCTTCACACGAAATCAAACCAAAAAACAGAAAAGAAATTATATAAAAAACAAATTGAAGTTTCATAAAATTTATTTAGTATTCCAATTAAAATTCCAACTAATAGATGGAATTAAAGTGAATAAAGAAACATTGATCTGTTTTGCAGTGGCGTTTCCAGAAAATACATCATTATCAATGTCCGTGTAACTAAAAAATGGATTTTTTCGATTGTAAAGATTATAAATTGAAAATGCCCAGCTGCTGTGGAATCGTTTCTTCTTTACATTTTTATTGGAGTAAATCAATGAAAGATCCATTCGATGATAATCTTTAAGTCGATCACTATTTCTGGGGCCATATTCAATATTTGGCTTGCTGTCGATAATAAAGAGGCTTTTTATAGGCGTAAATCGCCTTCCTGTAGCATAAGTAAAACTCACCGATAGCTGCCATTTCTTATTGATCTCATAATTAGTTACAATACTAATATCATGTGGTCTGTCATAAACAGCAGGGAAAACTCTTCCATTTTCGATTTCATCAAACCATCTTTCTGTACGGCTTAAGGTATAACCTATCCATCCGTTAAGTTTTCCTCTCTTTTTGGCAACAAATAATTCAAGTCCGAAAGCCTGCCCATTGCCTCTTACAAATTCTGTTTCCACATCTGAAGAAAAATTCTCAACATAACTTTCGCGATAATCCAATTGATTCATTAGAGTTTTATAGTATGTTTCGATGGAAAACTCGATCGCATTATCCATTAAATTTCTAAAATATCCTATCGCGTATTGTATTCCGATCTGAGGCCTGACTTTTTCTGTACTTGGCACCCAGATATCAGTAGGAAATGTTGTTCCGGAATTACTGACTAAATGGATATATTGTCCTGAAAGATTGACGCCTCCTTTTATGGACTGATTTTGATTTAAACCATAATTAAATACCAATCTTGGTTCAGGTATTACATATGTTTTAACAGCTTCGCCGGACTTATAAATTACACTATCAGTTGATCTAGTATAAGGGCCAACTTGTGTAAAAGTGCTGAACCTTATACCGTAATTAAGTCCTAGCTTAGATCTTATTTTCCAATCATCCAAAATATAAACTTCCGATTCATGACCATATTTTGGCTCTAACTTGGTACTAAAATCAACTTCTCCATTAGAAGCATTAACTAGATTCGGCGTTAATATATGATAGGTATATCTAAATCCTGTTTTGATATGATGTTGTGTATTTGGGTAATAATCGATATCCCCTTTGGCTGAAAAATCTTTAATTCCAGATTTAACCGAAACTGAAAATACTTCCTGATCTGCACCGAGATTGAAATTGTAATTATTATATAGCAATGAAAGATTAGAAAATATATTATTATTTATTAGATGATTCCATCTAAAGGTAGCAGTTGCATTGCCATAGGGCAATCGAACTGAAAAATCTCTTTCAGTATTGCTAAATTTAAAGACATCTCTACCAAAATAAGTGCTTATATAAATTCTATCACGTGGGGACAATCGGTAATTTACTTTAGAATTTAGATCATAGAAATAATAATTAGTTCCGGCAAAATCTGTGTTTTTTATAAAAGGCTGAGCAAGATCCAACACGTATGTTCTTCTTCCGGATATAATAAATGAAGATTTATTTTTTGCAATGGGTCCCTGTATCGTTAATCTTGATGAAATCAAGCCTACTCCTCCCTCAATTGTATAATTTTCCATATTACCTTCTTTCATTTGCACGTCAATTACAGAGGATATTCTCCCACCATATTCAGCAGGCATACTTCCTTTAATCAACTTGGTGTTTTTAATTGCATCCGAATTAAATACACTGAAAAAACCTAACAAATGTCCAGTATTGTATACTATTGCTTCATCCAGTAATACCAAATTTTGATCTGGACCACCTCCTCTGACATATAATCCCGTTGCACCTTCAGACGCAGATGAAATACCAGGAAGCAATTGCAATGATTTTATTATATCCACCTCGCCAAATAGCGCAGGAAGCTTTCTTACAGTTTCAATATTAAGTTCCTGGGTCCCCATCTCATTGCTTTGTACATTCTTCTTGATATCTTCTGACGAAATCACGATTTCTTCTAAGGTGATACCGGAATTAAGATTAATATTTAAGCTTTGGTTATGGGTTAAGATAATTTTCTTTTCAACGTTTGTATATCCGATATATGAATAGACTATATCATACTCTCCTTCCGGAAGGGTAAGCGAATAAAATCCATAAGAATTCGTAGTGGAACCTTTGGTTGGATTACTCTTAAGAAATATATTTACTCCAATAAGTGATTCGCCTGAACCCATTTCATTAACATAGCCGTTCAAGGTAAATAATTTCTGAGTATGGATAACTTCAGCTAAACAAAGAAATATTAAGGTCGTATAAAATTTCATGTAATTTAAAGAATTTGCAATTACCTCTTCAACAACTACAGTTTGAGATACACTGGTTTTAATTTAAAAGATTTACTTTTAAGCAAAGCAATCAACCCATATTTACCATACAGATGACCTGCACCAGCTACTGCAAAAACAGATTTTTTTTCAATGAGTTGTTCAAGACGATTAGACATAATAATATTACGCTCTTTCAATAGAATATTCTTAGAACTTCCGCAATACCTTTTTGCAAGCCTATACAAACTTCTTATATCTTGTCTTAGATAATAATGAATAAGTGATTTCATTTGTTGATTAAATTTCGGAAGATTTATTAATGATGCTTCAAGAATATCAAATTGCAACTTCAAAGGTATCTTTTTCAAAGTATCATAATGCTGCCTTAAGTCTTCAAGACCACTGATACTCTTGTTCAATTCTTTAGATTTAAAATAAATCCATTCATCGAGACTATATAATAAATTTGTATTAAACAGTTTTTGGATGACAAGATTTAAAAGTATTACCGGTTGAACTCTTCTCATCTGATTCAAATCAATTTGAGCATGTAACAGTATTTGTTTACAAATCTTTTCCCATTTCCCTTCAGGAATATAATTATAAATATCGATATCATCCGGAAGATTGTGATACGAGCTTAGATCAATTTGATTGGCTTCATCTAAGTTTATCTCCAGTGCGCAAGAACTACAATTTGATATATATATTGTCAGTATTTCTTGTAATTTCTCAAATTGAGAACTACCAAGATGCAAACTACCCAACAAATAAGAACTTTCATTCCGGTTTGATATCTCCCAAAGCAAACACGGTTTATAAGCCATAAAGCTCGAGAATCTTACAATGTATCTTTTACTATTGTTGAATCTATTGGAAGTACAGTATTCTTCTTAATGGTTGATAGATTCATTAAGGTTTTTAATCTTTCTACTTCCTCAATCTGCGAGAGTTTCTTAAAGAGGAGTTTCTCATAAGCATGAATATCCTTGCATACTACTTTCATTAGTATATCTGCGTCACCAGTTATTACAAAACATTCAATAACTTCGGGAATTATTTTAACCTTTTCAATAAAACTTTCCAATGCTTTTGGCTTATGCCATGCAACATTGACAAGTACAAAAGTGCTTATAGAAAGATCTACTTTTAGGGGATTAACTTTTGCGTGATAGCTTTCGATGACCCCTAGCTGTTCCAGTTTCTTAACTCTTTCTAAAGTTGGGGCAGGTGACAAGCCGATTTTTTTACTCAGATCGAGATTTGTAATCTTGCTGTTCACTTGAAGTATATTAAGGATTTTTACATCGATTTTATCCAGTCGGTCTTGCATAATAAAGAATTAAAAATGGTAATAACTCCATTTGTAACGCTAAATTAAAATAAAATTTCGTACAAAATCCAATTTTAAAGAATAATTAACATAATTTGAAGATTAAATATCCGATACCATACAATATTTTGGATTGTTTTTAAAATAAAAAGTATTAGAATCCAACCAAATCATATCAAACCATAGTGTCAAGACGGATCATTATTCTAATTTCTTATTTATAGTTGTTATTCGTTTCGCTCCGCTTCAAGGTTTCTTAACTCGGCTATTTGTTTATCAATATTAATAAATTGAAAACATACCCAAGCAATAGCAATCATCAATACAGACACCAGGATTGCTATTTGATAATTGAAAAATGTTGTAACAGGTCCAATCATGGCAGCTAATAAGATTCTTCCTAGGTTTGAGATGGTCATAAATATAGTAAATTGGCTTGCTGAAACCCTCTTCCAACAACAACTCATAGCAATTGCAAAAATTCCTATACATGAAAAAGTATAGGCAACATTAAAAAGCAACATAAATCCGTAAATAAATGAAACATTAAGCCAATAGAATTTCATCAAGGCAAATGAAATTGCCAAAAGCATAGTTGAAAAAAAGTAAAAATTCATCATTCTTATTTTTCCAAACTTTTCTATTAAAATTCCTCCAAACATCATTCCTGCAATGCCTCCAATGAGTTTGGCTGTCGAGTACACTTGTGAATAATCTGTATTATTCCAATGCAATTCCTTTACTGTAAAAATTGGGAGCAAGGTATTGACATAATTAAATGAACCGGCAAGAAAAAACAATACAATTAATAGGATCCATGAATTTTGCAAACTAAATACCCGTTTAAGCGACTTAAATATTGAACTCCAATTGGATGGTTGCAGATTCAAACTTTCGGAATACGCTGTACCCTTAGACCAAGGTAGTATTTTCTCGCCCGGTCTTTCTTTTAAAATCATTGGGATTAGCATAATAAACGCAACAATAGAAGCCATTGCAAGCATTGCAATCTTAAAATTAAAAGCAGTTATCAACCAGGTCCCCAGTGCAAGTGTAGTAGAAATAGCTATAACTTTTGAACCCCACATCAGACCATTCGCTTTTGACTGTTGATTAACAGGAATAATATCTATAGCCATTCCATCAGTAGCCACATCCTGAAACGCACCGAAGAATGAAATCATAAAACCAGCAATCATCAACTGGCTTAGGTTATTCAATGGATCTGTTATGAAAGCCATATAAATACAACTAATAACAAGTCCGATTTGGCCTACAATAACCCAGGGTCGCTTTCTTCCCATTTGCAAGAAAGTATATCTGTCAATCAATGGAGCAACAATAAATTTAAAGCTCCATGGCAATCCACACACAACTGCAAACGCAGCGATTTCTCCGGGAGTTTTACCATTAACTGCCATCCAGGCAGGAATTCCAAATGATAGCATTCCTTCAGGAACCCCTTGTGCAAAATACAATGCTACAAAATGTATATATCTAAGAAATGAACTTTCTGATAAAGAAGGTAATCTTTTACTTACTTCTAATTCTGATACACTTATTATAGACATTGTTAGAAAATTTTTTAAGAATTTGGAGGAATGAGCCTTTCATTCCTCCGGGAATAACTATTAAAAGATAATTTAGAGTGCGAATCACAAATTATTTAGATCCTAAATCTTTTCGCTGAAACAACAATTCACTCCAGCTTTGACTCAGATAATCGTTAACGTCTTCAAGAAATTGTTCATACGCACCTTCGCCATTTGCGGAATCATGTGCTTCTTTAAAAGGTTTTCGGAAGCCTATATTTCTTTCTTTAAGCCCTTGTTTATAACGCGTAACCAAAACAATCTGGCTTGGACCTGATGAACTCGCACTATAAACCGCAACATTTAACGCTACAGCTTCCCAGGTCTTTTTCAATTTTTTAAGTATAGAAGTAACATGATCTCCTTGACCTAATTTAGGATACCAATGTGTTATATTAATTTTATCAGAGAAATCCCCTAGCGAAATAGTACTCAATGAATCATTATAAACATAGTAACCAGCGGACTGTCTTTCAGTCAAGTGAATAGCAATGTTTTTATGCCAATCCATCTGATGTTCAGGACTTATATCTCCTCTCACATCTTCAGAATCCCAAGACTTTGGCCCTTCAGTTATATGATAACCTCCAAAGTCCGGTCCAGATTGGATCATATAAACTCGCCAGAATTCATCTCCTTTATGAAATTTCTGAGCATGAGCTGCCAGAGCCTTTTCAAATTCCATTACTTTATCGACCTTTGGAAAAACTCGATGAGTTGCTACTACATTCTTTGTTTGAGCCATTAAGAATGTAGGCACAAAAAAGCAAGCAATAATGATTGTGTTAAAACAGAACTTTAATAAATTTTTCATTTTCAATTTTTTTTCGTGAAATAAATAAATATAATCTAGGCACAAAGTTCAGCTCAAGGTGTCCTTTAAGGATAGTACAAACTATGCGCATATATCAACTATTTCATTATTTAATGGGACTTTTTAATCAAGGATAGGATAAATTCATCATTAATAGTTCAGGCCTGTTTCAGTGGCTTAATTAGATTTGCCCAATAGTAACCGCTAATGTAACTTTATCGCAAATGAAAGGGAGATTCTCAATCCAGATCCTAATAATATTATTAACACTAATTGAATTACCCCTCAATGCACAACGCAAATTCGAGTGGCTAAATACCTCCAATGGCTTATCTCAAGGATATGTTTACGATATATTACAAGATAAAGACGGTTTTATGTGGTTCTCCACTAAAGCAGGTTTAAATCGGTATGATGGTTACAGCTTTAAAGTGTTTACTCATAATGCTTACGATTCGAACTCAATCAGCAGCGATAACGTAAGCAGACTATTCGAGGATAGTCAAGATCGAATTTGGATATTAACTGACGATAATGGGATTAATATTTACAATAAAATAAATGGAAAGTTTTTCCGAATTGTGCATGACCCAAATAATTCTAACAGTCTATCTGGAAACAGGGTCAGTAGCGAAATTATCGAATTAAATGACGGTCGATTTATAACTTATTCCTCGCAAAAAGGTTTCAATGTAATTTCCTTGCCTAAGGATTATTTTGAGAAAAGATCAAAAGTTCATATTGTGCGAATTCCTGCCCCGCAAGAAAATACTTATATTCCTTTGGTTAAAGATGCAAAATCACGCATTTGGATCACTTGTGGGAAAAAATTATATCAATTCATTCCTGAAAGGCTTGAGTTTGAATGGAGAAAAGACAATATAGAATTTAGTAATCCTTACAAACTTAACTCTGATGGTTCGCTTTTGATGAATGGAGAATCATTCAATGTTATTGAATTTGAGAACGGATTTCAGAATTTTCCAATTTTTTCAAAGTCAATAACAAATTCTCAGGTTTCAACCTTCATGAATGATAAGAACAATAATTTATGGATTGGTATTCCAAATCTTAATTTGTTGTCTATCTATGATATTAATAAATGGAAAAGAGGAATTCTTATTGATCCGATACAATCTTTAAATTTTATAGATTCAGGTGTTGCACCCATGAAAATTGTAGAAGACAAATCCGGCATAGTTTGGCTGGGTACTAATGGTTATGGAATTCGAAAATACAGACAGGAAGAAGAGAAATTCAGACATCTTGCAAGAGGATTCAGTGCACGAAAAATAATTAACTATAACAAAGAAGAAATCCTAATACGCGGTTGGGGAAAAGGATTGAGGTATTCAACAAATGGTAAAATACTACCCTTTCCACCACATTTATCTAAAGGCAATATTCATGATTATTTTGTTTCAAAAGATGGGAAACTCTGGTTGATCAATATGAAGAATATAGAAAATAGAAACTTTATTGTAAATTCACTAGAGGAGTTAGATGTGACCACCCGCAAAAAAAGAATATTTCCGGTTTCTTTAAATATTAGTTATGATGCTTTAGAGCCAATTTTTGAAGATAATCATGGATATCTTTGGATATGCGGTATTAATGGAGAAATATTGATTTTGCAACCTGAGAACGGAAAGATTCAAACTTTAAATTTGAACTCTGAGGGCAACAAGCTAATGCTTACAAATGCTTTTATTACTTCACTATATGAGGACACGGAAGGCTTGCTTTGGATCGGGACAGAAGAAGGGTTTGCCATTATGAATTATAATTATCTGAATCAGACAACAACCTCAATAAAGTGGTATCGAAACAATAGCCTGGATAAAAACAGCCTCAACTACAATCATGTTACTTCCTTTCTGGAAGATCCATTGAATAAAGACTTAATGTGGATAAGCACCAAAGGTGGAGGACTAAATAGATATGAAAAATCAACAGGTAAATTTGAACATTTAACGACTAAAGTTGGGCTCTGTAACAATGTTGTTTATGGGATTTTGTCTGATTCAGTTGGCAATATCTGGGGAAGCACTAACAAAGGTATTTTTTGTTTGCTGAGAGAAAGAAAAGATGAACTCAATAAATGGTTATTCCGTCACTTTACAAAAATATCAGGTCTACAAGATGATGAATTTAACACAGGGGCTTTCTGCAAGCTTAGCAACGGAGATTTGGCATTTGGTGGCGTTAACGGCATAAGCATTTTTAATCCCTTAAAAGTTTTAGAAAATGGTTATGAACCAAACGTGTTTATTACAAATATACTCTCAGGAAATGAGACTGTTTCACCTAATGATATAACCGGAATTCTTACACAAACAATAGAACATACCCAATCAATCTCTTTAAATCATTTGCAAGATATATTAACACTCGAATTTTCTTCATTAGATTTTACTTCTCCGGAAAAAAACAAGTATCGATACCAATTAATTGGCATCGATAAGAATTGGGTAGAAAGCGGGACGAGAAGATCAGCTACTTATTTACATCTTCCTGCTGGAAATTATACTTTCAAAGTACAAGGAAGCAATAGTGAAGGAATGTGGAGTAAAAATATGGCACAATTACAAATAAAAGTTTTGCCGCCATGGTGGAATAGTTGGTGGGCCTATAGCTTGTACATTACGATTCTTGTCCTAGCTGTAAGATCCTATTTTAAATTTAATATAAATAAAGCAAAACTGCAATCACAATTAAATTACGAACACAAGGAAGCAAAAAGGGTTAAAGAACTAGATGCCGTCAAAACCCAATTATATGCCAATATAACCCATGAGTTCCGTACTCCGCTTACAGTTATTTTAGGAATGGCTAGTCAACTTAAAAATAATCCTGAGAAATATTTACAGAGTGGTATAGATATGATCGTAAGGAACGGTGAGAATTTATTAAATCTGGTTAACGAGATGTTGGATTTATCCAAATTGGAAAGTGGGAAAATGAATTTGAACCTAATCAAAGGTGATATAATTTCGTTTTTAAGGTACATAGTAGAATCTTTTCAATCTCTGGCAATCAGTCAGAAAAAACAATTTCACTTTTTAGCAGATATTGATGAATTGTATGTTGAATATGATTCCGAAAAAATAAGACAAATAATCACTAATTTATTTTCTAATGCTCTAAAATTCACTCCTGAATTTGGAAATGTATATGTAAATGTATCGAAAGGAGATATATCAATAGATAACAACTCGCTCTTGGTAATAAAAGTAAAAGACACAGGTATTGGAATTCCGGAAGATCAAGTAATGCATGTGTTTGATCGATTTTATCAGGTTAATAATACTCAGACACGCAATGCAGAAGGAACAGGTATTGGATTGGCATTAACAAAGGAACTGGTAAAATTGATGAATGGTACAATATCTGTTAAAAGCCCACCAGTAGGAGCAACCAAAGGGACTGAGTTCATTATTAACATACCCTTAGTCAATATTAAACATGATATCCATCCAGATGAAAACAACCCGAAAAGTATATTGATCGATTTAGTAAGCAGAGCTAATTTTAATTCTGATTCTAAATCAATTACATCTGAAAATATAAACAGCAACCGGGAATTAATCTTATTGGTTGAAGATAATACCGATGTAGTAGCATATACAGCTAGTTGTCTTCCGGATTATAAACTAGCCGTTGGTAAAGATGGTAAGGAGGGATTTGATATAGCAATAGAAGTTATACCCAATCTAATTATTACAGATGTCATGATGCCTAATGTTGATGGATTTGAAATGTGCAATAAGCTTAGAAATGATGAAAGAACAAGCCACATCCCGATTATTATGCTAACGGCAAAGGCTGATTTTCAAAGCAAATTGGAAGGACTAGAAAAAGGCGCAGATGCCTATTTGGAAAAACCGTTTCACAAGGACGAACTACTCCTTCGCATTAAGAAATTATTAGAGCAAAGAAAAAATTTACAATACTATTATAGCAAAAAGATAGGAATTCAAGATAACAGTATGATTCACTCTGAATCTGAAGAGATCATTGAAGAAAAAGCAGAGAATGAGTTTGTGAAAAAAGTCAGAGAAATTGTTGAAGCAAATTTCGTCAATTATGAATTTTCTGTGGACCAAATTTGCAAACAGATTTATATGAGTCATTCACAATTACATCGGAAGTTAGATGCATTAACCGGCTTTTCCCCCAATCAATTTATTCGATATATCCGCCTAAAGAAGGCTAAGGAATTATTAGTAAATCCAACATTAAGCATTACATTTATTGCAATGGAAAGTGGTTATAATGATCCCGGATATTTTACCCGAGTATTTAAACAAGAAGAAGGAATAACTCCGCAAGAATGGCGAAATACAAAAATATTTTAATTTAACGGACATTTTCAAAAATATGTCCTTCTAAAAAACTCATCCTTTGCCTATATTCTTTAGGTGTAAGTAAGCTTAACCGTTTAAAAGTTTTAATAAAATGTGACTGATCAGAGAAATAACATTTATAGCTGATTTCTGTTAATGACAGGTTGGTAGTATGCATTAATTTCAAAGCTTTCAAATACTTTCGATACAACAATAATTGTTCAGTATTCATCCCCGTAAGCTCATAAAATTTTCTGGACAATTGCCTGATTGAAAAACAAAAATAGCTGGATAATTCCGCTACTGAAATATCTACATCCATAGGATTCTTTATAAACCAATCAAAAGCCTTTTCCCTTTCATTGATCACCGGAAGTCTGTGGTCCAACCAATCTGAAAAAACAGTTACTCTATCATAGAAATTATTTTGCTCACTTAATCGATGCCATAAGGAGTATAAAGACAAATCAACCAAAGATAGATCTAATACTTCATTTGCAATATCTGAAGGTTTAATGTTAAAAATGTATTTTACAGAAGTTGGATGTAGTATAACACCAAAAAATCTATGTGAATCAGAGAGATATAGTTGAATCGGTTGTGTGTGAACACCTTGAATAAAACATCTGGGAATGGAATCAATATTATTGTTAAACTTAAAAAATAATTTTTCTGTTTGAAAGCTAAAAATAATCTCTACAAGCCCTTTAGGAATTATGATTTCAGATAATTTAGATTGATTACTTCTTTGAACCTCCCAATATGCTTCAATAACATCTCTTTGAGCTGGTGATTGTGGCAGTGCAAAGTAATTCTTCATTTTGCTATAGAGAAATAATTAGCAACCCTTAATAAACACCATACTAAAGCCATGGCCATTATTATGCTTACATTTATAATCATCAATAACAAAATAAAAATTTAATTAAATCATTAAAAATTTTATTCACAATCTATGACAAAGAACTGAACTTATTAGCTACTTGCTTCAGTTGGAAATTTTGAAATATCCATATAAAACAGTTCCCAGGTATGACCATCAAGATCTTCAATGGTCCGCTGTTGCATAAATCCATAATCTCTCATTTCACAAGGCTCGATACCTCCAGCTTTAATTCCATTTTCAACAAGCCTGTTCACCTCTGCAAAGTTATCAAACGATAAAGAAAACAATCCAGCTAATGTAGATTTTGTGTCTGCAATAGGTTTAGTAGCAAAAACGGAAAATTTCTCATGTGTCATAATCATCACAAAAATACTATCGCTCCAGACCATGCATTTCGCAGTTTCATCAGAAAATTGCGGGTTATTAACAAATCCAAGAGCCAAATAAAAATTCATTGATTTTTGTAAATCTTTCACAGCGAGATTGATAAACACCTGTTTGTTCATATTTTAATAATATTTTATTCTGCAAGTTAAGAATTTCTCAATATTGCAAGATTGAAATTGTTTAATATCTTAATAGAACAAATTAGTCTACTCTGTTTACTTCGATACTCTTCAACCAATAAACATGTCTCGGTCCAGTTTTAATATCGTTTTTACAGATTAATATCATATCTCCTTGAGGAAAAATAGGTTTTCTTTCTACTTCAAATAAAACAAATACTTGATCTCCGGTTGGATTATTAAACAATTCAGCCCATGAGAATGTTGCCTTATAATTATCAGAAGCACGAGCAACAATATAGAAATTTCTATCTTTGTGATTAAGCTGATTTATTACCGACTTCTCCAAGATATTTTTTAACAATACTCCTTTACAGGATTTCACGTCTTTCTGAGTTGCACCGCTGCTACAAATTACTTTAAAGTTTTCAATAATTTCAACTTTCATTAGTTTTAAAGAATCTACTGTTAAAAACAATGGAAATTTTACATCACCCTTTACTTCTAATATCCTACTTTGAAATTTGAAGTTGTCTTCTGCTGAAATTGAGATACAACTATTTCCTTCCATACTACGAAATGTTGTATCTTCTGATCTAATATCAAATATGGCTTCTCTATTTTCAAATTTCTGCGATGGTTGATTATTGTTACAAGCTAGCAAATTCAGCACCAGTAAAGGAGCAACTTTAAGAATATAATAGCATTTCATTTCTTTAAAATTTTTAATTATAAAACCGTAGATTCAAGAAATAATTTCTACCTTCTTCAGGATAACCTTCTATCAGACTATAGTTCTGATCGAAAATATTATTTACACCAAATTCGACTTTAATAAATTTACAAACCATAACGGATAGCATTGAATTTGTAACATTGAATGAGGGGACTCTAGTACCATAACTTGTGCTAAATCTGCAAGAATTGTATTCATAGCCGAATATCAGCATGATCCTTTTTATTGGATGATAAGTAAAATAACTAATGATTTTTGTGTTGGGTACATCTGTTAAACGTATTGAAGCCCTGGAAATATTATTTCTCTTAATGTAAGTATAATTAAAATCAAAACTTAAAGATTTCAATAAATTATACTTCACACCAAGTTCAAGACCCATATATTCAGCCCTTCCGATATTTTGCATTTGCGATTTGCCATTTTGAAAATTATCCACACTTATTATGGCATTGTATATATGACTATAATAAAACGCATTATATAGTGTTAACTTCTTGATTAATTTGCCTGAATAATTCAGTTCGTAGTTGGTCGTTAATTCTGGCTTTAATTCAGGATTTGGAATTGCTATACCCATTCTATAAGAATATCTATCTTTGATTGTTGCAAAACGTGACTTATGAGCAAGACTCGCACCTAAAGTGTGATTTTCTTTTAGCGAATAAAATAATCCCAACTGACCATTCATTACGTTGCTTCTTTCTGATTCGGGAAACTCAATAATCAAATTAGACAAACTATTAAAATCTTCAGCGCATACATTGCTTCTACTACTATAACTTATTCCAGGTATAAGAGTAAAATTATTAGAAAAAGCATAAACATCTTCAATTCCAAAATTCAGAGTTCGATCTTTGAAATGGCGAATCGGTTCATTCAAATTATTCTCTCTATGCACGTCTTCTTTATAATGCAACGCTATAATGATTTTATTGTTTGGTATTAAATCAGAACCGAATTCAATGCTACTACCATATGTATAATCGTTATAAAAACTTTGAAAGGCATATGGCTTATTTTGCGTGGTGTAACTTTGATCATCATAACTTCTAAGAGAGTTTTTAAAGATATCATAGAAAATTCTTGTTTTAATTTTAAAATGATTACTTAATTTAGAATTTGAAAGAAAATAAAAAGTTTCTTTATTCCAAACTGGCCATTTCCAATATCTCGGTTTTAAGTACAACGAATTTTGCTTATCCTCACCACAATACACAGGATTCCCTTTTTGACCCTTTTGATTTATATAACCCAGCACATACTCATTATTAGCTTTAGGTGTCCAGCCAATTTTAATATTGAACTTTTGATCATTGCGGTATGAATTGTCTCTCTGGCCACCGTCTTCGTTTTTCGTTGAATTGAAAAGTTTAGATAGAATAAAAGACTCTCTTTGCAAAAATGAATAAGATGCTTGAAGATAAAATCTACCTAGATTGGATCCCATATTCACGTTACACTTATAGCCATTATTATTTATTACACCCATTACTCCATCAACTTCAAACCTTTTAATAGGTTTTCGAGTTACTAAATTAATAGCTCCTCCTATAGAATTTGGTCCATACAAAATAGATGAGAATCCTTTAGCAACATTTATTTCAGACAGATCAAATGTTGTAAAGCGACCTAAATCAACATACCCGTCGTATGGCACATATACAGGAATCCCATCTAAATATATAGGAACCGCTCGTAGATCAAAACCCCTTACTGAAATCGAAGATTCGTTTCTTGAACCAGAAGCAGTTAGTACTATACCTGACAACATATTAAGAGCATTTGAGATTTCAATTTTATTACGTTCTTGAATTGCAATTGAGTTTATTTTATTAAATTTTTCAGTAATACTGCTTGACGTTATAGCAACTTCACCAAGCTGAAAAGTTCTGTTCTTCATAGAGTCTGCATCATAAGAATGCTTTAGCGTATCAGGCTGTGCAAGCCCAAGTATTGGAATTAGAAGCAGGAATAATTCTAATCTTCGTTTCATATTAAACTGGTTATTTTAATGTTTCTCTTTATATGCTTTTATAAACATATCGAATTTAAAAAAATTAGAACTTGAGTCTTGCTATTTCTTTCTTAATAAATTCAGCTACTTTTAATTCAAAATCAACAAATGTTTTAATTGCCTTCTTCCCTTCTTTAGTGATTATCGTTCCTCCTCCATTTTTTCCTCCAAGATGTTTTTCTACTATAGGCACAGGTGCTCGTTCATTTATTTCTTTAAGCATTTGCCATGCTTGCCTATAAGACATCTTCATTCCTTCTGCAGCCTTAGCTAAAGATCCTGTGTCATCAATCCTTTGAAGTAATTCAACCCTACCCTTTCCAAGGAATTTATCCTTATTTGAATAAAACCATAAACGAAAAACTACTTCTATTTGTTTGTTAATCTTTTTCATTATGTTTTACTAAGCATATCGCAAAAAAAAAGAAATATTTTCTACTAGAAAGCAATTAATATCATATCTCAAAATGATAATTATCAGTAACTCCAATGAAATCTGATAACATTATCATGTTTTTAAATTCTTTAATAGATTCAAATTTTAACTAGGAACTATTAGAATAACTCATTTAGTTAAGTTTTTACGTTATCAAAAACTAACTATGTATGGTATTCAATAAAAGCTTCTAATCATTATGCTTCAATATATTAAGCTCTCTGCTTAATACTGAGTCTTTATTTGCCTAAAACTTATTAGACAATCGTTTTTATATTCAAGTTATTTTTTTGGATAAAACTAATACCTCAGGTTTCAAACTATTATCTTGACTTCCAAAAAAGCTTTGTTATATCTAATCCTATCTAAAATAGCATTTTGTAAATTATGGGAAAATCCCCAGATTGGCATAATCGTTGGAAATCTTTTCAAGCGCAACAATAAATGCTGCATTTCTCAAAGTCTGAACTTCTGGCCTTGTACTATATACTTTCCAAATCTGCTGAAACGAATTAACCATTGTCTCTTCAAGACCCGATCTCACCAAATCCACTTCGTCTGCACCATGAGTCAGTACTGCACGTTCTGTATCAGAGATTTTTTTACCACTCAAGTCCTCTACTGTAGCAACGAGTCTCTGATACGCATTAGAATCAAATCTCTTCTCCATTCTTCCAAATCGCATATGAGAAAGATTCTTTAACCATTCAAAATAAGATACCGTAACACCCCCTGCATTCAGATACATATCCGGTACAACGAGTATTCCTTTGGATGCAAGTATCTCTTCCGATTCTGCGGTAATTGGCCCATTGGCTGCTTCACCAATTATTTTACACTTTAATTTATGTGCATTATCTATCGTAATTTGATTCTCCAAGGCTGCCGGAATTAGTATATCACATTCTAATTCAAGTGCTGCCATACGGTCTGAAAGCGTTGTGGAGCCTGGAAATCCAAGTATTGAGTTATTGTTGGACTTCCTGAATTCGATTAAAGATTCAATATCTATGCCATCTTCTTTGTAAATACTACCTTCGTATTCTGCAACACCGATAACTTTGATTCCACCTTCCTTTTGCATTATAAGTCCTGTATGCTGGCCTACGTTACCCAAACCTTGTATTACTACTTTCTTGTTTTTAAGTCCTGTAGTTAAGCCTACCTTTGCCATTGCATCGGGAGTCTCACACAACTCTCTAAGCCCGTAAAATACACCACGACCTGTAGCCTCAGTCCGTCCAGAGATTCCATTTTGACTGACAGGTTTACCAGTAACACAACCTGCAGCATCAATTTCCCCACCTTTAAATGTAACATAAGTATCTAGTATCCATGCCATTTCTCTTGATCCAGTACCATAATCCGGTGCAGGAACATCAATTCCGGGACCAATAAAGTTCTTGCGAATCAATTCAGTAGTATATCTTCTTGTAATTTTTTCCAATTGTTCTTCGGTGTATTGCCAAGGATTAATAGCAACACCACCTTTAGCACCACCAAATGGAACATCAACAATAGCGCATTTGTAAGTCATTAAAGCTGCCAAAGCTTCCACTTCATCCTTATTAACCATTTTACTGTATCGAATTCCTCCTTTAGTTGGAAGTCTGTGATGACTGTGTTGTGCTCTGAAAGCTTTAATTACGTGAACTTCAGAACCAATTCTTACCGGAAACTGAATTTCATATACCGCATTACATGCTTTAATCATCTCAAGTATTCCTTTAGGAATTTTTGTAAAACTTGCGGCGCGATCAAAATTTCGATTTACGCTATCTAAGAAAGATATTTCAGACATATTTACTTATTTTCTAATTTACTAATTTTTCTGTCAATTCTGATTAAATAAAAAATAATTCCAGCGAAAACTATAAAAATTACAGTAAACACAACATTGAATTTTCCATTTTGATTAAAAGAGTTAGTTGCTTGAGCAGACATTGACTTCAATCCTGCTAAAAATAATAAAATCGTTGCCGGATATTTCATTTTCAAAGTGCGAATTTGGCTCTAATCTTGAATATTTTATGAAGAAAACTCAATTTTCTTTACTTTGTTGTTTCCAAAATAAATAATCAACTCTATACAATAAGGAAGATAACCATAAACCCAACAAGATAAATCCAATTACTGCGGGGTAAAAAACTATTCTGAGGCTATTATCCATATCTTCTGAGCCAAATGCAGGATTTCCGCCATTACCTGGATGAAGGCTATCCGTTAACCTGGGAAGCACAAAAATCAATGGAATCACTGCAACCAAAGCAAAAATATTATAACTACTTGATACTCTTGCCTTTTTATCAGGATCCTCTATGCCAGAACGAATTATAAGATAAGCCAGATAAATCAACATGCTTATCGCTGACATATTTAGCTTGATATCGTTCGTCCACCATGTTCCCCATGTGTTCTTAGCCCATACCGAACCTGTAATAAGTCCTAAAACACCGAATAATACAGCTATTCTAACCTTTGAATATGCCTGAAGATCATCCAAAAGATTACCACCTCGCAAATACTTCGCAGAATAATAAACGCTTGAACCCAACAAGGCAAACATTGCAAACCATAAGGAAACATGAAAAAAAGTGTTCCTTATTGTTTCATATAAGATGTTTCTGAACGGAAATGAATTAGCTTTTAACGCAAACAAATCAGGATTTTCACTATTCCATTCAGATTTTGCTAGTTCAGTATTGATTGTATCCTGTTGCAATATCAATCTCGATGGAAAAACACTGCTTCCATCCAATTCAGAGCTGATAATTACACTGTATTGTTCTGAAATGGAACTTGCAGGAAGATGCTTAGGTATCTGAAAATTTGCTTTCAATTGTGAATCATCAATTACTGATATCGATTGGGCTTTTATCCAATGTTGATCCGAAGATTTTATATATACCAAGACAGGAGAAGCCAAGAAATGTGTATTATACCCTTTGATGTTTAGTTCGACGTTTTCTCCAGCTCTAGCACGATCCGGAAATATTTCCAGAATACCCGGTTTGAGAGGTGTCTTCAATCCATACCAAAGTACATAAGTCAACAAGACCACACACAAGGCTTTCCACCAATGCTTAATTACTATACCCATTTTGCAAACAGTAATTTTTCAAAAAAAATATATACATCAGTCCCAAGTATTGAAAAACATTGCAAAATACAAGAATTACTGAAGCTAGATTTACTCGGCTTTCTACTAACAATCACGGATCTGTCTTTCATTTAGGTACGAATTAAATGTGAATACAACAACAAACTGAATGATACGATCATCAAGTCTATTGCAAGAACAATTCTAATTTTAGATCCTAACGAAAATAAACTAATTCCTTCCAGCAAGCTTATTGAGCTCGAATATGCCATTCCTATTAACGGAAAGCTAATCGGCAGAATAATAATTGTTAACAATAAAGTACTATTCTTTATATGACTATTGATCAAAGAACTAAAACAAATTAATGCTGACATTCCAATATTTACCATAACACACATCAAGACCCATTGAAGCCAATTTAGTTGAATCTCAGGATTAAAAATTGAAAAGAAAATTAATAGCAAAATGTTGATCAGCATGAGCAAAGTAAAAACAAATACTATTTTTGATATCAACAAGTTCAAGGGATGCAAAAGCTGATGAATAAAATATCGAAAACGCCCCATGTCGTCTTCAAATATTCTGGAACCAATGAAAAAACTTAAATAAAGATAACACAACCAATATTTTAAATTCCATTCCGAAATACTCTGATTTTTGTCCCCAAAAAAATAGATGAGATAGCAGATACCCATCAAAAAACATAAAAGTCCACCTACTTGATAGAAATTCCTCCATTCATTTTTAAAATCTTTTTGCAAAGAAATTAATATTGACTTCATCGGGCTAAGGTAATTCAAATACAAATTTCCTGTCAAGGTTTATCCATAAATATTATTCACAACCGGGTGATTATAAATGCAATATACATATAAATTAATTAATTAATATATAAAGTTATATACCTGAATAAAAAGGATTTATACATTATAATTTTTTATTATATTTGCCATTAAATAATTAATTTAATCTTCATGGGCAGATTTGTTGCAATGTATTTTTGTTTTTCTCTAATTACTCCCATCTTCGGTAAAGAACCTCCAAATCAAAATGTAATAGTAACTGCTAAAAAAGGACAAGGCGTCTATAGTCTTTTGAGAACTTATCAATTGTTAGACAACACTTCTAATCTTGTACGTTTTTATGAACTCAACAAATTAAAAAATGGTGCAGAGCTGGAAAAAGGGAAACAATATAAACTTCCTTTGAAAATAATCAAGTTTGATGGAAATAACATTCGTAGTACATTAAATACCAAGAACTACGAAAAGGCCAAAGACATTCAAATCTATAATGAAGCAATGGTAACTGCGGGACTTAAATCCAAAAGTTATACCAAAGATAATCAACTTTGGTTGCCTGAACATTTCGATTTTAACACTAAAACAATTTCGAAGAAGAAAACTAACTCAACAGAATTAAAAGCAGTAAATACCGCACCTGCTCATCATTTAGAGAGAGAGCTGATTGCTGACTCAAGATTATCTATTGCAGAAGTTAGAGAGCTACAACAGTTGTATGCCGAAAGATCAAGTGAAGATAGCAACAGAAGCAGCGATGGCTATTTTAAAAAAGTAAGTAACCGTATGCTGAATGTGAAATTGTTTGGAACAAAAAATGCCGAAGTGCCTGTAGAATCAGAAGAGTTAAAAGATCAGGTATATTATATCGTTCCCGGTCATGGTGGTCCTGATCCGGGCGCCATGTTTAAAGACAAGGAATCAGATTTTACTTTTTGCGAAGATGAATATGCATATGATGTCTCTCTTAGGTTAGCAAGAAACCTGATGACAAAAGGAGCTACCGTTTATGTAATTGTACAGGATAATAATGATGGAATAAGGGACGAACGATATCTGGACTGCGATACAGATGAAGTATGTATCGGCAATCACGATATGCCCGTTAATCAATTAAAGAGATTGAGACAAGGTATGATCAAGACCAATCAGCTTTACTTTAAACATCAACTTGAAGGTATAAAAAATCAATGGATGATCAGCATTCATATTGATTCGCAACCCGAAGACAACAGACAAGACGTATTCTTCTACTATCAATCCGAAAGTAAGAAATCGAAGAAAAAAGCGAAACAATTAAAAACGGTCTTCTCCAACAAATACAAAAAGTATCAAGAAAGGGATTATAAAGGAACGATTTCTGCGAGACCGCTTTACGTCATGCGAACATCGGAAGCAGATCCGATTTTTATTGAATTGGCAAATATTCAAAATAAACATGATCGAGAAAGAATTGCTTCGCCCAGAAATCGTCAGTTGTTAGCTGACTGGATCCTTGAAGGATTTTTGGAATAAATTTATTTGTTAAAAAATTATAATACTCATTATTGTTCATAAAAACCGGGATTCAAAATGAATAATTCGTCACTCTATGCTGTAATTATGGCAGGTGGAATTGGCTCTCGATTTTGGCCATATAGTCGCAATCAATTTCCAAAACAGTTCTTAGATATTTTAGGTACTGGCAAGACCTTATTACAAATGACCTTTGATCGCATTGGCAGTTTTGTGCCTGCAAAGAATATCCTTGTTGTAAGTCATCAAGATTACCATCTAATTGTTAAAAATCAATTGCCTGACTTAGCATCAGAAAATCTAATATTCGAACCAGAAAGAAAAAATACTGCTCCCTGTGTTGCACTTTCAACACAACTCATTCTACAAAGAGATCCCCATGCAATTATACTTACAGCACCTGCCGATCATTTAATATTACATGAAAAAAAGTTTATTGACGATCTAAAAGAAGGAATAGAATTTTTAAAGACAAACGATTCACTGCTTACATTGGGTATAACTGCAACAAGACCGGATACAGGATATGGATATATTCATTATAATGAGTCTTTTCATCAAGGTAATAATATTTATCCCGTAAAGCAGTTTGTAGAAAAACCTACACGAAATAAAGCATTAGAGTATCTTGAATCAGGTGATTATGTCTGGAATAGTGGCATGTTTATATGGAGTGCTAAAAAAATCTGGATGGAATTTGAAAAGCACAATCCAAAAATGGTAGAAATATTTCAAAATTTTGATTTAGAAACAATTCAAAAAGCGTATGCACAATGTGAAAATATTTCTATCGATTATGCAATAATGGAACATGCACAATCCGTTTTTGTTAAAAAAGTTGATTTTGGATGGTCTGATCTGGGTACTTGGGGTTCAATCTATAACTTATTGCCTCAGGATGACCAACTAAATGCTATTAATTCTAAAAATATTTTACTTTACAATGTAGAATCAAGTATTATACACAACAATACCGATCAACTTATAGTTCTTCAAGGACTCAAAGACTTCATTGTTGTTAACACTAATGACGCATTGCTTATTTGTGAAAAGTCGGAAGAACAAAAAATTAAGCAAATGCTTAAAGATATTGAAGTTAAATTTGGAAAAAACTATCTCTAGAATAATTTAAGCCTATAATTCTTTATGCTGACTTCAATCTATCGCTAAAAAGGAACTTACGCTGACTAAAAATTAATAGTCCTAAAAATCAAGCATCAGTGAAATGTAGTGGGAATAAAGACCTGCCCCTACATTACCAATATTAGTAAGTGCATAATCTAGTGATATTCGTTTAAACTTCAAACCAAGACCTCCGGAGGGCTGAATAGTTATTTCACGCTTGTTAGGTTCAATCAGGGAAGGTATGTATTGGAAATTATTTGCCCCAACTCGAAAAAATACTTTTTTACGAATATCAATTTCTACTCCAATTCTTGGATCGATTCCAAAGTTTCCGCTAGATATCAATTGAGTTGATGTTCCGTTACCAGAAAACTCAATATCAAAACTAGGTGTCATGCCAACACTTCTACCCAACTCAATCTGGTAGGAAAGTCCTGCAATGATTTTAGGCAAAGTAATTTCAATTGAACTGGCAGGTATTTCATTACCCGTAATTTGCAAAGTTGATTTTTCTTCATCGGAAAACGAAAACTTAAAGGCATTGAACGTTGTGGTAATGTCCCGTCCCATAATACATACTCGCCAATTACCCGAAAGAAAACTCATTGAAGCATCGAATCCAAAGCCAATTGAATTTGCAAAAGATCCGAAACTTCTATGTATGACCTTTGCACTGGCTCCAAGATTAAAACCTCTGAGTCCATCTTCGCTAAATTTTACTTTTCTTCCATATGAAATCAACAGGGCATAATCCGCAACACTGAAGCTGGAAATTCTATTATAATCTATGCTTCCATCTTGCGCTCTTAATCGAAGGGTATTTGGAATATTATCAATACCCATTCTTATTAAACTAATTGAGCCAAAAGAACGCCCCTCTGAATCCAATTTTTTACCAAAAGCGATAAAATCATAGTTTCCAATTCCAGCATACCATTGCGCATGTTGGCCTGCAACCTGAAATTTCGCAGTTCCCATAGGCAATAATGATGGATTCCAATACCCAGAAGTGACATCCGCTGACAAAGAGCTTACTGCTGAACCAAGAGCCATACCTCTGGCTCCTACTCCAATGTTAAGAAAATCATTGCTAAACTTAGGCGTCTGAGCAATCAGAGTGCCGGAAAAAAGAAATAATACTAGAACAAAGTTTAGGTTTTTCATTTATTGGAAAAGGCAAATATATGAATTTTTTATAATATGTAATATTACCCATAAAATAAACGAATAGTATTCCTTTATTATTGTTTCCAGATTTTATTGGAAATGGACCTGAATATAAGGAAAACCAGCAAACCAGTAAAAGAACCAACAAGTAACCCGCATAGAATATCAATTGGAAAATGAACCCCAACAAATACTTGAGCAAATCCTATAAAAGGAGCCCACAGCAATAATAAGTACCTCCATCTACTTACGGAAGATGAAAGAATCAGAGTATAGAAAATTCCGATAGCAGCATGATTGGCTGCATGAGAAGATGGAAAGCTGTATCCACCACTGCAATTTATTGAAGCTTGAAACTGATTGCTAAAATACAACTCGCGACAGGGACGGGTTCGTTTATATTTTTTCTTCAAAAAATTACTATTGAGCTGATCCGTTAATGCAATCAATAAAATTGTACATCCGACAATCAGCCAAAAATGGCGTTTGTGAAAATTGTACATCCATGATATAAGAGCCAAATACATTGGAATCCAAAAAAATTTATCCCGCGACAAAATGATTATTGTATCCAGGAAACTTCCATGTAGGTTCAATTGAATCCATTGAAATAACTGATGATCATAATAGGACAGGATACTTATCATATGCTTTTTTGAGCAATGGGAACTTTGAAATAATCTGAATTAAAACGGTTCCTAAACCACTCTTTCATACTGTTTGTATGGCTCAAAATTAATACTTTTGCCCAAATATTAATATGAGTTTAATCGTTTCAGTCTCCGGGATTAGAGGTACAATTGGAGGATTACCCTCTACCAACCTAACTCCTACGGATATTTTGAAATATTCTGTTGCTTACGGACTTTGGCTTAAAACAAAAAATTCAAATCCAACAGTCGTCATTGGTCGCGACTCACGGATATCTGGTGAAATGGTTTCGAATCTGGTAATTGGTTCTTTGCAAAGCCTTGGAATTCATATAATAAATTGTGGCCTCTCCACAACACCAACGATTGAAATGGAAGTTGTAAGACAGAAGGCTGATGGCGGAATTATCCTCACAGCAAGCCACAACCCAATCCATTGGAATGCATTGAAATTGTTGAATCATTTAGGTGAATTTATCTCTGAAGAAGATGGTAAAAAGATTATAGAATTCAGCAATAATTCTCAAATTCATTTTTCAGATGCATTGAATTTAGGTAAGATAAGCTTTGTTTCAGATGCAATTGAAAAGCATATTGAATCTATACTTAATTTAAAAATTATACCAACTCAAAAGATACGATCAAAAAAGTTTCACATAATTGCAGACTGTATTAATTCGACTGGTGCTATGGCTTTGCCTCTTCTTTTCGATTCTTTAAATTGCAGTTATGAGTTGATCAATAATAAAATTAATGGACAATTTGCCCATAACCCGGAACCCTTGGAATCTAATTTATCAGAGCTGATTAACAATGTAAAGAATAGGTCAGCAGCACTAGGGATAGCTGTTGATCCTGATGTTGACCGCTTAGTACTGGTAGATGAAAATGGATTATTTTTTGGTGAGGAATACACCTTAGTCTGCACGGCAGAATATATGCTGAATTTAAAACCAGGGAATACGGTATCTAACCTTTCTTCATCCAGAGCGTTGAGAGATTTGACAATTTCAAAAGGAGGCCGATATTTTGCCAGTGCTGTTGGAGAGGTTCACGTAGTTCATAAAATGAAGGAAGTAAATGCAATTTACGGTGGGGAAGGTAATGGAGGAACAATTTTACCCGATCTTCATTACGGCAGAGATGCCTTGGTTGGAATTGTATTAACACTCGCAAATCTTGTAACACAGGATAAATCTTTATCACAGCTAAAAGCAAATTACCCCAAATACGAAATGAGTAAAGATAAAATTGAATTGAATCCAGATCTTGATTACTCTGAGCTAATTAATTATGTGAAAAGTCATTATTCTCATGGTCAATTAAATACAATTGATGGTTTGAAAATTGATTTAAACGAAGGCTGGATTCATCTTAGAAAATCCAACACAGAGCCTATTATAAGGATTTACAGTGAGTCCGACACTGAAAAAAATGCAAAAAATTTATCAAACAAATTAAAAGAACTCATACTTAAATTTAAATAATGGAAAGAATATATCTTGATCATGCGGCTACAACAACTGTGCTGCCTGAAGTCATTGAAACTATGATGAATACCTGCAAACAAGTTAGTGGTAATCCTTCTTCCATTCATCGTGAGGGAGTATTAGCAAGAACCATTATTGAAGAATCAAGAAAATATCTTTCAGAAACTTTAAAAACCTCAACCAGTCAAATATTTTTTACTTCCGGCGCTACAGAATCAAATAATCTGGTAATTCAGTCAGCCGCATCATCCGGTGAATTTAAGCAAATTATAACCTCACCAATCGAGCACCCTTCTATTCACAACAGCATTCAATATTATTGCAGTAAACAAAATGTCCAGGTTCATTACTTAAATCCAAATAAAAACGGAGTAATTGACCTCAATGAGTTAGAAGATATGCTTAAAAGTTGCGGGAAAGAAACTATGGTAAGTCTCCTTCATTCGCATAATGAGTTAGGAACAATTCTTCCACTTAAAGAGTGCGCTAATCTTTGTGCTCGATATGGAGCAAAGCTACATGCTGACACCGTTCAAAGCATAGGCTTGTTTGACATTGATGTAACTATTGATGGACTACATTCTATTGCCGGTTCTGCTCATAAGTTTAATGGACCTAAAGGTATTGGGTTTTTATATTTAAAAGATCCAACACATGCAAACCCAATTCTACATGGAGGATCGCAGGAGAGAAACATGCGTGGTGGAACAGAAAATATCATGGGAATTTCAGGAATGATTAAAGCATTAGAACTTTCTCAAGCAGATCGTCAAAAAAGACTTGATAAATTATTCTTTTTACATAACAAATTGAGGTCAGGAATAATGTCACTTGACATTCCTCATGAATTCAATACTCCGAAAGAAAATTTTCTTCCTAAAATATTAAATGTATATTTTGAAGAAAGAAAAAATATAGAATGGCTTATACTAAATCTAGATATTGAAGGAATTGCAGTATCGGGCGGATCAGCTTGTAGTTCCGGATCTGAAAAACCCTCCAGGATTAATGAATATATAAGACCTAATTCAAAAGGAAAGTCGATTCGCTTCTCTTTTTCACATTTAAACACAGAAGAAGAAATAGACAGAACGTTGATGGTATTATCTAAAATCTTAAAAGATTAGTTCTTTTTCTTTAAAAATAATTCTGCGATCATACAACGCACAGATCCACCTCCAATAGTTTCGATAATTGGAATTGATATAGGCAACAACTTTGTCAACGACTCAAGCTCACTAATCTGTTCTTTTTGAAGTGATAGAAATGCCGTCTGTGACATGATCAGATATTTCTCACCATTTCTGGACTGTAATTGCAACATATTCCCGGCAAATTGATTCATTTGATCGAGAGTAATCGGTATAATCTTTTTATTAGTAGTCTGAAGTGAATCGATTAGTAATGATCTTTCCTCAATTGGAATTGAATCCAAGCATACAATCGCAAAATCAACACCCAAAGCCATCATAACATTGGTATGATAAACCGGTACTTTTTCTTCATTGTACGAATGAAAATAAACAGGTTTAAAATTAAACAGAACTGAGAAATGCTCTAATAACCTAACATCAGTTCTAGGGCTTAAGCACGCATACACAATTTTATGAACATGATCAAGTATCATACTTCCGGTTCCTTCAAGATACTGCTGTTTGGCTTCAAATACTTCAAGAGAATATCTCCTACTGATATAAAATTTATCCAATAATCCTTCAATCAAATCTTCTCTCCGTTCTATTCTCCTATTATTACTTTGCATCGGATAGGTTATTACAGTCCCATCCTGATGAAAACTTATCCAATTGTTGGGAAAAACAGCATCCGGCTTAATAGGAGTTGGTGTATCCTCCACAACGACAACTTCTATACCAACCTTTCTAATTAAATCAACCATAGCATCAAATTCATCAATGGATTTTCGTTGTATTTCTTCATTGGACAAGTTATTTACCCTGTTTTGGAAAGAATTTGTCAAACCGGTTTCAGCATTAAATCCAAAACGAGAAGGCCTCACCATTAATATTGTATCGGTTATTTGTTTCATTTTAACATTATTTCTCTTGATAATCTAATAAATTTCTGTTCATAATTCATTCTGTCAATAACTCAATTTTGCATTGCAGAATTTTTCATTTCGCTCGATAAACTTGAACCAAGATAGCGTTCAATGATTTCATGAATTAAATACAACAAAGGGGTTATCAAAATTGCTATAACAAATTTATAGATATAATTTACAAATCCTATTGCTAAAACCATTTTAAAAGTCCAGCCGGCTCCAACATAGAATGCGATGAATAATACCACAAAACTATCGAGTAATTGTGAAACTAAGGTTGAGCCAGTTGCTCTAAGCCAGATTTTCCTCTCTCCTGTATGTTTTTTGATCTTGTGAAAAACAAAAACATCCAGAACTTGCCCAAGAAGAAACGCAGTCAATGATCCAATAATTATCCATAATCCTTGACCATATACTAATTTATAAGCCTCATCTAGGTTAGTTACTAAACTGTTAGGGTGTGAAATTAAATGCGATGTTGGCCAAAAGTCAGCAGGAATCAGACGAATACCGAGAAATACCATCAAGAATGAATACAGAATTAGCACGCATGCGAGATAAGATAAAAAACTAACACCTTTTGGTCCATAATATTCATTAATAATGTCGGTGAGAATAAATACAAACGGCCATAAAAGAACACCTGCAGTCAAATTAAAAGAAAGATGCTCAATTCCAAAGATATTTATATCAAAACTTTCAAATCCAAGGCTTTTTTCTAAAGAGAATATTTTTACTCCAATAAACTCAGCGATCAAGGCATTGGTTATAAAAAATCCTGCCAGAAGAATAAATAGCACAGATTCCTTACTTTTGCTAATATTTTTCATACGAAATTAAACAGTATTGGTGTTTATTAGTTTACTTCCTAATGTCAAAAATAAGTATTGATTTTAAGACCGGATTAATTAAAAAAAACAAACCTATTTATGCTGGAATCGATTTGGGGACAACCAATAGTTTGATTGCAACCATTCAAAATAGTAATGCGGAAATTCTTAATGATCAATATGGTAAACCACTATTTATACCTTCAATAATTTATTTTAAAGATGATTTCAGTGTCTTACACGGTGATTTGGCCAAGCCTTATTTAGAATCTGATCCAGAATCAACCATTTATTCTATAAAAAGATTAATGGGTAAGTCTTATAAAGATCTTGAAACGAAGAAATCAAATATTGGATATCGTTTACATGAAGATTCAACAGAAAATTTAATTAAAATAAATATTAGAGGAAAATATTTTACTCCCATTGAATTGTCTTCTTTTATATTAAGTAATTTAAAATTGCAAGCTGAACAGTCATTAAATACTGTTCTAGAAAATGTAGTAATAACCGTTCCTGCTTACTTTAACGATAATCAACGACAGGCTACAAGAGATGCCGGCAAGCTTGCCGGACTGAATGTATTAAGAATAATAAATGAACCTACAGCGGCCTGTTTAGCATATGGAATTGGACTAGATAGACAAGAAAGCAAAATAATTGCAGTTTATGATCTCGGAGGTGGAACATTTGATATTTCAATACTTAGAGTTGAAGATGGAGTGTTTGATGTCCTCTCTACTAGAGGTGATACCAATTTAGGAGGTGACGATTTTGATCAGGCAATCATTCAGTATTGGTCAGATAAATATAAAGATGGAATACAATTTAATTTAAATAAAATCAGACTATTAGCAGAAGAGGCAAAAAAAATAGTAAATGAAGGGGAAATATTTTCTTCCAGGATTTTATCGTCTGTAATCGAACTCAGTCCTGATGAGTTCAAGTTGATCTCTGATAAGCTAATTGAAAAGACCATAGAATGTTGCAAACTAGCCATTCTTGACAGCAAACTCACAATAGATCAGATAGATTCTGTAATTTTAGTTGGTGGATCAACCCGTCTTAAATTAGTTAGAGAAGCAATAAAAAATTTCTTTAATAGAACACCAGACACCAGCTTAAATCCCGATTATGCAATTGCAACTGGAGCTGCAATTCAAGCAGATATTCTCGCTGGGAATCGCAAAGACTTACTCTTGCTAGATATCAATCCTTTATCATTAGGAATAGAAACATTAGGAGGAATAATGGATGTAATCATTCCAAGAAATTCAAAAATTCCTATTCAACTTGCCAGAGAATATACTACATCAAAAGATGGTCAAATAAATTTAAAAATTTCCGTTTATCAAGGTGAAAGAGATCTTGTTGAGAACAATCGAAAATTGGGTGAATTTATTCTAAAAAATATTCCGCCAATGCCAGCCGGAATACCTAAAATCCAAGTTCGATTCTCAATCAACGCAGATGGCATTCTTAATGTAAAGGCTAAAGAACTTAGAACCAATATTGAACAAGAAGTGCTTATTAAATCTCAATTCAGTTTAAGTCCAGAGATCATTGCAAAAATGCTTTCCGAGTCTATACAATTTGCAAATCAAGACATGGAAATCAAATCACTTATTGATACGGTAAATGAAGCTAATGCATTACTTCTCGCTACAGAGAAATTTATTAATGAAAATACCGAACATTTGTCAAAAAAAGAAATTTTAATTCTAAATGAACACAAGCTTAATTTACAAAAATCTATCCAGACTTCTATCAAAAATGATATCCAAATTTCTATGGATGCATTAAATAGTTTTTCAACACCTATTGCACATCGTATCATGGATATGAATATTCAAGCAGCTTTAAGAAATCAAGAAATACTTAAAAGTATCACAGAAGAAATAAATCAAGATGGCCAAAAAATTAAGTAATCTTTCAGATCTGAGTATGGCCTACTCTACTCATGCCCACGAACCAGAGATGCAAGAAATTATAAAAAACTCAAACTTTGCAAATCAAGTTGTTCGCGTACAATTAGATTCAAAACAAAGAGGTGGAAAAGCAATAACTAAAGTTATAGGATTGGATCTAATGAGTTCCGAGCTGGAAAAGCTGGCAAAAGAGTTCAAACAAAAATGTAGTGTCGGCGGATCAGTTAAAGATGGAATTATACTCATACAGGGAGATCATGTGGACAAGATAATTACACTCTTAAAAGATAAAGGATTTAAAAACACTAAAAGAACCGGTGGATAATGAAAGTAAGTTTCAAACTTTGCATACTGCTTCCTATCAGTATGCTTCTGTTACATTTAAGTTGCCAGAAAAAATCCAGAATGGATATTTGGAACTCACTTACGGAGAAGAATTCTTATATTGAATTTCCAAACCAATTAGAAATTACAGATCATTATATGAGAGCAGGATCTGTTCACAATACAATGTATAAAAATTCAGCTCGGAGTATACTTTGGGAATTTGTAGGTCCGGATAATATTGCAGGTCGAATTCTAACACTGGCAGTTAATCCAAAAGATACTAACGAACTTTGGGCCGGGACAGCTTCTTCCGGTCTATGGAAATCCAATTCAGGTGGAATAGGAGAAAATGCGTGGACAAATATCAAACTAGGATTTCCGGTTTTATCCATAAGTTCAATTGCAATTGATCCTAAAAATCCTAAAATAATTTATATTGGTACTGGCGAAGTTTATAGCCACAGTAATACGGACGGCGGAAAGCACAACAGACTTCTTAGAGGATTTTGGGGAATAGGATTACTAAAATCAGAGGATGGTGGTCAAACTTGGAAATTTTCAATAAATTGGAGCAATAAGGCATTTAGTTGTTTTTGGAAGATAATTATTAATTACAAAAACACAAATATTATTTACGCAGCGGGAACTGAAGGAATATACAAAAGCGAAGATAGCGGAAATAATTGGAGAATAATTCTTCCTAAAAAAATGTGTAACGAACTTGTTATGCATCCACTAAATCCTGATATATTGATTTCAGGTGTCGGCGGTTTAGGTGGAGACGATTACGGAATCTTCATCAGTCGTGATGGCGGCAACAATTGGAAAAAAATTACCGATGGAGGAATTCCAAATGGCAGAGGCAGAATTATGATTTCAATTAATAAAAATTTTCCAGACAAGGTTTTTGCAGTGTTGTCTGACAGCTTAAAAACTAAAAGTCTGGTCCGAACTAATAATTTATTTTTAGACTATGCGATCAGCTCTATTCCGAACTTCAGCACCTATCAAGGTTGGTATACAAAAGGAATTATTTCAAATTCAAACGCTAAATCATTGATGATCGGAGGTGTAGATTTATTCGTTGACCGCTCAGGAAACTATAATAACTTTTACCGTTATGTAATTGGTGAAATTAAAATTCATGCTGATTTTCATGATATCATTGCTAATCCGTTGGATGATGAAAAACTTTATTTTGCAACTGATGGCGGTGTATTCAGAACGGATGACTTTGGGATTAACTTTTATTCTTGCAATTCAGGTCTTATTTCCTCTCAATTCTATTCTGGCAGTTTCAATACAACTGGCAATTTTGGTCTTGGAGGTTTACAGGATAACAGAAGCGCAATTTATAATGGCTCTTTATCCTGGAAGAAAACACATTATGGAGATGGCATTGGATCATGGATAAGTAGATCAAACAATACAATTTATTGCTGCTCGCAAAACTTATTATTGTCTTCTTCAAAAGATTTTGGTGAAAACTGGAACACCTTGATTCAAGATGAAAATTCGTGCTTTGTTTCTCCATTTAAAGTGAGTGAAAGTAATGAATCCACAATCTATGCCGGTTCAAGATTTCTGTATAAAAGTACAGATCATGGTTCCGGATTTAATAAAATTTTTAATACCCGGGATTCCGCGTTTTTAAACGCAATTGAAGTCTCATCTACAAGTTCAGATTTTATTCTTTTTGCCACTATTCCTACCGCTAACGAAAGACCAAGTATATGGAAATCATATGATGGAGGAAAAAATATTGATAATATTAGTTCGAACTTACCAAACCGTATTATTAATGATATTAATATTATAAATAATCAGGAATATTACATTTGCTTGTCGGGATTCGGAACACCACATATATATCGAACTACAAATGGGGGACAAAACTGGATTCCCATAGACAATTATCTGCCTGATATACCCATCAATACAATTTGGACCTCTCCCTTTCATCCCAATCTTATTTATGCAGGCTCTGACTTAGGATTGTATTACACTCTTGATTACGGCACAAGCTGGCACAACTATACTCCTCAGGATTTTGATGCTGTACCTGTTTATGATTTATTTTATACTAAATCGGAAATAAAATTAATCATTTTCACACATGGCAAAGGTGTATATAAAATTGATCCATTTGAGATTATAACAACTACCAATAATTCAAAAATTGAAAGACATTCGAAATCTTTTTTAAGTCAAAGACTACCTGATGAAATTATTCAATCTGAAGGAGAATTAATTTCGCTGGAAGGCAAAACCATCCGTATTCACCAAGGTGAAATTCAGTCTAATTTAGCAGGTTTAAACTATGGTATATATTACTATATTTGTTCTTTAGGTGTATATAAAATCCTACATCTTAAATAGTTTGCATTAATAAGAAATAATTAAATTTACTTTATGCCCGGATTAAACTATATTTGGAAGCCAATCGTCTGGTTAATAGTTTTACTATTTGCTTGCAAACCCGTTCAAAATGAACTTTCCCTTCCAAAAGATGATTTTCAGTGGGATAAATACGAATATCCCAACGAAGAAAATATACAAAAAAAAATTCAAAATCTTCAAAGAATAAAAAATGCTATTTCACTCAGAAGCCCTGATAATCCGTTTAATGCAAATTTTAAGGAACAGGGTCCGGGAAATATTGGTGGCAGGGTAACTTCAATTGCAATTCATCCGACAAACGTTAATATTCTCTATGCTGGATATTCAATTGGTGGTCTATTTAAATCTATCAATGGAGGAACAAGTTGGGAGCCTTTATTTGATCAGGAGCTAACGAATTCAATAGGCGCTATAGCTATAGACCCTAAGAATCCTGAAATAGTTTATGTAGGAACCGGAGATCCGGACATTAATGGCAATTCATTTATTGGAAATGGAATTTATAAATCAATCAATGGAGGCAGATCATGGACTAATATTGGATTAACTGAGGTTAGGATTATAAATGAAATAATCATAGATCCTTTTGATTCGAAAATCATTTATGTTGGCGCAATGGGAAACCCTTTCGAAGCAAGTTTACACAGAGGGGTATATAAAACAGAGGATGGAGGTATTAGCTGGACAAAATCCTTGTTTGTCGGGGATAATGCAGGTATTACAGATTTAGAAATAGACCCTATGAATTCTAACATAATATATGCGGTAAGCTTTCAACGAATTCGAACACCCTCAGTTAATATAGCACAGGGTCCTTTAAGTAAAATTTTTAAATCCGTTGATGGTGGTAATATTTGGAAAGAGGTAATGAATGGAATGAAATTTAATGAATACAGTAGAATTTCAATTGCGCTTTCTGCTTCACAACCTAATATAATTTATGCTCGGACAGTACGATATGATTCAATTTGCAACCCAGGAGCATTCGCATATGATATGGAAGGAATTTATAGAAGTAATAACCAGGCTGAAAACTGGACTAAGATAAATTCTGATTTATCCTTCAACAACTGTGATTATATGGGAGGATTTGGTTGGTATTTTGGACATATAGCCGTACATCCTAATGATCCGGATCACATTTATCTATTAGGTGTTAATTCATGTGAATCCCTCGATGGAGGCAAGAATACATTATTCTTCGAATTGTACCAGAACACTTTTGACATGCATGTAGATCACCATATTCTTGTTTTTGATCGTTCTGAAAATTTTATTTTAGGTACGGATGGTGGACTTTACAAATATAATGCAACTGACAAATCTTGGTCTGATATTGAAAATATTGCAACCACTCAATTTTATAGGGTAAATTGGAATCCTCACAAGGCAGATATTTACTATGGCGGAGCACAAGACAATGGCACAGTTTCTGGTAGTTCAACCGAATTTAATAAATGGAACAATGTATTTGGCGGAGATGGATTTCAATCAGCTTTCCACTCCCAATACCCTCACCTGGCCTGGCATGAATACCAATACGGAAATATCCGTCAGCTAAATTACAGTACAGGTACACAAAACAGATTTGACAAAAACATCACAGGGACTAGAAATTGGGATTGTCCATATTTTATTAGTGAGCATAATGAAGACATCATGTATTTTGGAAGTAATAAGGTCTTTGTAAATTTCAATCCATTAATTGACAATTGGAAAGCAGTAAGTTCTGATCTTACGATAAATGGACCTTTCCCCAATTACAATAGCCCAAGTATAACTTGCATGCATGAATCTCCCATTAGTCCAAACATATTAATTGTTGGAACATCTAATGGAAATGTTTGGATAGGAAATTCAAAATCAAATGTCTGGAATTTATCCAATTCCAATTTGCCCATTGGTTATGTAACGTCAGTTAAAGCATCAACTGTTGATACGAATACTTTCTACGTTTCTTTCTCTAATTACAGAAGAAATGATTTGAATGCCTATTTATTTATTACAAAAGACAAAGGCAAATCCTGGATCTCTATGGTAAATGGCATATTAGAGCAACAAGCTATCAACGACATTTGCATCATTCCCAATAAAGATGATCAAATGATCTTTGCGGGAACTTTAACTGGAATTTATGGAACAATAGATCATGGAAATTCCTGGCATCGGGTAGGAAATAATATGCCCTTAATTCCTGTAAATAGTCTATTATACTCAACGTACAAAAAAGAACTTATAGTTGGCTCCTTTGCTCGTTCTCTATGGACCTATAATTTATCTGCATTAACACAAACTAGTAGAGTAGAAAATACTTTTGAAATGCAAATACCAAATATAACAAAAGACAGAATCACTCTCAAATCGGACGGTATATCAAATATTACTGTATGTAATGTATCAGGTGAAATTCTGTTGAATCAATTAATTAGAAAGGATCAACCAGAAACGAATATTGAAGTAGGATCATTGCCACCATCTGTTTACTTTTTAATTGCAGAAAAGAATGGAAAAAAGTTAGTTAAAAAATGGTATAAATACTAATTCGATCATTTTCCAATTGAAAATATATTATTTATTCCAACTCTTAAATATGAATTACCCCATTCATTTCCCCAACGGGTTTTAACCCAATCCATTCGCAGATAACGAAACAAACCATATCCAACATTACCTAACCCAATGGAATACTCCTGATAAAGCTTGTTATTATCAATAGAGAGCAATGAAATTCCAAATATTTCTTTCAATCCAAGTTTGCTAACTAAATATACCCTATCCAATAATAATCCATGAAAATTCTGTTCAAGGTGAAAGCTTATACTTTTATTTAATCCTATCATCCTATAGGGTTCAATTACTTTATAGTTAAGGCTACTTACTAAGTCATACACATTAGTAGGATTTCCGGGGATGTGAATAGCCTCAGGAATATCCGGATTAACTCCAAAACTTTTTTTCAAATCAATTGCAACTTGAAGACTTCCCCACCTGTTCAGGTCCAAATAGTATTCAAGTCCTAAACTTGAGATTGAATTTAATTTATGCAACTTGTCATAATAATTAAATATTTGTTGCCATCGAAATAAAGGCCAATCAGAACCCAATTTTTGAATATCATTCGGTGTTTTCCAAACTTTTGTCAGCGGCTGATATTCAACCTGCAATTTTGATTGAAATAAATAACGTTGCGAAACCAACAAGAAGGAATCTCTAAATGTAGTAGAATTGTTGGCTGTATAAGATTGTTTCTTTAGTCGCCAACTGTACTCGGTGGAATTTGATATTTCGCTCCTCTTGGAATAAGAAGATTCAATTTTTAGAGAGATATCGTAATTTAAGTCTTTATTAAAATTGATTTTAACAAATTCATTTTGATACAATTTTAATGGGTTGTACTTTAAAAAAAGACTTGAAAACTGGTTGTAAAATCTATTTGTTGTTGTAGATGAAATAAATTCACGCAGAGTTCGCCCAAGCGAAACAGAAAACAATGTATTCTTATAATCTCCAAAATACTTATTTTGAGTTATGACGTACTGCCAGCTATTATCTGAAAATCCATAGTTCAGCTTTACCAATGATTCATAACTTTTGCGCCTGTAAAGGGAATCAGGATAAAACTCAAAAGCTAACTTTGTTCCCAAAGTCCAACCTTGCAATGTATTGAACTGAATTGAATTCAATAAACTTTCAAAACCAAAAAATCTTCTTTTAAAAGAGTTCGAATAACGATAACCAAGTAGAAGATGCGAATACTTGAATCTGTTTCTCTTCAAATCCATTGAATCCATATAGACCCTGGACTCTTTATAGACCCTAATACTATCTTTTTTGCGATAACTTGCATCTTCCTCTGAAGTAAGTGGAATAGGTCGAATTGAATCCCAGTACTGATTGGATTTCTTGTTGGAATTTGACAGAATCTCAAGAACCTCATGTGAACTATTACTGGGAATACTATTTTCATATTGATATTCACTATAATTGATTAAAAAATTTCCATTAACCTTAAAACCCAACAAACCTGCGGTAAAGTTAAAATTTTGAAATCTTAAAAAATAATTGCCTTTGCCAGGATCAAAAAAATGCTGTTGTGTTAAATAAATTGTATCAAATATTTCTTGCTTAATTTGCTTACCAAGAATGTATCCATCAAATTCATAAATTGACCATGTCGAATCCTGAATATATAAATAACCGTTCCATACTGCATCATTTTGGACCTTTGGCAAAAGTTCAATTTTATGTATCAGCAAACCATCACTATTGATGTTGCTTCCTAACAATCTATATTTGTAATGCGACAATGCAAAATCAGCAATTGGAGAAATGATTGCGCGACCAAAATCCGAAGAATTGTCATATAAATTAAATTGCAATGTTCCGGCCCTGTTAAATGAAAACCCTCTGTCGTTACCGGCAACTTTAGAGCTGAGCATAGTTTCTTTTGCCAACTTCCCATTAAAAAAATACAAGTCTGAAAATGACTCAGAAAGATATAACATTCCTTTTCGGGTTGAATCTAATTCACCATCGAAGTCGCCAACTTTATTACCAAGTACTTTTTCCGGAACATTCGTTAATTTCAGCATCCCTTTTGAGTAGGCATTACAGCGAATAATTCCTTTATGAATACGATATTCAAACCTCTTCTGTATCGACTTTCGAATAATGGAATAAGCAGGATCTTCACGGTCTACAACAAATTCGACTTCATCCAACTCGTACTTAATTGCTTTTAATGTTACATTGGCTTCAGTTCTTTCGGCTACCACATTGATTTTAATCTTTAACTTTTCAAACCCAATCTGTTGATAGTAAACATCAAAAACGCCAATTCCTGTATTTAATTCATACTCTCCATCCTGATTCGTACTTGTACTGATATTTGAACCTTGAATATAAATATTTACATGAGGAATTGGAATTGATTGTTCATCTCTTACGGTACCATAAATCTGTGCTATTCCAGCAGAAAAAAAGAATATCCCAAATACTGTTAGAACAAGCCTAAAAATCATCATTACAATTTCAGCCAGTTCTGAATTATTTTAACGCCATGACCACATAAAAAGGATTCAGGATGAAATTGTACTCCTTCAATAGCTAATTGACTGTGCTTAACTCCCATTACTACATTAGAATCTGAAATGGCTGTAATTGATAGCGGTGCTTTAATACTATGTTCTTCCAATGCCCAGGAGTGGTAAAGCCCAACTCCAAAATTACTAGGAAGTTCATACAAAATACTAGTTTGGTCACTTGATACAAAATGATGGATATCTTCAGTATAACCATGTTGAACATTTGGTAATCGGAATAATGATGCACCAAAAGCTACACCAATGATCTGAAATCCAAGGCAAATACCTAAAATACTTTTTCCGGAAGATAATGACTTTATAAAGTTCAAAGTATTCGGATACTCTTCAACCTTTCCGGGACCAGGTGACAAAAGGATCTTTGTAAAAGTATCGATCTCATTAAAACAATTTGTACTGTATTCCCTAATATAAACATTTGCCCCTGCTACTTCCAATAACTGTACCAGATTATAGGTAAATGAGTCCTGATGATCAATGACTAATACGTTCATAAAGATTTGAAATATTCACAACTCAAAGGGTCAAAATTAACTCTTTCAATTAGATTTGCATTGTGAATTGGGAAGAGAATTATTCATCGGTTCTTCATAGAATAAATTCATTGCAATCCAGAAATATTGAATTTATCTTTGGATTAAACTATGAAAAAACGAAAGGTTTTGCAATAGCCGTTGATGATTTGTCTCGATACCCTATCCATTTTTCTTTTAATGAACACACACAGGTAAAGTATCTTTCAAATCAGCTAATATTAGAATCAGACAATTTACCCTATTCTGAATATAAAAAAGCCATGAATGAAGTTGTTACACATATTTTAAATGGAAATTCATATTTATGCAACTTAACATTCAGAACACCTATCAGAAGCAATTTAAACCTCAATCAGATTTATAAATATTCAAATGCCAAATATAAGTTCCTTGTAGAGGATCAATTCACTTTCTTCTCGCCTGAAAGTTTTATCCGAATTGAAAATAATATCATCTCAACCTATCCGATGAAAGGAACGATAAGAGCAAATATTCCCAATGCAGTTCAGTTAATTTTGAGCAACAAAAAAGAAATATTCGAGCACAATACTATCGTGGACTTGTTAAGAAATGATCTAAGCATAGTTGCCAATGATGTAAAAACAAAACGATTGAAATATCTCGAAAAGATATATACTAATAAAGGAGATCTTATTCAAATGAGTAGCGAGATATGCGGATCCCTTAAATCCATATATTGCAATCAATTCGGAACCTTGCTGGACAAATTACTTCCTGCAGGAAGCATATCTGGTGCTCCCAAACAAAAAACCTGTGAAATCATAAGTACGATTGAAAATCATACAAGGAATTACTATACAGGAATTTTTGGTCATTATAAGAACAACACCTTAGATTCTGCAGTAGCAATTAGATTTATAGAAAATTCAAATGGTTCGCTTTATTTTAGATCCGGTGGTGGAATTACAGCGTTGTCCAATGCAGAATCCGAATATGAAGAAATGATCAACAAAATTTATGTACCCATTTTTTGAGTCTATTGCGATATTAAATGGTATAATTCTTAATCCTGAATGGCATCAATTAAGAATAAATCACACTTTTAAAATGCATTACACCAAAAGCAAGCCACATCTATTGAGTTCTGTTTTAGATAATAAATTTAATAATAATGAATGTTTACAAAAATTGAAATTTTATTACAACCAGGATTGCTATATGATTAATACAATAAATTACGAAAGCAAGATCTGTGATCAATTCATTACAAAAGAAATAAGAAATCTGCAATACAATTTCAAATTCACAGATAGAACTATTCTGCAGCATTTTCAAAGTTACTATTTAAATCACGAAGTAATATTTACAAAAAATCATTTTATAACTGATTCTGCAATAGCCAATATTGTATTTTATACTGGAAAACACTGGCATACTCCAATTCATCCCTTGCTAGAAGGAACACAAAGAAACTATTTACTGAAAAACAAAATTATCCAGGCTTATCCTATTCACCTAGATAACTTAGAACAATACACTCATTTCAAACTTATAAATGCGATGAATTCTTTTGAAAGCTCTAGAATCTACCCTATCAGTTCAATCCTGATTGAGAAATAACTGAACCATGAAACTCAAAGAATTACTAAAAATCACAGATCCCTATCAAGCTAAAGTTATAGCGGTTACAAAAAATCAACCGATTGAAAATATTCAAGAGTTAATAAACGACGGACAAAAAATACTTGCAGAAAACAGACCACAGGAGCTTATTAGGAAAAGTCAAATAATTAATCAAACATTAGAATGGCATCTGATTGGTCATCTCCAGACCAATAAAATCAAACTGATTTTACCCTATACAGAATTAATACATTCTGTTGATTCTTCCTCCTTGATGATTAAAATAAATTCAGAAGCAGAAAGAATAAATAAAATTCAGAAGATTTTAATTCAAATTAAACTATCGGAGGAAGAAAAAAAACAAGGATATCCCTTCGAATTATTTGAAGCTCAGTTAAGTGAACTCCAATTGCAAAAACTAAGAAATATTAATATTATTGGGGTAATGGGCATGGGCAGCCTGACAGATGTTATCGCAACAACAAGAAAGGAATTTAGGGAACTTTACAATCGTTTTTATTATCTGAAAAAAAATTACTTTCAAAATAATGAATTTAAAGAAATATCAATGGGCATGTCTTCAGATTACCAGATTGCCTTAGAAGAAGGAGCAACAATGATTCGGATTGGAAGCTTGTTATTTGAATAAATTTAAAACAAACTTCCAAACCAAAATCATACTAATTATATTATTTCTTCCATTCTCTGATCGCCTCTTCGTTCAATTTCACAAATTCATCATTACCTTCTGCCATAGCCATTGATTTGGATTTTTCCGCAGCAGAAATAGCTTCTTGAATACGGCCTAGTCTTCCTAGAATAAGAGATTCAGTTCTAAGCTTCCAGAACTTTGGATCCATTGAATTGGCTTTCTGTATCCAGCTAACTGCTGTTGTCATATCCTTATTGTTGTCATAGTAATATCTTGCTGCCAGATAATAGTCATCAGAACTTGGACCAGCAAGAGTTTTGTCAATATTTTTCATTACAGCCTCGTCCACATTGGCGACAATATCAACTCCCACTTTGGTATTTTCCCACGAGATATTCAACTTTCCGGAATTTGCCGTAATATCATTGATGTCAATAGTAAAAGTTTCAACTACAGACAATAATTCCTCCGGCTTTACCGATATTGAAGCTACAACTTTACTTTGATCAAATACCTTAGGTGTCCCTCCAATGTTGGTTTCATTGTACAAAACAACATCCCATGACATTTCCCCTGGAGTTGTAAAAAGCGAGTACGATCCTTTACTCACAGCCTTTCCACCAAAAGTCATATTTTCACTAAAAGTGATAACTGTTGATCGGTTTGCGCCGGTTCTCCAAAGCTTACCAAATGGTACCAGATCTCCAAATATCTTACGTTTTTTGACACTCGGTCTGGAATATTCAACGGTTACAGTTCCTAAGCCAAGTTTTTGTTCCATTTTACAAAAAGGACTTGGTGCAGGTGTAACAATTTGTGCATCAAGAAAATAGCCCATCATAAGGCCGATAAACAACATTGATTTTTTCATATTTATGTGATTAAATTGTAATAACAGAAAACTAAGAAAATAGTTAAAAATTAAAAAAAATATTAATATATTATAAAAAATATTAATATGTATTATATTTGCAACATATTAATCTTAAAAATTCTCAACTTATGATTATAGCTGCAATTTGTACAGTTTGTTTTATATGTTCCTGGTTTTTAGTTCAAGTCAGAACATCTCCTGAACATGAATAATTACTTATTTTATAAATATTTGAATATCAATTATTTATAAAATAAGTACGATCAGAATTTCTAACACTATTTCATCTAACCTAAGCTTTTAGTTTGATTTGTCATTTCTCAAGGGCACTCCAATCTTAGGTTTTACAGATTTTCGAATCAATTTAATTTGCCATGAATTATTATTATAACGGTCTGTTCCTATTAGCAGCATGGCATCCGGATCAACCTTTACATTCCATTCAGAGGAGCTGTCTTTTTGAGTAGAGCGCAACTCAATATTTTTATTATCATAATGATAAATATATTTCCCCTCATCTGTTATTTGCTCATATTCCCCTTTCTGATAACTACCATCGTCTTTTAAATCAAGCCAATGCCCTTTATAAATGTTTTCCTTTGGGGTTTCCTGACTAATTGATAATGCAAAATAGAAATGCCACAAACTATCTGTAATCATGTTGAATGGTTTTTGAGCGCTAGCTTCTTTACTAAATGCTTCATCGGCTTTCAACAATTTTACAGTAACGCCAGCTGTTGCTTTTGAAACCTTTGTATCCGCCAAAGTGGGAAGATTAGAATTTGTATTTGCATTAATTGAATTTTTATTTCCATTTTTACAGGATACAGCTAACAAACTTGAAACTGAAAACAAAACATATTTAAATTTCATAAATTACTTATATTTAGAATACAAATAAATATGTTTGCGTTGTCTTTATGGGTATTTTTAGATTTCTTATAAATTAATTAACTATTCTTTGCAAAATGCTTGCAGTTGATAAAGCCATTAAAGACAATATGCATATCCTGAGTGAGCATAAAGTCTTGCTTGCACTAAGCGGAGGCATAGACTCTATGGTTTTGGCTCATGCTTTAATCAATTCAGGAATTTCTTTTTCGGCGGCTCATGTTAATTACAGATTAAGAGGGACTCAATCCGACGAAGATGAAGTTTTTGTTCAACAATTTTGCAATAAGAACAACATAAGAGTATTTCTCAAAACACATCCTCTAAATCAAGAAACACAATCCAATATTCAGGAAGCAGCTCGGGAAATCAGGCATAGCTATTTTAAAGAGCTTATGAAGGATTACGATCTAAGTTTATTGTTGACTGCTCATCATATGAATGATAGTGTTGAGAACCTTTTTCTCAATCTTTCCAGAGGAAGTGGGATTAAAGGGCTTTCGAGTATGAGTATGAATAAAAATAATATTTTAAGACCCTTAATTAAGATCTCTAAACATGCTATCCAACTTTATGCAGAAATTCATCAAATAAAATGGAGAGAAGATTCCAGCAACTCAAAGGATTATTACTTACGCAATTTTATTAGACTCAATATCATTCCGGATATCGAAAAAACAATCCCTCACTTTTCGGAAAATACATTCAGATCCATTTCATTATTACAAAAAGCACAATCATTGATTGAATATTATGAGAAAATTTGGAAAAATAATAACATCATAGAAGATTCTAATCAGATCAATATAACCCTGACAACTACGGCCGAAAACTATTTTGTGCAAAGCTATCTTGCATCAAAAGGATTCCATCCAAATACAGTGGAAGAAATTTTTAAAAATCTTAATTCGCCCGGAAGACAATTCGAATCACATGATAAATGGCAAGCCTACCTAGATCGTAATAAAATAATTTTAAATCTAAAAGAACACTCACACGGTAATCATGAGTATACGATTGGCAATGAAACAAGTGTGATTAAAATGGAAAAATATTTTTTTACATTTACAACAAATACTCAATCCGAAATTGGTGATTCATACCTCGAAAACCCTCGAAACAAAATTACTATTGATAAAGATAAATTGACCTTGCCATTAGTAATCCGAGAATGGCACGCGGGTGATTCAATCAAACCGCTGGGAATGAATTTCCTTTCGAAGAAGGTTCAGGATATTTTGACCGATCGAAAAGTATCTCTCCCGGACAAATCCAACACACTTGTTATCTTATCTGGAAATGAAATTATCTGGTTGGTCAACCATTGTTTGTCAGAAACTGTTAAAATAAGCTATGCAACAAAAAATTATTACACTATTGAGTTTAATCCGATCGACTAGAATAATTTTCTTCTTATCGATATTCATTCTGGGAATTCAGTGCAAACAGAAAACCCTTCCGATTATTGGAATACCATCTGAAGTAAACGGAATTAAAACTTACCCAAAAATTCCAGAATTTTCTTATTTGAATCAGGACAGTCAGCTCGTTCAATTAAAAGATTTAAAAAATAAGATCCACTTAGCATGTTTTTTCTTTACATCCTGTCCAACCATATGTCCTAAAGTAATGAGAAACATGGGAAGAATTGCTGAGGAAAACTTGAATAACCAAAATATTGCTTATCTCTGTTTTTCCTTAGATTTTAAAAGAGATTCAATTTCACGCTTGAAAGATTACTATTCTAAAATTGGATTTACTTACTCGAACTTTTATCTTCTTCGAGGAAATTCTCCTAACGACACCAAGGATCTTGCTCAAAATTATCTAAGTGTAGCCAGTGATGATCCAGAAGCCCCTGGAGGGATTAATCACAGTGGCTGGATTTTATTGATTGATAAAGATAATCATATCAGGTCCTATGCAGACGGCACAAATGATACCGAAGTTGACCGATTGTTGTCGGACCTCAAAATCTTACTCTCTGAAATGCATTGATGTTGGTCTTAAAGAAAATCTTATACTTAACGATTACTTCAGTATTCTTTTCCTTTTTATTTCAATTCTGTAAGTATTCTACAGAAAATTACAAGGAAGGCAAAAAATTATATATTTCTTCTTGTTCTTCCTGTCATGGTGAAAATGCTGAAGGATTGGGAAAATGGTATCCTCCTATAAATAATGCTCAACTCATTCTACAAAATAGAAACAATCTTCCATTATGGATACGTTTCGGGATTTATAGTGATTCAAGTCATCGATTTAAAACTCAACTCGGAATAGCAGATATGCCGGAACATCCTCATTTAAATAACATCGATATCTGCAATATTTTAAATTTCCTGAATGATCAATTCTGGAAACAATCGCCTTATTCCATTCAAGAAGTAAACTCTATATTAAAACTGTAAATAAAAATGCTTGATAATATTTCTATTATCAAGCACATTATTCCAATTTGTAGGTTATTTCTTACTGCTGATGATAGGCAGCATTATGCACCATGGTCGTTCCGCATTTTGCACAAGCCGTAGCACCACCACCACCGCCAGGGCAACCTTTAGGACAGGTAAAATGCCAAACCCCTTTGGCGTTTTGAGGAGGATCAGAGCTTTGAGGAGCTGTAGTAGGTGTAAAGTTTGCAGGAACGTTTGCATCAACCGGAGCTGGAGTTGCAGCTGGTTGTGTCGTAGTAGCTTCAGGAGCAGCTGATTCACTTGCAGGCTTACTATCAGATTTACAGGCAATCGTTACGAGTAAGCTAAAGATACTTAAATAAAATATTTTTTTCATTTCAAAAATTTTGCTAAAAATACGAACATATTATGAAAAGTCAAGATATTTTTTTTTTAGAAATGAAGACTTACTGCTAGAGAAGGTAGTATTGGCAACTGATTTACTCTTGTATTTCGTACCACATTGAAATAAAAAATGTTATTTCGATCTAATGCATTGGTAACAGATGCAGTTATTTCTAAGTTAACATATTTAGTAAAATCAATTCTTCTTTTAATGGAATAATCAACTCTATGGTAATAAGGTAATCTTCCGGAGTTGATCTTATCGGAATAGACGACACCAATCTGTGGATTATCGATTCCAAAGTTGGTTTCAATACCATTCTCCAGCCTGTATTCACCAATAAAACCCTGAACTTTGGTAAAGGCAAAACCAGAACCCATATTATATCTCAGACCAGTCTCCCAGCATTTTGCCCTGCCCCAGTTATAATCCAGCACGAGATTAAGGTTATGTCTTCTGTCAAACAATGCCGGAAATTTCTGAACCCCGTCATCCCGATTGACGTAACCTAAAGAATAACCTAACCAGACTCTCCAATTAACCCATCGAGCATTTACCAGAAAATCGATACCATAAGAATTACCGGTTTCTTTAACATAAGCAGGTTCTATAGATGTTCTTCTGTTTCGATTCAAATTGTACAATGAATTAAATTTTTTATAATAAGTCTCTATGTTTAATGTAATATTTTGCCTGACATCAATTTCCGTTCCTGCAATGGCGTGTGATCCATAAATCAAATCAGGCGAGGTGAGAAAACCAACAAAAAGATTCACTATATCTCTTTCACTTACTGAACTCATGAGGTTTTGAGAATAGAGTCCTCCGGCAAGTTTAAGCCTGAGTCTGGGATGCAGATTGTATTTCATCCCAAATCTGGGCTCAACATTTAGCCTACTGATTGATGCATAATACTGAAATCGAATACTTGGATCAAATACAAATTTTTTCGAAGTGTATCGATGTTTAATATATCCTGCAATCTCAGTGTTATTGTCTTCTTGTGCTACAGGAACTTTTAAAAAATTTGTAAACTTAAAATCGGTAGAATATGCATTAAACTCGATACCGTATTTTGTTTCAGAATTTCTACCAAAAAATGTAAAATCTATATTTGACAAAACTCCTTTAATTCTGCTACTGCGTGGTGATGATTGTGATTCATCCAAAAAAATCTTATAGTCAGAATAAGCAATATTACCCCCAACAATTAAGCCTGAATTACTTGGTATTAATTTAAAATTAGCACCAGCTCCGGTAGCTTTCCAATCAAGATTGGCCAGTCCGGGATATTTTACCTGATCTGTAAAATTAAAACCAAATAAATTTAAAAAACTCCCATTACTTGAGATTGTTGAAATTTTTCCATAGACGTCTTGAAAGCTAAAAGGTAGATTTCCAGTCAATGAATCCAATGCGTATTTGTATAGTGATCTTGAAGTTTGATCGATATACGACTTTTTCGCAGTCAGCAAAAAAGAAGTACTTGAGTTTTTATCCTCACTGTATTTTATTATAGGACCTTCCAATAAGGCCTTTGCCATAAACGGACTTCCACTCAAAATACCACTAAAACGTTTTTTATTTCCTTCACGAGTTTTTAAATCAACAATTGCTGATACTCTACCCCCATATTCAGCACCAAAACCTCCAGTGAGTACATCCGCACTTCTAATTATCTCAGTTTCAAATACAGAAAAAATTCCGATCGAATGAAAAGGGTTAAAAACAGTCATTCCATCCAGAAGTATCCTGTTTTGTACCGGACTTCCGCCTCTAATGTAAATTTGACCTCCCTGGTCACCGGTAGTAATTACACCGGGAATAATCTGTAAATATTGTGCAATATCAGGTTCTCCTCCTGTAGAGGGTAGTGATTTAATTTCTTTGGGAGTTATAGTAATGGTCGAAACCTTTACTTCTGTCCGAGCCTGCTCTTTTTCTGCTGAAATACTTACTTCATTAAGGCTAACTCCAGATTCTTTAAGATTAAAATTTTTATTAAGAAACTGACCATTTTTTAAACTGATATTTGAGTAAGCGCTGTCATAGCCAATAAAACTTGCGAATATCAAATAATCTCCGGCCGGGATTGAACTAATATTATAAAAACCACTCTCATCGGTTATTGCACCAAACTTGGTGCCTTTGACATGAACAACAACATATGGAATTGGATCCCCGGTCTCTTGATCATATACATGCCCCCGGATATCCGCTTTTTGACCATTTGAAATACTAAGTACCAAACTCCAAATCAATAGATATATATACCTCATATAACTTTAAAACGGCCACAAAGCTAAACTATTGATCGTAAAAGTTAAATTTTAGCGAATAATTTTGAATTTGACTTAAACAAGAGGACTTACTGAATCATTCTATTAAACCAAATGAAGTTGAAATTGCAATAAATTAAATTTAAACTTTGAAATGAATAATTACCAATTGAATTTGATTTGAATCAAGAACAAATTCTTAATTAATGAAAGCAAAATATTCGCATCGATACTCAATCATTTTAAATAAAGTACAACTAGTAAAAAATGGATCTAAAATTTACTCAGCTTAGAGATCAACAGAAAGCTGATTGGAATAAATTTTCCAATGGCTGGAAAAAATGGGATAATATTATCATGGATTTTTTGAAACCAATTGGAGAACAAATTACTTATGCACTTAAGCTTAAATCATCTGACATTGTATTAGATATCGCCGGGGGAACAGGTGAGCCAGGTATAAGCATTGCGCAATTCTTATCAGAAGGAAAAGTAGTAATTACAGATTTATCTGAAAACATGATAGAAATAGCAAAAGAAAATGCCAGAAAAAAAGAAATAAAGAATGTAGAATTCCTCGCTTGCGATGTTTGTGAGTTGCCCTTTCCTGACAATTCTTTTGACGCAATCAGTTGTCGCTTTGGATTTATGTTTTTCCCGGATTTGCATTTGGCAGCAATTGAAATTTTTAGAGTATTAAAACCGGGTGGCCGAATTGCTGTCTCTGTTTGGAATGTACCGGAAAAGAACTATTGGTTATCTGTGATGGGAGAATGCATTAAACGCAATTTAGAATTGCCATCTCCATCTCCCGAAGCACCGGGCATATTCAGATGTTCCCCTAGCGGAATGATGGCTGAGCTATTTAGGAAAGTAGGTTTAAAAAACATTTTAGAAAAAGAAGTCCCTCTAATACTAAATTCGGAAACAATTGACAATTACTGGAATATGCAAATTGAAATTGCAGCACCTGTTGTTGCTGCATTAAGTAAGGTTGATGATTCCACAAAAAAACAAATTAAAACCGAAGTATATGAGGCTATCAAACAAAGATATACGGATGGATCCATTAAATTGGACGCTAGTTCACTACTCGTTTCTGGTGAAAAAATAAATTAAATTCAGACCAGAATCGCACAACAATCTCTAATCCATCTAACAATATCCAGGTAACTAAGAATTCAACAAATCTTTACTTAACTTGGCTTCAGAAGGTTTTATCTTTCCGCTTTGCAACAATCGAAACTCACGTCGAATCGCCGCCGCATCCCACATCTCTTTTTCTTCATCTGTCTCAGCAATAGCCTGAGGAATTAACTTCGGTCTCATAGTTCGGTCATCCAAGGCAACAAAAGTAAAGTAAGCTTGATTAGATTTTCTATTATCGTTAGTCTTGATGTTGGTAGTAAGGACTTCAACATATAATTCCAGAGATGTACTAAAAGTTCTGGAAACTCTTGCTTTAATGGTTACGATATCTCCCAACTTTATAGGTTCTGTAAAAGTCAGATGATCTACGCTTACAGTAACTACATTTGACTCGCAATGCCTCGAAGCACATATCCCACATGCAATATCCATTAAGCGCATAAGATTACCACCCATTAAATTACCTAATAAATTAGTGTCATTTGGAAAAACCAATTCTGTCATTTGAGTAGAGGAATCTGAAATTTTCTTTGTTAATACTTTCATTTTATAAACTATATTCTTTTAATTCAAATAATTCTAAAAAATATTTTGTAAAAAGATTTTTTACATCTTCCATATTCACTTTATACCCTAATTCCTTCTCCAAAGAGCTAACTGTTTTTTCTTTAGATGAAATACCGCAGGGTATAATATGATTAAAATAATTAAGATCTGAATTAACATTGAAGGCAAGTCCATGTAAACTAACCCATCTGGAAAGATGCACACCAATAGCGCATATTTTTCTTGGCATTTTGGACTCTTTATCTAACCAAACTCCTGTTAGCCCCTCAATTCTTTCTGCATTCAATTTAAATTGTTCTAGAACTTTAATAATACATTCTTCCAAGGTCCGTACATAACGATGGACATCTGTAAATAATTTATCCAAATCCAGAATTGGATATGCAACCAATTGGCCTGGGCCGTGATAGGTAATATCACCCCCTCTATTGATCTTATGGAAACTTGCATTAATAGAAGCCAAATTCTCGGAATCAATTACTAAATTTTCTTCTTTTCCTGACTTCCCCAAGGTATATACGTGCGGATGTTCACATAGAATCAAGCAATGAGTTAATTCAAAAGCAGAAGGATTATTCCGCTTTTGCTCGATAAGTTGTTGATGAATATCTGTCTGATACTTCCAGGCTTGTTCATAGTCGATATATCCTAAATCTATAATTCTCAGGGAATTAAAGTCATTTTGCCTCTTAAACTCCAAAACTTATGTATTATCTTTGTTCAATAAACAATGGATAAATGAAAAAGTTATTCTTCTCTCTCCTCCTTCCTTTATCAATTTTCGCAGCCAAAGCTCCTGACTTTACGGTTACAGATTACAACAATAAAACACATAGACTTTACGAAGATTACCTAAACAAAGAAAAGGTTGTAGTTCTAAAAATTTTCTTTGTAGATTGTCCACCCTGCAATACAATAGCTCCTTTTATCCAACCCACTTATCTCAAATGGGGAGCAGGAACAGGTCGTGTTCAGTTTTTTGAACTTTCGACAATGGGAATAGATAATAATGCTTATGTAAAAACCTATGCAAACAAATATGGAATCACCTGTCCCAGTGTAGGAAGTGATGGAGGTTCACTTGCTGCCGTAGCTCCTTATAAAGACAATAAGACTTTCGGTCCCTGGTATGGAACGCCAACTTTTGTCGTAATAGCTCCTAATGGAGAAGTAAATTACGGAGTTCAATTCAGCAAGTCAAATATGGTTTCTTTGGATACAGCTATTGCACGCGCATTAAGGGTATCAAGCGGAGGCCCCGGCGGTGGAGATTTATGCAATGATTCGTTTGATATTAAAGTATTGAATCCCATAGTACCGTATAAAACGGTGACCTATGATCTATACAATAACTCAAATCCAAAGTACGACCTTCTTAACAATCAATATAAATGTGAATTCTTCTACCCTGCTTATAAAGATAATTATGTAGTAGGACTTGAAGCGACTACGGAAAGTGGGGCTTATGATTTAAACGTATCAACTGCAGACATTCTGATGATTCAAAAATACATTTTAAGTATTTCTAATTTAAATAATCTACAAATTGCTTTAGCAGATGTTAACAATAATGGAACTATCAGCGCATCTGATATCAGTGAAATCAGAAAAGTAATTCTCGGCTTGAAAACTAAGTTTCCCAATGGAAAAAATATTGGATGGTCATACAATCCAAAAGGATTTACAAATGGCGGACTAACGGTTAGAGTTAATAAATTAATTGATGATGCCAATAATGAATTTGGATTTGGCCGATACGGAGATGTTTCCGGCGCTGCAAAATTGCAGTCAACATCTCAAACCCGATCAACAGATGAAATACTTTTTAACATAGAAGTAAGCAAGGACAAAGACGGACTGTTCTTGTACCGCATTACACCTGATCATGACATAGAATTAATTTGCTTAGAGTCTAAATTGGGAGCTAATCTTTCAGATATTTACGAATTCAGCGCAAATCCAAAACTAACCGGATTCTCAACTAAGAATTATTACTTCAACGAAAATGCAGCAATTGAACCATCGCTTAATATTGTGTATTGCAATGAAAGCACAAATTCATGCAGATTTAAAAAAGGCGAGACAATATTTAGCTTTAAAAGCAAACAATATTCACAAATTCTCACAAACAAGAAGCAAGAAATAATCGATATATTTGAAAATTCTTTTGCAATAAAATACCAACAGAAATTTGTAAGCCATTCTTTAGTCGATGTTCAAAGCCAATTCGATCAATTATTGATTTCAAGTGAACTTAAGATTGAAGATCTTAGCATCATCAACATAACTCAAAATTTTACTCAATCCTATAAAATTGGTAATCCTACTGCTTCTATCCGTACTGATAATTGGAACCCGGGAATTTACTTTATAAAAGTTAATTTTGAAAACGGCCAGAGCGAACTTAAGAAATTCCTTATTGCAAATTAGTTTCTTTTCGAACAGAATCTAATTTGAGTAGATTAATTGCATTTGGCTTAATTCCAATAATGTTTTTTTGACAGAATAAAGCAATCTGATCATAGAATAAGAAAATAACCGGCGCTTCTTCAATTATAATCTGATTCATTTTTTGATACATCTCAATTCTTTTTTCAACCAGAGTTTCTTGCATTGCTTTCTCATAAAGTGTATTGAATTTGATGTGGTTGAACCTTGTATAATTTGGTGGCGCTCCATTTAAGCCGTAAAAAACAGTTAAAAAACTTTCTTCATCTGGATAATCTGCAATCCAGGAAGCTCTAAACAACTCAAGATCTCCGCTTCTCATTTTTTCACGCAGCGTGGCGGTTTCCATTAATTCAATTTCAACTTTTATCCCGATTTCCTGCCATTGCCTAGCTACGAAAGTGATCAAATCAAGATAATCCTTATTTGTATAAAGTTTCATTTTTTGATCTACTTCGGGAAGTTGATGATACTTTAATTTCTTTAGTAAAATTTTAGCCGAATCAGGCTTGTATGAGTACCCTCTGTTTTGTATTGAATCAAATGCCTTGAGACCTGGAGGAATAAATCCTGAGTTGGCCATAATTCCGATACCAGACTTAAAACTTTTCAACATAGTCATTCGATCAATCGATAAATTCAGAACTTGACGGAAAGTCTTCTTATGCAAAACATGAGTACTAGGTAAAATTGAAGGATTGACTCCAATATACTCGGTATTTAAAAAATATCCTTTGATAAATTGAATCAATTGATCACGGTCTTTTCTCAATTCTCCTTCCTTGGTGATTAGTTGAGGAGCAAAACTCGAATGTATGCCAGAAAAAAAATCGATTCTTTTCTTCATCAACTCAAGAAATGCAGTATTCCTATCTTCAATAAAACTAATCCTTATACCATCCAGATATGGCATACCCCTTTTAAAATAATTTTCGTTCTTAGATAAAAACATCCCTTGCCTGTCAATCCATTTCTTTAAATAGAATGGACCGGTTCCCACCGGATTTTCTCTGAATTTATCCTTATAATATTCCACTGCTTCCTTTGGAATTATACTGCAAAAGTGCATTGTCAATAGACTTGGCATCGGAGCAAATGCTTTTTTCAATTGCAGTTGAAAAGTGCTGTCATTAATAACCTTAAATGCATCGAGAGAGTCCACTTTATCCAAAAATATCCATCGTCCCGGAGCACTTAACTTTGGATCTAGTAATCTATAAAAACTATAAGCAATATCACTACTAACGAATTTACGTGTTGTCATTTCACCAAAGCATTCGTTATCAGAAAAAAATACATCTGTCCGCAAATGAAAAGTATATATCAATCCATCTTTAGACATTGAAAAGGACTTTGCCAATTCAGGAACAATTTTCAAAGAATCATTCAAATCCAATAATTGATTGTAAAGATGTTCACAGGCCCAGGAATTATTCTGCGTTTTTGCAAATGCGGGATCAAGAGAAGTTATTGAATTAGGTTGATTATAATGGAAAACTGATTTTTTAACGGAAGATTCTTTTTCCGGACTACAATTTAATAAAATCAGAGTAAAATAAAATACAGATTTAATATTCACCTAGCAAAATTAATAAAATCTTGACTGATGAATTAAATCACAAGAACCAAAAATATTCATTTAAATGTTGCTAATAGCTTAAATTTGCCCAAATTTTTTAAGTGGAAATTCAATTTTTAGGACATTCCTGTTTTTTGATAACAATGAATGATAAAAATTTATTGTTTGATCCCTTTATTAAAGGCAATCCTAATAATCAAAACATTGATCTGCATTCCATACCGGCGGATTATATTTTACTTACTCATGGACATGGTGATCATACAGGTGATATTTTAGAAATTATTCAGAATACGAAAGCTGAAATTATTTCGAATTACGAAATTGTAAACTACTACAATACTCATAATGCAAAAGGTTATGGAATTAATCTCGGTGGACAACTAAATCTAGGTTTTGCAAATATTAAAATGGTTAGCGCGATACATTCTTCTTCTCTTCCTGACGGAAGTTATGGCGGCAATCCTGGCGGATTTGTAATTTGGGATAAAGATTACTGCTTTTATGTTTCAGGAGACACAGCTTTGACATTAGATATGAAATTAATTCCCATGACTTGTCCCGCATTAGATTTTGCGATTTTATGTATTGGAGATTTGTTTACTATGGGATACAAAGATGCTGCTCTTGCAGCAGATTTTATTCAATGTAAAAATATTATCGCTTGCCACTTTGATACTTTTCCACCAATTGTTATCAACAAATCAGAAGTACAATCCTATTTTCAATCAAAAGATTTAAGGATCACAATTCCCAAATCGGGAGAAAAGATTAAAATTTGAAGATGGGAAAAATAGTTGCAATTGCTAATCAAAAAGGCGGTGTCGGAAAAACAACAACAAGTATCAATCTTGCAGCCTGTCTCGCTATTTTAGAAAAGAAAACCCTTCTGGTGGATGCAGACCCTCAGGCCAACAGCACCTCAGGCACAGGCGGAAACGAACAAGATATTCAAATTAGCCTTTATGAATGTCTAATTGATGATTCAGATCCACATGAGGCGATTATTCAAACCAGTACGCCTAATTTGTTTTTATTACCATCAACAATTGAACTGGTTGGAGCTGATATAGAATTGGTTAATAAACCAAATAGGGAGTTTGCCATGAAGAAAGTATTGGATAAGGTAAAAGACGAATATGACTTTATTATAATAGATTGCCTTCCTTCTCTAGGTCTGATAACCATCAATGCTCTTGCTGCTGCAGATTCTGTAATTATTCCCGTTCAAACTGAATTATTTGCATTGGAAGGACTTTCAAAAATTCAAAACACCATAGAACTTGTAAAAAATAATCTAAACTCTAAATTAAAAATAGAAGGAGTTTTACTTTCACTTTATGACAAAAGACTTCGTGTAGCCACAATGGTTGTAAAAGAACTTCAGGAAGGATTTAATCTGCCTGTTTACAAGACAATCATTCATCGAAATTCTAAAATTGCGGAATCGCCCCTTTTAAAAAAACCGGTTATCTTATATGATGCAGCAAGTAAAGGCAGTATAAGTTTTTTAAATTTTGCAGATGAATTTATCAGTAAACAGTAAAGAAAACATGAATCACAAGAACGAAATAGGTAAAGGAATTAAAGCATTATTAGGTAATATAAAAAAAGAAAATACCTATACAGGCAATGATAATCAAAATATTCATGAGCCTGCTAGCGTACAAAATATCCCTATTGAATGGATTCAGCCCAATGCTAATCAACCCAGAAGTCAATTTGATGAAAATGAACTTCTGGAATTGACCAATTCAATTAAGACTCTTGGCATTATCCAACCTATAACTATCCGAAAAATTACTGACAAAGAGTATCAGATTATTTCCGGAGAAAGAAGATTTCGGGCGGCAAAACAGGCTGGCTTGGTTGAGGTTCCCAGTTACATTAGATTAGCCAATGATCACGAACTACTTGAGATGGCCTTGGTAGAAAACATTCAAAGAGTTGATCTCAATCCTATGGAAATTGCACTTACCTATCATAGATTACTCAATGAATTTAATTTAACACATGAAAAACTGTCAGAAAGGGTTGGAAAACAAAGAAGTACCATCAGCAATTATATACGATTACTAAAACTTTCTCCGGAAATTCAAAATGCTGTTCGAAACAACAATCTTAGCATGGGTCATGCAAGAGTTTTAGCAGGGGTCGAAAATATTTTGTTTCAAAAACAATTGTTTGACAAGACACTCGGAGAGCAACTTTCAGTTAGAGCGTTAGAACAATTGTCTTTAAATTATTCGACTACAAATTCCAAACTTGAAAACAATTTAAACAAAAACGACTCTAATGAAAACATGATAAGAACTCTCGAAAATAAACTTTCGGCAACATTAGGAACAAAGGTTCAAATTACAAGAAAAAAAACAGGGGAAGGTCAAATTATTATACGATTTAAAGATGATAAATCGTTTAATGACGTATTGGATCGCTTTGACATATTATGATTCGATTATTCATCTTTACCCTATTTTATCACATCACAATATATGGTCAAAGTATAGACTCGACATCTAAGACTGTTGCTGATTCTACTATTGTACCAGATCAATCGCTAATAACAGATAGTACGATTACGCAACAAAAGAATCCATCTGTCTTAAAAAATATATTCAAGGGAAAGGCTGGTAAAGCTTTAAGTTATTCATTCATTTGTCCTGGACTGGGTCATATTTATAATAAGAAATGGTGGAAACTTCCCATTGTTTATGGAGCATTTGCAGTACCAGTTTATTTTATTGCGTTTAATACGAAAGAATACAAACGATTTGACAAGGCATTTAGAATGAGAGTTGATCTAGGTGAAAATTCTAAGGATGAATTTCAAGGGATTTATAATCTCCAACAGATAAACGTTAATCGTAAATACATTGATAAAAACCTTCAGAGATCATATTTAGGTCTGGTAGGAGTTTATCTCTTATGTGGTATTGACGCATTTGTTGATCGACATCTGATGGAGTTCGATGTCTCGGAAAAACTTAGCCTGCAAATTAGACCGAGTATGAATGAACCACTAGGAGGGATTAAACTAGGATTATGCATTCGATAATTAACTTATATTAGAATCACATCCAACCTAAGAGCTTCGCAAATTTCATCATCTCCATCTGGTTTGAAATTTTCAACTTGCCTGTAAGAATGGCCATCATTGGATTTAATTCCCCTTTTATAACCTTCTTAAAGTCCTCTTCTTTTGCCTGAATCTTACAATTGGGTTCTCCAACCAATCCTTCCTCCACTGTCATGTGCCCAAGATTAACCTGAATAGAGACCTGACCTCCACCCTCGCCTTCCAAGTCAAAATGAAAAACAGTATTCAATCCTTCCAAAATATGCGGATTAAGTTTCTGTGGTAAATTCATTAAAAATTCTTTGCTGGACATTTCGATATAAATTTTAACTACCAAAGATAAAACATTCTATGAATACGTATATTTTTGCTTACTTACAAGAAAGCTTTTTAATCTAATGAAAATTGTATTTTTTGGAACACCGGCTTTTTCTATTCCTTGTGCTGAAATTCTAAACAAAAATCATCAGTTACTGGCAGTAGTTACAGCAACGGACAAACCAGCAGGAAGAGGAAATAAAATTACAGAATCAGAAATGAAACTATGGGCAATAAACAATCAAATTGAAGTTTTGCAACCCAACAATTTGAAATCTTTAAAATTTTACAACAAATTAAATTCCCTGAAAGCTGATTTATTTGTCGTTGTTGCTTTCAGAATGCTACCGGAATCCGTTTGGAATATGCCTCCATTTGGAACACTTAATATTCATGCATCCTTGTTGCCTGATTATCGAGGAGCTGCCCCAATTCAGCGCTCTATCATGGCAGGAGAAAAAATAAGCGGTGTAAGCTGTTTTCGGCTAAAACATGAGATCGATACTGGCGATATTATAGCTCAGAAAAAAGTTGAAATTCTCGATTCAGACAACGGAGGAAGTTTATATTTAAAATTAAGTATTGAAGGTGCAAAATTATTGATAGAAAGTATTGAATTGGTTAAAGATCACAATTTTAAGCCAAGACCACAATTAATTAACTCGGCCAAGATTGCTCCAAAGATTCAATCTGAAGATCTTCTACTTAATTTTAATCAAACTACTAAACAGGTAATAGATCATATTCGTGCCCTTGCTCCTTATCCTGCAGCAAGAGCACTGTATAAGAATGAAACTTATAAGATATTTTCGGCAAGTAATTATAATTCCGTTGAAAGCAATAATAACGAAGACTGGTATTTCGATTTTGAGAAACAGGTATTACTCATCAAATGTTCCGATGGCTGGATATCTGTTGATACCATTCAAGCACCTTCAAGAAAAAAAATGCAGATCAAAGATTTTTTAAATGGTTTAAAAAACAAATGACCTTCATGAAATCTTCACGAAGGTCATTTATAATAATTTGGATACTTGGGATTTTCTATTTAATAACCAGATTTTTTATCTTTATCCGTTCCATCATCTGTTTGAATACTCGGAGCTTTTCTAACTCTCTTTTTATGACAATCTCCAGCTTCAGGCCCTTCAGGTCTATTCATTTCCTTATCACCCGGTTCTGCAACTCTAAACTCAACTCTCCTATTAATAAAATGATTGTTTGGACTTGGACCTAAAGGATTGTCTTCACCTCCGTACATGAGCAAGAATCGATTCCTTGGTAAATTGTATTTGCTGACCAGATAATCAATTGCCGATTTAGCTCTATTGTATGAAAGTACATTGTTGTAGTTATTATTGGCTCGAATATCTGTGTGTCCCAGTGCGGTAATAACTAAGTTCGGATGAGTTTTCATAACTGTTGCAACATGATGCAATTGTGTATAATATTGGGATTTAATGCAATACTCATCCAAATTGAAATGGATCATCGGCAAAAACCAATTCAATAGGCTACCAAAAGCCCCATTCGGGCCTAATCCCGAACCACCCTTAATGCTATCCGGATGTGGATGAGAAATTCCTAGTTTTTGGTCGATTAGTTTATTTACGTCATCCTCATTCAACTGTGGCTTAACCGGAATTTGTGCTACCCCTTTATCGTTAACCTGATAACCTGGAGGGGAAAACGGTTCTTGATCCTTATGGTCAGGAACTCCATCCGTATCACTATCTAAAGTAATACCTCTTGTATCAACTGAAACACCGATCTGTGAATCAGGTTCCTGATCAATTAAATCGATAACACCATCCTGATCAGAATCCTTAGGATCATAGATAGGTCTTTGTTTCAAATCAGCAAGATCCTGAAAAATAGCATCGAGTGGATTTAACCAATATAATGGCTCAGTTCTTTTCTTCAAATTACCAAGATTTATACCCAATCGCAGATGCGTATAATGCGCAACATCATTGTTGTTGGTTTGATCCAAATCAGTCCTCCAGTGTATTCCATCCAGATAATCATTATCTGATGTGTAGAGTAAATGTTCTAAGGCTATATTGAATCTCTTATTTATTTTTCTAGCAATACCAACACCTCCATTAAAGGCTAAGTGAATATTTGTTTTATCGTTAAACCTAAATATTCCTCGTTTCACATAAGATTCGGTTTCATAGGTATTATCATAAATATTGTCCAGGTTAGATTTAATTTCTCTTCTTCCTTTTCTAGTATTAAAATCAATTCCGTTAGAAGCATTAAGAAGATTTTGATAAACATTATTTCCCGGATCTCTCAAATTAAGCATGGTCTTATGGTGATATCCTCCGACACCCACTACCAAGTACCAATTCCACTTATTATTAGGTTTATGAAACAGAATATTTCCAATATTTAAAACTCCTTGAACAGAAGCCTGAAACATGGTTGTTTTGTAATTAGCAAACCAAACATTTTGAGGTCCATAACCTCTAAATACATCCCGATCAATACCATTGGGTTCGCGATAAGTTTGTTCTGGCAGTAAGCCTGAACTGGATGGTTGTGGATCACATCCATAAGTATATCCATAAAATGCATCAAAGCGAATGGAATAGACATAGTGGATTGCTCTTCTAACATGAAGTCCATAACCCAGACCAGGAACCAAATGTCGTTGATCTACGTCTCCATCAATCAAGAATACTCCAGAATGAGCACCTATTTCCCAAACGTGTTTTGGTTTTGGTGAATATTTAGACTTTCCCGACTTCCACAAGGCCAATTCGCTATTGTCCTTAACAATTGCAGTATCCATTGGCTTTGCACTGATAGCTTCATCCGACTTTACTGGTATAGTGTCAATTTTATTATCCGGAAGTTCAAATATCTCAGTAGTGTCTGTCGAGCCATCAGGATTGGTGGTTACAATAATTGTGTCTTTGTAATCTCTGGATATTTTAAACTGAACTACTGTATCAATAGAGCCATCAGATTTAATAGTAGAGATTGTATCATTAGTCTGACTCTTTAGATTCAGTGTGGCACTGCAGAATATTAACAGAATGCTAAGTAGCTTTGACATCTGATATTAATTTAAATGAGTTAATACAGTATATATTCACAAAGCTATGCAAAAACTTAGCCAATATTAAATTATAATTACATATATTTTATACGTAATTTATATAACTTTGTATTTCAATTATTTAGATATAAAGATAAAAAATAATTCATTATATTATTCTTTTGATTTTCGGACGACTTAAGCATTTCAATCGTCCTTCTCATGAGATTCGAAACATCTTCAAATATTGCATTCTCACTGATTTCAATACCATTCTGCATCAGATAAGCAAAGGTTCTAGCCATTCCGCAATTAGCAACAAAATCCGGAATCAAACTGATCTTAGAGTCTATAATTTGACTTGTATCACCAAACACAATCATGTTTTCTTTGAATGGGACATTCGCCCCGCAGGAAATACAACTTAGGCCATTATTTATCAATTTTTGAAGTGTCTCTAAATCTAATAATCTTGAAGCGGCTGCAGGAACGAAGATGTCAAACTTTTCATTCCAGATCTTTTCTCCGAATTCTTCAACCGGAATCATCATAGACGATTGAAGAGCATTCCCATTTTTACTGATATATAAGTCTCTTATTTCATCTACACTTAAACCTTTCTCATACCAGATTACGTTATCCTTATCAACAATTCCGGTAATCTTGGCACCTGACTTTGCCAAATAAAACGCTGCAGCCGAAGCAACATTTCCCCAGCCCTGTATGAGCACCTTTTGTTGATCAAGTTTTTCTTTAAGAATTATTTCATAGTACAAGCGTATTGATTCGCTAACTCCAAAACCAGTAATCATATCAGCAACTGTATAATTGCCTTTAAGATCTACACTGTACTTCTCTGAAACTACTTTCAATTTACAACCCTGATCAAGCTGCCGAAGAATAACTTGTTTTTTCTCATCATTATACTGATAATATCCTTCCAAAACCCCTTCTTGAGGATGAATTATCCCGATTTCCCGGGTCATCGGAAAAACTTCCTTTACCTCATCTACATTAAGATCTCCTCCTGTACCATAATAACTTTTCAAAAGCGGTTTAATGGCCTTAAACCATCTTTTTAGCACTTCTGGTTTTCTCGGATCATTAGGATTAAAGTTAATTCCTGACTTAGCACCACCAATCGATGGTCCGCAAACGGAGAACTTTAATTCCATTACTTTAGCCAAAGAAATGACTTCTTCCTTCGTTAATGAGGGTCTCATTCTGGTTCCACCACCGGCAGCACCGTTTTTTAAAGAATTAATTACAAGCCAACCCACAGCATCCGTTTCAGAATCATTCCATTCAAAAACGATTTCCGCTGGCTTTTTGAGATATTTATCAAGTTGATCTAACATTTTTTAAAAAGCGAGCAAATGTATAAGTTTTACTTATTAACTGTTAATAATCGAATACAAAATAAAACAGTTCCTATTAAATAAAACAAATACTGGTTAAACAATAAATATAAATACTGATTTATAATTTTTTATACATTAAATTATTTAATAATATATATATTTGCACTAAAGAAATTAAATGACCCACAAATTACTTCCCTATAGCCCTCACAACAAATCAAGCATTGAAAAAATTAAGAATGTTCATTTTTACAATGGACTTGAAATAAATCTACAAAATTTTGATGTCGCCATCATCAACAATGATCCGGATACCGGGAAAATTTTAAGAAATGAGTTGTATGATCTTCACATTTCTACCCATTCTCCTCTTGCAATAATCGATTTGGGTGATGCATTTGCAATGAATGAAAGCGAGATCACAGATCTGGTTTTTGAAATAATAGAATGCCAATGTTATCCAATATTAATAGGATTCAATCAGAGTCTATCCATTGCACTTAGTAAGCAATGGCAGACAACATTTAAGCCTCACTGCATAAGTTGGATTATGTCGAAGTATTCACAAGAAATCAATACTGCTTTACTCGATAACATATTTTTAAAACAACAATACGCACTTTGTCTGCAAAGACAAATGAATTCTTTAGACTATCGAGACCAGGAAAGTAATTCTGTTCATTATAGCTTCCTTTCTGAATTCAGAAAATCAATTATTTCAATTGAAAACTTTACACGAAATTCTGAACTTTTCTTTTTTGATCTGCAATCATTACGTTACAGTGACTTTCCTGCATCCACCAATCCTAGCGGTCTTTTTGCCGAAGAAATGATCGCTTTATCCAAATTAAGTGGGTCTTCAGATAAATCTCTGGTTTCGATCATTTCCAACTGGCCCCTGAATAATTCCGAATCCGACAAAACAAGTGCAATGCTTGTTTCACAAATGATTTGGTACATTATGGAAGGCTATATTCTCAAATTAAAAGACAAACAAAACAATTTTAAAAATTTAAAACACTATGTAGTAGAGTTAAAGAGCACCGATATTCATCTTGACTTTTACAAATCTGAACATTCAGGAAAGTGGTGGTTCAGAGAGCCAACTATGGACAATGATCTTCAAGGCAAACTTATTCCTTGTACTTATGATGAATATTTAAAAACGGTTCACGAAAATTTACCGGACCGGTTAATGCAACTCATCAGTCAATAACCCTTCTAATCCAATGGATCTTGATCCTTTAATGAGTATAAAAATATCATTTAGATCTTGCTGATCAAACCATGATTTGCAGCTTAAAGTATCCGGAAACCATAATAATTCTGAATCCCCTAAACATTCATGGAATGCTTTGCCTACCAATACAATCTGATCAAATTTCTTATCCATAACTTCGCGGAGCAGGCTCTGGTGTTCTATTACAGACTGATTCCCGAGCTCAGCCATTCCTCCCAGTATTAACCATTTCTTATTAGCTTTGAAAGCCAAGATCGAATCTACAGCCTTTCTCATTGAACTTGGATTAGCGTTGTAAGCATCCAGCAAAATAGTAGCTCCCTTCCAGGAGATAATCTGGCTTCTCATATTCGAAGGAATGTATTCATCAATTCCTTTCTGAATATTCTCAGGTGTAATGCCTGTTTCAAGTGCAACTGTAATAGCAGCCGTGAGATTTTCGAAATTGTGGCTTCCAAACAATTTAGATGTAAAAGAAAATGTTTGTTTCCTATTAATAACTGAGAGATTGATATGAGGAAATGCCTGATTCAATTCAAATAGGTAATCAACATCTTCATTCTCATGAGTACCATAGGAAGTAGCAATGGTGGAATATTGCTTATATTTAAAATTGAGAATTTGCGAATCAACGTTAAAAAAAACCTTAGAATTCTTTTGCAAAAGAAAATCAAACAATTCTGTTTTGGTATCCAAAATTCCATTCTGATCTCCAAATCCTTCCAAATGCGCAACACCAATATTGGTGATGAGTCCTGAATCCGGATCTGCGATTTCACACAATTCCATGATATCACCCTTTTTATTGGCTCCCATTTCCAGAACTAGTATTTCATGATAGGGTTTAAGCTTTAGTAAGGTCAGCGGAACACCTATATGGTTATTTAAATTTCCACTTGTTGCAAGTGTATGATTTTGTTTACTAATAATATGAAACAATAGTTCTTTAGTTGTAGTCTTTCCGTTGGTTCCGGTTATGGCTATTATCTGAGTTTTTAAGTTTTTCCTATGTATAGCAGCAAGTTGAACCAATGTTGAATAGGCATTGGAGACAAGGATTACTTTTGGATCAGTACCTTCATATTGATCTGCTATAACGTATTCTACACCCTTAGACAAGGCAATCTCAATAAAATCATTTCCATTAAACCTATCGCCTTTTAGAGTTAAAAAAATATCGCCGGGATTTAAAGATCTTGAATCTGTGTTGATTCTGTCTAGACTATTTCTCAATAAATTATAAATACTAAAGATGTCGTTCATTTCAATAAGACAAAAAAAAATCCTCACGATTCAACATGAGGATTTCCATTTTTAAATCAAAAAAATATTTTTTATTTATAAGATCTCTTTTCTTTAGGCATTTTTCGCTTAAATGCATTACCGCCGGAATCTTCGTTCCCTGTTGGTCCACCTGTTCTTGTCATTGCACAACGGAATCCAATGGTTCTGTCTGACTTATCTTCATCTTTAAATCTTCTTGCTCCCGGAGAAGCCCAGAATAATCTATCCGCCCAGGAACCTCCTTTAACTACTCTTGATTTTTTATTGATCAGGGAATATTTTCCATAGGAGTACTCTACACTTTCATCATCATCATCCTGATAGTCTCTCACATCACCTTTGTTATAATTTTCTCTGCCGGTAATTGCAGAATCAGAAACCATTTGTGTCTGAATATAACCCAAACTATCTTTTTCAACAGGATTTCCTGATTCATCTAGAATTAATTCTTTAAATTCATTTCCTCTGAATGGGTTTAAATCATGTTGTTCTTCTTCACGTAAAGTGGTAGAAGTCAAAGGTCTGAAAACGTCTTCTACCCATTCTGATACATTTCCTGCCATGTTATAAAGACCGAAATCATTTGGATAAAACTTCCTGACTTCTGAGGTAATGGATGCGTGGTCATTAAGTCTTCCGGCCATACCCATATAGTCCCCTTCTTCCTTCTTAATATTTGCCATGATCATACCCATGTGCTTATCCCTACGCTTGTATCGAACTGTATTTCCATTCCATGGAAAAATTCTTCTATCTGTAATTAATTCATCCTTATTGATGGATTGATTACCTTTTAAAGCAAGTGCGGCATACTCCCATTCTGCTTCAGTTGGCAATCTATATTCCGGCAATAGAATTCCATCTTCAAATCTTACCGGTCTTTCTCCTCCGGTCTGTATATCAGGAAGATTTTTTCTAACGCTTCCCTGATATTGTCCGGCCAAATATGCTTTGGAATCAAAATGATCTGCATCTACCTGATCAGGATTAGGATTCAGGATTCCTTTTTCAATAAGGATCATTTCATTTACGTGATTGGTTCTCCATTTACAGTAATCAACAGACTGTATCCAGGAAACTCCAACCACCGGATAGTTATCATAAGAAGGGAATCTGAAATACGTTTCAACATAGGGTTCGTTGAACGACAGTTCATCTCTCCATACCAAGGTATCGGGAAGTGCTTTTCTGGCCACGTCCGGATACGACTTAAAAATTCGGTTTAAATCGTAAACATATTCCCGGTAATCAATATTAGTAATTTCAGTTTCATCCATGTAAAATGATGAAACGGTAACTCTTCTCGGGATATTATTCCACTCATAAGTAACGTCTTCTTGAGTTAGACCCATAGCAAAAGTTCCACCTTCAATTAATCTTAAGTTTGGTCCTGTTACCTGACCCTGATAATCTACTTTTTCAAATCCACCCCATTTTTGATCGTTGTATTTCCAGCCGGTTGTACTGGAAGATCCGGTATTTTTCTTACATGAAGTGCTGAGAATCAATAGGATGCCTATTGGAATTAAAAGAAAATTCTTTTTCATAATTAGCCTTACTACTCTACTTTTTGTTTAGGAAGAACAAATTTACAGCTTTTTTATTGTTTAAAACCAAAAATAATTTTTTTGCTTAGCGAAATGCTTCAAAGCAATCACTGACATTCGAAGTTTTACCGGGCGGATTGGCAAGTTGAAACAGAAAACTCAATTCATGTGTACCACCTTGAGATATTGTTAACTCAGAAATTGTAAAATCAAAAGAATATCCTATCTTCCAGTTGTCCTTTTTAAAACCTAGTAAGAAAATTATAGCATCCGGATTCAAACGTGCATGCCTGTAAAACAAACCTGTGAAAACGCTTTTGAAAAGGTACTGAGCCCCAAGGTTCATCTGGAAAAATGAAGCTTGTTTGACAACTGCTAAAGATGGACTAAGAATATGCCTTTCTTTTCTTTTGTCATTAGAAAGCGGTATTTCGAATCCAGTGTGAAAATTAAATCTGGGTGACAAGGCAGATCCACCTGAATTTGAATTCACAAGGATTCCTATATCCGGTGAATTAACATGCTTAACTGAACTACCGATATAGAACAATGGAGAATAGTACAATATCCCTAATCCGACATCGATGTAATCCGGATTCGTATTAATGGGTCTGGATTCCCTAGTGAGAATAGTTCCTCCTCCGGTCTGATACCCGTTAATCGGATCAATCTGGTCTCTGAAAATAAATTTATCCCATGCCCAGGACATTCTCACATATCCCAGCTCTAATCCACCTTTAATAACATGCCCCCTCCTGTTAATTGGTATCTTATACCCATAAAATCCATTGATCTTAGTATTTCTAAGAAATCCGCCACCTGCTTCATCTGAAGTTATTTCTATACCAAATCCACTTTTTATAGAATTGAAAAACTGATCATAATAAAGATTGTAGGTAACATATGATCGAAATCCCTGATCTATGGAAGGCCATTGATTCCTGTAATTTACACCTAACCTTATTCCATCTCTTAATCCAGTAAAGGCCGGATTAATTTGTAAAGGTGAAGCATAGTACTGACTAAAGATAGGATCCTGAGCCGATGTAAAATTGTCAAAACCATGCAGCATCAGAATTGTTATAATTCCTATTTTTAGCCTGTTAATCCTATTCATTCTTGCAATAATCAGTATTTGATAATCGTTTATCCACTTGAATTTCCTGACAAAATTATGAAATTATTTATTCGTCTTCTTTTATTTGTTTTACCAATCTGTGCATTTACCCAATTTCAAATCAAAGATAGAATCAGCTGGAGTTATGACTCCATCAATTTATCAGGCAATAATCAAATACCTACTTTTGAAAATGCCGTTCACTTTAATGAAGATCCCAGTCTTTCGCTCTATACAACAATAATTGATCTTCCATCGGAGGGAACGATTCAAGCAAATCTTACAGTTATCAAAGAAGAGCACAGACAAATTAAAAATTCATTTGAAAAACATTCTGCTTTCAAAGAATACAAACTGACTACCAGAATAGTTCAGGAAAGGAAACAATTTAAAGTACACATTGAGTTGTTACCCTTACAGTTTATTTCATCCAATCTACTTAATCTAATATCAGAATTTGAAATTAATCTCAATTTTACTCCAAATCCCCTGGCAAAATTTCCTCCTCCTCCGGTAAAATTTATTTCAGAATTGTCCGAAGGAGTATTTCATAAAATTGCGGTTGAAAAGAAAGGAATTTATAAGATAGATAAAACTTTTTTGGAAACTAATTTAAAACTAAATGTAAAAGCCCTGGATCCTAGAAATATCAGAATATTCGGTAATGGCGGCACAAGACTCCCTGAAGGATTAAACAAATCGCGTGTTGATGATCTTCAGGAAAACAAGATATTTGTCTCAGGAGAAAACGATGGTGTTTTCGATGATCAGGATTATATTCTTTTTTATGCCAGTGGACCTGATGGTGTAAGTTACGATGAATTGTCCGGAACATTCAAAATTGACAAGAATCCATACTCCACAAAATCATTTTATTTTATCAAAATTGACAAGATTCCCGGAGCTAGAATTCAAACATCAAATACAGGATCACAAGCTACTTATTTTACCCAGGAAGGAATGGAGTACTTCCATCATGAATCTGAATTAATAAATCTATTAGACAAAGATGAATGCAATCACGGAACCGGCCAAGTCTGGTACGGTGAAGAATTAAGTAATACCCGAGAACTGAATATTAGTACCGTCAGCTTATTGGACAATATTCGGATCAATGAAAATTGCAAAATCAAGGGTGAGTTTGCAACAAGATCAAGTTCCGGTTCTTCTTTAAAAATTAACTTTGGAAGTTCGAGTAAATCTTTTGCTTTAGGCGCATCATCATTTAGCTGTACTTCAACTTTTGCTGCCAACAATTCTTTTCTCGCAGAGTATTCTACATCGGGTGATCTTTCTTCCATCAATGTTACTTTTCCTAACACTTCCGTTAGTTCAGAAGGATGGCTGAATTATATCACGCTATCTTATTTAAAAAATTTAAATTTCAACAACAAACCCATTTGGATATTTGATCCGAAAAGTAAAAATCAAGTTAGTTCCTATCAGATTAATTCAAATAGCAATAATCTAATAGTCTGGGATATTACGGATCCATTATCTGTTCAATCTTTAAATACAATCCGATCAAATAATAGCTTCAGTTTTGTAGCAGCTTCGAGAACTGATTATTCCCATTTCATTGGTTTCAATCTTTCAAGTCCGTTCGAACAGCCTGAATTTATTGGCTTGGTTGAAAACCAAAACATTCATTCCATCGATAAAGTTGATCTGGTCATTGTTTATCCATCCTCTTTAAAATCTGAAGCAGAAAGATTACTGAAACACAGAACAACACATTCAAAGTTGACCGGTGTAGCTGTTGATATTCAGCAGATCTACAATGAGTTCGGCAGTGGAAGTAAAGATCCAACCGCTTTGCGCGATTTTGCTAAAATGTTGTATGACAGAACAAATCAGTTTAAGTACTTAATACTATTTGGAACTGCGAGTTATGATTTCAGACATCTGGCGCCAAACACAAGTGATTTCAATCTCGTTCCTACATACGAAACCAAAGAATCCCTGGATCCGATCAATGGGTATCCTTCAGATGACTACTTTGGACTACTCGATAATAATGAAGGGGAAGATCTTATCGGTTCTCTTGATGTTGAGATCGGCAGAATTCTCGCAAGGAATCCGGAAGATGCTACTTCCATTATAGATAAAATTGTGAAATATGACACCGATCCTAAAATCTATGGTGATTGGAAACTCAATTTACTTTTTATTGCAGATGACGAAGATGGCAATGCGCACATTGGCGATGTTGAGAAACTTGCTATTGAAACCTCTTCCAACAAAATTTATAATCAACAAAAGATATATTTAGATGCTTACGAACAAATCAGCACACCGGGAGGAGAAAGATATCCGGAAGTGAATAAAGCTATCATTGATGAAATCTTCAGAGGTTCTTTTATTTACTGCTATCTGGGTCATGGAGGCCCTACCGGACTAGCCCAGGAAAGAATAATGCAGGAAAATGATATAAGAAATTGGGATAACGAGAACAAACCACCCTTGATGATTACTGCCACTTGCTCCTTTACCCCGTTTGATGATCCTAAATTATTCAGTGCGGGACAGCAGACCCAAATTCAAAAAAATGGAACTATAGCACTTTATTCTACCGTGAGAGCCGTATATGCCAATGAAAATTACAATCTTACAAGATATACGCTTTTAGAAGCTTTTAAAAAAACAAATAATAAATACCCGACTTTAGGAGATATATTAAGAATTGCTAAAAACAAGGATATCAATTCTTCCAACAACCGAAAGTATTGCTTGTTTGGGGATCCTTCCCAAACCTTGGCATATCCAATACTGGAAGCAGAAATTAGTTCTGTGAATGGTAAAGTATTAAGTACACAAGATACTTTTAAAGCACTTCAAAATATTCAGATTAAAGGCAGAGTAAAAGCTGAAGACGGTTCAACTAAGCAGGACTTCAACGGAAAGATTTATATCACTATTTATGATAAAGCTATAAACTTAAAAACCCGGGGAAACAACAGTGGCTCAGCTCCATTTAATTTCACTATTCAAAGAAATATAATTTTCAAAGGTATTTCTGAAGTTATTAATGGTGAATGGACAGTAGAATTTATCATTCCGAAAGACATCAATTACGAAGTGGGATACGGTAAGATTAGTTTGTATGCAACCAATGAAAAAGATCTTGATGCAGCGGGATATTCTGATCAATTTATAATAGGCGGTTTCGAAAAAAATACCAATAGCGATGATAAGCCGCCATTGGTCAAAGCATTTATCAATAATAATGAATTTGTCAATGGAGGAATCTGTAATGAGAATCCAAAAATTTATGCAGAAATAAGTGATGACTTTGGAATCAATATTACCGGCAATAGTATCGGTCATGACCTGGTAGCAATTCTGGATGGGAATGATCAAAATCCGATCGTACTGAACACCTTCTTCAAAGGAAAACTCAACAGTTCAAAGGAAGGAAACGTAGAGTATCCTTTAAAAAACTTGTCTGTAGGAAAACATATTCTAAACATTGTTGCCTGGGACATCTCCAACAACAGAGGATTAGGAAGTATTGAATTCAACGTAATATCCAGTGACGATGTTAATATCGAACAAGTTTATAATTATCCGAATCCTTTTAGCAGAAAAACTCAGTTTCAGTTTGAAACAAACTACATCAATATTCCTTTAGATATAACTGTACAAATTCAAAGCCTATCCGGCAAAATTGTAAAAACCATTCAGGAAAAAATCACTCCAACAGGATATAGAATTACTGGAATTGAATGGGATGGAAGGGATGATAACGGCAGCGAACTTGCCAATGGTGTCTATCTTTATCGCATAGGATTACACCACAGTTCTTCAGAGCTTATTCTGACTCAAAAAAGCGATTATCAAAAGTTACTTATACTAAAATAGGATAATATTTCGTTTATACTGCGATTTTCATCTACGAAATTCTATAAATTAAAGATTTACATATTAAAATTTTCTATTATCTTTGCAAATTCAAGGCAAATCCCATGAGATATTTAAGCGTTTTCTTCCTCAGTATAATATTCAGCACTATCGTTTCTGCTCAATACTGGGACTCCAGACGACAGTGTATAGTTGGCCCTTCCGGAGATTGTGTTTCTAATACTTTATTAACGGCCTTACCATTTTTAAGAATAACGCCAGATGCAAGATCAGGTGCGATCGGTGATGCCGGAGTAGCCTTAAGTGCAGATCCAAATGCCATGCACCATAATGCTGCAAGGTTAGCTTTTGCTGAAGATGATCTGGCTATCTCAGCAACCATGTCTCCCTGGTTAAGAAATCTAGGTATTGATGATATCTACTTGTTTTATTTATCGGGTTATTATAAAATTGACAAGCTGCAATCCACAGGGATGGCATGTAGATTTTTTTCGTTAGGTTCAATTGATTTTAAAGACGAAAATGGAAATGATCTTGGTGTAGGAAGACCTTTTGAATTTGAAATTGCTGGGGCATACTCAAGAAAGCTTTCTGACAAATTGAGTACAAGTCTAACTGCTAAATATGCACAATCCAGTTTGGCTTCCAACCGATCAATCGGTGGAACTCAGATCATTCCGGCAAGAACCTTTGCTGCAGATCTGGGAGTATTTTATAAATCCAAAATGGGAGCCAGCGGCAGAAGCAATTATCTAAGTCTGGGAGCAGCCATTACAAACCTTGGTGCAAAAGTTGCTTATACAAAAACTGCAACCCGTGATTTTATTCCAACCAACCTTGCTATTGGTGGAAATTATGAAATGAATTTCGACGATTATAATACGCTTAATGTTATAGCAGAAATTAACAAACTGATGGTACCTACTACGATTCCATTTGGGGATTCCCTGCGTTTCGATGCCAATAAGAATAAAATTGCAGACTATCGCGAAAAATCATTATTTGATGGGATTCTAGGCTCTTTCTCAGATGCTCCGGGTGGATTTACCGAAGAAATTCAGGAGCTGATGTATTCGATAGGATTGGAATATTGGTATGACAAACAGTTTGCTGTACGAATGGGTTACTTTCATGAAAATGCATTAAAAGGGAACCGTAAATTCTTTACTTTAGGATGTGGGGTTAAGTATAATGTTTTTGGAATAAACCTTTCCTATCTGGTTCCAACCAATATTACAAGAAGCCCATTGGCAAATACACTTAGATTTTCACTGATTTTTGACTTTGGAGCATTTAAAGCTGAAAGCACAGAGTAAGAAAAGTTTTTATTTAATTCCAATTTCAGGAATTAAGAAGATATCAAGCACTAATAACAAATTGAATTTGATTTGAAATCGATGATTTTGACATGTTCAATACGCAGGTTAAAACTCACGGAAATTTTGGTCAAAATATTTGAAATAAAAAAAGAGATCGGTGTAAGCCGGATTCTGTACCTCACATAGAAGTTTCTATCATTTATCTGGGCTTGTGGTCACCCAAAAGCTCTATCTGCCTACCCTTCCGATTGCAATAAAGCATTAACAGGCTTTTAGGTCTTTCAACCATCGGATTTATTTGGCATTTCAACTTGCAAGGTTTATTCCCGGCAGAAATTACTATCTGTCGTTGTGCGCTCTTACCACACATTTTCACCCTTACCCTTAACAAGTTAAGGGCGGTTGTTTTCTGTAACACTCTCTATAATCCTAAAGGATCTCCATCTGTTAGATGGTGCAACGCCTGATGTTGTCCGGACTTTCCTCAACTTTTTCAAGCAGCGATAGAACCCGATCTCTATGAAAAGAGAACGAATTATACTCAAAAAAGTTTCTAACTATTTATATTACAAATAATTATAATATAATATATAACTTTACGGGGTGAATCTGTTTCAACAGATTATGACTCGTCATGCCCTCTGGTTTAAGCTCTGGATGGTAGCTTTTCTCTTATTGTTTTTTGGAAAGCTTTATGAAAAATTTTATCCATCGCTTGAACATGACCATGGGCATCGACTCAAAGCTTTGGGTGAAAGGGAAATGAAGGATAATATTAGTCTTCATCAAAAATTACTCAAACAGATTCCTCAATTTAAAGACGATTATGAGCGACTGGATAATATCATTTATCAATTCGATCAGTACCTCAAATTCCGATCCGAATTTGATCAGTCTTTTATTTTGCTGTGCAAGGATGAGCAATTACTCTACTGGAATAAGGAAGAATGTTACTATGATCCAAACTGGTGTCCCTGTTCAGAAAAAAATGGTAAAGGATTTTTTGAAAAAGAATCAATCTACTTTTTTGGATCCAAATCAGAAGTATTACTTGGAGATACAAAAATGTGTTTGATCCAGTACACGCCGGTATTTTCAGAATTTATTCACGATAAAAATTTTCAGCTCAGCAACGAAAGAATAATTGCTTCTCAACTCAGCCTTAAAGACAGCCACAATAATAATATTGGTTATATCAGCAATACAGGGTCGGCATTATCAACTTTATATTCGAATTTCTTATTAATTTATTATTTGATCATCCTTATTTTTCTTTACATTCCTTTTCATATCTTCTCAAAAGAATTTTTTGTAGAATCTAATATTCCCTGGGGAATTCTAATTTGGTTTGTTGGCGCTCTAATGATCATCAGCGTTTCACAATGGATGGTTTCCAATACTGAATTCTATGATAGTTTCTTAACCAAAAGTAAAATCAACACTCAGCTTAAGAATTACACCTTATTTGAATATCTAGTTCTTTGTGGATTAATTTTTCATCTTGCTTATGTTTTTAACAAATATTATTCAGTTCAACCGATTGTAAATATTTCGAGCAAGTTTGCAAAATACCTAATCCCTTTTTTAAACTACTTAAGTATTATTCTTGCTGTTGTAATTTATTGTTCGAGTTTCAAATCCATCTTCAGTAATTCTGCATTTGAATTTGATCTTGAAAGATTGCTGTTCATGCCTCTTGAGAATTACCTGATCCTATTCTGTCTTATACTCCTATTACTTTCCATATTTCTGATCGCTCATAAGCTCAATTTAAGCACATTAAGTTTTCAATTAGCTTTCAAGCAAAGACTCATAATGCAGTTTGCTGCATTTTTACTATTGAGTATTTTTTATCATCAATTCCAGCTAGAGATTGATCTTTTTACTTTTATTGTGAGCTCCGTTATTTTTATTCTATTACAAGATTTTTTTATTGATTACAAACAGAACAATATTCTGTGGCTGATATCCTGGATTCTTGTAATCAGCTTTCTAAATTCGGGGCTGATCTTTCATTATCAGAATGTAAAAAAGCGGGTTGAAAAATTGTCACTAGTCTCATCAATAGATAGTATAAGCTACAACATCATTGACAGCAGCGGAAGAACACAATCCAATGAAATCTCCCAGCTCATTTCAGAATCTGTACGTAAAAACTTAGATCTTTTCATCTATGAAGATGATCAATTGAAATACAGTTCAAATTTCAACAGGCCTGATTATTTCTGGGCAAAGCGAGTTCTGGGAACAAACTTGCAAATCAACACACAATATGCCAATCAGGAATACTACATCTCAAAAGTTAAACCCAACTACCTCATCATTAGCGCCCACCCTATTCCTTCTATAGTCAAAGCTATTTCACTTTTTTCATATTTATTCACGGCATTAATTATATTTTCTTACATCATAAGTTTGCTGAATCAGAAATATCCTCTTCTTCCAGAAAGTCTTCAGTTTAGAATTCACGAACGACCATCACTCAGAAACCGAATTCAGTTCTACGTTATACTCAGTATTGTCATTAGTTTTCTAACCATAGCACTGGTTACCGTATTTTTTACAAGAAGATCAGAACAAGAGATCAGCAGTGAGAACTTGATCAACAAGATGAAATATTATGCTCCTGATCTAGAGCGATCTATAATAAACTTGAATAGCGAAGATGCAAATTATGTCATTCAAGATAAGATTAAAAAATCAATTACCTTATTTGATTATAGAGTAGAATATTTTAATCAAAAAGGCATTGAAAGCTCTGTTCTAAATTCCACTGCACAAGAAATCGATAAATTGAAATTGTGTGATCCGGATTTTTATTTTAACTACAACAACAGCTCGGAAACGATAATCAACAAGTATATAGACCTAGAGAAAGATTCAAGGATTGCTGTATTGCGAAATATTTTTCAAAACAATCAAAAAATCGGAACTTTAAAAATGTCAACTGGAATCGCCAAAAGCACTTCCGGTGACAGTCGATTGACCAATCTCATAAATACTTTATTGAATATATATGTATTTCTTTTTTTGATTTCTGCAAGTTTGGCAACCATCCTGGCTAACTCTATAACTTCCCCTTTAACAAGCTTAAGCAATCGTATAAAGATGATGAGACTAGGAAAGAAAAATGAACTTCTTGAGTGGAGCGGACAAGATGAAATAGGAGTATTAATTAATGATTACAACCGAATGGTCGAACAATTGGATGAAAGTGTTGCCATGCTTGCTAAAACTGAAAGAGATTCAGCCTGGAGGGAAATGGCCAAACAAGTTGCTCATGAGATCAAGAATCCCCTGACTCCCATGAAACTGAATATCCAATACCTTCAGCAACAGATAAAATCGGGGAACGGTGATGTAAATGAATTAATCAAAAACATGGCTGATTCATTATTGGAACAAATTGAAGGATTGACTAAGATCGCAACTGAGTTTTCCAATTTCGCAAAAATGCCAAAAGCAGAAAATGAAAGAGTACTCCTGAATGATTTGGTGATCAGTGTTCATGATTTATTTAGAAAACGGGACGACACAGATATTTTATTAACAATACCTATCGATGAGTTTTATGTGTTTTGTGATCGCAATCAATTGATACGCGTTTTAAATAATCTGATTAACAACGCAATTCAATCTATTCCTGATCATACCAGAGGCAAGATTCAGCTTCATCTCATGAAGAGTAAGAACAAGGCCATCATCAGTATTCAGGACAACGGAAGCGGAATTCCTGAGGAGATGAAATCTAAGATATTCTTACCCAACTTCACCACAAAGACCAGTGGAACAGGCTTAGGTTTAGCTATGTGTCAACAGATTATTGAAGCGGTCAACGGAAGAATTACTTTTGATTCAGAAATAAATGTTGGAACGACCTTCTATGTCCACCTTCCTTTAATGAGGGAGGATAGTGATGGATGAACGAACTCATGTTTAACCCAGATGAATATCTTTATAAAAAATTAGATGTTGCATTTATTACTTGAACACAGCCATCTATTTACTCTCAATCAGAGCAACTTGAAGATAAAGTTCTTACAGCTTTATCATCTCTTGATCAAGCTCAGTGTCCTTCAGGGCGACTTTATGAGAGAGTTCCTGAGTATTATCCATTGTCATATTGGCGCGACAATTATCTTAGTGACTCAACCACTTTTTTGATTAGTAGATTCTCTGCAATTCTTGATATGCTGCATAAGATGCAAGTGAATCAGAGTTCCATTCTTCCTACAATGAGCAAGGTTATTAATACTTTTGAAAAAATATTTACTTAATATTCGACATACTAAACCGATAAAGATAAGAAAGAAAATATGTTACTACAAGTTAATCAATCAAGTAATCAGATAGCCAAAATAATTTCTACATATTATACAATTATTTATGTATTTTTCTACATAATAGGAAAGTCTTTTAAAATTACATTCCAAACCTTTGTGTTATTCAATTATTAAAACAATTTTTATCATGAAAAATGTTATCTATTTTTTAAGCCTTACCATCACTCTACTATTCAGCTGCTGTAAGGAAGATGACCCTTGTCCAACTTGCTTCGATAATATAGTACGCTGCAAGGTCAATGGAAAGGACTGGGTCTCTAATTGCGTTAGTAATGATCCATTATTTGGTTGCAAAGCTGTAACAACTTATTATTATGTTCAGGACGGTTGTGGACTTAATCTATCCGCAACAAATGATATCCTTAACACTGGAGTCTCTATTAATCAACATAGTAGCCGTGGCGGTGCTAAGCTTGGCTTAAACGAAATTAGTTACCTAGAATTTAGATTTAGAAATCACTCACTAATTGGGAATTGTACTCGATTAGACAGTATTAACTTTAATTATTCTAATTACTTAATAATTGACCAAATTGATACAATAAATAATTTATTGGAAGGAAGGTTCGGATTTCAAAACTATAATTTATGTGGAGATACAGTAACTGTTACAGACGGATATTTTAAAACGAAATATATTTATTAATAATTACCATATTTTTTAATCCGATGAAGTCTTTATAAATTCCAAAGACAGATTTCATCTCAAAAACAATTTATCATGAAAAAGTTATTAACCTGCCTACTAGTAGGCCTGTGCTTCTATTGCACATCAATTTACTCTCAATCAGAGCAACTTGAAGATAAAGTTCTTACAGCTTTATCAACTCTTAATCAAGCTCAGTGTCCTTCAGGGCGACTTTATGAGAGAGTTCCTGAGTACTACCCCTTGGCATATTGGCGAGGTAATTATCTTAGTGACTCTACAGCTTTTTTGATCAGTAGATTCTCTGCAATACATGGTATGCTTCATAAGATGGAGGTGAGTCAGAACTCAAGCTTGCCTACAATGAATCAAGTTATTCTTGATGCTCAAGAGATGAAATATTCTGACACTCTTAGGCTTGGAATTCTTCTCAATCATTATGACCGATTCCGTGCTGATGCAATCACAAGTAATCTGATCACTTATCAGAATGATCACTTCTATGACGTAGCTGGACGGACAGAGAGTCCATATCAATCAGATACAGTATTCGCATTCTCAACATTTCATCATCTAAAGCATCAACTGACTCAGAAATTCCTACTACCGACTAAGTATCTTAACTCTAGTATTCCATACTCAAGCTTTGAGATAGACTTCGATGATGGAGTTGGCTATCGTACTATTAATGTTAATGAGTTAAGCACTATCACTTATCCAGATTATGATACATATAAGATCAAGTGTAGAATGATAGATGAAAGTGGAAGAGTATATGTTGCACAATCTATACTTGAATTAACACCAACAACGGGAGGAGTAAATTACAATGTAGATGCAGATGACTCGGTAAGCTTACAAGGTGTTAGAGTATTTTGGTGGTATAATAAGAACTGCGATGATAAGAAGATCCGTAAGCCATTGATACTAGTAGAAGGATTTAATCCATTGAATCAAAATGGTCCAAGTTTAGTTTTTGATAAGTATGCTGGAGATGCAGGACTACTAGATCGAACTTATGATGACCCAAATGACAAATTGCTTTCAGAATACCTTCACGACGACGATTACGATGTATTCTATATCGACTATAAGTCAGGTGGTATTGATATATCAGAGAATTCACTCTATGTGCACAAGGCTATTCAATGGATCAATGATCGTAAGCATAAAGATGGAAGCTATGAGAAGAACGTTGTCATTGGAGCCAGTATGGGTGGTGTCGTAGGAAGATATGCACTTAAGATATTTGAGAATTCTGGAAGAGATCATGAGACTGAGTTCTTCCTCTCTGTTGACTCGCCATTGAAGGGAGCTAATATTCCGATAGGTATGCAAGTCTTCGTACAAGAACTAGGTGAGTATAAGCTCGCTGGCGTTGAACTGAAGGATTTCGGTAGTCCAGATGTGTTTGCTGAGGATGGTAATGGATTGAGGAAAGGTTGGTATAACCTCAATAGTCCAGCAGCGAAGCAGATGTTATATCTTCATTATGATTCACCTTCTTGGTCAGATTGTGGATTTTTAGATGGGGATTGCAAGGAAGTCAATGCAGATGATCTGGGGGCTGTTCATGATGATTTCTATGCGGAGTTTGAATCATTAGGTCCACTCAATATTCCGCATTATGGTATTTCTAATGGAAGTATTTTACGCAAGGAACAACAATTTTCGGCAGGTGCATCACTGGCAGATGCGTTTTTAACTACAGACGAGCTACTTGATCAAGCTGGATTCAATGATTTCTGGTCCGATGCAACCGAGTTACTTGTTGCCGCTATAACGGCAAGTGGATTCTTTAGTGAGCATAAGATCAATGCACTTAATGGAGATGGACGACATAGAGTGTATTACGGTGGATTTGGAACAGTAGTCTTAGGTATTCCGTTTATTAAGATTACCAAAAGATTTGTCATAGATTCTAAGCCTTTTGATAATGCACCCGGTGGTATGAGAATATTTGAAAAAGGTCTAAAGTGGAATTTTGAATCGTTTTGCTTTATTCCCACTATTAGTTCCTTAATGCTTAATACTACAGATCCAATGTATGCTGGCATCAGTACTCTCGTAAATGTTGAGCAGACTGTTAATAATGGTACAACTCAATTATCCTATTATTCTGGATCGGTTGAGGAGAAGCCATTCTTCGGGAATGGGACCTTATTCTGGAACGAAGATCATGTGTCATTGAATAAGAGATTAGCTGAGTATCTAAGAAATGTGTCGGATTATTCCACAATAACTGTAGCTAATCCATTGACGAATAGTACATTCAATTTTGGAACTCGTATTCCTACATTGGAAGACATAAAGCTTAATCGCAAGCCAAGAATAAGAAACGTAATTAATTATGATCTTGATATCATAAGTGACGGTAACCTCTGGGTCAATAAGCTTAATCGTATTGGCTATATCAATAACCCGAATAATCCAATGAATCAATATAGTAAGTCATATGATTTAAACATCATACAAGACTGCATAGATACAACCTTGATTACTGTAAAAGACGGTGGAACAATATTAGTAGGTGATGAAGCAAATAATCGTAAAGGAACTTTACAGCTTAATGACTCTACTAGACTAGTTGTAAAGAATTTTGGACTTGTCAAAGTAGAAAGTAAGTCAATCCTTAATATCAATTCAGGCGCAATTCTCACTGTTACTAAAGATGGGAAACTTCAAGCAGGATTTGATTCTAAGATAGTAGTAAGATCGGGTGGAGTACTACGAATAGACGGTAAAGGAATATTGTATCTTACAGACAATGCCGAAGTTATTGTTGAGTTGGGAGGAAAGATTATTGTTGAGAATGGAGCAATTCTAAGACTCCAAGATGGTGATCTAGATAATAATGGTAAGTGTAGAATACTAATTAAAGAAAACGGAATATTCAGATATGAAGGACCATGGAAGCATGAAGGTAATGGACATATTCAATTTGATCAACAGTCTGTATTCAGTGTAGATCCTAGCAAGGATGTAGTTATGACAGGATATAAGAAGAATCTAACATTTTTGAGGCTTAATGTAAACAATAAGCTAGACATTGCTTGTCAACTTTTAAATATTAACAGAGGAACTATTGATTATGAGCCGAGAACTCAAATCAAGTTATTCGGTGGACTAAATCTTGATAGCATGGTCTGTCAAGGTACTAAGAATTATATACCACAATATGTAGAGTCATTAGGGTTCTATATGGAAGGATATAATAATACCTATAATCTATTCTTAGCAGACTTTAGGAATATGCTAGGAGGAATTACAGGAACTGGAGCATTTAAGATGATGAACACACTTACACAGATAAAGCGTACAACATTTAATACAGTGTATTATCCTTTCCAATTAATAGATTGCAAGGAAGTAAAAGTTGATTCTGTATTTGCTATAGTTGGAAGTAGTAGTAAAGTAATTAATTCTGAATTAGTAAGCATGAATAGATTTAACGTTAATAATTTTCATGTGGGTATAGAAGTTTATAACAATTTTTTTGGCCGAAAGTCTTATGCTGTTTTTCGTAAATCAAATTTCACAAATTGTGAGTATGGCATTTATGGCACTCAGCAGGCTAATGTATTTGCTTATGAATCAAGCTTTATCAATAATACAGAGATGGGAATATATATGCTTGGTGATGCAAATTATGGAGTTGTTGAAGCTGGCTGTTGCACATTTATAAATAATAATATATGTATAGGTGGTACTGACCCATTACTTAGCATTAGTCCTTTAGCTACTGGTTCAGGATATGGGGCGCCAGGCAATAATAAGTTTTTGTTAGTCAATACTATGAATAATTATTTTGATATATACTATGCACAAAGAGATATTCAAGTTGTTAATGCAGAATATAATTATTGGGGTGGTGAAGCTCCTAATCCAAATAATTGGTATATCATAAAAGGTTCAGATCTTGTACCAGTCATATATACACCCTATCATACTTTAGCATATCATACATGTCCTACACAAGGAAGTAACGGGTTTAATAATTTATGTCCAACAACTGTAAGAGTTGATGGTGCAACATTCACCAATGTTAGAATCAATGCAAATTCAGATTTTCATGATGGTAATATTGAGGGAGCAGAGGTGAAGATGAACTTGATTAGTGATCAACAAGGTAATGATTATTATACTTCAACAGGTGCATGTAGATTTCACTTTGACTATGCACGCGCATTTACAGGTGTTCCATTATCAGGTGGTCAGCCGATTGTTACTTCTACTTCAACACAAGAAGTACAAAAGATCTTTATTCAGCCCAATCCTGTTAATGATCAGTTTACAATTAGATCGGAAGAATCAATTAAATCTGTAAAGATTTATAATTCATTAGGCATAGAGATTCATCAATCTAATGCCCTTGATACGAAGAATTATAATCTTAATACATCTCAATGGCAGATTGGTGTTTATACAGCCAGAGTAGAGTTGGCATCTGGAAAGGTTTCAGTTATAAAAGGGATTGCGAAGTACTAACTCTACGATATGATTACAAGCCGACATATAGATATTTGTCGGCTTGTAATCTTTTCAATATAATATGCGTATTAAATTTATATAATTATTCACACCCGTCCAAAATAAATAAAAAAGGACATTGTCTATTTTAACACTAATTTACGGCTGGAAGTAAAAACACAAAACTTAATTAATTTCCTTAGATTAATTGAATCAGTCCTACAAACTACCAAATCAAAATTCCGGGCTCCATTTATAAGTAAGGAGTTCATGTACAATGTCTTAATGACTGATTGGCCGAAAGGTGATCGAACGATCTTGCGTAGCAAGTTTTTTACGACAGTAAAAAAAGTGAGTGAACCGCGTAAGCGGCTTGGTAAATTTCTAAAAGCGAAGCTCTACCCTATCTTAATGACTGATTGGCCGAAAGGTGATCGAACGATCTTGCGCA
>JADLHT010000016.1 GCA_020848695.1 Saprospiraceae bacterium
ATTGATTTCAATACTTCAATTCATCAGCGTAATACTTACATCCTTTTATAATTTAATTTATCTAAGGACCTTGTTGGTATTACTTTTTCTAACTTGAAAGGATCTCTATTACTTTTTTTAGCTTGTTGCTCTACTCGTTCCCATTCCTCTTCTTTTTCTTCCCTTCTCTCCAATTTTAATAAATATCTAGTCCCGTAGCTCAGTTTGGTTAGAGCACTACACTGATAATGTAGGGGTCAGCAGTTCAAGTCTGCTCGGGACTACTAATAAATGGATTACTGCTGTAATAGATAATGAGATTAATTTTCATTTGAAATTATGTAATTCCTTATACTTTTACACTTAATATTGAAATAATATAGATTCTATATTAATAATATTAGTACTAAAAAGTTAGTAAGCTTTGAGTCATAAATTGTTTTCTCTGACTCTATATTTCTTGGGGGATTAGCTCATCCCGACGAAGGTCGGGAGTAAACACTGACTAGAGCATCCCGACTTCAGGTCGGGAGAGTCATCGATCATTGAGTTTATTCTATATTCTTGCAATGGCAAGAATTATTTTTTTATGGGGGATTAGCTCAGCTGGCTAGAGCACCTGCCTTGCACGCAGGGGGTCATCGGTTCGAATCCGATATCCTCCACATTTTATTAGATTAAAAATTACAATCTGATAAATTTCTAATTTATTCCTTTTAAAAAGGATTTCCCAATTCCCAATAAAGCAGAGATTATTTGGGTAATCTTACACACATATTATAAACCTGATCATTACAATACAAGTAATTGGTCTCCGAATCGATAGTAAGTCCGGTATATTTGTATGAAGAATTAATATATTTTGGAAAATTTGGTGAAAAGTAAGTCCAAAAAATTTTGCCATCTGTCACTCTCATTTTTTTAATTACACCAACCCCTTTCTGATTTGTCTCATAGAACAAACTTCCTTTATTGTAAATCATATTGGATGACGAAGAACCGGAATCATGATTTTCCCAAATTGTTAATCCTGAATTTTCATCAAGCGCAACCATTAATAGCGATTCACATTTAATTATATACTTCCCTTCTGCTAATATGGCATTGGTTTTAAGAAATTCTTCAGTTTGAAAACTTCGTTTCCATATTAGCTTTCCATCAATACAATTAAAACAAAAAACTTCATTAGTTCCTTGAAAATAAAACTTATCAGCCTTTACGAGAACCGGAAAAAGACTTGAACTTCCATCTGTTGTAATTGAATCAATCTTCCATTCAAACTTTTTGGCATTTATATTGTACGCATACATATCCGTCTTTAAGCTTTGGTTCGGAATATTATATTGCCTATTCTGAAATATCATAACCGTATCTCCATCTGGTTTGAAAAAAAAACCAAGAGATTCAAATTTAGCAGTAAAAGTTCCAATATCCTGAATCGAAACGACTTCTTCAAATTCTAAAGTTTCAATATTTAATCTTATCCAGGTGTTGCCATACTCATTATCAGGAATATTGAGTTTGTTGACAGCAAAGTAGGCAAACTTTCCCAAACCAAATAATCTTGGTGGGCCTTCATATCCCAGATCTTTCAGATTTAGTCTTAAGATCTGAATATTAGATTCCAAATCGAGAACATATACATAATACCAATCTGTAATTACACAAAACTTATTATACTGATGAAACCAACCGGATTTAAATGTTGGATTCTTTGGAACCGACACCGTGTTTAATAATCTGCCGGATCTTTTATTATAGAATAAAAATGGATCGCCGGTTGTACTACTTCCAAGTGAAAACAATACGGTATTTCCATAAACAATTGGACGCATAGAAATGTTAAAATTGGCTATAGTATCTCCATTGTGCTGCCAGACTATACTGCTATCAGGATAGTTCATATTTCCCAAAGTATCTACAGGCGAACAAGGAGGATCAACACATGGCATTTCAGGACAATTACAAGAAAAAATACTTGCTAAAACTAAAATCACCACATTAGCTGTAATAACTTTAAACGTAATTTTAAAATTACTGATCATTTCTGAAATCACCTAATTGAAGAGTCCGCTAAGGTAAAGCTTTTGTTGACTTGATCCAATACTAAAAGTAACTTTAATAAAATTAACTACTAGAAAATTTAGTACACCTACTTTTTATTCAAAATCAGATTAAAAGAATATGATGACCATTCTCGCATAAGAGGTTTATAAATTGTTTAATTGACCAGTTCGCGAATTAAAGAATAAAACTCTAATAAATCAGAATAACAAAAACCATATTAAATGAATATAATAAATTTACGATAAACAGTCAATCTATGATTCCTGTTTGATCACTAGTTAGAATTAAACAATATAAAGTAATTGATAAAATACAGTTTATTCATAATACCTTTACTTCTTTATGTCACTGATAGAAATAATTAAGCTCTCACTAGGAAACATTAGGGCAAATTTGCTGCGTGCCATACTAACTTTATTGATTATCGCCTTTGGAATAACTGCTTTAGTTGGAATTCTCACCTCAATCGATGGAATTATTTATTCATTAAGCAGCAATTTTTCTCATCTTGGAGCCAATACTTTCAGTATTAACAGACTTGATGAAGTTATTAGAAGACATAATAATAATTCTTCTGCCAAAGAATCTCTACCTATCAGCTTCAATGAAGCCATGGAATTAAAATCAAGATTAACCGATCGAGCAAATGTAGCAGTCTCAATGAACGTCTCAGGAAATGCTACCATAAAATACTTAAATAAAAAAACTAACCCCACCGTAAGGGTAAGAGGAATCGATGAGAATTATTTTCTAACTTCCGGATTTGAGATTGAATATGGAAGAACCTTCTCAAATCATGAATTTCAATACGGCGTTTCCAAAGCTCTAATAGGTATGGAATTGGTAAGATCATTATTTGACAGCAAGCCGGAATCAGCTCTACAAAAAATAATCTCTATTGATGATCAAAAATTTCAAGTTGTCGGAGTTTTAAAGTCAAAAGGATCGTCAATGAATGAAGGAGCAGATCGCAGGATCTTGATTCCGCTTGTTAATTCTAAGACACAATACGGAACTACTAATACAAATTACAACATTAATGTTCATGTTCCGGCAACTACTCAATTGGATGATGCGATTTCCCATTCAATAGGCGAAATGCGTATTGTTAGAGGGCTGCGTTCATATCAAGAAAATGATTTTGAAATTTTTAAAAGTGATGGTATCATTACTTTTTTAAAAGACAATACGGTGATGTTGCGCTCAGCTACCATTGCTATTGCTCTAATGACCTTATTGGGTGCAGCTATAGGTCTCATGAACATCATGTTGGTATCCGTAACTGAACGAACAAAAGAAATCGGTATCAACAAAGCTTTAGGGGCAAGTAGAAAGACAATTGTAACCCAGTTTCTAACAGAGGCAATAATAATATGTCAGCTGGGTGGTATTGCGGGAATAATTCTTGGAATTCCCATTGGTAATATAGTTACTATAATCATGGGAGGTAGTTTTATTATCCCATGGGCCTGGATGGTTCTTGGATTTATTGTTTGCACAATAGTAGGAATACTCTCCGGAATATACCCGGCTTTAAAAGCCGCATCCTTAGATCCTGTAGATGCCCTTAGATATGAATAAAAATATTTTATGCTAATTTTTTAGACAAAGTTGAATTGCAGTTCTTGTACGATTCAATTTTTCTCTTAATTGATTGATAAAATTCATTTTATCTTTTAAAGTTCCGAAAGTTATTGGTATAGAATTTGAGAGGAGCTTATTAAACCAGTTTTCAGTGTACTGACACAATTGAGGACTGATAGATCGCATAAAATTAGGATTGTCATAAGTACAATATACCGCATCTCTGGTCTCAGATTTTACAAAAATAACATTATTGGTATGTGCTATTTCGTTGTTATAGAGTTCAAAACTTCCATGTACTTTGTTGTTTGAAATACCTGAAGTTGACTTTTTCTTATTGTTAATCTGAACTTCTAATACATCAATTAAGTTTTCAAGATCATTACAAAGCTCTAATGAATCTTCTGGACGGGTAAACAATCCTGATTCCAGAAAGTATTTAATCTGATTTAGACTATTGTCTAAAACACTGGTATTCCAAATTTCAATACTATTCAGAGAAGAATAAAGCTCATGAATCGTACTTACATTTTTCTTGAAATCCTCATCCTTACTATACTTTTTAAAATCAAAAGAAATAAGTTTCTCATCTTTTTTTCTCCAAATAAAATTATAAAAAACGTGAAATTTAAATGCAATTAATCGCATCGAAAAAAAATAGTAAAAAAGTGGTAGCTCTTTGGTTGCATAATAAATTACAGGATCCAGATTTTTCAATTTAACAAGGTCATTTAAAATGGGATCCAGAAACTCTTTTTCGTTAGAAACTGATCCGTACAATGCTGGAAAATCAAAATAGATTTTGTCCTCAGCTAGTCCTAAGACATCATCAAGGCTAATTCTAAAATGCTTGCATAGGATCTCGGCTTCCTCCAAGCTTAAAGCAGATTCCCCTCTGACTTTCTTATAGACGGATGATCTTTGAAGGTGAAGAATCTCTTCCAATTCTATCAACAAGTCTTTTTTATCTGAAAAAAACTTATTCTCAATAAATCCAAATATTTTACTGGATATACTTTGATAGCTCATCTTGCTGGAATATTGTGCCAATATATAGGTTTTCAATAATTTTACAAAAATTTTATACTTTGCCAATTTCAGAAGAAACATGGTTGGAACTTAGAAGTCAAATTCAAGGTGAACTCTATTGGGATCAACTTTATAAAGGATTATATGCAACGGATGCCAGCAATTACCAGATTCTACCATTGGCCTGTCTTATACCTAAAAGTACTGAAGATTTAATTGTTGTAATCAGATTTGCTAAAGAACAAAATCTATCATTGCTCGCCAGAGGAGGAGGAACCAGTCTCGTTGGTCAGACTGTGGGACGATCAATCGTTATTGATTTCTCAAAGCATATGAACAATATTTTAGAAGTCAATGTCAAAGAGGAATGGGCTTTGGTTGAACCCGGAATTGTTAGAGATGAATTAAATCGAATCCTGCTACCCAATAAATTGCAATTTGCTCCAGATCCTGCTACCACAAGCCGAGCCACTATCGGAGGAATGATTGCCAACAACTCCAGTGGAACTCGGAGTATTCTGTATGGAAAAACTTTAGATCATGTAATCGAACTGGAAGTACTACTAGATGATGGTTCAAGTTTACACTGTAAAAGTTTAAACCAAGAGGAACTTGAACAAAAGCTTCAATTATCAAACAAAGAAGGTAAAATCTATCGAACTTTGTTTGACCTGGTTACTACTAATAGGAACGAAATAAATATTCGATTTCCTAAAGTTATGAGACGGGTAGGTGGTTATAATTTAGACGAATTCTTAGAATCAAATTGGAATTTATCACGAATTATAGTTGGTTCTGAAGGTACCTTGGGAATAATAACTAAGGCAAAAATTAAATTGGTTCAGAATCCAAATTACCAATGTATTTGCGCCGTTCATTTTGATCAATTTTATAAATCTATTTCTCATGTAGAGGAGATGGTTAGATTCGGCCCTGCTTCAGTAGAACTTTTGGGTGATTTGCTTATTGAAAAAAGCAGACTCAACATTGAAACGAAGCGATACTGTGACTTTATAGTTGGTGATCCGAACAGTATTCAGTTAGTGGAATTTTTTGGTAGTACTCTAGAAGATGCTGTTGAAAAGGCAGAAAAAATGAAACAACATTTAATTGCAAATAATATTGGTTATGCACATCCAATTTATACTGACGCCAAAAGACTGGAGTCTATTTTCACTATTAGAAAAAAAGGTCTTGGTCTATTAATGGGGGTGAAGGGGACCCGAAAGCCAATTGCATTCATTGAGGATGCAGCTGTTCCCCTTGAACATTTGGCAGAATATATTCGAGAAGTATTTGATGTTTGTAAAAAACATGAAACACCAGTTGTTGCTTATGCTCATTCAAGTGTTGGCTTGCTCCATGTTAAACCTTTATTGGATCTTCGAGATCAAGATGACATTATCCGAATGAAAAAAATATCTGAAGAAGTTCTTGATTTAGTCATAAAATATAAAGGTTCCTGGTCAGGAGAACACGGTGATGGACTTGCAAGAGGCCCATTCAACTTAAAATTTTTTGGACCAACAATCTATAATGCATTCTTAGATCTGAAAACTTGTTTTGATCCTCACAACTTATTTAATCCCGGAAAAATAATCAATACGCCAAATCAAGAAGAAAATCTTAGATATGGAAAAAACTATTCGGATCAAAAGTTGAATTCTGTTTTTCATTTCAGGGAAGAAGGAGGATTTCATGAAGCAGTTCATCTTTGTAACGGCGTAGCCGAATGTAGAAAACTTCATGGAGGAATTATGTGCCCTACCTTTAGAGCAACCCAGAACGAAAAAGATTCTACTCGTGGAAGAGCTAACACCTTAAGATTAGCATTAAGTGGGCAATTAGATTTGGATGGACTGGATAGTGATTATCTTCATGAAGTACTTGATCTATGCATTTCCTGCAAAGCCTGCAAATCTGAATGCCCAAGCAATGTTGATATGTCTAAGTTAAAATCAGAAATACTACATTTTCGGAAGAGTAAGAATGGAATAAGTCTTGTTGATCGAATGATAATAAATCAATCATTTATTTCAGATTTGTTTACGGGTTACTTATCTAGAATCGTCAATCCTATATTAAAATCAAGAATATTTAGGTTGTTTTTAGAGCGTGTATCAGGATTAGATTCCAGAAGAGTATTGCCTCTATATTCAAATAAAAAATTTAAAAACTCCAATTCGATCCAGTCCAAAGAGAAAAAGATAGTACTGTTTGTAGACAGCTATATCAATTATCATGAACCGTGGATTGGCGAAAAAGCTATTCGATTACTTAACTATTTAGGATTTCAAGTCGATGTGGTACAAAAATCATGTTGTCAGCGTCCGGCCATTTCTAAAGGATTGCTTAAACATGCAAAACTCAATGGATTAAAAACCATGCAAACCTTAGAACCCTATCTTATACAAGGCATTCCGGTTCTAGTTTGTGAACCCAGTTGTGCAACCTCATTGAAAGATGACTTGGTAGATCTTTTGGATGACGTTAAATGGATTGACTTAAGTAAAAATATTTGGTTGATTGAAGACTTTATTGTAGAACAACAAAGACAAGGAAAAATTACGAAAGAAATTCCATTCTTCAATACCAACTACAAACTTCATGGACACTGTCATCAAAAATCGATTTTTACCACACAAGGTGTACATCAATTGTTCTCAAAAAAGCATAATATCGGATTTACCGAAATTGAAACGACCTGTTGCGGAATGGCCGGATCATTTGGCTATGAGAAAGTGCATTATGAACTATCCGAAAAAATGGCGAGAATGAAACTAATTCCTGAACTTGAAAATATCAGTAATACCGACTTCATAATTGCTCAAGGATTTTCTTGCAGACATCAAATCAAAGATTTCTCAGATAAAAGAGCTATTCATTGGCTTGAAGCAATCGATTTATAATATTAAAGGATGACTTATACTCAAGTATTAGAATATTTATACTCCAAGTTACCTATGTATTCACGAATAGGTGCTGTTGCTTATAAAAAAGATTTGTCAAGGACAATTCGACTTTGTCAATATCTTGAACATCCTCAGAAAAAACTGAAGTGTATTCATATTGCCGGCACAAATGGCAAGGGTTCTGTTACACATATGGTTGCTTCAGCCCTCATAGCACAAGGCTATCGAGTTGGCATATATACCTCACCTCATTATAAAGATTTTAGAGAACGAATTAAAATTAACAGTAAATACATTCCAAAAAAAATTATATCTCAATTTATTCAGAAACATAAAATTACTATTGAAGAAATTGAGCCTTCATTTTTTGAATTAACTGTTGTAATAGCTTTTCACTATTTTGCAGAACAAAAAGTAGATTATGCGGTGATAGAAACCGGATTGGGTGGAAGATTAGATTCAACTAACGTTATTACTCCGTTAGTCTCTGTAATAACCAATATCAGTCTTGATCATACTGATCTTTTAGGAGAAACATTACAGGAGATTGCTTTTGAAAAAGCGGGAATAATTAAACAAAGTATTCCAGTCGTTGTAGGAAGAACCCAAGTTGAAACAGAGAATTTATTTATACAAAAGGCAAATACGTATAATTCAAAAATTCATTTTGCTGATCAGGAAATACAGTTTCAAAAAACGGACAATACAATTTTTATCCCCAAATATAATATTAATTTTGAAGCTGATCAACTGGGTCCTTATCAATCAGAAAATTATCGAACCGCATTCCAATGTCTTATTGTTCTAATGAATTCCGGAATTCTGATTACCCTTGATAATATCAAAAATGGATTTCAGAATATTGCAAAGTTTACCGGTATGATCGGAAGATGGCAGTGGAAAAAATCTAATCTTAGAATATTACTTGATTCTGCACATAATGAAGATGGAATTGCTTCTCTGACCGAATGGATTCAAAAGCAAAAATTCAAACAACTAAAAATTGTTTGTGGATTTGTAAAAGACAAGTCTTTAGATCATATCCTACAGCTATTTCCTCAACAGGCACTGTATTACTTTACACAGGCAAAAATACCTAGAGCTCTTTCATCAAATGAACTATTACAAAAAGGAAAAAGTTACGGACTGCATGGAAAAGCATATCGGACAGTATCCGGAGCTTTGGCTTCAGCAAAAAGAAATTCAAGTTCTGACGACTTAATTATCGTATGTGGTAGTATTTTTGTTGTTGCCGAAGTTATATGAAAATTGTAGTTGGTGTTTCAGGATCAAGTGGTACTATTTATGCTAAATTATTATTAGAGAAACTTATTCAAATTGATGATTTACAACTTGCATTGATAATTTCTGACAATGCAAAAAAAAATATTCAAAACGAACTTCCTGACTTTATACCCGAATCCTATGGAATAAAAATATACTCTTCAAATGACTTCAATGCTCCTTTTGCTTCAGGTTCTGCACAATGGGATGCTTTAATTGTATGTCCTTGTTCAGCAGGATTTATGTCCAAAGTCTCTTCAGGATTAGCAGATGATCTGATGTCTAGGACAGCCCAAGTAATGCTTAAAGAAAGAAAAAAACTTATCCTCGTATTGAGGGAAACACCGTTAAGTCTTATGCATATTGAATCAATGAAATTGATCACACTAGCAGGTGGTATTATTTGTCCCGCAATTCCTTCATTTTACTCAAGAGACAAAGATTTACTCACGATTTTATCAAGCGTAACCAATCGTGTTATTGATCTTGTTGGGCTAAACAGCCATTCATTTCGTTGGGGAAAATAGGTTCAGATTATGTCAACAACAAAAAGGAATAAAAAGAATGTTTCTCATGGTATAAACCAATTGAATAATACCTTACCTAGAAATTGGATCGGCATTATTCTGGGAATATTAGCATTTATCCTTTACTCGGGTACAATTAATCATGGATTTGTATTGGATGATGGACTCGTTACTACATTAAATAAATACGTCCTTCAAGGAGTTGATGGATTGTGGGATATTTTTACTCATTCTTATCGTGCAGGTTCTTCAATTACAACCGATTCCGAATATATGTATCGCCCCTTGTCGGTTATGATGTTTGCAATAGAATGGGAATTCTTCCCAAACAATTCAATTGTGCATCATTTAATTAATGTATTATTTTATTCAATAAGTATTTTCCTTGTTTTCAATTTATTGGTTAAACTTCTACCGGATCAACCATTGTCAATTAGTATTGCTACTGCACTAATTTTTTTAGTTCACCCCATTCATACTGAGGTTGTGAGTAACATTAAAAGTCGTGATGAGATTATGTGCTTCTTTTTTGGTTTACTGACGATTCAGTATATTTTTAAATATTTTGACAATAAACTATGGTCATTACCTCTTGCTTGTCTGATGTTCTCATTATCACTATTGTCAAAAGAAGGGGCGGTATTGTTTCTTGCCATTATCCCATTGACCATCTACTACTTTAAGCGTGAAAAGTTTATAAAACCTACCTTGTATTTAGGTTTAACTTTTATTCTTTGGTTTATACTTAGAAATTATGTCTTGGGAAACTTCAAATACGAAATAGATGTCAATGATAATCAGTTAGTGGGTCTTACTCGACCTGAACAATGGGCAACTTCTATGGTGGTACTATGGTACTATCTCAAATTGCTAATTTGGCCATATCCGCTTAGCTGGGATTACTCCTTCTCTACATTTACAAATTATAATTGGAAAGAAATTCTTCCTTACTCATCGTTAATTATTCATCTTGGATTATTTGTTTTTGCAATGGCTAAACTTAAATCTAAAAACATTTTCTCATACTGCATTTTTGCTTATTTCATTTCCTTATCGTTATACACCAATTTATTTATCCTCATTGGAACTTTAATGGGTGAACGACTTATTTATCTTGCATCTTTATGGTATTGTTTGGCATTGATATTGCTTATAAGCAGACTATTAAAAGTCAATATTGAGAATATTAAAAAATTGAACGGGTATTCCTTTTATGGTATTACTGCTACTATTACAATAATATTTTCAATTTTAACTTATATGCGCGCATCCGATTGGAAAGATTCATTTACCCTATTCTCTAAAGATGTGCTTAATAATCCAAATAGCTTTAGGACTCATCAGGCTATGGGCGATGAAAGTTTACAAAAATTTATGAAGTTATATACAAATGCTGATGATTCAGTTAAGTATATACGACTTGCAGAAAAACATCATGGCCTGAGCGCTTCTATTCTAAAAAATTTTAGCAATCAAGTAGGTTTGGGAAATGCATATCTCATTCAGAATAAATACCGAGAAGCTTTACCCATGTTTGAAAGTGCTCAAAAATTTAAAGACGGTAAAATAATTCAGGAACGAATCAGAACTACTTGTTATAGATACGGAATTTCATATGCAAGAGACAGTAATAATCTGATTAAGGCTGAAGAATTATTACAAAGGGCTTATGAGTTGGACAGTAGTCAGGTAGAATTAATGTCTGATTTGGGTATGGTCTATGGTATGGGACGTAACTTCAATAAAGCGCTTTATTATTTTAATAAAGCTCATCAACTCAAACCCCACGATCCTACAATTATCAATAATCTGGCGAATACATATTACTTCCTCGGAAACAAAACGAAGTCTGAAGAACTTTTTCGAAAAATATCCAAATAATTCTTTATTATTCAATGCCTACGTTTCTAGCAACAATATTCCCGGACAATATTGAACTTTCTATCTGGCATATTACTGAAGAGCAATCTTTTTTTTCTAATCATCAAAAGTGGTATGAACAGGAAGTCGAATGGATTGATTCAATTCATCCTAAAAAAAAATTGGAATACCTGGCTTCCCGTTATCTCTTGTATAACCGTTTACAACCAGAAGGAAGGTTGCCCATTATAAAAAATGAATTTGGAAAATTAATTTTTAAAGAATCAGATTCTTTCCTTTCTATTTCGCATTCCGGTAATTATACTGCTTATGTAATCGGTCCTAGTGAAGTTGGGCTGGATATTCAGGTATATGATAAAAAAATAATAAGAATTTTAAATAAATTTCTTGATCCGGAAGAATGTGAAATCATTAAAAGTATTTCATCAGTCGAAGAACAAATTAAACTCGCAATATTATCCTGGTGTGCAAAAGAAGCGGTTTATAAGGCTCATGGCAAAAGAGGAATTCAGTTTAATAAACAAATAAAACTTCATTTTAATCGTTCAGTTCTGGAATCGGCTTGTTTATATTTGCCCTTGGAAAAAATAGATTATAAGTTAATTTATGAATTGGAGAAAGACTTTGTTTGGCTACTTGCTTATCACGAGTATCGTCAGCCTATGGATTATGAATTCCTGTAAATCAAAATCTAAGGAACCCAGTATCCTTAACCGGATTGAATCGCCTAATACTTTAACCCATCTTAAATATGATGATTTGCAGGAAGATTTTAAAAACTTTTACCAGCAATTTCATAAGGACAGTATTTTTCAAATGAGTTGTATTTTTTTTCCTCTGGAAGGCTTGCCTGATCATGCTGATCCTGAATTTATTGGAAATGAAAAATACTATTTTTCTCCTGATCAATGGATTTTTCAAAATACCATTCCAATCCAAAGTGAAAATTATTCTGTTGATTATACCAATATTAGTAATATGCTGATCGAAGAAACCATAACCGATAAGAAATTGGATCTAAAATTGATCAGGAGATTCGCCAAAACCGGCGGAGGGTGGAGATTAATTTATTACGCAGGAATGAACAAATATTCTTCTACCAATTGATTGTAATTAGCCATAAGTTCTCGAATATAAAATTATTCATATCTAATAGAGTACTTCTTTTTACCTTTATTATTAAAATAAGATCTTATGCCCGTAAGAAGACCATTTAATATACATCAATGGATCAAAGAACACCGTTCAGAATTAAAACCGCCTGTAGGAAATCGCAACTTATACACAGAATCAGATGATTATATTGTAATGGTTGTTGCCGGACCTAATGCAAGAAAAGATTATCATTATAACGAAACTGAAGAATGGTATTTTCAACTTGAAGGTGACATTGTAGTCAAGATCCAGGAAGATGGAGTTGCTGTTGATATTCCTATCAAAGAAGGTGAAATCTTTTTACTGCCAGCAAAAACACCACATTCGCCCAGCAGACCGGCAAACACAATTGGTTTAGTAATAGAATGCAAAAGACAGAAAGGTGAAATGGATGGTTTGCTGTGGTTCTGTGAAAAATGCAATCATAAGTTGCATGAAAGTTATTTTCCGCTTGAGAATATTGAAAACGATTTTATTCCACGCTTTAGGCATTACTATGGTTCTGATGAATTGAGAACCTGTAATAACTGTGGTCATATTATGGCACAGGATCCTAGATTTGTCGAATAGTTCTAAAACATTGGGTAAAATTTATTTTGCTTCTGATTTTCATCTTGGTGCAGATGCCATTCTGAAGTCCGCCGATCGAGAAAAATTGATCTGTAACTGGCTAGATGAAATTTCTTTGGATGCCGGCCAAGTTTGGTTGGTAGGTGATTTGTTTGATTTCTGGTTTGAGTACAACAAAGCAATTCCTAAAGGTTTTGCCCGTTTTTTATCAAGATTGGTGATTCTTAAGGAAAAGGGAATAGATGTTCAGGTATTTACCGGCAACCATGATCTTTGGATGAAGGACTATTTTTATAGTGAACTAGGGATACCAGTACATCATCATCCTGTTCAGATCAATCTGTCGGGAAAAAAATTCTATTTAGCACACGGAGATGGCTTAGGGCCGGGAGATTTAGGCTTTAAACTGATGAAAAAAGTTTTCAAGAATTCTTTTTCAATTTTTTTATATCGCTGGTTGCATCCTGATCTAGGAATCCCTCTTGCCAACTATTTTTCAGGAAAAAGTCGAAATGCTCAGACAATGCTGAAGGAATATCTTGGAAGGGAGAATGAATGGCTAATTCAATATGTAGAGAGAAAGTCATTGATGTTGGATATCGACTATTACATTTTTGGTCACCGTCATCTTCCGATTGACTATAAATTAAAGAATCAAACTTCTCGATATATTAACTTAGGTGATTGGTTGGTTCATCAATCTTATGCTGTGTTTGATGGGCAAGAATTAGAATTAAAATTTTATAGAAATGAGAATGGTAAAATATATTCTTAGTATCGTATTTATACTAATTCTGAAAATTGATAATGCACAATCTCTAAAACTTGATTTAAAGGACAGTCTTGCAATATCAGTCAATGAGGTCTATATAGACCGTCTTAATCAGATCTATGTTTTTCCTAAAAACACGACTGATTTTATCAAGCTAAATGAAAATTTATCTATTAATCAAAAATTTTCAAGTCCTTTTTTAAGTCAATATATTTTTCTTGATGTTAAAGATCCCATGAAATTATTGTTGTATCTTCCACAATTCAACAATGTGAATATATACGATGAGAGCCTGGCAGCAATCTCAGATGAATATTTTTCCGATTTTAATTCAGAATCAACCATATGTTTTTATAATTCAACGCAGATCTGCTATTTTGCCAATAATAAAATCAATGTTAAGAATATTAACAATCAGAATCTTCAATCCGGAGAACAAATATTTTATTCAAGAAAAAAGCTGAATCAAGTTAGTCAAATCAAAACTAATGGTAGAGATATTTATCTCCTTCTACCGGGAATAGGACTTTGGCATTATAATGCTTTCTTAAATATTGAATCCTTTATCGAAGATTATGAAATTGATAGAATAGAACTTATGGATGATAAACTCTACTATCTAAAATCTGGTCAAATATATCTGCGTCTTGAAAAAGAATTTAAAGACATTCTGATTTCACCTTCAATTGTTTCTATTGAAAGATTTGCAATGAATAAGAATTACTTTATTGCTGCCGATAAGCATTCGGTTAAGAGGTATATTATTCAAAGCATTACTCGGTAATTTAATTTATTCGCTTGTGGATTCTGATTGAACTCAATTCCCTTTCGATGTAAATAATTCCAGCTCATGAATTTTAATCCACGTATAATCTTGATGATATTCTAAATAAAAAGTCCCGCTCTTAGAGCAGGACTTATTCGTTTTTCGTTTTGAAATAGGTCTATCCGAGAAAAACTTTGTGTTTGCAATTTTACAATAAGCTTAGGTTTTAAAGGAAAATAGCCGACTGAAGGCAACAATCGGCTATTAGAATCCCATGAACATATCCAAACTAGCTTACTCTTTATTATCTCTAAAATGAACGACTGATTGAAGGTTCTCAGGAACTTGATAATAGAAGTCGGTTGTTAAGTCCGACTTCCTATTATCAAATTTTTTAATCCCATGAACATATCCGAATTTACGGTCGCCGATACTTTTACCGGCATTCTGATTGTATTTCTTCCCTTTGTATAACAATCACGATACAAGTATCCGACGATATTTTTCCGCCCACAACTACAAAAAAAGGGCTTTGTCACATATAATTAATTTATATGTGTTATTTTTTTAATTTGTATTATTTTAATAATCAATATATTAAAAAATAATTATTTAAAACTAACGCATTAAAAGTCTTTTTTAAACTTTAATTTTTTATTTAAAACCCAAAAAATAATTCTAAAATGGACTGAAAATATCCGGATTTTGAAGATAAGAGGTGTCAATAAGGGTCATAATAAAGCTCAAAACCTTTCTGGATTGAGCCTCAGATATCCTAAGATTGGCAACATTAGGGTCCAGATTTGGAGCTTTCTTTACCTGTTTAGTATAGTGATTCATTACCTCATCCATTGTACCCAATCTTCCGTCATGCATATAGGGTGCGGTCAAATGAATATTAATCAACGTAGGCGCCTTGAATCGCCCTGAATCGAGAGGAGCCATAGTTATCGCTCCCCTTCCAGGATCTTTGAACTCGGTAAAACTATTAGCACTATCCAGTCCATTGTTAAAATAATTACTGGAAGCAAATAATCTTCCCGTATGACAATGACCACATTGGGCATCAGGAAGTCTAGGATCCAAATTAAAAAAAAGTTGAAATCCTTCAAATTCGTCTGAGTTAAATGCAGTCTGCTTTCTTAAAAATTTGTAATACCTGCTATTCCCACCTGCTATCAATATGGATTCCCATTGTGCAATCGCATTAGCTGCAAGTTCTTTGGTTATTTCAGACTTGCTATTTATCCCAAAAGCTGCTCTAAATAATTCAGGATAGAACTTCGACCGCTTTAATTTCTTTTCAACATTTGGCCAGCTTTCATGCATTTCAACCGGATTCTCTACAGGCTGTTTAGCTTGATCAATTAAATCCGGTGAACGTCCATCCCAAAACAAGCCATTTGTAAAATACACCGCATTGAGAATTGACATTGAACTTCTAGTTCCTAAAGATCCACCCACACCCGGACTTAATGCTTTACCATCTGTAAATGCAAACTCAGGTTTATGGCAGGAAGCACAAGAAATCGTCGAATCTAAAGACAAAATAGGATCATAAAATAAGTGTCTTCCCAGTTGCACTCCTGCTTTTGTTCTTTTGTTCTCGGGATTCTCAGTTGGTATCGGAAATGAATCCGGATATTGAATAATATAGGCTTCTGAAGGAGTATAGGGAATATGTGTCAGATCATTTGAATTATTCTCATCATTACAACTAAATAAACAACAGCTCAAGTAAACACAATACGCAAAATTTCTCATTAATAAAAGCTCTTGCTAAACTGATCCATAAATTTATTGATAAAATCCGTTCCTTCATGAATGATGTTATCCTTATAAATATCGACATAATCAGTTTTGGTTCCAAAAATCTTACTATGATCCAATTCGATAGTTATTGAGTTAAGTACATCAGGTTTTATTTGAATATTTTTACTGATATCAATATGTCTTAAGGCATTATTAAATCCTGAATGATAAGCAAAAAGTACAGATTTTCCTTGTTGATCCGATAACGATCCTTCCGTTTTTGAAAAAATATAAGAATTCCAGCCGGACCAATAATTATCACCTTCTGCAAGTATATGTCCTGTTCTGTAATTTGATGGATTGGTTGCATTTAATTCCTGCGTTAGCCCTAAATCAAATCTTAAGGCATCAAAATCTCCAACTGCATCTGTCTCAAATATTAGTTTAACTCCCTGATTTGCCTTATCTAAATTGTACTGATAATCTTGCAGCTTAATATGTTGAAGGGTTCCAAAATCTACAATAGTTCCGTTTTTGGAAACAAGTTTGAAATTGTTTAGAAAAAACTCTGAACGTGTAAAACTAATCTTCGAACCTTCGAAATAATCATATTGGAAACCTGGTGCAAAGACCAGAGGATTATTATTATAGTTACCTTTTATGATGAGTTCGATCTTATTGGTTTCGTCCTCTGTTGTGCAATTGAAGATAGTAAAACATAATGCGGAGATAACCAATAACAATTTACCAAACTTTTTCATGAATGAACTTTTGGCAAAGATAATACAGATAATTAAGAGTTTGTTGTCTTTATTTTCAGTTCATACTCTTTCAATAATTTCTTTACCAGTTCTTTTACTTGAAAAGAAAATTCCTTCTCTTGAATCCAATAGAAATAATTTCTATCCTCATACAATGTTTTACCAACTTCTTGTCCTAAGTATTTTCCAAATGCAAAAACAACTTCTCCCTGATCGTTGTATTTTAGTCTCTGTGTAGCATCCAATACTTTTATATCATTGGTAAATTCATGCAACTTCTGAACATTACTTTGAATGGGTTTCTCCAATAATGTACCATTATCATTGAGCAGATCACACTCCTTGTATTTTTGCAACATTCCTCCTAAAACCTCAACAGTTGCTCGGATATCAGCCATAGCGTCATGAGCATTCTCCAATTCTTTTCTACAATAGAATTGATAAGCAGCTTTTAATGTTCTAGGTTCCATTCTATAAAAAATACGCTGTACATCTATTAGTCTTCTGTTGTCAATTTCAAGATTCAAATTACATCTGTACATTTCTTCCATCAGTATAGGTACATCAAATCTGTTCGAATTATATCCAGCCAGATCTGCTCCTTTCATGAATTGAAAAATTTTATCGGCAACTTGTAAAAATGTCGGTTTGTTTCTAAGCATTTCATTGCTAATTCCATGAACCTGAAACGCTTCTTCAGAAATAGGAATACCAGGATTTATCATTAGATTAAGTTCTTCGGTATCTCCTGATTTCTTATATTTAATCATTGCCAATTGAATGATTCTATCGCGTATAACATGTAAGCCTGTTGTTTCTACATCAAAAAAAATAATATCTCTGTCAAGCTGTAACATTCTGAATGATATGTATTAAGTATGATAAAATAATTTGTGATCCAAAGATAATTTTCCGCCCCCTAACAATAAAATAATAAAAAATCCAACACTATACAGAATAGGAAGTTCTTTATCTCCAAAAGAGTCTGTTGCGTGAACTATAAATATGATGACCATCATAGTAAATAATAAGGGTATTACTGCAAGTCGGGTAAACAATCCCAATATGAGGAGTAACGAACAAAAGAACTCTGATAAAACAGCCAAATACAAGGAAATCTCAGGTCCCAAACCAATAGGATCGCTAAAGTCTAAATTTCCATCTGTCAGCCTATTAAACTTTTTATATCCATGGGTCAAAATACTCAGACCAAAAAATAATCTAATTAACAATAAGGCAAAATCAATTCTTTTACCGTAAGCTCCCGGGTATATCCAACTTTTCCACATCTTATAAGTCATTTTAACGTTTTAATAATTACTGCATTGCAATTTACTTTAAAATATTTGTCTTGAAACCCATTATACACTTTTACATCTATAATCATTGTTAATAATATCCCCTTGTCAATAAATAATGAAGGATTTCATTCTACTAAATTAAAAAATTTCTCTCTCGGCACTTTCAGAATATAAAATCTGAAAGGTATAGACCAGCCAAAATACACATAATCCAGGAAAAACAACTACCCACCAAGCACTTGGATTCGATCTGGAAGTATGCATAATACTTCCTAAACTTATATCATCCAGAGGAAGACCAAGCCCTAAAAAAGAAATACTTGCCTCTGCAAGAATTATGGAGGCAAGACTCAAGCTAATATATTGAAAGAGTCTTCTAAAAATTTCGGGAATTAGATGACGTATGATAATTCTATTATCCGGAATTCCTAAAGAAATTAAGCTTTGAATATATTTTTCTTGAATCAGATAAAAACTCAGGAAACGGCTATACTTAGCAAAACTAATGGAGAGATATAATCCAATTATTACGGATAAACTAATCACAGTTGGCTTCGAAATAAATTGTAATAGTAGCAACAATACCATGAGCATAGGAACTGATTTAAACAAAACAATACCATTTACTAAAATTTGATCAGTATTTACCCTAATTCCCATTCTTGCATTCTTAGTCATTGGAATAAAAATTAGAGAAATAATGAGACTAGCCGCAAAAAAAGCAAAAAACGAGAAGCTTCGAAGTTCAAAAGACAATAATAATATATAAAATAAGACCAAAAAGGACAAAACTAATACTACAAAAGCAGATGGACTTAATCGGTATTTACGATAATTATAGAAAGGCATTGCAACTCCTAAAGGTAATCCAATTAGTATTGCAATCAATATACTTAAGAATGCGATTATTAGGGATTTTTGTAATCCCTGTAAGCAAGAAATAAATAAATCTCTTCCCAGATCATATGTCCCTAATAAATGAAATCTATCCTCGTCAGTTGATAATGGTCTCTTCCATTCCTGAGTTGAATAAAACTTTTGCGATCCTTGATAAAAGATAGGAAAAAACATTACGTCTGCCTGCACATTTTCCCAATTATACTGCTGCAGAAATAATTCGCTTTTTAACTCTGTACCATCCTCTGGAATATCTTTCCAAAGTAAAAAGCAGGATTCCCCTTTGTAGTAAACATAATATGGCGAATTTCCAACTATTAGCTTCAGGAAAAAAAGAGTAATAAAAAATATATGCAGAGAAATTGCAACTGTTGTTCGCCTCCTGATATACGCAGTATAAGATCGAAGTATATTTGAAATTCTATTCAATACAATCTAACAAAGATCAAAGTTAATTTATTCCTACTTTTCGATTTTAAAATCTAGTCAGATAATAATATAAAAGTATTCAATACATTTGCTTTCATTAAATCAAACTATCGAATGGAGCAGACTTTAAAAACCAATTTCTCTGCATTAGGAACATTAATTACAGTTTTCTTTTTTTGGGGATTTATTGCAGCCGGTAACGGTGTTTTTATTCCGTTTTGTAAACATTATTTTAAACTTGATCAGTTTCAAAGTCAATTGGTTGATTTTGCATTTTACGGTGCTTACTATTTTGGTGCCTTGCTCCTCTTTGTCTATAGTGTTGTACGAACTAAAGATCTGGTTTCTTCATGGGGTTATAGACGCAGTATAGTATATGGATTGTTGTTTTCTTTTCTGGGTGCCATTGCGATGATTCTTGCTGTTAAGAATGGTTCTTCAGGCTCCGGATTTAGTTTTTTTCTAGCAGCATTTTTCATTTTGGCTTTAGGTTTTTCATTGCAGCAAGTTGCAGCTAATCCTTTTGCTATTTTATTGGGCGATTCATCAACAGGTTCTCATCGAATTACTTTGGGAGGTGCTATTAATTCTTTTGGTACCGCTATTGGTCCTATAGTTGTAGCATTGATTCTCTTTGGCGGGACTCAGGTAAGTGATGAGATGATTCAATCCCTTGATTTGAACTCTGTATTAAGCCTGTATACCGGTGTAGGGGTTCTATTCCTTATATCTGCAGCATTGTTTTATTTCTCACGAAGTGTTCCTGATGGATTTCATGATTCAAAGGTCGAATCTTCGACTAAGGCTATGTGGTTGATGATATTTATTTCCCTTGCACTCCTTTCAACATTTATTCCTGTTTTTTCCTCTTATAAGATTGATCTATCTACTTTTAGCGAAATGGATAAACATCATTTAGAAATTAAAAGAATGTGGTATCTCATTGCCGGATTGATGGTAATTGTTCTTGGACTTGCCTATGCTTATTTCAATTCGAAAAAGAACGCGCAATCCTGGGGTGCATTACAGTTTCCCCAGTTAATCTTTGGAATGTTTGCAATTTTTGTTTATGTCGGTGTAGAAGTAAGTATTCAGAGTAATCTGGGAGAATTGCTGAAGAAACCTGAGTTTGGAGGAATGCAAGCTGTTGATATTGCTCCCTATATCAGCATGTATTGGGGTTCGTTGATGATTGGACGATGGACCGGTGCAATACCTGTATTTAATCCAGGTCGAATGATGAATAATATATTATTGATTGCAGTTCCGATTATAGCTTACGGAGTTGTTATATTGGTTAATCTCATGGCTAATCGAGATATAAGCAGCTTATATTATTATATATTTTGTGTATTGGTCTTAATTGGCGGATTTTTTATAGCACAAGCCAGGCCGATTTTCACTTTAATGCTATTCAGTGCTCTTGGAATAATTGCTATGCTGGTTGGGATTTTGAATACAGGACTTATTTCAATTTATGCCTTTCTCAGTGGAGGTTTGTTTTGCAGTATCATGTGGCCTTGTATATTTTCCTTATCCATCGCAGGTACCGGAAAATATGAAACACAGGCTTCCGGATTTTTAATTATGATGATTCTTGGAGGGGCTGTAATTCCTCCATTACAAGGTAAATTAGCTGACATTTCCAGTATAGGAATTCATAAGTCATATTGGATTGCAGTATTCTGTTTCTCTTACCTCTTTGTTTTTTCCCGAATAATAAAAAGAATATTAGCTAAACAAGGAATAGATTATGATAGTAAAATTATAAATGCCCATTAAATAAAATTTTACAGTGGAGTGTCATATTGAGAGTCAGAAGTCCAATTATCCAGGAATATGCTACTCTATATAGCACAAATTGAATAGATTTAATATTATTGTTCTGACTTAATTAAATCGTGATTTCAAATTATAAATGCAACTTATAAAAGGAACCCATAAAGCTAAATAATTCTTTTAAAAAGAAATTGAAAATAAGAATGGGATGTATGAACGAAATGCAGGAATCAAACAGCTAATTTAACGAACTTCTCAATGATATGCCATATATTGCATTTCTGAAAACATTTTAAATTAACAAAGGCATTAGCACCATCAATGATCCACTTTTGTCCTGAGAACTACTGTCTATTTTAAATTACACTTCTGTGTGCAGCATCTATAGCTCTTAATCCTATTAATAATGCTCTGGCATTCTAAGTCTTTTACTTCATTGAATCCTCATGCTGCTTTTAGTAATGCAATATTTGTTCTCTAATGTCCTATACCTTTTGTTTGGGGGATCGAAGCGTCTTTACTGCATGAATTAAAACACTAAAACGTGGTTGCAATAGATTGAGACTATGAAATCTTATTATACTATTCAGACTCCATAAATGAATGCAATTCAATCCTATAAATGAAATAATTTCCAAAATGGATGAAATTCTAAGTATATTATTGTCAATAGTTTATAAATATTTTATTGTTATAAAGTGTATTTTTTTAAGAAGATCTTCCAAGATCAACTCTAAGTTTCATAACTTTATAACTCAATAAAAGAAAATATGTATAAACTTCTATTCTTATTGTTAGCCCTTTCGTTCGATCAGATTTTAGCGCAAAAGCTTGCACCTACAGTTATATCCAGTGCTGGAGCGGTACAAAAATCAGGAAACTTTTCTTTAGAGTGGACGATGGGTGAGACTATTACTGAAACAAAAACAACTTCTAATTTAATAGTAACCCAAGGATTTCATCAATCCAATTTAGGTCTAACTTCAGTGAAGAACGATGAAAACTTAGGAATAAGCGTCTTTCCAAATCCAGCAGGTGCATTCTTAAATATAGAGAATCCGGACTTAAGAAATGCTCGAATTAACTTGATAAATATGAATGGTCAGGTCATTTTATCCGATAAGCTACAATTAAAGTCACAACAGTTAGATTTAAATTCTATAATTCAGGGAACTTATATCTTAACGATTCAGGATGGTTCTCAACAACAATCATTTACAATTGAAAAAACAAAATAATTAATAGTCATAAAACTTTTTACAATGAATAAATTTTTAGCTTTTATTTTTTTAGTATGCTGTGCCACCGGAATTCACGCACAGAGTTTTAAATTTCAGGGTGTTGCCAGAAACAATTCAAATGCCCCAATCATAAATACCAACATTTCTTTACGTTTATCTGTGTTGAATTCTTCTAATGTACCTGTTTATGTTGAGACACACAATACCAGAACTTCCGACCTAGGTATCTTTTCTGTAAATGTTTGTCAGGGAACAAACCCTACAGGAAACTGCTCGAATATAGATTGGGCAGCCAACGGCTATCAGCTGAAGGTAGAACTAGATGCAGCTGGTGGATCAAATTTTACCAACATGGGTAATTCACCTATACTAGCAGTACCAATAGCAAATTACGCAACTAAAGCAGGTTCTGTTGCCGGTGATAACGATGGTAATCCTTCTAACGAGTTGCAAACTTTGACTTTTAATAATGTCAATAACCAACTATCAATTTCACAAGGAAATAATGTTGATTTGACTGTCTTAAAAAATGACCCTGACGCAGATCCTGCAAATGAGATACAAACCATTAGCCTGGATACAACTAATAATGAGATCTCATTAAGCAAAGGTGGGGGAAAATTTTTATTACCTGAAAGTGGTGCCAGCCTCTGGAAAAAGGTTGGTGATACGCTACTTTATAAATCTACCAGCAATATTGGAATTTGGTTTAGAAATTCAAGATTTAATATCGATTTTGGACCAACAGTGAAGAAGTTTTTTAGCTCCTCTACCAATCGATGGACAGACGAGTACCTGAATAATTCAAAGAATCTATTGAAAGAGATAGCATTTGGTTCAACACTTTTTGATCCAGGTGGAACACAAGTTGCAGATCATCATGTTATGACTTATCATAGAATTAATACGGATACTATGTTCAGAGTACGATCTACAATTTATACACAACCAGGCTTGTCCAGTGATTTGAGCTTGTGGTGTAATGTAACTCAGAATGGTCAGAACTTTCATGTTCCCGGAGTAACTTTGGTATCACAAGGGGCAATCGGACAAGTTGTATCTTACTTTGGCGGAGCACCAGGTACTGCTTTACTTGCAGCAAATGTGAGCGGAACTTCTGTACCTTATATGGGAGTTTTTAATGCTCAGGGGAATGGTCTTATTGGAGGTATTTTCAGAAACGCCCAAGGACAATCTGTAGTTCAAGCCAATATGAAAAATTTCGTTATGGATCATCCATTAGATCCTTCCAAAGAAATATGGTATGCTTGCATAGAAGGTCCGGAAGCTGCTGCATATACCAGAGGAACTGCAACATTGATAAATGGAGAAGCTTATATTACATTTAGTGAAGATTTTAGTGTAATCTTAAATCCAAAGACAATGACTGTTCAATTGACCGCTCTTTCTGAAGAATCAGAAGGGCTTGCTGTAGTTGAAAGAACAGAAAAAGGAATTAAAGTCAAAGAATTAAGAAAAGGAAAAGGAAATTATCAGTTCGATTGGGAAGTTAAAGGAGTTCGTAAGGGTTATGAAGATTTTAAGCCGGTTAGAATAAAGGGAAAAGAAACCGTTACCTTATTACCGGAGGGATATTCACTAGATCCAACCCTGATGAAAGAAAAAGCAAAGTAAGAAATTAAATAATTTTTTCATATCACTATCCTCGACAAAAATGATTTGTCGAGGATTTTTTTTTTGTAACTTTGTTTAATGAGGTTTAATATTTTTATCTTTTTAATAGCATTGCTTGCTTGCAACAATAAGACTAAAATTACGAATGAAAGCAGCCAGAATGAGGATAATATTCTCTTTTTAACATTTAAGATATTTTCTGATACTGTATTACAGCAAAACAGATTAATACTCACAGATAAGCAAATAGTACAGGGAACTATTAAATTCAGTAATCCGGTTGTGTACGATTCAAATCAATATCTAAAAATTCAAATATTTTCACAACATAAAAATAGAACCACTCAGTACCTCAAACATCCATTATATCCAATCTATGAAGTTGAACAGAATGGTACATTTGAAAAAAGACAATTGAAATTAGATACCATAGAATTCTTTGAGCGAATTCAGGTAAAGGGAGTTCCGCAATTTGTTAGCGTATCTGAAAAACTAAGTGTACATGATAAAGAACGGATTATATTAAACAAATTTGAATGGAAATGAAAAAAATATTGATTTCAGGTTTTCTTTATCTTTTTGCAATACAAATTGATGCTCAAGCCATCGAGCTTGTTGCTATTGATGTTCAAGGAGCTTCTGATCAATTTATTAACCTTGTAATAATTGGAGATGGGTACACGGAAACTCAACAAGAGAAGTTTGTAAACGACGCCAAGAGCTTTAAAGATTATCTTTTTACACTTGAGCCTTTCAAGAATTATGCTGATTTTTTCAATATCTACGCGATAAAAGTTGTAAGTGTTGATTCCGGAGCCAGACATGATAACAGTGCACCAGATTGTCCAGGGATAAATTCGCATCCGATACTGAAACCAAATACTTATTTCGACGTAAGATTTGATGCGGGAAACATTCATAGATTGGTTGTTCCATTTAAAGCAGGTAATATTTCAAGCACATTATCAAAGTTTTTTCCATTGTATGATCAGGTTGTTTTGTTATCCAATACACCATACTACGGTGGTTCTGGAGGAGTGTATTCTACAAGTACCTTACATAGGAGTAGCAATGAAATATCAGCACATGAACTGGGTCATTCTTTTGCAGGTTTGGCTGATGAATACTATGCAGGTGATCAATATGCGGGAGAATTTAGAAATATGACTAAGGTAACCGATTCTACACTAATTAAGTGGAAAAGCTGGTTGGGTTATAAAAACGTTGGAATATATCAGCACTGCTGTGGAGGTAATTCTGCTCTTTGGTATAAGCCAAATCAATCTTGTAAAATGCAAGCCCTAGGGAATCCATTTTGTCCGGTCTGTATTGAAGGGATAATAGAATCTATACATAATTTAGCAAGTTCAGTTGTAGCGTATTCACCGTTAGATACATCAATCAATCTTGGGGATAGTTCACTAAAGTTTAAATTGCTACAGCTTATAAAGCCCATCCCCAATACCTTAAAAGTTGAATGGAAATTTAAGAATCAAATTGTTTCAGATAGTCAGGACAGTGTAACAATTCTATCCAAAGATATCCCTCTGGGAAAATCTGTTGTAAATGTTTTTGTACAGGATACAAGTAAATTATTAAGAATAAATAATCATAAAAATTTACATTTTGATCTTATTCAGTGGAATATAAATAAAACCCTCAACTCAATTGGAGTTACAAATAAAAAAAGTAAATTGTTTGTTGATATATATCCCATACCAGCAAATGACTTTTTGAATTTCACAATTCAATCAGAATTGAAATCTCGTTTTAGATTGAGAATAATTTCTACGGAGGGTAGAGAATTCTTGAATAAAGAACTTCCTGAGTTCGATGAAAATTATCAGGAAAAAATAAATATGTACAATTGCCCGGAAGGAAACTATATTCTTCAGTTGTTTGGAAATGGTCTTACTCTAGAGGAGAAATTTCAAATTGTGAAGGATTAGCAAAAAGTTGAATTTATTGGTAATATTATTTTCTTTTCTTCGCTTTATAATTAGCTTCTTTAATTGAATCAATATACTGTTGATTCGGATCACCGTGAGAATGAATGACCAAACTGTCTTTTGTTGTGCCAGAAGATTCAGAATTTGTTCTATTTGGGTTCATAGAATTTCCATCAGTTGATTTACTATTCGTATTGTTCATATTGGTTTTATTCTTCTTTTCTTTATCAGCTGGATTGTCATTATTTATTTTATTATTACATGAATTTAAAAATATTAATAACAAAACTAACTTAGTGGTTAACAATAAACTTTTCATGAGCAATAATTTTAGAATTTTGAATAATTTGTAAAATATAATTTCCCGGGCTTAAAATTTTTGTTTCGAAAGCAAAAATATGTTCTCCCATACTAACATATTCATCCATTAGAGTATAAGCTAGTTTACCAGATTCGCTATAAACTTGAAATTTCGTTTTCCCGGAAGAATTTAAATTGAATTTTACACTAAATCTATCTGAAGATGGATTAGGGGAAAGTGAAATTTTATCTTTATTCGAATTGATATCATGTACTACGGATTGTCCGTTATCATGAACTTCGGCAATGTAAGCATTCCAATATCCATCAAAGTCTCCATAAGCCCCTGCAACCCACACGGAAGGAGAAGTTGAACTGTAGTTACGAGTTATGCCGGTGTAGTCTCCCCATCGATTGTAATCTGTACCAAATTTTTCACACTCTGCTTCCCAAAGGCTGTAAACATAAACACTACCGGAAAAATCTAAAGTACCATTTACATAGACGACCCGTGATTGCGGGTAATTGTTCTCATTGCTTCTTTGGAAGAAAATCATGGATTCATTATCCGTTTTAGTTTTACCATAAAATGCAATTGAGGGATAAGCATAATCCCAACCTGTTGATCCAAAGTAATCATATTGAGACTTTTTGGTCTGAATGTTATATACAAAATAACCAAGTGCGCTCCATTTATCAGGTGAAACCGAATTACAAACAAAATGAACTCTATTATTCATATAATATCCACTTTGTGTTCTGCAAGCAGAAACATCCAAGGGACAGGTAGAACCCAGTTGGTCTGCATCCGAGCCTGGACCATATGTCGGACATGCAACTTTTTCATATAATAACTGCGGATTATTTCCAAGATCATCGGTAAGATCATAAAATCCAAAGTAATTGCCACCGGAAACTTCAGTTGAAACCAAATATATTCCTGGACCATAAGTTCCATTTAACCCATAGCTTAGCGGCAATAAGGTAAATTGGTAATCCGAATTGATTCTATTCCAGATTGTATATTGTAAGGTTTGAGAAGAGTATCCTGAAGCCTTGTCAATTTGAATTAAATTGCTATGATCATATTTGTCATTCACATAAACATTTCCGGATACAAAAAGATTTTCTGTTGATTGTCCAACTTTGGGGTAATCAAAAAATCCACCATTTGGGTCGCCATTAAATGAATAATACCACCATCCGTCATTTGGATTGGAAGAAACTGAAAACAAGAGAATTACTTTATTAGGTTTACTGCTTCCACAATCCTGAATATACATAAAAAATTTTGCGTATTCCGGATCCCAAATTACAACCGGATCACAGGTTGATTCAAAATTGTTGTTTAAAAAAGTTGAAAAGTTCTGTGAATACTGTATGGCTCCATTTCTTACATAATAGATACTGTTATTAGCTGCACTCACGATCCATCCTGTATTTGAAATTGCAATGGTATTATCCATCGGCGTGCTTCCTGTATTCTGATTGGCTTTCAGTCCCAATCCGACTACAGGCTCTTTAGCCAATAAAGAAGAATTTTCAGCATTCGGAGAATCTTTTTGGAGGCTTAGTTTCTTTAATTTGTAATTAAGCTCTTTTATTTTTTTTATTTCTTCATTATCATCCCTGTTGTATTCTTTTCTAAGTTTCATTAGGGAAGGAAGAAAGCGGATATCTAATGATGGTGGATTTATCAGACCCAAACATTGTGTAGTTTGAATACCATTGAAGCTCGCTGCAACTTGCATCGTCGAGCGATCTGACCTAGGTTTTATCTCCTGACAAAATAAAATCTGATTACTTAAACAAAGGATGAAGCAAAGAATTAGATTTTTCATAAGCTTTTATTTTTAATAAACTAGCTCTCAAATTTAATTAAAATTGTTTATTTCCAAAAAAAATTTATACCAGGGGCTCAAGAATCATCTGACTTGGTATTGAAAGACTTCAAATACCCAAAGAAATAAAATGGCTTCGGATAAGCAAAAATGCCTTGCAATGAAACCCTAAGAAAATCGTATATTAAAATTGAAAGGCTTAAAGTTCTTCTTCAGATTTTAAAACTTTATTCAGTCTTCGGAGGTATCTCTGTCTGACAAAATAATCAACGAGAGATTGCAATGTCTTATCATTGCGAAGTCCTCGATTATAATTATCAATGCAATCCTTGAATTCGGAGTGCAATTCCCTTTCAAATTCACCTAGCTTTTCAATGAGAATAGAAAGATTATCCGGATTATTAGATTCCTTATGCTTTTCGATCTCTTCATGAAGTTCCATCATTTCCAATAGAAAATCCGGATCCAGAGGCTTCTCAATGTTATCATTTAATCCTTCTAACTCGATAATGTATTTCAGTCGTTGAAGAGGATCAGAAAGTATTTCATATGCATGATTGAGCACATCCATCTTTGCAAGATCATAATTTCTATTTATATCCGGATGTAATGACCGGCTGAGTGTGTAGAAATTCTTTCTGAGTAAATTTAGATCAATTGATACTGATCGCGAGATTCCAAATAATTCGAAGTAGTCCGGCACAGTTACTATTTATTGAGCCATCTCATGATATCTAATCCGTTGGCGTATAGCATAAGTGCAATCAATAATACAAATCCTACAGTTACTGCCTTCTCCATAAATTTATCACTTACTTTTTTACCACTTACGACCTCCCATAATAGGAAAATAACATACCCTCCATCTAAACCGGGAATTGGCAATAAATTCATAAAAGCAAGAATTATAGAAATGATAGCTGTTGTCGTCCAAAAAGAAATCCAATTCCAACTTGGATCAAACATTCCGGCAATAGACGCAAAACCCCCAAGAGAATCCTTGGCCTTTATTTTCCCACCAAACATTTGTCCAAAAGCTTTAAGTTGACTGATTAGGAGATCCATTCCTTTCTCTATTCCTAGCGGAATGGATTCAAAAAATCCGTATTTCTCTGTTGAATAATTTAATTTCTTCCAGACAATACCTAAGAATCCTTTTTCATCTGTTTTTATTATTTTATATATGCTGTCTGTGCCTTGAATAATTCCAAGCTTACATTCAACATTGGGTTTAAACTTCAGTATTTTAATAATATCATGAGTGCCGTTAACGTCTTCTCCATTTATTGAAAAAATCCGATCTCCTTTGTTTAATCCTGCCATTTGAGCAGGAGAATTTTCTAAAGTTGAATCAATAATCGCTGGAATTCTTTCTCGCCATAGTGTTAAATCTTTATTCTCTTGTTTTGTAAGTAGGGCGATATACTCCTGAGGAATCGTTAAGTTTGTTTCCTGACCATCTCTCAATATATTGATCGTATTTTTATTTTCCAAAACCAATGATTTAATGATCTTTCCACGATCAAATCTTTCAAGCTTTTCTCCCTGAATACCAAGAATGACATCTCCATCCCTGAAGCCCATTAACTGGCTGATACTATCCGTAACAATTCCGTATTTTAACTCTGAAGTAGGTAGATAAGTAATTCCTAATCTCCAGATTAACATAGCAAAAATAAAAAATCCCAAAATGAAATTTACTGTGATCCCTCCAAGCATGATAATCAGTCTTTGCCATGCCGGTTTCGATCTGAATTCCCAAGGTTGTGGTTCTTGTTTTAATTGATTAATGTCCATGCTTTCATCAACCATTCCGGAAATTTTAACATAACCACCCAAAGGAAGCCAGCCAATACCATATTCTGTATCACCTACTTTTTTCTTAAATATGGAAAAATAAGGATCAAAGAACAGGTAAAATTTCTCAACTCTTGTTTTAAACCACTTCGCTGGGAAAAAATGCCCACATTCATGTAAAATGACCAGAATGCTTAAACTCAGTAGTAGTTGACCGATGATTATCAAGGTACTCATTAATAAATTTTATGTAGGAGGAACGTAAATTTAACTTCTTTGTTTTAACAATTCTTAAAGCAATCTCAGGTTCTGCTCAATATCCAATATACTCAGATTTAGTCAAATTTACCCTTCCAAAGAAAATGAAGTGATGACTATTTTGATCCTTGAGCTAAATAGTAGGAAAAATTCAAATTTTTCTAGAAAAAAGTTCAATTACGAAATCTTTCGTAATTTTGTCAGGTATATGTATAAGCTACTATTATTTTTTATTACTCTAATCATCAGCACTTCATGGGTATTTGCCCAGAAAGATCAACCTAGTGTGAATATTAAAAAAGCAAAAGAACAGATAATATTGAATGGAGTTTTTGATGAAGTCGATTGGATAAGCGCCGAAGTAATAACAGATTTCAAGTTGAATTATCCGGTAGATTCGGGATTAAGCAAGTGGCAGACAGAGGCTAGACTATGTTTCGATGACAAGAAATTATATATAGCAATTCGATGTTATCAAGCTAAATCAAGTTATGTTATCAGAAGTTTGAAAAGAGATTTTCCTCCAGGTAGTACAGATGTAATAAATATTGTGATTGACGCTTTTAGAGATGGATTAAATGGATTGGCGTTTTCAGTTAGCCCCCTCGAAGTTCAAAGGGAAGGAAGTATCAATGAAGGGAATGACCTCGATTTGAATTGGGATAATAAATGGTATTGTAAAGTAAAAAACTATAATGATTATTGGGATGTAGAAATAGCAATTCCATTCCGGACCTTGCGCTACAAACTTGAGAAAGAAGGAAAAGCAAATGAATGGAGTCTGAATTTTATAAGAAACAAGATGAGAGATTTGGAAAATAGTACCTGGGCTCCGGTTCCACAGATTCATCATCCGTTAACTCTGTCCTTTGCCGGAAAGCTGACATGGATTGATCCTCCGCCAAATCCGGGATTTAATATTTCGTTGATACCCTATATAACCGGAGGATTTTCACACAACAAAATTAGAGGAGTTGATCAAATCAAAGTAAGCTCTGAGAACAAGTTCACCAAATCAATCGGAGTGGATGCTAAAATAGCAGTTTCGCCTTCTCTTAATCTAGATCTTACAATAAATCCAGATTTTTCTCAGGTAGAAGTAGATGACCAGATTGCCAATATTAGTCGATTTGAACTTTTTTTTCCAGAAAAAAGGCAATTCTTTCTTGAGAATCAGGACTTGTTTGCAAGATTTGGATTTCCTGGAACCAGACCGTTTTTTAGCAGAAGATTGGGACTGACCTTTAACTCTGAAACACAACAAAATGATATTGTTCCCATTATTGCAGGAGTTAGACTAAGCGGAAAACTGAACAATAATTTTCGGATCGGAGTGCTAAATGTTACCAGTAACAGCAAAAAGTTTAGTGCTGAGAGGAAAAGTCCATTAAACAATGTAAGCGTTGTAAGTGTACAGCATAAAATATTTGAAAGATCAACGATAGCAGGAGTATTGGTTAATAAGTATAATTTTTTAAACAACTTAAATGAATCACAAAGAGCAGCTTATAATAGTTATAATTCTGTAGCTGGATTAGAATATAATTTGTATTCAAAAAATAATCAATGGATTGGAGAAAGTTATTATCATCGTTCTTTTTCTCCCGATAAAAATAAAAGAGGAAATAGCTATGCTTTTTTTCTTTCCTACAATCCAAGTAATTTTAGTCTAAGGGTAGGAACGTTGGGAATTGATTCTTTTTTTACGGCAGATGTCGGATTTATACCCAGAAGTGCATCAAGATATAATCTAAGTGGTGCAGAGTATTATTTTTGGATACCTAAATCCAAAATTTTGAGAAGAATTATGCTCGGATTCAATACTGATCATGCAACAGATTTGAATTGGAATAATCTTGACTATAAAATCAGTCCTTTTGTCTATGCAGAATTTAATGATCAGAGTGGCATTGGAGCGGCCTTAAACGCTCAATATTTTTACCTGTATGAACCCTTTGATCCCACCAATGGATTAATTGAAGCTGGAGAGCAGAAACTTCCCATAGGAGATTATTATTTCAATTCATATAAAATTGAAGCCTTTAGCAGTCCTAGTAACAACTTATTCGGGAATGTGGAAATGAATATAGGTCCATATTTCAAAGGCAAATCAATAAACATTGGTGGAAGCATAGCATATAGAATTCAGCCTTATGGAATAATAAGTTTTAAAGTAGATTATTATAATATTCGCCAAGAACAACCCTATCCAACAGCTGAATTTGTTTTGATTGGTTCTAAAGCCGAGATTTCGTTCAGCAGGGCTGTTTTTCTTTCTACTTTTTTTCAATACAATACACAGGTTAATAACTTCAACATCAACACAAGGTTTCAATGGAGATTTGCGCCAGTAAGTGATTTTTTTATTGTTTATACTGACAATTCATTTGCTCAAGAATTAGGTCCTCATGTTGGATTTCTTAGCAATAAGAACAGAGCGATTGTTGCAAAAGCAGTTTACTGGTTTAATTAAACAAAAAAAATCTCCGGCCATTGCCGGAGATTTGAATTCTTTAGAATTCAAGGATAAACCACATAATTCAAACAAAATACTTAAAAGAATTTCAATCAGGACTAAGGATTTGTTTTTATAATCAGAGAATAAATTCTCTGATTTATTCAATTATGCAGGCTTTTCAGTTTTAGATATATTGTCTTTAAGCCCGGAATTGAAATTTCAAACGAAATCAACAGAGTACATCGATTTCTTGAATGATCACATCTGCTAAACTTGCTCTTGAAATCCGGGAAGTAGTTTTTATTTTTTTCATTTTATTGAAAATTTCAATTTAAAAATGACCGGCGGTGAAGCTTTAACTTGCACTAGTTTGGATAAGGGTTTTCAAGTTGGGATTCAGGAAAGCAAAGCTTCTTGTTCTTGAAAAACGCTTGTGCATCGATTGAAAGGTGTGCTTACCGCCGGCTGAGGAGTCAATTCTTTTCATCAGGGGAGAGGAAACTAATTTAGTCCTTAGGCTTGAGAAACCTAAGAACAGATTAATTTCAGTATAAAAATTGAGAACTAACTTCATCTTGTTGATTTAGTAACTTTGCCGGAACTGATTTTCTGATCTTTACTTATAATCAGGTAGTAATAGATTCCTGCATTTTGGTTAACCAAAGCGTTCGAACTGAAATAGCTCTCTTTTGTTTCTTCTTCACAAATCTTAGATCCGAAATGATTAAAAAACTGAATAGTATAATCGTCCTTTTTTCCAAGGTCAAAGTATAGTTTTTCTTCACAAGGGTTCGGATATGCAGATATTCGGATATGTTCGTCTTTCTTATCGCTTATAATTGTATATATAAAGTAACCGACCGTATGTATCGTACTTTCTGAGTTGTATATCACTTTCGAATCCAGAATTACTTCAGCCGAATTTTCAATAACGGTATTAAATGGAACCTCAATATTTGGTTTTATTGAATAAGCAAATATGATTTTTGAAAGAAGCTCATCTTCTGTTGAAGGTAATAAGTTCAATCCTTCAAATACAATTTCTAATATTCTGTCTTCCTGAATACTCCAGCTAAAGTTATTGACTGATTTAGCTAATTGGAGTGTAGCAATATCAAGATTCTCAGGAATCCTGTTTCTTATTACTAGCCTTTTAACCAAATTGTTTGTAATATTTTTCGCAACAAAGCTGTATCTTATTCGGTCTGATTTATTGATATAATGATTCGTTCCGACTCCTTCTGGAATACTGGATATCTGAATTGCAGAATTGTTTGATTCTTTTAGCTCAGTAGAATATCGGCTCACAAATGGCGACTCATCACCTTGTGAATAATTATTGATAAAAGATAAACTAACAGATCCATCCGGATGGGTTCCACATGCTTCAATACCAGCGTTGGCTCTTACTTGATAAGGATGATTGCTTATCGTATCGATGGTAATAATTCTTGTTTTACCATTTGCCGGGTAGCGAATAATCATGGAAGCATCTTTATCCAACTTAAGCTTTCCGCCAAAATTTGGCATAATGTCATCTTCCACTGTATTGAAGACAACTTCATTTTTCATATCCCCTGATCCTGTATTTCTTATTTCAAATACATTCTCATTACCTGTGCAAGATGATATAATGCTAAGTTCTGCCCCAGAATATTTGGGGGATTTAATGCAATATTCGTTCGGATAAATTCTCGCAATGTTCTGTACTGTTCTTCCCTTTAACTTTGAGTTACAAGACGCTTTTAAGCGCAAATCAACCTGTCCTGAGAACTGAGCATTAACGGTACCTAAATCAATCTTGTACAGATTAGCTCCAATAATTGAGAAGGGTAAAGAAGATTGTTCAATACTTAAAGACGCATCTAGTTCCAAAGTTATATAAACATCATTGGCGGGAATAGTCCCTCTGTTAGAATAATGAATTCCGGCAAAATTTGATTTACACACGTCCATTAACGGTGCAATAAATTCTACCTCCATAAGTGGGCAAGAATTTTTTTGCTTATAAACAGAAGTATAGGTTGTGGATATATTAGAATTTAAATCAATCGCAACACTGGATTGACATGCTTGTATTAATTCTTGGTTTACAGGACTAATACTGTAGTTGCTGAAAGGAAGGTATCTATGAAAATATCCATCTTGATTGGTGATCGCGAAGTAAGTTCCATTGTTGCCAAGAAATTGAATCAAGGCAGCCCCAACTGGAGGCTCAGTATTGTCTGTAATACAATCATTGTTAGTGTCAATTCTTAAATAGCCTTCAACTAAACCTCCAAAAAAGTTTTTACAAATACCAACTCCTTTTACTGGAATTATTGTCGATAATATTCCGAAAAAAGCACTTGGTCGACCAGTTACATTAAAATCAAAACAAGATTGTGGAGATCGTTTTTCTACAAAAAATTTGAATTCGGCGAGAACCGTACCATTCGGTAGGCTTAGACCAACCGGGAAGGGATTTATCCAACTAAAACTGAGGTATGGATTTAATTTAACTTCAGATTGAATATTAAGATTTGAATTCAATCTCGAGTATGCAAAGTTTAACTCGGTGTCTGGAAAATTATAGGTAATGCTAAATTCGGAAACATCCTTGAAATCGTCTGCGCTGAGCCTAACATTAATGGTATCACCTACTCTATCTGCATCAAGAAAAAGTCTAACTGTATCTTGTGACCAGAGGTCTCCAAGAATAAGAGCCAAGATGAATAATCTCAGCACTTTGTTAATTAATAATTTTCTCATTTTTTTTCAGTTAGTTTCTTTGACGTTACAAAAATTCAATGAGTTGGTGAATGGGACAAGTTCAATTTTTTATATTTGTACAACAATAATTCTAATGATTATTATATATTCATTTGAATATCATTATATTATACAAAATTATGTACATAAATAGTTAGTATCAATTTCATGAAAATTAACTCAATTCTGGGTTTAATTGATAAAAAGGCCAAAAACCGGTTAAGAAAATTCCTTAGATCTGAGTATTTCTGTACAGATCCCCAGCTCATTAAATTATTTGAACTTCTCGAAAAAAAGAATAACAAGATTGAAGATGAACTGAAGTCCTATCTCTGGTCCGGGCTTTTTCCGGGTGAAAAGTACAATGATGTAAAACTTCGTTTATTACTTAGTCGACTGGTCTCACAAATAGAAAATTTTATTAGAATTGAATATAGACAAGATCCTAACTATGACCTGTCCCAGCTTAAGTTATATCGTCACCGATCTGAAGACAAACTTTTTTTACAATTTTTAGAAGAACAAAAAGAGGAGCAGCAAAAATCAACTTTGAGAAACGAAACCTATTTTGAAAGAAGATATGCAATTGATCTAGAAGAATATGACTATCTCGTCAGTAAGAAAAGACAGGGAGAATTTAATTTACGTCAGATCTCAGATTCCATCGAAATATCTTACGCCATTAAAAAATTGCGTCATTGCTGCCGGGTATTACAGATCCACTCCATTTACAAATTAGAAACTCTGTTTCCTTACATTGAAGAAACCCTGCGATATATAGAAAGCAATAATTGGTATGATCTTCCGGTTTTAGGTTTTTATTATTACAATTATCAGTCCATCATTCATCCTAATAATTCGGACTTTTTTAAACGTTGTTTCGAATTGTATGAAATGTCAGAAAGTAATTTTGAAGAAGAAGAAAGGAGATATGCATTTATTGACATCTTAAATTATTGTATTCGAAAACTCAATCAAGGGTCTGATCAATATTATGATATGATATTTAATCTCTACAATCGCGGATTAACTCAGGGATTCCTGATAGATCAGGGAAAATTATCCCGATTCACTTTCAGAAACATTGCTGAGATAGGTATTCAAATTAAGGAGTATCAATGGGTTTTGAATTTTTTAGATAATTACAAGAGCTATTTGGATCATCAATATCGAGATTCATTTTATCAACTCGAAAAAGCTCGAGTTCTTAGCGATCAAAAAAATTATTCTAAGGCAATAAACCTCCTTGCCCACCTTAGTTTTAGTGATCCAATGATTGAGTTAAGTACAAGGTTGGAGCGGGTAAGAATTTTTTATGAGACAGAAGAGTTTGACCTTTGTCAATATCATATTGAGTCAATGGATCTCTTTATCAGAAGAAAAAAGAATATTGGATACCATACGGATTTTTATAAAAATTTTATCTGGTATATAAGGAGATTACTGCGACCGGAAAAATCTGAATTTAAATATTGGAAATTGCTTCGGCAACAACTGGAAAAAGAGGACAAGATTACCAGTAGAAAATGGTTATTTGAAAAGATTGAAGCGAAGTGTAGATTAAATTAATTGTCCATCCATTGTACTTGTAAGCGAATACAAATTAAAGCGAGCAAAAGTTATTGAGTAAAGTAATCAGAATAGAAGGAAAGTGGGAGATACTGGGTTCGAACCAGTGACCCCCTGCTTGTAAGGCAGGTGCTCTGAACCAGCTGAGCTAATCTCCCGAAGTCTTTAAATTTTGGATAAAACAGACATTTCTGTCCTTGCATGATACATGTAGTGACAACAATTCAATAAAGCTGTCAAATCATTGTTCTTGCAGTTCCCATTACTTTTGAGACCATTATTAGTTATGGGACTGCAAATATAGATGGTGCCAATAAATCTGATACTACACTTTATTTAATTTTCTTATTTTAATATATAACTAACTGATTAGTAATATTGTATCTACATAAATAATTGTAATAAAGAAAGCTTTCCGTTGTTCTCGCTGGGAATAATAAGTGTCTTTGCATTAAGCTGAATTGCGTCTCTAATTCTAAGATTGAGTTTCTTAAAACTGGTATTCAGGATACTTTTTCGATTTATGCTGCCATCGGCCAATAGAATATATTCCGAAACCGTTGATTCGTTCCTTATCTCATCATTGAATAGTATTCTTAAAAAGGAACGATTGCTCATTACAAAGAAAGAAGAATTAATACCATCATCATCTTGTGAGAATTGTTTTTTATGCAAGATGGTTTCCCACATCTTGTTGCCATCCGTCTTAAAACAAGCAACCAGGATGTCATCGAAATAGTAGTCTATCCATCGGCTGCCGGAATAACTCGAAACTGCATCAGTGCTGTTTCCAAAATAGGGTCTTCTTAAATATTGTTTAACGCTCTCAATAAAAACAATAATTGATCCATCTTCTAGAAACTTAATATTCCGCAATTGAAGATTATTATTGCTATAGATCGAGTTGTTCTTTTTACCGGTCCATTCTTTTATTTTTCCTTCATCGAACTCAATAAAAATGGGATCCTCACTTTTATTCATGTTTTGGATTGAATATCCTATGAGATTTGATCTACCTGGCTCCTGACATAAACCAATGAAATAGACCTCATTCTTACTATTTCGGATACACATTTTTGAAGTAAATAATTCCCATTCAGTACGAATATATTTATCGATTACTTTCTGACCCATTGAATTTATTCCAATAATTCGGGGTGCATATTTTATTCTTGATTTAATGTTGTTTCTTTCAATAGCCTTTAGATAAAGCTCGCCTTTATTACTTAATATAGCTTCATCTGCCTGTGCATGATTAAAGTCAAATACAGATCTGGCCTGCTGGCAATAATAAATTGAATCCTGAATTCTTTGGTACAACAATATAAAAGGTCTGTTAATGTGATCCCTGAATCCTACAGAAATAAAATTTTTATCTTCAGAAAATTGAAAAGAGAGATTTTCATTACTTGAAATGTCTATTGAATCGCTTAGACATCGATGGAATTTCCACACACCATTTACGTCATACAGAGAATAATAACAACGGATGGATCTCTCCATCCGGGCTGTATAAACTATACCTATATTTTCTTCGTGCTTAAATACATCAAGAATATTCCATTTCTTACCTTCAAGTATTATTTCTCTCTCAATACTCCAGTTATTGTTACTGTCCAGTTTTTGTAGAATGACTTTTAAAGCCTTGTCTCTTACAACAATAATTTCATCTTTAACCGGAACAACATAATAAGCAAAATCTGATCTTAAATCTAATTCCTGAGAAACTAGAAGTTGTTGCCCAAATAAAAGAAGCTTACACGGTACTAAATAAAATAAAAATAAACCAATTGTTTTAAACTTAATCATTGTTTACAAATAAATACATTTGCTCCTGTTTTGTAAAATTATTATTATTTTTGAAATTATCTAAACTGAATTATAAATTCGAATAAATTTAAACTTTTATTGTCATTGACCTCTTTATAGTAAGTGATTTTTTGAATTATATCATATAGAATGAAACCAACAGCAATTTTAGAGTGTGTACCCAATTTTAGTGAAGGAAGAGATCCAAAAATAATTTCTGCAATTGAGAATGCCATAAGATTAACAAATGCCAAACTGTTAAACACGGATCCCGGAAAATCTACTAACAGAACGGTCATTACTTTTGCCGGTCATCCCGATGATGTTATTGAAGCTGCTTTTCTTGCTATACAAAAAGCTTCAGAACTAATTGATATGCAACATCACAAAGGTGAGCATCCCAGGATGGGCGCAACGGATGTTTGTCCTCTTATACCTATACGTGATATAACCATACCGGAAGCAATTGAATATTCCAAAAAATTAGCAGAACGAGTTGGAAAAGAATTGAAGATCCCCGTTTATCTTTATGAATATTCGGCAACTGATCCAAGTAGAAAAAATTTATCAGATATTCGATCCGGCGAATACGAAGGGTTTTTGGAAAAAATTAAGTTACCGGACTGGAGTCCTGATTATGGACCAAAGGAATTGAATCTAAAATCAGGTGCTACTGTAATTGGAGTCAGAGATTTTTTAATTGCATACAATATAAATTTAAATACCACCTCTGTTGGATTGGCCAACGAGATTGCTTTTGACATTAGAGAGAACGGAAGACCTAAAAGAGATCCTGAGACTAACAAACTGATAAAAGACAAGCAGGGTGATCCTATCCGCATTCCTGGAAAATGTCCTGCTGTAAAAGCAATAGGATGGTATATTGATGAATATCAATATGCTCAAGTGTCTATGAATCTTACCAATATTAATGTAACTCCTCTGCATATTGCTTATGAAGAATGTAGAAAATCAGCAGAACAAAGAGGTTTATTGGTTACCGGATCCGAACTGGTTGGACTGGTTCCGAAACAAGCAATGATTGATGCAGGATTGTATTATCTTAAAAAGCAAAAAAGATCTTGTGGTATTCCGGAATCAGAAATTATTCATATTGCCATTCAGTCTTTGGGCTTAAACGCCAACTCAAAATTTATTCCATCAAAAAGAATTATTGAAGATATGCTTGAAGAAAAAATAAATCTATTGATTAAGCTTTCCTTACAAGATTTTGCAAATGCAACCTCTGCTGATAGCCCAACTCCAGGTGGTGGATCTGTATCCGCTTACTTAGCGACTCTTGGTGCCTCATTAAGCACGATGGTAGCCAATCTTAGTATTCATAAAAAGGGTTATGAAGATAAGTACGAAGAATTCAATCGGGCAGCAATAGAAGGGAATGCATTGAGTCAAGAATTAATTTTACTAGTAGACCAAGATACACAGGCTTTTAATGAGATTATTACCGCATTCAGACTTCCAAAGCTTACACCCGAAGACAAGAAAAAAAGAAAGAAAGCCATAAAAAACGCAACGATTACCGCGATTGAAGTTCCTTTGAAAGTTGCTGAGACCGCAGTAAAAATTTTACCTATTACACAATTAATGGTAGAACACGGCAATCCAAACTCAATCAGTGACGCCGGAGTTGGTGCTCTTTGTGTAGAAGCAGCAGTTAAAGGTGCGGTTTTAAATGTTAAAATAAATGCTTCAACTTTGGAGGATGAAGAATTGAAGAAGGTTTACTTCCAAAAAGCAGACCTTTTGACAAAACAATGTTCAGAATTGAGTTCAATAATTTTAGCTAAAGTAAACGACAATATAAAATAACTCCTTTTATTTATTCTCTTCTTAATTTTATGGTTTTAAAATTAAGGATGAAGAGGATAGTTTTACTTACACTACTGTTCCTTAGTATTTTATTTTCTGCTAGCACACAAGTTACACAAGCTGGCCTTAACTGTTGTTGTGGAATTTGGAATCAGATTTTTTTTCCAAACTTTGACTTTGAGGATGGTCCAAGCCCACCTGTAGGTGGATATATTGTGTATAATGCCGGTTCAAGTTTTGGAGGATGGACTGTAACAAGAGCTAATATAGATCATGTGGAAGCCACTCACGCCAATCTTGGTAATGGGAATCCAAACGGAGGATCCAATTTTATTGATCTACATGGCAGTCCGGGCTTTGGCGGTATTAGTTATAAGCTAACGAATTTAAAACCTGGAGCAGTTTATTTGTTAAAATTTTGGACCGCGCAAAACGGCGGGAATCATTCTTCAACAGGAACCATTAAAGTTGCAGGTGGTGCCTGGCTTAATGAAAGCTGGACTGTAACCATCTCCGGAGCAGTAGCCTGGTTTCTCATGGAGTTTAAGTTTATGGCAATGGCTGATATGGCGGAACTAGAATTCAGTAGCGTTGGAGATCTGTCGAATGCCGGAACCTTAATTGATGATATTTCTTTATTCGAGTGTCCACCTGATATTGAATTCCCCATAGTTGGAAATGAACCCATCGATGAAGAGTATAACTGTCTTACAGATGTTAAAAGGCCTCCAAGTTTGATCGTTACAGATGATTGTGATCTCTCTCCATCTGTTTCATTTACTGAAAAATTAAACAAAGTTTCCGATTGTGAACAATACATTACCAGAGATTGGATAGTATCGGATGACTGTAACAATTCAAAGAAAGTAACTCAACAAATTACAGTCCTGGATAAAGAACCTCCGACGCTAACCAGTCAGGGTTCAGATCGAATTATTAATTGTGATAAATTTAGTCTTACAGATTTTAATTTATGGTTAGCCAATCATGGAGGTTCAAAGGCCAATGACAATTGCAAAACAATCAATTGGGAGTATTCATTTGACAAACAGCCGTCAGGGGGATGTGACACTACTCTGGTTACATATATTGCAAAAGATCTTTGTGGAAATGAAACTATTAATTATTTAAATTACATAGTTCGTGATACAACAAGGCCAAGTATAATTAAAACGGCAGATTCTGTATCCTTAAAATGTTCTGCACAGGCTAAAGACTCTCTTCGCTCCTGGTTGATTCATCATGGTAATGCAGAAATTAGTGATAATTGCTCTCAGATATTTTGGAAGGATAATTTTAATGGGGATAGCAATTCATTAAGTATAAAAGTTGACTTTATTGCAAAAGATCTTTGTGGAAATGAAATTATTATAAAAGGAATTTTTTTACAACTCGATGCGCCGGATACATTTTATATAACAAGCTATGTTTGTGAGCTTCCTTCAACCAGGATAGATACAAGTTTGTTTGTACTTCCGGGTTGCGATAGTGTACTCATACACAAGCAAATTGCAATTTCATTAGACACCACAAGAGTAAACAAAATAAGTTGTAATCCGAATCAGACACCACAAGAACTTTTTGTGTTAAAGAATCAATTTCAGTGTGATTCAACAATTATTATCAATTATATCTTTGTTCCACCGGATACAACAATAGTTGAAAAATTTATTTGCGGAATATCGGATACTATAATAAATCTGACCGTATTGCAGGGTTCTGTATGTGATAGCCTTGTATTTGAAAAACAAATTCCTGCTAAGCAATATCAAAAGCAATTTTATATAAAGACTTGTGACTCAAGTCAGGTTGGAAAAGATACTTTCATTTTTAAAACCCTCTATGGTTGCGATTCTGTTGTAATCCAAAATGTTGAACTTGGGACAATTTTATTTACTGAACAGGATAGTTTGGTCTGTGGTTTAGTTAATTCTTATCGTGATACCTTAAAGTATAGGAACCAGAATTGTGATAGTTTTCATATTATCCGATATAAAGGCATCCCTAAAGATACCACTAAAATTTCAGAGTCAACCTGTGATCCGAGCAAGGTTGGTCAGTTCTATCATACATGGACAAATAGTAAGAATTGTGATTCTGTTGTTATTCAGACGATCTCATTATTACCCAACTATTTATTGAGGAATACTCAAATTACATGTGACAAAAATCAAAAACCAGTTGATACGGTATTTTTAAAATCTAGATATGGTTGTGATTCAATAATCATCAATACATTTACATTAAAAAATATTGATACAACTTTTATTCATCATACAACTTGCAACAAGTTGCTTCCTTCTCAGGAATACTTAAATCTCAAAGGAGAATATTGTGATAGTGTGGTTTCTATTCAACGTAGTTTGTTGCCCGGATACGTAATAAGAATCAGTCTGCCAACCTGTCATATAGATTCTGTAGGAATTGATTCTATTCTATTATTGAGTTATAAAAACTGTGACAGCCTCGTTATTCAAGAAAAGTATTATTCGCCAATTGATTTTACCTATAAGAGTTCTGACATTTCCTGCTTTTCTTATCAGGATGGAAAATTAGAGTTGCTCAGCGTCATTCAGGGAAAAAATCCAGTTGTAATGATTGTTGATGGAGTACCATATCCTTCAACTCAGATTATTGATCAACTTTCTAAAGGAACTCATTTTCTATATATAATAGACAGCAATAATTGTTATTCGGATACGGTAACAATAGTTATCAATGAGCCGGCATTGGTTAGGCCAGATATAGGACCGGACCTTAATATAAATTCCAATCAAATTATTCTTCTCAAAGAATTAACAGGACAGAATTTTAAAGAGTATCAATGGTTGCCAGCAGATTTATTTGATTGTAATAATTGTCCTGAGTCCAAACTAAGGGTACAATCAGATACAAATGTATTTCTCTTTGTTAAAGATCAGAATGGTTGTTCCGCATCTGATACTTTAAGCATTAGAATTAGAAAATCAGGCGGAATCTTTACACCCAATACATTTTCACCCAATGGTGATGGAGTTAATGACGAATTTTATCTTATCGGTGATGATGAAATCAAAGTAAAGTATTTAAGTATCTATGATCGTTGGGGAAATTTGATATTCTCCCATTTAAATCCAAGAATTAATAAGCCTGATGATGGTTGGAATGGTATATATAAAAATAAAACTTTAAATCCGGGAGTCTATGTATATCAATTTTTAATCCAGAGTGAGGATGGAACTGAAGAATTAAGATCAGGAACTATAACTTTAGTTAAATAGTAAAAAGCAGTTATTAATATTAGTGTTCTTCATTATTCATTCAGTATATATTGCCTTTTCAACTACCTTTTCAGCGTACTACTTATCTATTCTATTTCGCGCTAGTTCGATACTTTCTTGTAATGTATTAAAAAAATTTGCATTATGATGACCTGATCCTTTTCCTAAAATATAGGAATTCTCGGTAATAAGATCATACCAATCTTTAGAGTATTTAGTAAATTGACTATCACTAGTAATGAGGAAATTTGGATTATCATAGGTAAGATAGAGTACATCTTGTTGATCTGTCTTAACCAGAACATGATTCCCTGTATGAAGAATTCTATTATTATAAAGTATGAGGTTTGTACTGAATTTCTCTGATTTACTTCCCTTTAAAGCCATATTCCTGCATTGATCTAAAACTTTTTCAATCGATTTAAGAATATTTAAAGCATCTTCTTTTCTCAAATCTCCTGCTTCCCAAAAATAGAGTATTTGTTGAAGTGTATTATCTAAAATGTTACAATTCCAAAATTCTTCTGTATGAATTTTAGAATAGTTATTCCATAGTGTTTTAGTTATTTTAAAACAATCGGGATTAAACAGATTTAAGTCAAATTTCGCGGATTTAAAATTTGGAACCAGCCAGATTGTTTTTGAAAATACATATAATTTAAATGCTGTATAATAATCATCTAAAAAGCAATAAAATATCGGTAATTCTCGGGTTGTATAATAAACTTTTGGATCCTTCATTACCCATAATTGATCAAAAGTATTAGTCAAACGCTCGAGATATTCCTCAACAGACCGAATAGGGTTGAGCATATTGGGACAATTAAATGAAACTTGGTCTGAATCTAAATGTAGTAGCTGATCAATAGAAATTTTATAGTGCTTACACAATAACAAAATCTCATGCAATGAAAAAAATGTTTCCGGTTTAATCTTCCGGTAGATACTTGGTTTAGCGACATTCAACAATTCAGATAACTCACTTGCCCAATTCTTATGAGTTCCAATCTTTAGCTTTACTTGTTCTATAAAATTGGTTTGAAAAATTTCATTATCCATTAATCTTATAATTCTTAATATTTGATAAATACACTTATGTCATTATCAATTATTGACAAAAAATATGCCAATTTAAATTCATTTATTAATAACTTCTCGATATGCGGTAATAAAAAATATCTCATTCCCTTTAATAGATATTTTTTATATGTACAACACTTATATTTTTGCTACTGTTAAAAATTTTTTTAAACTTATTAAAAACTAATACCATGAAAAAAAGACCTTTAATTTTTATTAGTGGAAATAAAACATTTTCCACAATTATAATAGCATCAGTTATTATAACTTTTCTTTGTTCTTTCATTAGCTCAAAGAACTTTCTGTTGAATGATCCTATTAAGACTGTCCAGTATGATCGAATAGAAACAGTCAGTTTTGCGGTTTCTTCAGATGTCGATAGCGAGACAATTCATCCTTCTGACATTCTCAAAGCCAGAGGAGAAAGAACTCTGGTAAGACACACTACAAAAATCGATGAGCAGGGTTGATCCTGAGACAGACTATATCTATGCCAATGATCGTGTATTTCATATGTGTATAAAATTACCTAAATAATTTATCACCGTTTAAACAATTCAGATAATGAAAAAATACTTCGTATTAATTATTCTTTCGTGCATTCTCTCAATGTCCTTGCTTTCTCAATCAATTAAAAGTCCTTTACTGATGAGCTGTACTTTTGAAGATTCTACTTTTCAGAAAATATATAAGGAGGATTTAATTTTAGTAAAGTTAAAAAATGAAAAGTCAGAAATAAAGCACTTCGATTTTACAAAACCTGTTAAAATTCTCAATATTTCTAATGATAGCCTTTTGTTGTCTAATGAGAAGAGAGATAAGTGGGTAAGTACTGACAACATCCATAGTATTCAATTAGTAAGTGAAACTGTCACAATAAGTGCTCAGAAAAAATCAATAAGTGGTTTGACCATAGCCGGAATTGTGCTAAGCTTATTAGGAGGTTTATTTTATTTTGGAGGAAAAAGCAATGACTCAGAAGATGGCTGTTTACAGGCACTGGTAGGAATTCCAATTGGTCTTATTGGTATCGTATTAACCTTTGTTGGATTAGCAACTCATCAGCCTTCTAAAAAGAATGAATATAAAATCGAAGGAAAAGAACTGCGATTCGAAGATCCGAGATGCCATTGCAAAAACTTCTATATTCCATAATTTCTTCAACCTAATTATCAAATAGTGCTGTATTTATCCAATTTAATGTTATCAGTATTTTACAAAAATTTGATTATTTATTCAAGACAAATTTTGAAGTTGAATTTCTAATTCTAGCCAAAATTCCTTCAAACAAAAAAAATTGGGTCTATTGGAACACTAGATCAATTGCTCAAGACAAATCACAAGTTTATTTCTATTCTACATTAATTGTGAAATCATTATAATTATTAATCTTAACCGTTGTTATACGTTTATTTACGAATACTTTCGGATATAAACGTTTAAGCCAATACTACTTTTTTCAACTTGTCTCAGCTTTGCCTTGCCGTTCAGCTAAACCGTTGAGCGGATAAAAAAAGTTGTAAAATTTTATTGTTTCACGTTTAAATTTATGTATCTATGAAAAATCTTAGAAATTATGTCCAACTAATCGGTCACCTTGGTAAAGAACCTTCAGTAACGAACTATGACTCCGGAAAAAAAGTAGCGCGTGTAAGTCTGGCTACTCATGATGATTATTTCTCTGCAAAAGGTGAAAAGATTCTAAATACCATGTGGCACAATCTGGTTGCCTGGGACAAGAAAGCGGATTTTGTTGAGAAATATTTCTCTAAAGGAAATCTTGTACTTGTCAATGGAAGGCTCTCAACACGTAGTTATGAAGACAAATCAGGAGCATTAAAATATGTAACAGAGGTCATCGTTACCGATGTGATGAAACTCAACAAAGAAAGAGAATCGGATTATACTCCTTCAACTTTTAAATAAATCGCTTTGTGTTTTGAAGATTAGGTGGCTTTTAATTAGTCACCTATTCTTCATAATACTCCTCTCGTAATTGTTTAACTTTTTCATCATCGAGATACTCGTCAAAACTCATAAGTTTGTCAATTGTACCTCTTGGAGTAATCTCTATAATACGATTACATACCGTTTGCATGAATGTATGATCCTGTGAACTCACAAGTACAATTCCGGGAAATTCCTGACAGCTTTCATTAAATGCCTGAATACTTTCAAGATCTAAGTGATTGGTAGGTTGATCGAGCAAAACAACATTCGGATTCTGCAACATCATCTTGGAAATCATACATCTGACTTTCTCTCCTCCACTGAGCACCTTGGTTTTTTTAAGAATATCATCTCCGCTAAACAGCATTTTTCCAAAAAACCCACGAAAGAAAGATTCATGGGTATCTGTTACGTGCTGTGGAGTGAACTGACGTAGCCAGTCAAGTAACTCCATATCATTCTCAAAAAAATCTTTATTCTCAACCGGAAGATAAGCAAAATTGATGGTAGTTCCCCATTCAAATTTTCCTTCATCCGGTACAGCATTTCCTGAAATAATTTGAAAAAAGTTGGAAACTGCCAAAGTGTCCTTGCTAATTATTCCCACTTTTTCTCCTTTGTTGAGTGTAAAGCTAACTTTGTCAAACAAGACTCTTCCTTCAACAGTTTTCTTCAATCCTTCTACATGCAGAATCTGGTCTCCGGGCTCTCTTAAGGGTTGAAATATTATCCCCGGATATTTTCTATAACTGGGTTCAATCTCCTCTATCGTCAATTTCTCCAATGCTTTCTTCCTGCTCGTAGCTTGTTTGGACTTTGAAGCATTGGCAGAGAATCTTGCTATAAAGTCCATTAAAGCCTGACGCTTCTCTTCTACTTTTTTATTCTTATCATTTATTTGTCGGGACATTAACTTACTACTCTCATACCAAAATGTATAATTACCTGTGAATATCCTGATCTTTTGTCTGTCCACATCCGCAACGTGAGTACAGATTGCATCCAGAAAGTGCCTGTCGTGACTAACAACCAATACAATATTTTCATAGTCAGCCAAAAAGTCTTCCAACCAACTGATTGTTTCAATATCCAATCCATTCGTTGGCTCATCCAGAAGAAGGATATCGGGATTTCCAAACAAGGCCTGCGCCAACAATACCCTTACTTTTAATGTAGCAGGTATATCTTTCATCAGCTGATGATGAAATTCTTCAACAACGCCAAGATTGCTAATTAATGCAGCAGCATTACTTTCTGCAATATATCCACCCATTTCACCAAACTCTGCTTCCATCTCTGCTGCTCTGAGATAATCTTCCTCAGAGCTGTCCGGATCCATATAAATTGCATCCTTCTCATGCATGATGTCCCAGAGTTTTTTATGTCCCATAAGTACTGTATTAATGACAGTACATTCGTCAAACTCAAATTGGTTTTGCTTCAACACTGCCATTCTTTCACCAGGTGTTATTTCTACATAACCCTTGTTGGGTTCTACCTGCCCACTTAGGATCTTTAAGAATGTACTTTTGCCGGCTCCATTGGCACCAATAACACCATAACAATTTCCTTTTGTAAAATTCAGATTAACTTCATCAAAAAGGATTCGCTTACCATAAGCCAATGCCAGATTTCTAACACTTAACATATTTGAATAAATTGGGAGCGCAAAATTAATATGGTCTGCGCTATGAATCTATTAAGTCTAAATTGCTTAATATTAATGTTTTGTTATTCAGGATGGGAAATAGTTGGACAGTCAAGTCTTCCAAAATAATAGAGCATTCCTATTCCAAGTGTAACAAACATGTCTCTCTCTTTGCTATCTCCTCTTTGGAATCCGGTCTTACCTATTTTTTCACCATTAGCTGATGGAATGGAAGGATCTGATAATGCCACAGATACCGGTCCTCTCTCCGTTAATAGTGTTCCGAAATTTGGATAGGTCTTGCTGACATCATCAAGATAATCTGTAAATGCAAATCTTGCATTAAGATCAACGTTAATACTCCAACGATAATTTAAATCTAATTTCATTCCTGCTCCAAGCAACCACCCTCCTGAGATTAAACTATACTCCTGATTGGAAGGCTGACCTTCAGTGCCCAGCTCTCTTAAATGATAGGGTTCTCCGTTATACTTGATTTTTGGATCATGATAGAAAATACTGAAACCTGCCGTAAGATGTGGAGAAAATCCATAATCAGATCGTCCATGTATAACCGGAAAAAAATTTAAAACAAGGCTTGGACATATTTCAACAATATCTGAATAAAAAGATAAATTTCTTCTCTGATCAAATAGATTACTTGACTTACTGTCATTTCCCCTTATTCTCGTATAGTTCATCAACAATTGTGTTGATAAACGAGAATCAATGTTATATCTTCCAATAAATCCTCCTGCAAGTCCGGGTTCATTTAGGCGGTATAAATTATTGAGATCCCCAAAATAATGGGAAATACCCATCCAAGCACCTAATTCTACTCCTTTTTGAGCAGTGATTTCAAAATTTACAAGAAAAATGAGAATACAAAGTCTTATCAACGATCTCATGCCCCTTCAAACGAAAAAACTGTTTTTTTGTTTTATTAGTTGAATTATTGATATAGGTTTATAAAAGTTGGCCGAATATTCAAGTCTGATGAATAAGAGTATATATTGGAATTTCTTATTTCCTTATTATGTCTGCTCCAATCGCTTTTAACCTTTCATCGATTCTTTCATATCCCCTATCTATCTGATGAATAGAATGTATTATACTTTGTCCCTTGGCAGATAAAGCTGCAATCAATAAAGCTACTCCGGCCCGAATATCAGGAGATGTCATTTCAATACCTCTAAGTGGATATTTTCTATTCAGACCGTTAACTGCAGCGCGATGCGGATCACAAAGTATTATTTGAGCTCCCATATCTATGAGTTTATCGACAAAAAATAAACGGCTCTCAAACATTTTTTGATGAATCAATACATTTCCTTTTGCCTGAATAGACATAACAAGTAACACGGACATGAGATCAGGTGTAAAGCCCGGCCAAGGTGAATCATAGATTGTCATAATTGATCCATCCATAAAACTTTGAATTTCATACTCGTTTTGTTCAGGAATAAAAATGTCGTCATTTTGGATTTCAAATTTTAAACCCATTCTTTCAAATATAAATGGAATAATTCCCAATTGATCAAAACGAACATCCTTTATTCTGATCTCAGACTGTGTCATTGCCGCCAAACTCATAAAGCTCCCAATTTCAATCATATCAGGAAGCAAGGTGTGTGTAGTTCCAGACAATTGACTTACTCCTTCAATAACTAATAAGTTGGATCCAACACCTGAAATCTTAGCACCCATTCGGATTAGCATTTTACACAGTTGTTGCAAATATGGTTCGCAGGCTGCATTATAAATTGTGGTGATTCCATCCGCAAGCACTGCTGCCATCAACACATTGGCCGTACCTGTTACAGAAATCTCATCCATCAGAATATAAGCCCCTCTCAATTGATCCGCTCTAATCTGATAGGCACTCTTATCTTCTTCATAGTTAAACTGTGCTCCCAATTTTTGCAAACCAAGAAAATGGGTATCTAATCTTCGCCTTCCAATTTTGTCACCGCCTGGTTTGGGTAGTACTGCTTTTCTAAATCTTGCAAGAATTGGAGCCAGTAACATTACCGAACCTCGTATTTTTCTGGCATTGTTGTGAAACGCGATTGATCCAAAAAATTCCAAGTCAACATTCTCAGCCTTAAAGCTATAAGAATGTGTATCTAACTTTTTTACTTCAACACCTAATCCACTTATTAAGTCTATAAGATGTCTTATATCCAGGATATCAGGTATATTCTTAATGATGACTTCTTCTTTAGTCAGCAAAACAGCACATAGGATTTGCAATGCTTCATTCTTAGCTCCTTGTGGAATTAATGTTCCACTTAATTTATTGCCACCCTTAACTACAAAACTATCTCCTGTATTCATTTACTTATTTTAACGATTTTGCTAATCATCAAATTCTATGGTGTCTCCTATAGTCAATTTCTTTTTGTCAGGTTCAATACTTTGATCGATAACCTGTATTAAAGGTAGGGCCTCTATTTTATTTCCTATAGCCTTCCAACCTTTGACATCTACAAATTCATTTATAGTAAGTATCTCTTCAACTTTTTCTTTTTTTTGCTTATAGCTAAAAAGTACTTCCGGATTTTTATGATTTGAGATAAAATATAATTTACTGTCTTTATGTTCAGAAATAAATGAAAATCTTTGATTCAGAGAACTGGTCTCAATTTTAAATCGTTTGGCCATAGACCATTTTTTTTCTCCTTCAAAATATACTACTGAAAAAATGTCATTTTCATCAAACTTATCTATGAATACCAATTCATCGTAAGAAAATCGATTATTAATATCATATTCTGTTATTTCGTAAGTACCATTCTTAAATCCTGCTATTATTTTTTCACCGCGATTCAAGCCACCCAGAAACTTACCACGTCCTTCTAAATTAAATCTTCCGGTATTGGAATCATACCATACTTGTTGTGCGCCAATAGTCGATTTACCTTTCTCTTTAAGAATTGCTTTACGAATGGGATACTTTGTTACAATATTACCCAATGAAGATCTTCCTTTTACTTCAAGATCTGAAAAATCAAAATCAAAGTTTTTAATCCTAGCGGTACATCCTGAGCTTAATTGAATATTTATAATTTCAGCTTCTCCTTCAGGATTTGCGCTAAAGTACACCGTCTTTGATTTAGGATGCCCCTTGGATAGATCATACTCTTTATCTCTTGTTATTCCGGTAACATTAAACCTTTTAGCCATTGCTTTACCGGTACTTCCATCTATATAAATCATATTGTATGTTGTTCTCTCATCTGCTTTTCTCCAAACATCAACATGTACAATATCCTTACCCACAAAGGTTTTTTCTGCAATTCGACTTACCAGCATTTTCGCATCTGCTCTGAATACAATAATATCGTCAATTTCTGAACAATCTTTAACAAACTCGTCCTTCTTCAATCCATATCCAATAAATCCATCTTCACGGTTGACATAAAGTTTAGAATTATTAGCCATAACCTGAACTGCTTGTACAACTTCGATTTCAGAAATACGTGTTTTTCTTTCTTTGCCAGAACCGAATTTATTGTACAAATTCTCATAGTATTGAATTGTAAAATCATTTAACTGATCTAAATGCTTTTGTGTTTCTTTCAGTTCTGCTTCCAGTTTCTTCAGATTCTCCTCTGTCTGAAATTTATTGTACTTAGAGATTCTTTTAATCTTTATTTCAGTGAGTGCCGTGATATCTTCATGTGTTATTTCACGATTCAGTCTTACTTTCCCTTCCCTGCTTTTGGTTTTATCCGATGGAGTAATTATATATTTTTTAAGACCTTGATCAATAGTCTCAACAACTTGTTCCCAGTTTATACACTCCTCAATATCTCTATATATTCGTTTTTCAATAAATATTTTTTCGAGTGAAGTGATATGCCATTTTTCAAGCAACTCATCTATTTTAATTTGAAGCTCTAATCCAAGTAAAGCTTTTGTGTTCTCAGTAGAAATACGAAGAATATCCTGTACGGATAGGAAGAGTGGTTTATTATCTACGATTACACAAGCATTGGTGGAAATAGAAATTTCACAATTCGTAAAGGCATATAATGCATCAATCGTCACCTCCGGGGAAACTCCTGGAAGCAACTCTACTTTGATCTCAACATCTTTAGCAGTATTGTCATTAACCTGCTTAATTTTTATTTTTCCTTTTTCAGATGCTTTAACAATAGAATCTATAAGATTACTTGTAGTTATTGAATATGGAAGTTCTTTAATGACAAGCGTTTTTTTATCTTCTATTTCAATCAAAGCTCTCACTTTCACTTTTCCTCCTCTTCTTCCCTGATCATATTCGGAGACGTCAAGTATTCCTCCTGTTTCAAAATCCGGATATATCTTAGATTTGGTTCCTTTGAGATAATTTATTGAGGCTTTGATGAGTTCATTAAAATTATGAGGCAGAATTCTTGTTGCCAGACCAACTGCTATTCCTTCGACTCCCTGAGCAAGCAGCAAAGGAAACTTCATTGGTAATGATATTGGTTCCTTATTGCGACCATCATAAGACATCTGCCATTCTGTAGTTTGCTTGTTGAATGCGACCTCTAGTGCAAATTTTGTCAATCTGGCTTCGATATATCTTGGAGCTGCTGCGGAGTCACCGGTTCTGTAATCTCCCCAGTTTCCCTGGGTGTCAATCATCAGGTCTTTCTGTCCTAGGTTAACCAGTGCATCTCCGATGGCAGCATCACCATGCGGGTGATATTGCATGGTATGTCCGATAAGATTAGCAACCTTATGGTATCTTCCATCCTCCTTTTCAAACATACTGTGCAGAATACGGCGTTGAACGGGTTTTAATCCGTCAGCAATGGCAGGTACTGCCCTCTCAAGAATTACGTAGGAAGCATAATCCAGGAAGTAATCCTGATACATTCCATCGAGTGTTACAATATGATCTTCAACATGTATTTCCTGTTGAATGAGTTTTGGCTTCTTCATTGTAGATACAGCTGCAAAATTAAACAAATATATATCATATTATAAATAAATGTTATATAATCGGCTTCCCTTCTTTATAGCTATTCTGTTGGATTGGTTAAATTGGTCTTAAGGTCACAGGTGTCATTAATCCAATAGAAAAATGTTTGGTCTGATTTATAAAACAATTAGATTATGAAAAAGATAATTTTCTTAACTGTATCCTTGCTAATGAGTTCAATGATTTCTCTCTCTGCTCAACATTCTGAATACGATGATGATTCTCGTTGGAGAGAAGGCAACAGATATAAAAATCAAAATGATTACCATCAAATTGATCGAAGTGAAGCAAGAGCAATCAGAAACGCTAGAAAAGAATTAAGATGGACGATCCGACAAGCTGAATCTGATGGATTTGTATCTCGACGAGAAGCAAGAAAAATCAGAAGAATCGAACATCAATTGGATCTGTTGATTAAAGATGCCAGACATCATGATTCCGGAACCTATTGCAGAAGATAGTTTATTTAAGGAATCAGCTTTAAGCCTTGATAAATGTGATTTTGTCAGGGCTTTTATTGTTTTTATCGATAAAATAGACGTTAAATATTCTCTGAGGAACCAGAGTTTAACTTTCTTTGTTGTGTCAAACAAATTATAATCAATTTAAAACAATAAAAAATGTCAAGTAATCTTTCAAGACTAATCTGGGGAATTGTCCTCGTATTGCTTTTCTTTGTGGGTTGCAGCAACTACAACGGATTTGTTACTAAAAACAATGAAGTAAGTGGAGCATGGGCAAATGTTCAATCCGCTTATCAAAGACGTGCGGACCTTATACCCAATATCGTCAATACCGTAAAAGGATATGCGGATTTCGAACAAAGTACTATCATAGCCGTAACCGAAGCAAGGGCAAAAGCCACAAGTATGACCATTGATCCTTCCAAAACTACACCTGAGCAATTATCAGAATTTCAAAACAATCAGACTGCCTTAGGATCTGCAATTGGAAGACTATTGGCCGTTGCCGAAAGGTATCCGGATCTAAAAGCCAATCAAGGTTTTCTGGAACTACAATCACAATTGGAAGGTACTGAGAATAGAATCAAGACCGAACGTGATAAATTTAATGGCACTGTTAAGGATTTTAACAATGCCGTTCAGAAATTTCCGGGAGTACTATTTGCCAAAGTATTTGGATTTGCATCCAAGCCAATGTTTGAAGCTGATAAAGGTACAGAGAAAGCTCCGGAAGTAAAATTCTAACAGGAAGTAATATCATTAAATTCAATGATAAAATTCTTCAGTAAACCAGAAGAGGATATGATCATTCGTGCAATCCGTAAGGTTGAAAGAATGAGTGAATGTGAATTTCGTGTTCATGTAGATTTTTCGGATCCTGATATTCCTCCCATTGAAGCGGCAGTAAAAGTTTTCAACAACCTAAAAATGTATAAGACGAAATATCGCAATGGTGTACTGATTCTCATTTTACCAGATAGAAATGAATATGCAATCATTGGGGATATTGGTATTAATCAAAAAGTTCCAAAAGATTATTGGAACTCCATCTATGAATTAATGAAGCAGTATTTTGAAGATGGAAGATATGTAATGGGGACCATTGAAGCCATTTATAAAATTGGTGAAGAACTCACAAAACATTTCCCAGAAGAAAGGAATCATAACGAATTATCGGATGAAATCAGCTATTCATAAATTATTAATACTATTTCTATTTTATTTTCCATGTATTGGGCTTATTGGAAAGGAAATACCTTCTAAATCAACTCGGCTGGTCAATGATTATGTTGGAATTCTCACAAGTATTGAATCATCTGCTCTTGAGAAGAAATTAGTTGCATTTAATGATTCAACTTCAACTCAAATCAGCATTGTTGTTGAAAAGAATCTGGAAGGTGAAGATGATTTCGACCGCGCAATGAATATTGCAAATTCATGGGGAATAGGTCAAAAAGAGAAGAATAATGGCATTCTTATTTATATAGCTTTTGAGAATAAAAAAATTCGTATCCTTACCGGTTATGGAGCTGAAGCATTCCTTACAGATGCAATGGCTCGAAGGATCATAGAAAGAGATATTAAACCTTCTTTCCGTTCCAATCAATACTATCTAGGTTTTGATTTGGCGACAAGCCATATTATCAATCTTCATTCTGGCGAATATAGTGCTGATGATACTAAATCCAAAGTCGCTCCTATTGTATTAATCATTCTTCTTTTCATTCTAAGCGTTATTATATTGATCATTTTCGCTGCGGTTAAGAAGCACGGAAGTAATGGTTATTATAAAGGCGGGAGATACTATCGCGATGATGATTGGTTTGGAAATAACCGTGGGGGTTGGTTTACCGGTGGAGGAGGGGGATGGTCTTCAGGAGGAAGTAGCGGTGGTGGATTTGGAGGCTTTGGAGGTGGCGGCTTTGGAGGAGGCGGTGCCGGTGGAGGTTGGTAGTGTTAAGCATTAATTATATCTTCAATTTGCCTAGCAAGCAATCGCTGATCTATCATCTCAATGGGATGTCTTGCGTTCTCTAATACATGACATTCCGCATGATTCAATTTATTTTTAAATTCTTCCGTTTCAGAATACGTTACCATTGAATCTCTATCTCCTACAAGTAGGTGTACTTTGCACTTAATTTTATTGATTTCTTCAGGTGTAAGAAATTGTTCTTCGCTCAAGATCTTTATCATTTTTTGAGTAAGCACCAGAAAAGAAGTATAGTCTATTGGATGATGAAGAGTTGTAAGAGCTTCTGCATACTTTGGACTCTTTTGAACAATTAGATCAGGATTTAGATATGAGATCTGATGATGAGTACTCTCTACTGACCAGTTCAACTTTGTTCCCAATGATATAATTTTTTTAAAAGTTCCGGGACTTAAAGCTTCTGCTTTCAAAGCTGCATATCCACCCATACTATAACCAAAAACTACAGGAGTCTGTAAGCGATTCTTCTGAATATATTCCAAAACTGATTCTACGAATGAGTTCAGGCTAAAGTCTGTCAATATTGGTCTTCCTCCATGTCCGGGGAAATTAAACCGGTGTACTTCAAAATGAGTTTGCAATATTGGAGTAATCGTATCAAACTGATTTAAAGTTCCCAATGCCCCATGAAGGAGCAATATGCTTTTCTTTTGATTCATTATGTCTGATATTCTGTTGGTAGATTCAATGATTAATAATTTCAGCAAAGTAGTTTGATTCTTTTAAAAATCATCACTTTTGCACTCATATTTGAAATAGAAAAACTTAAAAAATATATTCATGACAATATTTTGCATTGGTCGCAACTATCCAGAACATGCCAAAGAATTAAATAATCCTGTTCCTGCTGAACCGGTAGTTTTTTGTAAGCCGCCTGCTTCTATTCTTAGAGATAACAAACCATTTTACTATCCTGCATTTAGTAATGAAATACACTATGAAGTTGAAATTTTATTAAAAATCGCAAAGCCCGGAAAATCCATTAAACTAGAAAATGCTCATGAATATATGAGTCAAATAGGGCTTGGGATTGACTTTACAGCCAGGGACATACAACAACGTTGCAAGGAAAAAGGGCTTCCTTGGGAAATAGCCAAAGGATGGGATCAATCTGCGGTCATTGGTGAATGGATTGATGTTCAACAGATAATTGATTTAAAATCAATCTCATTTTCATTAATAAAAAATAAAGAAATCGTTCAGAGAGGAAACTCTTCGGAAATGATTTTCTCATTCTCCAAAATAATTGTCTACCTAAGTCAGTATTTCAAAATAAGTACCGGAGACATCATATTTACTGGAACACCATCAGGTGTCGGTCCTGTGATAATTGGTGATCTCCTTGAAGGGTTTATTGAAGATAGAAGAATGTTTTGGACGGAAGTCAGATAATCCCGGATTATCAATATTTAAAAATTTTATACATTTGCACACTCTTCATTCATACCGAAATGGCGGAATTGGTAGACGCGCTGGACTCAAAATCCAGTATGCCTTAAACATGTGAGGGTTCGAGTCCCTCTTTCGGTACTTCTCCAATAAATTATTATAGTTATAAGCTGTAAATGAAAATTTTCTGGTTGAGATTTTTATTTATTTGGCTCATTCGGTAAATACCTAAGCTTCTGATTATCAAAAATATATTATAAAAAAAGTTAATAAAAAAACCCTGAAATCCGTACTTTTTACGTAATTTCAGGGTTAGAAAATTATTTTATAATATGAC
>JADLHT010000017.1 GCA_020848695.1 Saprospiraceae bacterium
ACATGAGTTTTCCACACTTTATTAACACTCAAATTGTTTGGCAATATCGTTTTGCTATTCTAAAGACAGAATTTTATTCTGAAAATCAAAAATCAAAAATCAAATCTATTCTTTTACCGAATTAGCCAATTTAGTCTAAGTAATTTTTATTCTTCAGAGATTCTGTAGCTTCTTTCGAAATTGCATTTTTAAGGATCTTAATAAAGGTCTTGCTGTCCAATTGAAGTTCCACAACCTCTTCTTCAAATTTATTGATCCTGCCAATGATTCCTGAACCGGTTGCTACCTGATCTCCTTTTTTTACGTTGGCAAGAAAATTATTTTGTTCTTTTTGTTTCTTCATCTGAGGACGTAGAAAAAAGAAATACATGATTACAAAAACCAGTATTAAGGGTAAGAAATTTGCCATTTTAAATTATTTCTGCAAAAATAAAAGGAAAGTATTATTTAACTAACTTTTTCTGTCTAACCAACCCTTTAAATTGAATAACAGTTATATTAGGTTTAGAATTGGCTGTAATACTAATGGGTTTGTCCTGCTCGCCAATTTTATCATTCGGGATGTAAGTAATCTTGATTATTCCTGTATCCTGAGGCAGTATAAATCCTTTTGGAAATTCTGCCTTTGTACATCCACAGGTTCCTGAGATTTCTGTAATAAGTAATCGCGCATTACCTGTATTAGTAAATTTAAAATTGTGAACAAAGGTGTCGCCATAGAATATGGTTCCAAAATTGAAATTTGGCTCTTCTAAAAGAATTTTTGCGATGTGACTGGAGTCATTCGGATTGTCTGCAGAAGCAGAATTATATATGGCATCTAGATACGGGTTGTTGTTGTGATTCTTCACAATATTGACTTTTTCGTTTTTGCATTGTAGAATAATTAATGCAATTAATAAGACAATATTGAGATTGGTAACTTTATAATTCTTAAATTTCATCTTAATTTGATTGTGACCCAAAATAAACATATTATTATTATAGGAATGCCCGGAAGTGGTAAAAGTACTTTAGGACTAGAACTATCAAAACGACTTCAAATGCCTTTTGTTGATACGGATGATATGTTTTGTGCAGATTTTGAGACGAATATAGAGACTTACTGGCATCAATATGGTGAATTACTTTTTAGAATCCATGAAAGAAGGATTTTTCTATCCTGTTTAAGGAATACGTCTGCAGTAATTTCAACAGGAGGTGGTTTGCCTGCATTTATGGATAATATGTTTTGGATTAAGCAGTTTCAAAGTATTTTTTTAAATCCACCATTAGAGGTATTACTACAAAGACAAAAATTAAGTCCTAGACCTGTGATACCGAAGTCGTCCATTGGTGAAATAGAAGTTTTATATTCTAGAAGGCTCCAATTTTATGGTCAGGCAGATCGAATAGTTTCAGATAATTTCTCTGTTCACCATCAGATAAACAATTTGCTGAATTAAACATTTATAATAATTCAAGTTTGTTTTTTATGAATATTCATCATACAGTGATTATAGGTTCAGGACCTGCGGGATATACTGCTGCAATTTATGCGGCCAGAGCAAATATGCATCCTGTTTTATATACCGGAGCAGAACCGGGTGGACAACTTATGATTACCACAGAAGTTGAAAATTATCCAGGATATCCGGATGGTGTACAAGGACCTCAAATGATGGATGATTTTTTAAAACAGGCACAACGTTTTAATACTGAAGTTAAATATGAGAAAATAACCGGTGTAGATTTTACCGGACCCGTACACAAACTTTGGACAGAAGCAGGTGAAGTTATTCATACCCATTCTGTGATTATCAGTACCGGGGCTTCGGCGAAATGGTTAGGAATCCCATCAGAACAAAGGTTAATGAATAAAGGGGTTTCGGCATGCGCAGTATGTGATGGATTCTTTTTTAGAGGTAAGGACGTTGCAATTGTTGGTGCAGGAGACACCGCAGCAGAAGAAGCAAGCTATTTGGCAAAGCTTTGTCCAAAAGTGCATATGTTAGTACGGCGCGATTCTATGCGTGCATCTAAAATTATGCAGGAACGAGTAATAAACACTCCAGCTATTCAGATTCACTGGAATACAGAAACAGAAGAAATTCTCGGCGATGATGAAGTTAAAGCCATCAGAGTTCGGAATAATATTACCAATGAACTTAATGAGATCGCTGTAAGTGCTTTGTTTGTTGCTATTGGTCATCAACCTAATTCAGATCCATTCAAAAATTGGCTATCTATGGATGAACAAGGATACATAATTACAGAACCAAATTCAACTAGAACAAATCGAGCTGGAGTTTTTGCATCGGGGGATGTTCAGGATAGGGTTTATAGGCAGGCTGTAACGGCAGCCGGCTCAGGATGTATGGCAGCGCTGGATGCTGAACGGTATCTCACGGCCAACGGAATTATTTAGTAGTTACCTTAAGTTTAGCCTACAATAAGTATTTCTCGAAACAAACGCTATTTTCAATATCTCGATATTGATCATAGTTTGGTATCTTTATATAGTTATTCTTTTTGTAAAGTTGAATGGCTTCAGGTTGTTTTAACCCAGTTTCTAAAATGCACCTTGAATAATTTAATGACCTTGCCCAAGTTTCCAGTTCATAAAGTATCTGGGTCGCAATTCCTTTACCTCGTTTGTCCAAGGGAACAAACATTCTTTTTATTTCCAGGGTGACAAGATTATAATGCTTGATAGCACCGCAGCCAGCCGGAATTTCATTTTCATACGCTACGATAACAAAATTAATCAAGTTTGTTTTATTGAATTGTGCATAGTAAGAGTGATCGTCGCCATCTCTGATTTTTAATTCTTTATCTAGTTCAGCGATCAAGATTTTGAAATCCTTATGATTTGAATCTGTGCGTATAAAGTGAATCATTGTTATTGTTTTAGCTTTTAGGTCTAAGTTTATTTTTTATCTACTTGATAATATTTTGCCCAACCATTGTTAATTGAAAATACCAATTGTTTTCCGAGTATTTTTTCCAACCAAAGCGGAATAAAAAAATTCCTGTCTGCTTTAAAGTATTTATAATAATGGTGATCATTTTGAATGTTGGAGTCAAAAGCGTGTCTGGCAACAAAATTTCCACAAAAAGAAGCCCAGGGTAATCCAACACATCCTAATACATAATGTATCCAAGGTGAAGATTCATCTTTCAGAATAGTTGGAAGAAGATCACGAGTAGAATCTATTCTCCCCGGCCAATATTGAATAAATTTAAGATCGCGCAGTTGCGGAAAATTACGTTTAAATTTGTTAATTACAGCATTAATTACTCTTGCTGAGTTTACATCATTTTTGGAATAGGTAGTAAGCATATCTCCACCTCCTAGTAGAATTCTATTATCCCCAGTAATTCGGAAATAACTATAGACTAAGGTAGAATCCCAGCATTGAAAAGATTCTTTTGGAAAAATAGCTTTAATCATTAGATCATTGAGCGGCTCACTTATAGAAAGAAAAGTCTGTGCATGATATATGTTTTCGGCATAATGGGTCAATTTTGTTTCCAATTTGTCGGCACAAAAAATAATTTGTTCTGCGCAGATTGAACCAAGATGAGTTTTGACACAATGGTCTGATGTTGATAGTGCTTCTGTTGCTTCATATATTTCTATTCCATTCTTAATCAAGACATTTTTCATGCCTTGACAATAGAGTAGTGCATTGATTCCATAAGTATCTTTATATCGAACTGCTCCGGAAAAACCATCAGAGCCAAGAATACTCTTTAATTCATTTTTATCATAAAGGGTTTGCTTGAATTCCAGAAGTTCTCTGGATTTCATTTCCTCTTTAATATCTTCCCAGCCGCTATTGCCAATACCTAAGAACAAACTGTCTTGAACTTGAAAGTCGCAGTCAATTTGATAAGATTCAATGTTGGATTTTATCAATTCAATTCCTTTCGTTGGAACACTCCACAAGTCATTTGCACCGCCTTTTCCAAATCGTCTCACCAGTTGAGACAACTCAAGTTCACTATCCGGAGTAAGAAAGCCTGCACTCTTCCCGGAAGAACTACCTCCACAGATATTTTTTTCAATTACAACAACCTTGTAATTCAAATTCATAAAATAATTAGCAGCTGAAAGTCCAGCAACTCCCGCCCCCACAATTACTACATCAGCCTTAATGTTTTTCATCAGTGGTTTTGTTATTGGATTCTGTGTGCCCATTAAGGTTGTAAACCACCAATTTTGAAGTATCATATAATTTATCTATTTGTCAATTAGATCGCTTGTTTAGAATATTGTAACACAACGAATTTAGTTTATAACAGTATATTTCAATATTAGTTTGATGCCAAGCTATTCTAAATTGTTAGATGCAGTTAGTATTGTAGGATCGATTTTAACTTAAATAATTCTGATTATATTAATAACATTTAAGTTACTGGGTTAGGTTATTTTGCAAGTTCATAGCCAAAATGCATCGCTGGTATTATCTTTAAATTCTGGCTTTGAGTGAAGAGTTTCATTTTTGAATAATTGCTCAGTATTAAGATTTAACTGAATCTCATTAAACAGGATTCGTTCTTCAAAGCGAATGTGTTTTTCTAAAAGCTCTGCAATTTGTTCAAGTTGATTGATGGGATCTGAATCAAACATTTCTTTAATTTGTTTATGATCAGCTTTTGCTTTTAAAATCAGATCGTTATCCTGGCCAAGTAAAGGAAAAACGAATTCTTCCTCTATATTAAAGTGAGGCAAGAGATGATTAATATAGAACCACAAAGCGTATTTTTCAATTCTTTTTAAATCAACATTTTTTTTCAGACCTATCCTTATTTTCCAACAAAGCTGCAGAGAATAGTGGTGTTCATGGCTTATGGGTTGTAGAGACTTATGGCGACGAATTGGTTTGTTTTGCATTTTTATTATTTATTCCGATATAATTTCATCGCGAGTTGAAATAAGAGAAATCGCGATACAAAATTTAAAATGAGATTTTATTCTTTGAAAATGTTTTACAACGGATTAATACAATTTTACCATACATCCCTATGTGTAAAATCTTACTTAAATACTTAAGCATAAAATTAAATATCAATCTCCTCTAATATTCAATTCATAAGCTCTATGAGCTTTTGATGATTATATAACTTCCTTTTCGAGTTCTATTGCTTTTGGAAATAATATATTGTTTTCCAAATGAATATGCAGATGTAAGTCCTGCTCAAATTCTTTAAGTAAGGCGAAAGTTACACGGTAAGTATTACAAGCCTCAGCGGGAGGAGTGTAATTACTGCTCAACTCTTCAATTTTTCTAAACCGATCTCCTTCTGCTGTGTGTTCATGCATCATCATGTTAATGGGATTTTCAATTGTACCAAAAGGGGGAGCATCTACTTTAGTATGGTCGTGAACTGCTTTTGCTATTTTTCTAATGAATGGAAAAAGTATCATCTCTTCTTTTTGCATGTGATTTGCAAGTTCACTTGCCGTTGCTGAGAAATGTTTATTTATCTCAAGTAGTTCAGGATGATGACCACCATGAACACGGCAAACTTTGTCAAGATATGGTTTAATTTCTAATGTCTTTTCCTCCACGTATCGGTGGTGTTTTTTTTCTATGTAGTCTGCAAGTAAGTCAATTGGCCAGGATTGATAGTCCATAGTATCCTTGTTTCCGTCAGAAATAGAGTTGTTTAACTTTTCTATCAGCTCTTTTGAGTTTACACTTTTTTTGTCACAAGCTTCTTTAATTGTTCTGTTACCGCTACAACAAAAGTCTATTCCAGCAGACTTGAAGACGCTTGCAAAGCGATAATTTTCAGCTACAATTTCTCCAATAATACTTTGTTCTGTGATATTCATTTTACTATTATTTTTATTAGTTACAAAATTCATTTTGACGATATACTTAATTGATCCCAAGGATATAAATTTGTTTTATTTACAGCAGAGGAACTGTTGCGTTCTTTTTGTAATATTCAATTTTGTATCTAAACATTTCTGCCATACGCTGACCCTGCCATTTAGCCTTATTTGCCTTTTCTCCTATGAACAAGGAATCAACTGTTTCATTAAATAACTTGATCCATCTTTGAAAATGTTCAAGATCAACGGGTAATTTTGCATGAGGAAGAAAGGGACTTCCATAATAACTGTGTTCATCGAGCAGAACTGTCTGCCAGAAACGAACCATTTTTTCAAGATGTTGAGGCCATCTCTCTTCAATTACATTATTGAAGATATCGGATAATAGTGCATCATTTCTAACACTATTGTAAAATGTGTCCACCAAAAGTTTAATGTCTTCTATTTTTGAAATATCTTCCTTCATTAATTATCTTTTTAGAAAAGTCAATCCTTTTCCGAGTTCAGTAGTTAAAGATTTTATAGTAGTATTCTCCAGCATTAACCTAAGATTATTTCTCACTAGTTTAAATTGATTGTGTACAGGGCAAGGTTGGATGTCATTACAATTTTTTAGACCCAATCCACAACCATTAAAAATATCATCACCGTCAATCGCCTGTACAACGCAACTCAATTTTGTCTGATCTAATTTCAATTTGCTCATTGAAAAACCACCATTAGGACCTTTTTCAGAAATTATAATATTTTTGCGCACCAACAGTTGTAGTATTTTGGAGGTATAGGCTTCTGGAGATTCAATGGCGTAAGCTACACCTTTAATACTTACTTTTTTGTTTAGTTGAGACTGTTCAGCAATATATATACTTGCTCTGATCCCATATTCACATGCTTTAGAGAACATTGAAGCCTTAATTATTATGCAAATATACACATTTTTATAATAATGGACATTTATATCCACTATATTTTGTCTTGATAATTAAAATGGCAGACATTTCTTTATAACTTGTGTGTTACGCTAGTTTATAATTATAAATCAAAGTCTCCTGCTGATTCCGGTTGATAAATAATTTGATCGATTCTAATCTTCGAGAGTCCACTAGGGACAAGCCATTCTATCTCATCATTTACAGTATAACCAATCAAAGCGGTTGCAACAGGTGAAAAAATCGATATCTTATTTTCCTTAATATTTGCCTGATCAGGATAAACAATTTGAAATTGAATACTTTTACTCGTGTTAAGAAAGCTAAGTTTTACAATTGAATTCATTGTTACAACATTTGCTGGAACTTCAGTGGGTTCAACAATTTTTGCAGAATTTAATTCCTTGAGTAGCCTGTCTGCATCTGCGATACTTAATGATTTGAATTGTTTTGCATCATTGATACATTTTATTATACGTGCATAATCCAGTCTGTTCACAATTAATTCTTTCATTTCTTTAGATAGTTTGATGCCTCAAAATTAACAAATTTTATATACTGAATTATACGATCCTTTGTACATATTTCTATATAAAAAGTTAATTTTTAATCCTTTTATTTTTAGGGTGACTTTCAAGCGAAAAAATATTAATAATTCTACTTGATTGAATTAAATTCTAACTAATTATTATCAGTTCGAGAAATGATTTTAATCAGTTTTTTTTGACTATTTAATTTGCTACTTTTGATTGTATTATATAAGGCGATTAGATTGTCATGAACCAAAAAACTGTAATAATTATTTTTATTGTCTTAAGTTTTGCCTTTGTTTCCAATTCTATTAATATTTATTTGAAACCATTTATTGAAAATAATTCAAATTTACATACTAAGGAATCTGAAGGAAGATTGGTATGGCAGCGCAATAACTGTCAAACCTGTCATCAGTTGTATGGTTTAGGTGGATACCTTGGACCAGATTTAACTAATGTTATCTCATCACCTGGCAAAGGCGTAAATTATGTGATCGGATTACTTAGGACTGGGAATGCAACAATGCCAGCTTATCATCTCCGTGAGGAAGAAGAAGCTCAGTTAATTGCATTTTTAATTAGTGTAGATCGGACGGGAAAGTCAAGTCCTCTTGAGTTTGAGCCATTGCCTTTTGGGCAGATAAAGCAGAAATAAAATAATGAAAAATCAAGTCGGCAAACTGTTTTTGCTTATTGCTCTTGGTATGTTGATTCTTTGCCTTATTTTTGGTTTATTGGCAGCCTTCAATTATATTTTTCCAGGTATTTGGAAGAATTCACTGAGTTTTACAAAACTTCGTCCCTTGCATGTATCCTCCGCGCTATTTTGGATTCTGTCAGGTTCAATAGGAACCATATACTGTACATTAGGAGCAAATAACGAAAAAGGGGCTTCCAGGAGGTTATCCGTGTTACATCTGTTGTTTTGGATTACAGGTATAGTAGGGATGTTTTATGCATATCTTACAAATCAATTTGGGGGAAGAGAGTATTGGGAGTTCAATCCCATATTTGCCTTTCCAATTGCATTTGCTTGGTTACTTTTTCTCATTCAGTTTATTCGAATGGTTAAGCCTATTGCTCAATGGCCAGTTTATATATGGATGTGGTTGACGGGTATCATTTTCTTTTTTTTTACATTTATTGAAAACTATCTTTGGTTATTTCCATATTTCCGATCCAATTTTATTACAGATACGACCATACAGTGGAAAGTGAACGGAGCTATGGTTGGCTCATGGAATCAACTCATTTATGGAATAGCTTTTTACATAATGGAAAGAATTTCCGGCGATACCAAGCCGGCAAGAAGTAAAAAGGCATTTCTAATGTATTTTTTAGGTTTATTTAATTTGATGTTCAATTGGGGGCATCATATTTATACCCTGCCTACTGATACCTATGTACGCGATTTGGGGTATGCAGTAAGTATGACAGAATGGATTCTTCTTGCCAATATTATCTATAACTGGAGAAGGAGTCTAAAGCAAATACAAAAAAATTATACTTTTTTTTCATATCGATTTTTAATGGCAGCGGATATTTGGATTTTTATCAGTTTGATTCAGGCATTACTAATGTCTGTGCCAATCCTGAACCTATATACTCATGGTACCCATGTTACAGTAGCTCATGCTATGGGAACAACGATAGGGATTAACTCAATGATCCTGTTTGCCGTGTTTGTGTTTTTTTTAGACAATTCATGTTATACAATCGTAGGAATTTTTAGAAAATGGATGAATATTCTTTACTGGCTTACTCAGATTTGTTTGTTTGTATTCTGGATTACTTTAAATGTAATAGGAATAAAGAAGGGAATACTGCAGTTGCATCATCCGGAAATTTCATTTTATAATATGATGACAGATATGCAATTGCTCTTCAAGATTTTTACTTATACTGGTAGCTTACTTATGATTTCTATGATCAGTATTGCTGTGATGATTGGCTTCAAATATCTGAACTGCAAAATTAATAAATTAGGTAAGCTTAACGAAAATTTTATAATTGTTTCAAACAATAGCAAATCATTCAAAAGTACATGAAAAATATGGTCAATTTTCGCGATTTAGAAACTGCATTTAAATATAAAAGTAATTCAGAGCTGTGCCTTACCTGGTTTGTATTTATGATATTAAGGTATCCTTCCTTATCTAAGGTTATTCAATATTTTGCAAAAGTAACTTTAAAGTATAGACTACCTTTTAAATGGGCAATTCGTATGACTGCATTTCGGGTTTTTTGTTCAGGAGAAAATCCTCAAGAAGCATTTGCAACAATAAAACTACTTCATAATTATAATGTAAAAAGTGTATTGGATTATGTATCAGAAGGTGAAATTAATCAATCTGCCTATGACGAAAATACCAATAAAATTGTCGAAAACATAGAAACAATACTTGAAGGGACGAGAACTGATTTTGTAAGTTTAAAAATTACAGGCCTTGAAGATCCAGAATTTCTTAAAGCAAATAACAAGGTTGTCATTTCCGATGAAATGCATGAAAATGTCCGTTTGGTAAATTTATTAAATCGTGTTGATCGAATCTGTAGGTCAGCTTTTAACAATCAGGTAATGGTTTACATTGATGCAGAAGAAACCTGGATGCAAGATATTATTGATTCCTTGGCAGAAATAATGATGTCAAAATATAATAGAAATAAGGTTGTTGTATTTAATACCCTTCAGATGTATCGTAAAGATCGATTGATGTATTTGAATAGACTTCTTGAAGATTCAAAATTAAAGGAGTTTTTTCCTGGAATAAAATTAGTCCGTGGAGCCTATCGGGAGATGGAAAGTCTTTTGGCAAAGCAAGAGGGTAGAGAAAATCCCGTTTTTGAATACAAAGTAGATACTGACAATGCTTTTGATGAGGCGGTTAGATTGTGTTTGCAACAACATAACCGAGTTGTGACTTGTATCGCTACACACAATGAAGAAAGTATCCTTTTAGCTTTGGAATGTATTAGTTCTTTTGGTATTATTAATTATTATGAGAAAGTTCAGTTTTCACAACTTTTCGGGATGAGCGATCATCTTACTTTTAACCTTTCCTCCAGAAAGTATCATGCCTCTAAATATCTGCCATATGGTGAAGTTGAAAAGGCAATTCCATATTTAATACGCAGGGCGGAAGAAAATACCTCTGTTGATGGTCAGATTGGAAGAGAATTGGATTTAATAAACTTAGAGATTAAAAGAAGAGATACAACTAAAGTGAAATAAATTGACTTTTTTTATAGAATGATAAAATGTCATTTGAAATTAGTTGGTGTATTATTGATCTAATATGAGAGTTCGATTTTTTCTAATTGTAAGATATTATTCTGCATACCTAATTTCAATTCTGTCTAGTCCTTTAATATTTCGTCGTCCTGTTTTTAAATCTTTTGTTGATATAAGAAAAATTCTTTTATCTATTTCATTGTAGTGCTGCTTGTCGATTTTTGTTATTATAAAAATATGATCCCCGATTTCTGTATTGTAGATTTCATTCCATGAAAAGACAGCTTTGTAATTATCTGAGCTTCTAAAAATAAAATAGAAGGCATTCAATTCCTTGGCTTTCTGATGCACAAATTGAATTGAACTTAAAACAGACTTTAATGGGACACCGAGAAGTTCAGTGAGAGTATCTTTTATCTGTCCATTTTGATTGTAAATAATTTGATCAGTAATTGTTATGCTTGGAAGTCTGTTGATATCGTCCAAGCTTATAATGATAGGTTGAATTATTTTTCCATAGATAAGTATTGAGTCGGTAGGACGAGTATTTTGTTGAGCTTTAGCCAGGTAATTAACTGAAAGAAAACAAATAATAAGAATTGTGTCTATTTTCATACTCTGAAAATAATTGTAAATGAATATAGTATTTAAATTTTAAGTAACTTTTCTATTATCTATGACCAAATAAAATCCTTAATTGATGAATTATTTTTTAAATCTGTAAGTAGATTGTCAAAATGAATAATATCTGTATCATCAAATTTTAACAAATATACTAATTCATCGTTATTCTTCTCGAGTGCAAAGGATTGAAGTTTTGCGTTTTCAATACTAAGTAGTTTTTTTATCAGTTCTGTATTATCTATTTGTTGATTTACTGAAATTTTTAATGTTCTGTGCTTAAATTTTTTAGAAAATATTAGTTCTAGGGGCTGTAGCGCCCAAAGAATAATCAATGCTAAAACTGTAGTAACTCCTGCTGCAAAATATAAGCCACCACCGGTTGCGAGTCCAATAGCTGCAACTGTCCATAAGCCAGATGCCGTTGTTAGGCCTCTGACGGTTCCTTGTTTTATGAATAGAATTGTTCCAGCGCCAATAAACCCGATTCCACTTATAACCTGTGCAGCAATTCTGGAAGGATCAAGTGTTACATGATCAGTTCCAAGAATATCCGAAAATCCAAAAGAAGAAACAATCATAATTAAACAAGCACCAAGGCAAACCATCATATGTGTTCTCATGCCGGCTACCCAATCCTTTCGTTCTCTTTCAAGCCCAATCATAGCACCTAGAAATGAGGCGAGACATAGTCTTATTAATATTTCATTTGTACTAATCATTACTTCGAAGTATTTTCAGCAAAATTAGTAAGGAATATCAATATAGGGATCAGGATATTTCTTAGTCTCAAGAATTTTATTTCCATTGACGACTTTATAAATTTTTTTTTTGAAATTATAACATCTCAAGATCTTACCATCGTTTTCAATTTCATTAATAAACTTTTTAAAGTTGGTTAATTATTTATCAATTTCTATTGCTTTCACTATCCCTTTAATTGTTTTGAATTATTAATTTCAATGTATCTGATCGAGTAAGTGCATCTTTATGGTTGCGATGGTTTCCTTGTGAATGATTGGGTGTTGGTATTTTTCTTGGTTCATCTCGGAAGCAAAAAGCCTGAGATTGGATTTGAAGGATAAGTAGCAATTCAATTAAGTATATCCTTGAGTTTATGGTAAGAATCGATGTTGTGAAGCTGATAAACTCATAGGAATGAATACAACTTACATGCATGCGGTGTGGCGCTTGTGCTTCGGGAAAATAGGAAGTTTTTTTATACCTTTGGTTATACTATTTAGCAATTTCTGCTAATTCAGAAAAATTTTCTTCACTAAGAATTATATCAGCATGATGGTTTAATAGATCATTATTCGAATTAAAGGCAATTCCTAATCCGGAATGCTTAATTATGCAAAGATCATTCAAGCTAGCACCAACACATATGCAATTTTCTATTTGTATGTTATACTTCTCACTTATGGATAATAATGTATTAGTCTTGCATAAGGAATGTTTGCATATACTTTTCGGACTATTAACCAGAAAGGAAGGAATTTTTACTTCTCCTGTGCATATGCTTTTAGAGAATTCGAGTTCATTTCCCAAAGCAAAATCCATTCCGAGTTTATTTTTAATATGGTTTGCAATACAATCATAACTATCTGTGATAATTCCTGTAATATATCCTTTCTGCTTCAAACCCAAAACAATATCTTTTATTCCGTTAACAATTTCAATTTGATCAGTTACTGCAATTAGTTTATTGTAAGTTATACCGGAGAGAAGTTTTGTAATCTGTTTGGTAACCACTACAGAGTCTGATTCGTTAGACCGAATATCCATTAATTCTTTAATAAAATCAAATTTTTCGGCACAACAATCAATAAATCGACCTTTTAGAATCGTATTGTCCATATCAAAGACGATCAATTTGTTCAAACGACTCAATTGCTTATCGAGAGCAAATTCCATCTGAGAGCGAATCTTATTCAGTATACTTAATTCTTCAAAGTTGTAGTTCTGATTATTCTGCATCGCTGCTTTTTGAATTATTGTTTGAGCTACCTCCTTGCTCATCCTACTCAATGCCTGCCATGGTTTACTTTTGTTTTCAAGGTAACCAATTTCAACTTCTCGCATCCTTGAATTCATAATATACATATCGATTAATATTCCAATATCTACACCATAGTCTTCTCTAAAATCTATTTTTGTAAAATAGGATTTGTTTCCAGCAATCATTCCGCTTAATGGTTGAGTGAAGTTCGTTAGATCTGGAAAGAATATACTTAAGAGCGGTTTTGCAACAAGCTCTGTGACTCTGCCTGCATTTCTTTTAAATGTTGATTTAACAAAATCGCATTCATTATTTAAAAGAGGAGTTGTTAATGATGATATCGTATTTTCAGGATAGGGTTCTATGTCTCCATCCAAGAACACAATAATTTCATTCGAAGCACAAAGCATTCCTTCTTTCATGGAAGCTCCTTTGCCTAATTTTGTGCTCGTAATAACTTTTGCTCCATTTTCTATGGCAAGTTTAACCGTTTTGTCTAGGGATTTATCATCAACAACAATAACTTCAGATACATTTGTTTGTCTCGTTGCATATTTAACTACGCTTGCAATGTGTTCTTCTTCATTTAATGTAGGAATTATAACTGTAATCATAATAAGTATATTATAATTTATTCAACAATTAAGGTTTATTTGCTCCTAGACAATTTGAAACAATAAAACTATTCTGGATATGTCGAGCTAAGAAATGAACAGATTCTAAAGATATGGAATCTGTAATACCTTGCAATAACGTAAAGATAGTATAATTTAATTATATTTCTTGCACTCAATGACAAAATAATAATCTCAAGAGCGAACTTGCAATCAATTTAACTCATTATCTGAGAATGTGAATAAATATTTATCTACTAATTGTGATAATTAATTGAATCATTAAAATTGAAGTATTTTATGGGTATGAATTCTCTTTGTATCCTGATGTGATGTAGCAAATTTCAATATTTTTTATTCCGAATTTCTAGTTTTTCTATTAATGCTGAAGAAGCTTCATCTGCCGAAGGTCCATATCCGTTAACCAGAATGCCTTTAACTTGATACTTGACAGAAGATATTGCATATAAGACGGATTGATATTCTGGATCTGAATCACCTTCAAAACGATAAACATAATCAATCTGAAATTCATCTGGTAACAATGAAATGTTGGACTTATTGCATATAATACAATTTTCTTTGATATTGAAATCATGATTGTATCCTAGAGAATATAGCTTGTTTATTGTTTCTGATAAGGTTCCGTGAAATTCATGCAATTCAAGATTTTCCATCATTTAATCATTTTATAAATTAACTAACTACTAAATTAATCATTCTTCCCTGTACTATAATGATTTTTTTAATTGGAGATCCTTTTAACCATTTTTGAATTTCTGGAAGAAGTAGAACTTCAGTTTCCAGTTCTGATTGTGGTTTGTTTTTAGATACAGTCCATTCGTGTCGTCTCTTACCATTTATACTGATGGGGTAAGTAACCTCATCAGTAACAAGGTACTCTTCAGAATGAATCGGGTAGGATTGATGATGAACAGATTCGGCAAATCCCAACTTTTCATTAATTTCTTCAGTAATGAAAGGGGCAAAAGGTGCTAATAATTTATTTAAAGAAGAAAGAATATTTAAATTTCTGCAATTGATTCGGCGCAACTCATTTACGCAGATCATAAAATTGCTAATTGAAGTGTTGAATGATAGATTGGAAATATCTTCATTTACTTTTTTTATACAGGTATGCAATATTTTTAATTCTTCCTTGTTCGGGTTAATATCAATTATTGAAAATTTATTTTGTTCGTCGAAAAACAATCGATAGTACTTCTTTAGAAATCCATATACTCCTGTGATGCCATTTGTGTCCCAGGGCTTGGAATCTTCCAAAGGTCCGAGAAACATTTCATACATTCTAAAAACATCTGCACCATATTCTACAATAACATCATCAGGGTTAACGACATTATGATATCGTTTTGACATCTTACCTACTTCCGAAATTGTTTTAAATTTAATTTGCTCAGGTATTGATTCAATATTAAATGTGCCTTCTTCAGTTTGAAATACGGCATTTTTGAAATCTGGCTTCCATTTTACAAATTCATTTAATCCATCTTTGTCCAAGTGAGAGTCTGAAGTGTTATAATTTTTTACATAACCTACAAATAATGGAATTCTAACCAATTGATCTTCCTTATAATTTTTTGAGAGATTAGCACTTATAAAACAATTAGGCTTACTGTCTTTAATCAAAAGGATATTTTCAATAATGCCTTGAATCATACCTTGATTAACTAATTTCTTAAAGGGTTCATTACTGGTAATCAAATTTAGATCAAACAAAAACTTATGCCAGAATCTGGCATACATTAAATGTCCCACAGCATGTTCTGTGCCTCCAATATACAGATCAACATTTTGCCAATATTTCAATGCTTCTTCTGAGGCAAACACCATATTGTTGTCTGGATCCATATATCGCAAGTAATACCAACTTGAGCCCGCATATCCCGGCATTGTATCTAGTTCTCTAGTAATTCCTTCTGAAGGATTGGCCCATTCAGTTGCATGAATAAGTGGTGATTTTCCTTGCGATCCTACTGTAATTTTTTCGAGCCATGGAAGTTCCAACGGTAATTCATGATCACGTAATGTATGGCAAACATCATCCTTATCATACCAAACAGGAAAGGGTTCACCCCAATAACGTTGTCGACTAAAATTCGCATCTCTAAGTCGATATTGATTTTTTCTAAACCCAATATTATTTGATTCTAATTCAAGTATTGCCCGGTTAATTGCTTCTTCTACATTAAGACCATTAAGAAAATTAGAATGAATCATGACGCCATTTTTACTTTCAATATCTTTCTCATCTTGCTCGATTACTTTGATAACCGGTAAATGATATTTTAATGCAAAAGATTTATCCCGGACATCATGTCCGGGAACCGCCATAATTGCCCCGGTTCCATAATCAATCAGAACATATTCTGAGATCCAGATTGGAATTTTAGCACCATTAAATGGATTGATACAATAAGAACCGGTAAATACACCACTCACAACTTTGTTTTCGGATAATCGTTCAAGATCACTACGAGACTTGACATATTCAAGATACTCAAGTACCTCTTTCTTTTGTAATGATTCTGTGAGAACATCAATCAGCTCATGTTCTGGAGCAATTACCATAAAACTAACTCCAAACAATGTGTCTGGTCTGGTAGTGAATATCTCTAATTTTGAAGTAGATCCATCAATTGGAAAAAATATTTGTGCGCCAGTTGATTTTCCTATCCAGTGACGTTGCATGTTTTTCATGGATTCAGACCAATCTAAATCTTCCAAATCATTCAGTAATCGATCTGCATATGCTGTAATTCGAAGAGCCCATTGCATCATCGCCCTCTTTTCTACCGGATGACCTCCTCTTTCAGATACTCCGTCTTTAATTTCATCATTGGCTAGTACTGTTCCCAAAGCTTCACACCAATTTACATATCCTTTTTTACGGTAAGCAAGTCGAAAATTCATTAAAGTTTGATCTTTATCTCTCGCTGACATTAATTGCCATTCATTGGAAGAAAAATTAATACTTTCCGATGTAAATGCATTGCACTGATTTGTCCCATTTTTATTAAAATGAGAAATCAGTTTTTCGATGGGTTCGGCAACTTTTGATTGGCAATTAAAATAATGTGAATAAAGCTTAATAAAAATCCATTGGGTCCATCGATAATAATTTGGAGAACAGGTAATAACCTCTCTCGTCCAATCATAGTTGAATCCAATTAGATTCAATTGCTGACGGTAACGTTCTATATTTTTTTTAGTTGAGATTTCAGGATGTGTTCCTGTCTGAATGGCATATTGTTCTGCAGGTAAACCAAAAGCATCGAAGCCCATTGGATGAAGTACATTAAAGCCTTTCATCCTTTTATATCGAGCAATAATATCGGAACCAATATATCCTAATGGATGTCCGACATGTAGTCCGGCGCCTGAAGGATAAGGAAACATACTAAGTACATAATACTTTGGCTTTGAATAATCATTCTCAACCTTATTTGTATTATTCTGTTCCCAAATTCTCCTCCATTTTTTCTCTATTTCCTGATGATTATATTCCACTATATAAATTCTTATAATTTTTTATATTCCTTGTGCCTTATTTTGTAGCAATAAAAAAAAGATCTAAACTATTTGAATTGTGAGGAGCAACAAAAAAATCTTCAAATCTTATTGAAGAAGTTAATTCATTGTTTTTTGAAGCAATTCGTTTTCTGTTTAGCCGATTCATGATATCGTAAGGAATTTGTAATAATTTCCTGGGAAGACGATATTGTAAATTGAAGATATCCCATTTAGTTATTCTTCTAACGGAATCTCGATTTTTCTCAATGTAATTATTTACTTTTTCACTTCCAAAAGTTCCTAACATATCTACACTGGAAAATTGGTTAGTCAACAATAGTTCTTTTAATTCCTGTCCTGTATATTCCCTTACATGCCAGGGATTTCTAGTTAATGATTGCAGTCTGTTAGGAGTTGTTAGTATGAACTTTCCGCCCGGTTTAAGAACACGATTTATTTCTGCACAATAAGCATTGTCATTTTCAATATGTTCTATAACCTGAAAGCTAATTACGTAATCATAAGTGTTACTTTCAATACCTCTTAAAGGAGGAATTTCCAATTGTCTGAATTCGACATTGCTGAATTTAGTAAAATCCAGTTCGCTGTAAAATTTATCTAAGGTCAATAAGGAATCACAATGATTTGATATAATTTCAATTCCTAGACCACTTCCAGTTCCGATTTCCAATACCTTTCCATTTAGCTTTGATTTTACTTCGTGATAGGCAAATAAACATCTTTGATATACATAGTTATCGACCATATCTTGTGAAGAGGCTCTTTCAGCGGTCTGGATCATGAGCTTTGTTTTTTAAATATATAGATTATAGAACTAGTTTTATTCTTTTTTAACTGGCTTACGATCCACGAATATAATCCGATTGTTGCACCTTTGATTGTACTTAAAAAAGAGCGTTTGTACGATTCACTTAAAATTGATACATAAAAAGAATCAAAGTGCAATCTTTTTGTATTAATCAAGTTAAATCCATTGGATTCTACTAATGATCGCATACTATTAAAATCAAAATGCCAAAGATGTCTAGGAACATCATAGCCGGCCCAATTTGAAGCGTAGTATCGGGCATCTGTCGATTTATAATTGGGTACCGCAATGATTAAATAGCCTGAATCAAGAATCAAGGCATTTATGTGTGAAAGATATTCCTTCGGATTATATATATGTTCTAAGACATGCCACAACGTAACAGTCCCAAATCGTTTATGGATTTTATTTTCAGTTAAATAGTCAGGAGTATAAATTTCAAGATTGAATTTATCTATAGAATATTTTCTGGCAGATTCATTAATTTCGATTCCACAGGTCTCATATCCATTTTTTTTCATTGTATTCAGAAAGTATCCTGTTCCTGATCCTATGTCAAGGATTGATTTTTGATTGGAAAGGGATTGTATCAATTCGTACTTCTTTTGAAGCATAATACTTCTAACACGATGATATAAATAATTGATTAGTCCAACTTTGTTATCGGAATGAGAGATGTATCTGGGACTATCATAATAAGTTCCTATGGATTCTGCTGAAGGTGGGTCTTGTGTAAATCTCAATCCACAGCCAGAACAATCAACAAGGTGAAAGATTTCCTGACTAATCTTATGGTCTTTAACTTCAAAAACATTCATTAAGTTTAAGGAGCCACAAAATGGACAGCTATTGAGTAAAATTCTAGACATAATTAACTGAAGAACACAAACTGGTTCTAATCAGCCTGCAAAGATATAAAAGGCTTTAAACTTTAAAAGTGTGGAAATCAGCGAATTGTTACTATTTATCCAGTATTTCAATAATTTTTAGCTCTACTCTTTGGTTTTTGTTCCTGCCGGATTGTGTATCATTTGAGGCTATTGGATTTCGTTTTCCATAACCCTTGAAGCTTATTTGAGATATTGGTATACCTCTGTTATAGAGATACTCAGCAACATTTTTAGCCCTGTCTGTAGATAATTTATCACAATATTCATGGGGAGGAATTCCATTTGTGTGACCGCCAATTTCTACGGTTATTCCCCGATTATTATTCAAAAACTCATATATCTCCTCGAGTACGGCAAAAGATTCAGGAGACACTACACTTGAATCTGCAGTAAAGTACATTTGATTGATTCGAAGAGTTTGGCCAACGGCAATTTTGGTTTTTTCAAGTTCAGGAATAACTTTCGGGGCATCGATGACCAAATCAAAATTATATTGACAATTATTTTGATCATATACTCTAATAATATGTTTTCCCAAGCTTAAGTTTGAAACCGATTCTCCACTTCTACCATTATCCCAAACTATTCTTAAAGGAGGATTTCCGCCTCGTATTTTGATAGAAGCTTTGCCATCTTTTTTTGAAACATCACTTACTCTTTCTTTGCCAATTAATTCCATAGTAGCTGGTTCAGGCTCTTTTATAGTAACACTGGCAATATATTCATTGGCTTCAGCATCTGTGATGGTAACAGTATAATCACCTGCTCCTAAACTGTCCTTTGAACTGCCTTCCATTTCAGGTTTGTTCCAATGGTATTTATAAGGAGTTTTTCCCCCGTTAACTACTAATCTAATAGAAGCAGACTTATTTCCATGACATTTTATTTCCCCCTTTGTAAAAGCTACTGCGGTTAGTTCTTTGACCTCAGAATCCAGCATATCTATACGAAACAATCCGCGATCGGCAGTGCCTACCCAAAGATCATCATTTTTGTCACAGGCTAAAGCTAATGTCTGGGAAGAAACAAATCCATAATCTTTATCTATTAATATGGACTTGTCGGTATACGGATTGAACTGTACCAGAATTTCAGAAGCTATATAGACATTTCCTTTGCTGTCTGAAACGATTGCTCTGACAGGTCCACGGCTTATTCCTCTTCTAACTGCAGCATCCTGCCAGCGGCTTCTCCCATCTTCTTTATAGATTAACCACATTTTTTTTTCCGCCAATAACCAAACACCTTCTGAGGTTGAGATTATTCCGGTAATCTTATGATCTTTCTCATAGTGATCCCAATCCTTATTATCAAGGATTGCAACTCCGGCATCAGTACCTACCCACAATCTATTCTCTTTATCGACGTATGTGACGTTGACTTGATTAGACTTTAGCTTTGAATTGTCTTTTGTGAAATTAGATAAAACCTTATTTTGATCATCAGAAACTCTATATAATCCATTGGAGGTACCCACCCAAATGTCGCCTTTGTAATAACTCATACAATTAATTTGAATCTTGTTGTTGTTGAGTTGAATGAGTTGGGATTTATCTTCAGTTATTAAACTTTGGGACCTGTTGCTGTACCACAGCATTTCTTTTTTATCCTCGGTTATAGCGGTTATACTATCCTTGCTTATTAATTCGGGATCATCGTTCATTGAAATAATTCTGTACAAACCCTTGTCTGTGCCAAGCCATTTGTAATTCTGTTTATCAATAAATATTGATCTTACTGCTTCTCGCTGATCCAATTTTTGATAATTTTCTACGATAGCTTTCGGACCTTCCTGGGCTATTATGGCGAATGAAAAATTGAGGAATAAAGTGGAGCAGAGAGATATTTTATACATGCTTTAATAACTGTTTCAGGATTTAAACAAAAATCTTCTTAAATAATTTTCTTAAAAGTTGTTATTAAAAATAAAAAAGGGTTGTACAAAAACGATGTACAACCCTGTAAAAATATAATTTATTTACTAAATATTGGGAATTACCAATTCCTGACCAGGATGAATCAGATCCGGGTTATTCAGTACGTCCTTATTAGCTTCAAATATCTGTTTGTATTTCATTGGATCTTTGAAATAATGCTTAGCAATTAGGCTTAAGCTTTCTCCTTTTGCTACTGTGTGTTTGGTATAGTAGCCAGTATTCGCAACCGAAATATCAGCAATAAAATCACTTGGATTATCTCCTCCAATTTCTTTTATCTTATCCCATAATTGGTTTTTAGCATATTGATCGGCAGCGGTTCCTCTTACCTTTAGAACTCCACCTTCTTCTACAACCGAACCATTTTGAACACCAAGTTCTTCTCCTAGATTTAGTACTGCTCTGTACTTGTCTTGTAAACTCATTATAATAAATTTTTATTGTTAAAAAGGTATATAACGTCAAATCTAAAAAAATAGTTCAAATATTTATATATATTTTGAATCTTAGTATGAAGGATTATCTTCTCAAACTCAATTATAATAATATCTTTGCACACTTAAGATTAATGGGGGTTTAGCTCAGCTGGCTAGAGCGCTTGCATGGCATGCAAGAGGTCGTCGGTTCGACTCCGATAACCTCCACAACCTGATCGATGTTTAAGAATTTGATAGAAAAGGTAATTTAAAAACAGAACTAAACCATAGTATTATAAAGGCTAATTTATCTGCCAAAATTCTTAAACAGATTGAATACTATATTTATTCTTCTTCCGTACTAATTTTTGAATCACTTACAAGAAACTCATCAATTTCTCGTCTTTCTTTTTTTGTAGGTCTGCGAGAGATATGATAGTTGGTCGCAATGTAGAATGCAGAATCGCTGAATTCTTTAAATTTGTCTAATTCTTCTTGTGACGTCAAATTGGCGTAACAAGAAGATGCAATTCTTGCTGATACACGATTAGGTATCAGCTGAGATATTTTGAATATAAGATTAAATTTATCTTTTCTTAAATGAATTACTTGACCTGTTTCAATTAAAGCTGAAGGTTTTAATATTTCATCATTCAGCTTTACTTTTCCTTTCTTGCATGCTTCTGTCGCTTGAGTTCTGGATTTATATATTCTTACAGCCCATAACCATTTGTCAACCCGCATCTTGTTAATCATTCTTCAGAGTCGGAAGTTTTGGATTTAGCTTCTTCAGCACTCCCAGCACGATTTTTGCAATTGAGTAATCCCGATACCATCTTTGATCACAAGGAATAATATACCATGGAACTTGAGAGTTTTCAATAGCGTATTGGTATTGTTTCATATATTGAGCCCATAACTTACTTTCTTCAAAATCTTGTGGATTGAATTTGTATTGTTTTTCCGGATTTGTTTTTCTTTCTTCCAGCTTTTCTAATTGCTTCTTATGGGAAATGTGCATATAAAATTTAAGAACTGTGGTATTGTTATCTTTTTCCAATAATTTTTCAAATGCATTGATCGCTTCCATTCTAATCTTTACTCTTTCGGGAGTAATCCACTTGTGAACTGCTTGTACAAGAATATCTTCATAGTGAGATCGAATAAAAATCTTTACCTGACCTTTACCCGGTGTTTGTTTGTGAACTCTCCACAGAAAATCGTGTCCAAATTCTTCCTCTGTTGGTTTTTTGAATGGATAGGAATCCAGTAAGAGTGCATTGCAATCTGCAAACACCTTTCTGGCTGCGCCATCTTTACCACTTGCATCCATGCCTTGCAATACAACTAAAATTGAATGTTTCTTTTCGGCATGCATCTTGGCTGTAAGCTCGCCAATTTCTTTTACAAGCTTTTTAGTATCCTTTTTTGTTTTCTCTTTCTTAAAAGACTTTGGTGCATCAGTTGGAATTTTAGAGAGTAATAATTTGGCCATAATTAGTTCATTTTTCTTCTTTTTAATAGGAAAAGTTGAAGGATATAATCGTATCCTTCATTAATGTCTGCCTGAAGATATTGAATTCTGTTCTGAATACAACGGGATTCTATTTCCTTTTGAACAGACACAATTTTTTGCTTATAAATAGACTGAATCTGTTGAGTTTGTAATCTTAGTTTCTCTCCTGTTTCCATATCAACAAATTGGTAGGGATGATTTCCAAATTCAAATTCCAATTCGAGTTTTTTATCCAGAACATGAAACAGTATAACCTCATGTTTTCTGTGTTTTAAGTGTTGAAGTGAGCTGAAGAGTTCATCTAGGTTATCTGAATTATCGAACATGTCGCTGAAGATAATTACCATTGATCTTTTATGTATTTCTTCAGCAATCTGATGAAGCGCTAATGCTGGATTTGAATTTCGATTCATTTCCTGCGACTTTATCCATTTTTCCAACTGGCTAAGGAGAAACTGGTAATGTGTTGTTGAAGATTTGGCTTGAGTATGTAGTTCAAGATGATCTGAGAATAAGCTCAATCCAAAGGCATCTCTTTGTTTTCTTAAAATATTCATTATGCAGGCAGCTCCTAAACTAGAAAACTTCAACTTATTTAATACTGAACCTGATTTTAATTTTTCCTCCGGAAAATACATGGATGAGGAGATATCAATTACAATCTGACATCTGAGATTGGTTTCTTCTTCGAATTTTTTTGAAAAAAGCTTATCCGTTCTAGCATAAACCTTCCAATCAATGTTTTTTATATTTTCTCCACTATTATAAATTCTATGTTCAGCAAATTCAACACTAAATCCATGAAATGGAGATTTGTGCATTCCAATTATAAAGCCTTCCACAACTTGTTGTGCCAGTAACTCAAGATTGTTGTAGGCCTGGACCGGAAACTGATCAAAAAAACTCATGATGCTAAAAAACTAAGCCCTTAAGCTTACAAAGTTAAGGGCTTTATAATTTTTTTAACTAAAACTTTATTTCAATTAGATTAAAGCGTCAATTTTCTGTTTTAAGGTCGCTTTTGTAGCAGTTCCTACATGTTTTTCTACGACTTTTCCATTTTTTATAAATAATATTGTTGGAATTGACCTTACTCCAAATTGCATCGATACTTCAGGATTGTGGTCAACATTCAATTTTCCAATTTGAGCCTTTCCAGCATATTCCGACGACAACTCGTCAATAATTGGTGAGACTAATCTGCAGGGTCCACACCATTCTGCCCAAAAATCAACTACAGCAATACCATTTTCTGCAAGAGCTGTTTCCTTAAAGTTTGTGTCTGTAAATTCAAATGCCATTTTTTTATAATTTTGAACTTAGTAAACGTTATATATTATTAAAAAGTTCATAGATATCAAAAGCTTTTTTAGCAGTTCAAGAATTGGTAGATCCATGGTGTTCATTTGGATTATTGCAAGTATTAATACTTTGTTGATATTAATTGCCCTTTTGATTTTCTTTTGTATTTGTTATGAGAAAGATTTTGTTGAAAAATATTATTATCATTATCTTTTTAAATCATACAGAGTAGTTTGGGCAAAGATTTCTGAATCAGTTTCATTTTCATTGTCATACTGTTGGCTAATAGGTGTGATATCAATACTGTATTTTGTAATTAGAATTCGATCGAGGAGTTCAAATCCGATGTTATTTGTAATTTGGCATTTTGTATTAATCTTGCTTGCACATCTTGCTTACTTTTATATTTTTTGGGGCTTTAATTATTATCGTGAACCGATTAAGCAGAAATTGCAATTGGAGGGAGCAGTTAAGTTGTCAGAACTAGAGAATACTTTAGTGGCTACGATATATGATTTGAATTCGACACGAATGAACATTACATTCCAGAAAAAGATTGAACTTAATGAATTGAATAATACTCTTTGTCAAGAATTGAACAATTTTCTGGACTCAAATAATCTTTCCAGCTTTTGCCCCGTTAAATGTAAAAGGTTGTGGCCCAAAGGAAGTTTGCTTGTTTTGTCAACAGCTGGTATTTATTGGCCTTTTGCGGGTGAGAGTATGATTGATGCAGGTTTGCATCCTATTGAGGTTCCTTTTACGATGACACATGAGCTTGCACATGGTATGGGTTGGACAGATGAAGGGGAATGTAATTGGTTGGCTTTTGAATCTTGTTTACAATCAAAAAATTTAATGATAAGATATTCTGCTCTGATTTCATTCTATAAGTATCTTATATATAGTTATCCGCAAAAGAATCAATTTAATTTAGATTCTTTAAAAAGTACCTTGAGTAAGGATGTGAGATCGGATTTGATTGAAATCAAACAAATGCATGATAAATATCCGGATTTCTATCCGGATATTAGAAATGCGATATATGATTGGTATTTAAAAAAGAATAATGTTCAGTCAGGATTGATTTCTTATAATGAATTTGTTGGACTAGTAATAAATTATAACAAAAAGTACATTCAACAAGAGAGGAACAAGATCATCGATCAATAGAAAAGATAATCAAGCAGTCAGAACATAAAAAAGGCTTGCTAAACGTATTCAACAAGCCTCAGGTAGTTATAAGAAAAAATTAAATTTTTTACTAGTTTGATGATGCCTTCTGCGTAGATTCTTCTAGAATGCGATTGGCAAGATTTAATATTCGTTCATCTTCGATATGTACGATCCCACCATTGGGTCCAGACTGAAGGTGGTTCCCACTATTTTCTAAATGCTGAGCTCCAAAATAATTTCTTACCTGCTGCTCATCCATGTTTAATTCCTCAGCAATTCTCTTAATACTCCCATGTGGAAGTCGATGTTTTAAGTTGCGAAGCTCATCTAAAGTTATATTCATAGTTGATTGGGTTTAATTAATAAAATGTTGAATTCAGTCGTCAATTTAGTATATAAACGTGAATTTAAACAAGTTATTTTTTATTTAAATTAGTTCAATATTAAAAAATCAATAATTTCCATATTATAAACTAAAAAAAGGAAAATTAATTGAAGAATCAAAATTTAATTTCAAATTGCCTACTATTTATTACAAAATTTCTTCAACTTTAGTATGCTTCAAATTAAAAGCATTGGCTACCCCCTCATATACTACTTTGCCATTTACTACATTCAATCCCAGCATTAATGGCCTGCTATCTGTGCATGCTTTTTTCCAGCCTTTATCTGCAAGCTGTATTGCATAGGGTAGTGTTGCATTCGTAAGTGCAACTGTAGATGTATATGGTACCGCACCAGGCATATTTGCTACACAATAATGTACTACATCATCTACAATAAAAATTGGATCTTCATGAGTTGTAGGTTTAGAAGTTTCAATACATCCACCTTGATCAATAGCCACATCAACCAATACTGTTCCTGGATGCATTGTTTTAAGCATATCCCTAGTAACCAGACTTGGAGCTTTTGCTCCTGGTATTAATACTGCACCAATAATTAAATCATGGCTCTGAACCAGCTCACGGATGTTGTATTCATTTGAAAACATTGTATTAACATTAGCAGGCATTACGTCAGCCAGATATCTTAATCGATTTAAACTTACATCAAGAATTGATACCTGTGCACCTAGGCCAGCTGCCATTTTTGCAGACTGTGTACCAACAATACCGCCTCCAAGAACCAAAACTTTGGCGGGTGGAACCCCTGGAACACCACCTAGAAGTATGCCTTTCCCTTTTTGGGGTTTTTCTAGAAATTTAGCTCCTTCTTGAACTGCCATCCTTCCTGCAACTTCTGACATAGGAATTAATAGCGGAAGACTTCGATCTGGAAGCTCAACGGTTTCATAAGCCAGACAAACCGCGTTGCTGTTAATCATTGCATGAGTTAAAGGTTCGTATGAAGCAAAATGAAAGTAAGTGAATAGTAACTGATTAGGTTTTATAAGAGAATACTCAATTGTAATTGGCTCCTTTACCTTAATGATCATCTCTGATATTGAATAGATCTCCTCAATGGAATTGAGAATTTTAGCTCCGGCGCTTACATAATCAGCATCACTGAAGCCACTGCCTATGCCGGCCGTACTTTGAACATAAACTACGTGTTTTCTTTTACAAAGTTCCAATGCTCCTGCAGGAGTAAGAGCAACACGATTCTCGCTTGGTTTGATTTCTTTTGGTACACCAATGATCATAAATGGTTTATTATTGGGCGAAGTTATCAAACCTTTCCTAATGTGCTTAAAAAAAGAATGCCCGTATACGTTATACGGGCAAATCTTCATTTAATAACCAAAACTCAAAACTCACTCTAACTTTACCAAAGACCATGCCAATTGTAATTTCTTGTCAATAAGAATTCTGAGATAAATTTAATATAGTTTATAAGTACTTGAAATTAACATATTTAAGCATTAAAAAATTTAATAATGTTAATTTATTCATCTTCTTCTAGTTTGTTTTTAATTTTCCATAGAAATTCTAAAGAATCTCTTCCTGGTCTACCAAAATCTTTACTTAAGTCATTGACATACAAGGATATGTGTCGCTTAACTACGTTTTCATTAAGTTCGTTCGAGTATTTAAGGATATAAGGCATTAATTCATTGTGATGGCTTTCGGCATATCGAATTGAACTTCTAATAATATCCTCAATATCCTTTACATTAATCTCTTTTTTTACAAGAATGACACCAAGCGGTATAGGCAATCCGGTTTTTTCTACCCAATAAGTTCCTAGATCAGAAATCAGATGCAGGCCTTTTTCTTCATAAGTAAATCTTCCTTCATGGATCAGGACTCCTGCACTGCATTGATTATCCAGAACAGCCTGTTCAATAGTTGAAAAATTCATATACATTTTGTCCTTTACCTGCGGATATGCATAGTTAAATAGAAAGTTTGCCGTAGTATTCTTGCCGGGTATCGCAACCGTTTTTAATGGTTCTGATAATGAAGAAATCGACTTCGAAACAAGTATAGGACCACAATCTAATCCCATAGCAGCTCCACAAGATAGAAGATTGTATATATCCATTAATTCATCAGCAATAGCAGCACTTACCTTTATAATATCATATTCTCCACCAAAGGCTGATTCATTCAACTCTTGGATATCAAGGTAGGACACTTTTGAAATTTCTGGAGCTGAATGGATATTACCATTTATCCATGGACCAAAGATGAAAGTATCGTTGGGGCAAGGAGAAATGGCGAGTTTGATTTTACCTTTGTGGTAATACATGAAGCCGATATTTGAGATTTTATACGAAGATAATCACATTTTAGTAGTCATTAAGCCCAGTAATATTCTCTCACAGGATGACAAGACTCAAGAGCCTTCAATGATTCAATATGTCAATGATTATCTGAGAATTAAGTATAACAAACCAGGTAAAGCTTATGTTGGTTTGTTACATCGATTAGACCGACCTGTCAGCGGAATCATGATATTTGCAAAAAATTCAAAGTCTTTTGAGCGCCTTCAGAAGCAGATTAAATACAGAACCGTTGACAAATACTATCTTGCATTGACTACAGGCAGACCACCCATGGATGAGCAGGAAATTACGCATTTCTTAGTTAAGGATACAAATTTAAATAGGGTAACCATCAGCTCTGATCCGGTACCGGGATCTAAGGATTGTACCCTTCAATACAGATTGATTGCATCAAAAGAAGGTAAATATCTAATTCAAATCAAACTAATTACGGGTCGTTCGCACCAAATAAGAGCTCAGCTTGCTTTTATCGGATGTCCATTAATGGGAGACATTAAATACAGTCATTCTGTTCCAAAAGAAGGATATGATCTGGCGTTATTTTCTTATAGGATGTCGATCGACCATCCTGTATTAAAACAGAGGGAAACCTGGGAAGCTTATCCGTCTTCAAAGGGTTATTGGAAGGGAATGCAAGTATTTTTTCCAATAAAATGAAGGATTATGTTGTTTCAATATATTTTTGCGTCCCGTAAGGGCTCACGATCAGCTCCTTCTAATCCTCCAGGGTAGAAATACAGCAAAGGCGTGAAGTTGAGCGATGCGATGGGCTCTTACATTTTCAAATGATCTCACAACTCAATATTTCATGAAATTTTTTATAGATACAGCGAATTTAGCACAAATAGCGGAAGCGAAAGAATTAGGCATTTTAGATGGTGTCACTACTAATCCTAGCTTGATGGCAAAGGAAGGAATTACCGGAAAGTCAAATATTTACAAACACTACAAAAAAATTTGTGATCTTGTTGAAGGAGACGTAAGTGCTGAAGTTATCTCAACGGATTATAATGGAATGATTAAAGAGGGAAAAGAGCTGGCTATGATTGCTGAAAATATCATTGTCAAAGTTCCTATGATTAAAGATGGAGTTAAAGCAATTTCATCGTTTACGGAAATGGAAATCAGTACAAACTGTACCTTGGTTTTTAGCGCCGGGCAGGCTATTCTTGCTGCGAAAGCAGGTGCAACTTATGTGTCCCCCTTTATAGGGAGAATTGATGATATCAACTGGACAGGAATGCAATTGATTACTGATATATTTGAAGTTTATAGCATGCAGGGTTTTGATACAGAAATACTCGCGGCATCTATTCGAAATGGATTACATATTGTTGATGCTGCGAAAGCAGGAGCTGATGTTGTAACCTGTCCGTTGGATGCAATATTATCTTTATTAAAGCATCCGCTAACCGATCTAGGCCTTCAGAAATTTCTGGAGGATCATGCTAAAGCAGCTAAATAAGATTGCAAATTTTTTTTATCAATAAGTACATTGACTAGACTTATAATATTCCGTCTGGAATTAAGTCTCTTCTTCTATTGATCTGGCTTTATTGAGGATCAGTAAGTTTAAGTCTAATCCAATAAATTTAAATTTTGTAAAGCATTGACTAGCTTTTGCTTTTCATTTTGCCAGTTGAGAATTTTTGAAGCTTTATAGGTTTCGGCAATCATAAATTCGTATGTTTTCTGATGTTCAAATTTTCTTATTGCTTCAATTAATTCTTGTTTGTTGAGAAGTTCGATTGTAACACCTACCTTGTACTCTTTGAGAAGCATTTGATATTCAGGAAAATTCATATGTATTGCGGGTAACCCGGCATGTATATAATCAAAGGTCCTATTTGCCAAAGAATAGTAATAATTCAGACTATTGTTCGATAGAAGATTTATACCAAGGAATGCATTTCTGTTCAATTGTTCAAGCTCAGTTTTTGATAACATACCATGAAAGATAACTCTTGTTTCAAGTTTTAATTCCAATACTCTTTTTCTAAGTGTTTGAGAAAGATCTCCTTCTCCTGCTAAGTGAAAGGTATAATCCGGCAAATCACACATTGAATCGATCATTAATTCAAGCCCTCTTCCGGTATTTAAAACTCCCTGATACCAGATTATTTTTTGCCGAGAAGAATAGTTGATAGGAATTTCAGTTGTGAAGGATGGAATATTTTTAATGATTACAAAATTTTTATGAAATACCTTTTTCAATTCTATCCCTAGAGTGTGACTAACGGTAATGCAAAGATCAGAGTTCCGAATACCGAAATGTGTAATGAGATTCCATATTTTTTGAATAAAAGATTTCTTGATTATTTCTGGACTTTGTTCGAAGTATTCGTGAGCATCATATATTAGTTTATTATTTTTAATTAACTTGACAAATGTGCTAGACAACAAGGTGTCAGAATCAACTGCATAAATTATATCTTGCTTAGTGAGTAATAATTTAATGAATAATCTTAGATTGTATTCTGCATAAAATAACCATGATTTCTTGAATAATGTTGAAATATTATCCTGTCTGTAAAATTGATTTACCTTTAGATTTGGGTTATAGAAATCATTATTATTAAAACTTCTGCTAAAGCATCTTACGTGAAAATCAGATTCTATCAATGCATTAATACATCTTTGCATTCTATGATCATAGGCAAGATTGGAAGTTGTAACTATTGTGATTTTTGGATTTGTCAAGCTAATTTATTTACAATTAAGTTGTGTTCTGCTAACAAGATCAGCGTTTGGAAAACAGAAACCGGAGGGAACGTGATCAGGTTCATATCTTTTTAGATTTGAATCATATAAAGCATTCTCAATAAAATCAACGATGGCTTTAATTTCCATATTATTTAAATATAACGGTTTGAAATCTGGGCTAAGGTATTTTTCAGAAACATTCGGATTTTGGGACACAGCTGTATTTTTGTATCGTACAATTTCTTCAATTGAGCAGAAATTACCTCCGTGTCCAAGGAATTCTATATTTTTTAAATTGTAGAGCTGCGGAACTTTAAATTTGAATTTATCATTTTCATTCTTTGTAAATCCTGCTCTTCCAAGTATAACATCAGAGGGTATGTCAATTTTGGATATAATATTGACTCCTTTCATATCTTCAAAACCGAGTGCATGAAAACTCATCGAATTCAAGGCTGGTCCTGTATGACATGTATAGCACTTGGCTTTACTAAAAAAGAGATAAGCGCCAAACCTTTGATGCCCATTGATTGCATTTGTATCTCCTCTTAACCATTTCTGGAAAGGAGCCTCATTACACAGCACGGTTCGTTCGTATGCTGCAATAGCTTTGGCCATACTGAACCTTCTATAGATTAAATCACTTCTAACCCCTTTGAAAGCAGAATCGAATAAAGTTCCATATTCAGTGTTACTTATTAATTCTGGACTCATTCTGAAACCATGAGCTTCGAGTGCGACTCTTGCTTGTGTCTCCACACCTTCCATTTTTAACCCATTAAGTTCTAAAAACGAACCCTTTAGCCAAAGGGAATCTGAACCGGAATTAGGGCCACAACAACCCAATTTTCCACTCCATAATTGTACTTTCTGATAGGCACAATTTACAATGCTTGGAGTTCTCAGTAATTGTACATCTACTTCGGAAGTATCGCACAACGGATGTTTCATTCTCAAAAATCCATGACCACGACCTCCTCCTGCAATTGCTTGTCTGATGCCTGCCTGAAATCCCGCATCTGCAAAATGGCAGCTTGCACATGAGAAGGTTCTGGCAGCTGCTGTGCATTTCGGATTAAATGAAATTGATGGATCGAAAAAAAGGTATCTGCCTAGTTTAACTTTAACCTTGGAAATTGGATTTGAGCTGTCCTGAGGTATCTTATCAAATTCATGCGAATCCGGTAATATGAAAAAATCCAAGCCTAATCCATTTGAACGGTTAATCAATAATTGCTTTAGAACTTCAGAATTTATTTTCTCAGAATACTGAGAGTTGTTGTTACAACCCATAGCTACAATACTAAGAAGAGTAAGCTGAAGAAATATTGTTAATCTCATCCTGTAATGGCAAAGTTATATCTTTCTTTAATTCATAGATTGAATTCAGTTATTGAATCAAAATATTTTGAATCTTAATCAATGACTTCAGCTTTTAATATCTGAGATAATATTACCTTAGTCATTTATTTTCAAAAAGAAATCGACTAAAAAATTCTATTAATTACACGTTTTAAAGATTATTTTAGCAAGGGATGTTTTATCACTGAAATCCAGAATAATTCGAAGGAGGAGAGAATTCTTTTATCTTTGGAAAAAAATTAAAAGATGAGAATAGTGTTGTTGTTGATAACCAGTATTCAATTCAATATATATGGGTTAGAAATTCGAGACAGTTCTATAAAATGGTTAAGTTGGGAAGAAGCAATGAAACTTAATGCTAACAAGCCAAGAGATATTTTTATTGATGTCTATACTTCTTGGTGTGGTTGGTGTAAAAAAATGGATGCTTCAACTTTTCTTGACAGCTCTGTAGTAAGCTATATCAACAAAAATTATTATGCAGTTAAATTCAATGCAGAACAACTCGATACTATAATGTATGACGGGCAGAAATTTGTATTTAAATTAAATGAAAGAAGAGGAGTTCATGAATTTGCTGAAGCTTTATTAGATGGAAGGCTTAAGTATCCAAGTTATGTTTACTTTAAAACGGATATGGAGCGAGTCATGATTTCTCAAGGGTTTAAAACTCAAGAAATGCTACTTAAGGAATTGCATTATTGCAGCGAAGAATTGTATAAGTCTATTCGGTGGGAAGATTACGAAAAGCTTTAGTTTTTTTGCATTGATCGAACTTTAATTTTTTATAAATTAATCTAATGAGTTCAACTTCACAGAAGTTAAATATTTTTTCAATGACCATGATCGTTGTGGGCATTGTGATTGGATTAGGAATTTTTAGAACCGCTACAGATGCTGCTAAGGCATCAATTAATTCTCAAGTTTTTTTTATAGCATGGATCTTGGGAGGGCTTGTTGCCTTATGTGGGGCTCTTACCTATGCCGAGATTGGATCAAGATATCCAGTAATGGGTGGATATTACAAAATTTTTTCTTTCGCTTATCATCCGGCTATTGCATTTGCTTTGAATTGTGTTATACTTTTTGCAAATGCTGCTGCTCTTTCAGGAGTAGCCATTATTGGTTCGGAATATTTATTGAATGTAATATATGGATTGAACTACCCTTTATATTATAATTCAATTCTTGGAATTGTAGCAATTATTACTTTCTTTCTGTTAAATTTGAAAGGACTGATTTTAAGTTCCCGAGCTCTAAATATTTTAATGATTGTTAAAATAGGCATGCTTGTTATGATCATATTGGCAATATTTACTGATATACGAGCCGATCCGTCTGAAGTGATGGTTTTGAAATCTACTCCTTCAGGCTTTTTAGGGTCTCTAGCTGCTGCACTGGTTGCAGTATGTTTTACATATGGAGGATATCAACAATCAATTAATTTTGGAGATGAGGTTGTGAACCCGGAAAGAACTGTTCCTCGGGGAATAATAATTGGTATTGCAATTGTAATTCTCATTTATTTATCTGTTAATTACTCTTATCTTCAACTGATTGGTTTTGAACAACTAAAATCCGCTAAAGGAGTAGGATCAATCATTGCCGAAAAATTGTTTGGTGAGACGGGAAAACAAGTTTTTTCTATACTTATGTTCGTGGCAATATTAGCGTTTATTAATGTGATGATGATGGCTAATCCTCGCATAATGTATGCAATGGCTGATGATAAAGTATTGCCGAATATTTTTAAGAAAAAAATTGGGAAGAATCAGGTGCTAGTTATTAATTTGTCTGTTTTTGCTTTGCTGTCCATTATTACCTTAATATTTGCTTCCCAATTTGAGAAAATACTTGGTTTTGTAATGTTTCTTGATTCTGTAGGTATGGTTGCTTCAGCAACTACTTTATTTATTATGAGAAAACAAAACGTAGGTGAGGAAAGACCAGGGTTTTATAAAATGAAGTTTTATCCATATGTAACTATCTTTTTTATTCTTTCCTATATTTTAGTTTGTGGTTCAATAATTGTTAATTTTCCAACTTTGGCACTGACAGGAACCTTAGTTTTTTTAGGTTTTTTAATCTTGTACTTCATTATTAAAAGATTCGAAATGAGAACTGAATCCTAACAATCTTTTCGTAATTTTGTCAATTGTATGGCAGCTCTGAAAAGAATTTTTTATACGCTTATTATTTTAGGAATTTTTAGTTTATTAAATTCAACTTATTCTCAAATTCGAGAAATTTGCGATAATGCTCTGGATGATGATGGTGATGGATTAATTGATATCAATGATACGACGGATTGCAAATGCCTGGGCATTAAAGACTCGATATTTGTACCTAGTTCATTGATACCCAATCCATCATTTGAGCTCTATACTCAATGTCCTGATGCCCTGATGCAGATGAACCGTGCTACGGGTTGGATTCAGGCTTCGCCTGCAACCTCAGACTATTTTAATCTATGTGGTTTTAAAGATGATCCCTTTCGCGGAACTCCTCCTCAACCACTTCCTGCCGGGAAAGGTTATGTTGGATTTTTAGACATTCGTAATTTCCCACAACGAGGGATTTATAAAGAATACATCGGAGCCTGTCTAACAAGCACAATGTCAGCAGGCAAAGAATATACACTGACTTTTTGGGTTGGATTTGGTCGAAAAGGTCAATTATGGGGACCTCGATCAGTATTGAATATGGCAATATTTGCGACTTCTAAGTGTTCAAATCTTCCTTTTGCAATTAATCCACCGGGTTACCAATGCCCAACAAGATATCCGGGATGGTTTGAATTAAGCAGAATTACAGTTAGTGGTACCAATCAATGGAAGAAGGTCGTAATTAAACTCAGACCTACTGTTAACGTGGAAGCTATAGCACTTGGTCCTGCCTGTGCAGCAACAGACGGAGAGTATTATTTTTGGATGGATGAATTGTTGCTTGAAGAAACCGTTAAGTTTGATTCTTTGAAAGTAGATGTAAGCGGAAATTTTTGTACAGATTCCATTCAATTAAAATCATCCAAAAACGCTCAAGTTGTTATTAATTATCAATGGTATAAGAATGGAATTGCTATTCAAGGAGCTGATCAATCTTCCTTCAATATTCCTAAAGGAGACACAGGAAAGTACAACCTAAGGGTAAGCTATAAGAATCAGTGTGAGTATAGTAAAATTTTTGACTATAAAATTGATCAGTTTGTAACTGAATTTAAACCGGATATCTGTGAAGGAGATTCAGTTCGTATTGCTAATAAGTTCTATTTCAAAGCGGGTTTATACCAAGATACGCTTAAAACTAAAAATGGTTGTGACAGTATTTTGCAAATTGAATTGCATGAGTTTAAAAAATACATTTCGGAATTGAATTATTCAATCTGTGAAGGCGACAGTCTGAGTTTTGATGGTATTGCGCTTAAAAATTCCGGAATATTTCCATTTAATTATTTTACTCAAAATGCTTGTGATAGTACGATTAACATCAATCTTAAAGTGGTTCGGCGCGATACAACAAATTTAAAATTTACAATTTGTCCGAATGATTCAATTGAGATAAATCGGAAATATTATAATTCGGCAGGAACTTACTCTGTGGTTCTTAAGAACCAATTTAATTGTGATAGTTTAGTGGCAATCGATATTGTTGAGAATCTTGAATCGTCCAGTCATTTGGAAAAAACTATTTGTCAGGGTGATTATGTAGCTATTGGTAAGAAGAAATATACGCAAACAGGAATATTTACAGATACCTTAACCAATGTGTTTTCATGTGACAGTATAGTAACTTTGGATTTGAAGGTTAATCCTGTTGACTCAATTGTCTTAGATTCTAGTATTTGCGATGGATCATTTGTTGAAGTATCGAACCAGAAATTTGACAAGTCAGGCTTGTATATAGTTAAAGGGTTGAATCAATTTTCTTGTGATAGCATCATCGTTTTAACTCTGACAGTGAATAGCAATAATAATTCAGCCATTAACAGAGAGATCTGCGAAGGTGAAATTTTTCAGGTTGGGGATGTTTTGTTCTTTAAAACTGGTACTTATGATGTTCATGTTGAAAATCAATATAATTGTGATAGTCTAATTACATTAAATCTGATAGTAAATCCAGCGAAAACAACCCGCATTGATACATCAATTTGTTTTGGAAAAGAAATAATATTAAATGACGAAGTTTTTAACAAAACAGGAACTTATGTAATAAAAGAGAAAACAACTAAAGGCTGTGATTCTGTTGTAACTCTTCAATTAAAAGTTCCCGATGCATTGAAGATTAATGATACAATCATAGGTCTAAAATGCTTTGAACATAGCGATGCCGAGATTAAAATTGGACTAAGCGGAGGAGTTCCACCTTTTAGTGCACGTTGGCATACCGGAGATACTGTTTTTAATTTAAAAAATATTGGGGGCGGAGTATATCGTATTCAAGTTATTGATAGCTTGGGTTGTGAAATTGAGAAAGAAATTGAAATAGTAAGACCTCCTTGCTTTTGCTTTAGTATCAATACCGTTAATGGGGATTGCCAAAGTTTTGCCGGAGGTTCCCTTTTTATTGAGCAACTAGCGGGTGGAAGGCCCGTAAATTACTTGTTGAATGGAAAATCTGTAGTGCCTAATAGAAATGTCATCAATTCATTATCAGTTGGTGAATATAAGTTAACCATTTTAGATTCCAATGGCTGTACTTTTTATTCTGACTTTAATATAAGTTTTGATAGTTCATATATAAATGATTTAGGAGCAGATACAATTTATTCAACGGTAGGGGATACTATTATTTTAATGGTTCCTGCCAATAATGGAATCAATCCAATCCAACATCTCTGGGAAGGTAACGGAAATATCTTGTGTAATAATTGTGAGCTGACAAAAACAATTGCGAAGGATGGTAGTAATTTGTATTCCTATTCAGGAAAGGATAAGAATGGTTGCGAGATCATTTATTCATTGATTGTGGAGGCGAAGCAAGGTTTTTGGACACCAAATGTATTTTCTCCGAACGGAGACGGAATCAATGATTATTTTAATTTAATTTCTGATAGCAGCATCGGTGTAATAGATCGGTTACAGATTTTTAGTAGATGGGGAGAATTGATTTTTGAGAGCCAAGGCGGAATTCCAAATTCTCCTAGTGGTGCCTGGAATGGGACATTAAGAGATAATTCGGTAAATCCAGGAGTTTATGTGTTTGTCTTTCAATTTTCTGATAAAACTGGAAAATCATTTACTCTTTCAGGTGATGTTACGGTTATGCATTAGAAGTAATTTATTATATTACTGATTAATAATTGTAGTAATTTGCAGTTCTAAACTCCTCTAGTATGACTAAACATTATTTTATCTCGGTATTGGTATTGATCTGCTTTGCAAAAATTCATTCACAATGCGGACCTATTTCAATTGTTTTATCTAATCAAGCGCAGGTTGACAGTTTTTCAATTAATTTTCCGCAATGCCATAGGATTGATGGCAATATAACAATTTCCGGTAATGATATTGAAAACCTTGACGGCTTGCTATTAATTGATTCTATTGATAGACGTCTTGAAATTTCCAATTGCCCAAATCTTTACAATCTTTACGGACTAAGAAATTTAACTGTTGTTCAGGATTTACACATCAGCCAGTGTCCATTGATTGAAGATCTGGTTCCGTTTCAAAAATTGCAACTTGCGAGCAATAGTTTGTATTTGTATAAATTGAACATTAAAAATCTGAAAGGATTAGAAAAAGTATATTTTATCAGACAATTGCACATCAATGATTTGGATCAACTAGAGGAGTTGGTAGGGTTAGATAGTCTTAAGACAGCAAGTACAGTTAGAATTGCAGATTGTGGTGAATTGAAAAGTTTAAAGGGTTTGCGAAAGGATATTGAAATTTCACAACTCGAATTAGTTCAGAACAATAAATTAGAGGCATTAACAGAATTAGATCTAAATACGTTGTATTTATTATCTATAAAAGAAAATCCAAATTTCAATGATTTGAAAGGACTTTCAGAATTAACCACACTTTGGTTTTTAGTTTTGACAAAGAATGAATTGTTAAAAAACCTGAGTGGGCTGGATAGATTGAAAAATGTGAATATTAACTTCAGGCTCGAACAAAATCCTTTGCTTGATGACATCTCCGCATTAAAAAATATTTCTTCTATGACATTAGATTCTGTAATAATTGTTAATAATAAAAATCTGGAGAAATGTCATATAGAGAGTGTTTGTAATTTTTTATACATACCACAATCGATTGCGAGAATAGAGAATAATGGTAATGATTGTATTGACAGATTGACTGTAGAAAAAAATTGTCTTAAGACCTCAACGTTCAAACCTTTTGGTCAAATTATAAATGTCTTTCCGAATCCCGCAAATGAAAGTTTTATTATTTCGAATTTGCCCCAATTCTCCAAAATTGAGATTTATAATGTGCTAGGCCAGTTGATGATTTCGGATTTTAGCTCAACTAGTAATCAAATGGTAAATTGTTCCGGTTTGAAATCAGGATTGTATTTAATAAAAATCAACAATAAGGAAACCTTTAAAATCTTTTTGAAATAGTAGGATTAATTGCTATTTTATGAGATTAAAGGTGAATGACTTCTCCATAAGCTGCGGCTGTCGCTTCCATAACGGCTTCAGACATGGTAGGATGGGGATGAACCGCTTTTAAAATTTCATGTCCGGTGGTTTCTAATTTTCGCGCTACAACTATTTCGCTTATCATTTCTGTAACATTCATTCCGATCATATGTGCACCCAGCAATTCGCCATATTTTTTATCATAGATGACTTTTACAAATCCATCTTTAGCACCGGCAGCACTGGCTTTTCCTGAAGCTGAAAAAGGAAACTTCCCAACTCTTAATTCATAACCTGCTTCTTTAGCCGCAGACTCAGTCAATCCGACCGAAGCAATCTCAGGTGAACAGTAGGTGCACCCAGGTATATTGTTGTAATCAAGTGGTTCAGGATGATGGCCGCAGATGGCTTCTACACAGATAATACCTTCTGCACTCGCTACATGAGCTAGAGCAGGACCGGCTGTTACATCACCAATTGCATAAAGACCCGGAATATTTGTTTTATAGAACTGATCGACCTTAATTAGTCCTTTTTCAACTACAATGCCGGAAGCTTCCAAGCCAATATTTTCAATATTCGGACTTACTCCTGCAGCAGACAGAACTAGATCACATTCTATAGTTTGGGTTTTGTTATCTTTTCTATCCTTTATTAATACAGACAAACCGTTTTTTGTTTTATCTACTTTTTCCACAGAAGTATTTGGAAAAACGTCTATTCCTTTCTTTTTAAAAATCTTAGTGAGTTCTTTTGAGATATCAATATCTTCTCTGGGAACCAGGCCTTGCTCCATAAATTCAACAATTGTAACTTTTGTGCCAATTGAGTTGTAGAAATAGGCAAACTCCACGCCGATTGCACCAGCACCAACAACAACTAGATGTTTGGGTTGTTTTAAAAGACTCATTGCCTTTCTGTATTCAATTATACTTTCGCCGTCAATTTTTAAATTTGGTAATTCTTTAGCTCTTCCACCTGTAGCAATAATAATATGATCTGCGCTATAGTTCTTGATATTTCCTTCTGAATCTTTAAGGTCAATGGTTCTGTTTTTAGTTAAACTTGCAGTTCCCGTTAAGACAGTTATTTTGTTTTTTTTCATTAAGAATTGAATGCCTTTACTCATACCATCGGCTACATTCCTACTTCTTTGTATTATCGCAGGAAAATCAATTTTTGCAGGCTCAACAGAAATTCCATAATCAGCGGCGTGTTGAATATATTCAAAAACACTGGCTGATTTAAGTAAAGCTTTCGTGGGAATGCATCCCCAATTTAAGCAAATTCCGCCAAGTGCTTCTTTTTCCATAATGGCAACGTTTTTGCCTAATTGGGCTGCTCTTATAGCGGCTACATATCCTCCCGGACCGGATCCAATTACAATAATGTCAAATTTCATTCCCTGATTTTGCCACAAATTTAAATTCTTAATTGAAATAAATGATAAAGAATTGTTTGTAGGCTACTTAGTAGAGATGATGAGAATAAGCCAATCTGAATAAATTGAAACAAAATTCAAAAATCATCCGTTAAATTGCAATGCGTAAATACGAATTGATTTTGTTGGGAATGGTTTTAAGTTTTCCAATATTCGGTCAATGGATAGATTATGAAGACAACAAAGCCGGTTTTAGAATTTCATTACCAGGAAAACCAGTAATAAGAGAGGACAGTTTAGATGCTGCAATTGGAATAAGCTATATCAAATCATTGACAGTCAGTGAAGGAGAAGGTATTTATGCAAAAGTTTATCTTGCAAACTTTACTTTATATTCTGAATCAGTCAATCTTGACAGCGAAGACAGTACAGATTATTTTATTTGTCAGACTATAATTGACCAGATAAATACTCAATTAGATCATTCAGTGATTCTTTATAATGAGAATACCATTATTAATGGATTTAATGCAAAAATAGCTGCTATCCGATACGGATTAGATTCATCCACCTTGCGAATGGCGTTTATTCACAATCGCAACAAATTAATGACCTTGCAGTATTATGCTTCGAAGGAAACGGGTATGAGTAATGAAGCTGAGAAATTTTTTTACTCCTTTGAATTCAACAATTAATTACTTCATTGTTTCAAGGTTGAAAGCCTGCTTGGAGATTTGAAGACAACGGTTTTTGAAATTTTTTTCTGACAAGGTCTCAAGAATTGCCTCTAGTCTGATCATCATTTCCTTATCATGATTAACAACCTTTTTATCTCGGATATCAATATGTAAAAAACGGGTCCACATCAGGCATTTAAGCTGAGTCATATTGTCATTCCACATCTGATACTCATTGAGTATAGATTTTTCATTCAAACTAATCATAGCTGACCTAATCTTGACGTATTCATTTCTTTTGGCTTCTTTGAAATATGAAATTTCATGATTAACGACTACCCAGGCCCTGCCTTCATCTGTAGCATATTTTTCTAAATCCATTTCATAATGTTCAAGGATATGATCTTCCCGAGCCTCAAGGAGATAATCCAGATAACGGCTGTTGTATAAATGGCCTAATGGATCACAATCTTTAAAACGTATTCGATGTCTTGAAATCATTTATTTACTTGTTGAACTCAGGAATAAATTAGAATTATGATTGAGTAATATTATTTATTTTTTTTTATTTTTTTATTTTTTTTCGATTTGGATTCATTAGTTCTAACTAGAGCTAATAATTCATCTATTTTTTCTATTAACCACAATTTTCCTATTGACAAGGTATTTTGAATATCGCGCTTTAGTTTTAGCAATTCTGATTTTGGTTTATTAACAGAACTTACCAATTTATGTGTGAAATTAATTAAATTTAAATAGCGAATCTTTTGCTCTTTTGATAAATCTTTATTTCTATTTAAAAATATTTTAAAGCTTTCTAATATTGAATTTAATACATTAAATTCACCAAGTTCATAATATGAACTTATTACCATTGCTTTTGAATTCAAATTATAGAATAACTCTTCATATTGAACCTTATTTAACATGTATAATACATTCTTATATTCTTTATTGTTAAAATATAAGTTTGCTCTATTGAAAATAACAGCATTTACTCTTACCTTAGGATTTAAATATGGTTCATATAATGTAATAAACTCTTCAGCCCATTCAAATTCTTTAATTAATAATGCATTAGAAACTATATTTTTAAAAGTCCATTGACTTAGTTCATTGTTGATTAGTAACGTTTCATTTGTTAGTGCGGATTTGTATAATTCAAACAATTCGTGTAAAAATCTATTGTCGTAACCATGACTTTTTCTAATGGTATAATTGATTGCTGCCTCCATTATTCCTTTTGCTTCTTCCTTAGGGAAGAGATAAATATATTTATCAATTAATGATTTTAATTCAAAATAATGATTTTCATTTTCAGATTCTTTGTAAGTATAATAAATTTTTAAATAAATTGCAATTGATGGGATAAAAGCAAACTCACTTTGTTCAGCAATTTTTATAATATCTTCAATGAATAGACTTTTATCATTAATATTACTTATTTTAGTCCAACTTAATAAAGTACAGTAGTATTTTAATTTTTCAGCAATATAAAAGTAATCTAGGTTGGTTACAAGATTTTCTAAATTAATTTTCCCAATATTTTTCTTGTCTATTCTCTTTGCTTCTATTTTTTCTAATTTGTATAATAAGCTTTCAATTTCATAAACATTTAGGTAAAAGTTAGCTGGCCTTTCTATTTCGTTATTTACTAATTGCATAGCTCTCGAAGTTGAGCTTGAATACAAATTATCTAATTGACGTTGATAGACAGATTCTAGTAAATAATTAGCTTTTCTAAGCTTATTTTTTTCAAATATTTCCTGCGCCAACCAATCTTCAACCAAATCCATAAGTTGTGCGCAGTGCTTTCGAAATTTGTCATCATCGTAATTTGAATTTAAATAAATTTGGTTCCAGACATTTTGTTTATTTAACTCAATTGATTTTTCTACTCTGATATTGCTTTCTACTGCATAATATATTTTTAATAACTTTTCATTTTTGTTAAAATACGGAGATTCTAAAAATTTAGATAATCTGTTCATTTCAACCGGCGATAAGGTCTTCATGAATTGATAAAATTTTGTATCTTTCATGAGGCTATTTTAGGGTGGTAAATATAGTACAGATATAAAGAATATAAATCATATTAATAATATATATATATGACTATTTATTAGTTTGGCTTTTTGAGAAGCAAATTAGTTTTTTGTAAGTTAGGTATAATTTGATTAGAATTTAAACTAATAGGACTTTCTGTAATTTGATCTTATCTCGTAAATCGGAAGGTTTTAAAAATTATATTATAAATTTTAATTATTTATATACTATTGATTATCATTATTTAATCTAATATATTGAAAATAAGTTTAATATTAATTAAAAAATATTCCATATATCTTTTGAGAATATGAGATTATCGATTATATTTGCATGAGAAATGATCTGGATGCAAAGAATTGCATTTAATATATTATTCCTAATACTCCTCGGTCAGATAAATCTGGTTGCTCAGTCAGTATATAACACAAGAGTTATTCTGGTTTCTTCTTCCGCAAAAGAGCGCCTAAATCCGTGTTATTATTTAACGATTGTTGATTCAGTTGCAAATGGAGTAGTTGAAGATACTGCTGGTAATGGAGGTAAGGTTGATCTTACATACACCCCAAATCCAGGATTTACCGGGAATGACACCTTGGTAATTCGATATGAAGATATGGTGGCAGGAGGTAAAATTATCTACAGAAGTTATATCTATCAAACGGTTAATTCGATTTTAGAGACTAAGAATGATTTTATCACTGTTTATAAAGGACAGAACGACGTAGAAATTAATGTACTAGAGAATGACTACAGCAGTATAAAAGGCATCAGCCCATTTAGCATAAAAAACATACCTGCGTATTTTAACCTTTCAGGAACTCCTGCTATAGTTTCAGACAGTATTATTAAGTTTTCAACCACAGGATCTACTGAAGGTGCTGGATCCTTAACATATCGTGTTTGTGATACTTTTGGTCTTTGTAAAGAAGCTATAGTTAATATATCAATTGTTGATACACTTAAGTTGAAGCTTAGTGATACTATTAGTGTATTTACTCCTGAGGATCAGAGTTTTCAGATATTATTACCTTATTTTGGATTTGCTGTTGATGTCAGCCCTAAACATGGAAGCATTACTTTTGAAGGAACTTCGGTTCTTTACAAGCCTCATAATAATTACAATGGGCTCGATACCTTTATTGTTAAAAAGTCAAACTTGAAACGGTACTTTTTTGTACAAGTATTGCCAATGCCTGAACAAAATAGTGTGATAATGCCGGATGTTTTTTTTACGCCAGTTGATCAAGCTATAGTATTTGATGTTTCCCAAAACGATTTAAAGTCAGTTATAGGGCAATATCCAATTAAGGATACCAACAAGCCCAGTAAAGGGATACTCAATAAACTCAATACCAAAGGATTGTTTGAATATATACCACAGGCTGGATATTCGGGAGTTCAAACCTTTGAGTACCAAATTAATATCCAAGGTATTCCTGAATATGCGACAGTCCGGATTTATATAGGAGATTATGAGCCTCTCACAGATGCAAGCTATGAAATTAAAACTTATAAGAATTTACCCATTTTGTTGAGCTATCAAATTCCTATTAATGCCTATAACTTCAGCTCAACTTCAGATTCTTTAAGTTATTATCCGGGATGGGATACGGTAACTATTAATGCAAAGAATAATTGTTCTTATACTTTTATAGGATACAATCAATTAATTTACCGACCCTTATTAAATACTGTTGGAATTGATACATTTAGTATTAATTATTGCATAGATAGTACCGGTAATTGTGTTACGGCAAATATAAAAATAGAGGTCTTGCTGGAAAGTGCAAATTGCAACAAACAATGTGCCGGCGATTGTGTATGGCCAGGAGATGTTGATATGAATGGGCAGGTTGACATGAAAGACTTATTAAGCCTTGGATATGAGTTGGGTGAAACAGGACCGGCAAGAAGTTTGACAGGTAATTCATTTCGTGCACATCATGCTAACAACTGGGGCAAATACCTAGCTAACACTGGATTAGATTTAAAAAACGCAGATTGCAATGGAGATAGTGTTATTAATATTAATGATACTTTAGCTATTTTTAATTCATATGGATCTAAGCATAGTTTAGTACCCAATGAAATTTACTCTAAAGGTAATTTTCCAATCTACTTTAACATACTAGATACGAGCCTTAACAGTGGTGATATTGGTATGATTGAAGTCCAAATTGGAGATGATCAATATAAAGCCGTTAATGTTTCAGGTTACTCATATGTATTGGATTATAATAAAAAGGCTATCGTAGACTCTTCTTTATATGTGGATTATTATGAGCAAGATTGGTTCGGCAGAACGGCTACTTTAATCAATATGTTTAAAAAACCTTATGACGGTAGGCTTGAAAGCGGTTTTGTAAGAACTAATGGTGCTAAAGTTAGTGGTAAAGGAAAAACAGAAGTTCTTGTTTATATTGTTGAGGATGACCTTCAACCATTTGGAAGTGATTACCAAAATACATATTTACCATTTCATTTTAGCAATATAATATATCAAGGAGAAAATGGAATCAAATACAAGTTGGAGGATACTACAGTATTCGTTAACAGAAATTCCAAGCAATCAGAGGATAAAGTTGTAATTTTAAAAGATAAGAAGTTAATTGTATATCCAAATCCTGCATCAGAATACATCATGATTCATATGAACGGAAGGAATTCAATTACCTCCTATGAATTATTTTCTATTAACGGCAAACAAATTATTTCTAACCATGAACCTGATCCAAAACAGAATCAATTAAGCATTCTTGGATTGACTAATGGAGTCTATATTCTCAAAGTACAGACACCGGTAGGTGTAATTACCCGAAAAATTGAAATTTTGAATTAATCCCTATTTTTATATAAACCCAGATCATTCTGATTATTGTTAAGAAATAAGCTGCCTAAATGGTGGCTTATTTTTTTGGATCTAATTCTAAAAGTAAATTATTTGCCAGATCTGATGTTGAATTTGAAAGTACTCGAAATAGAAGTTCATATTCCTTTAACTGAATATTTCTTGATTCAGATTTAAGAAGTTTATAAAGTTCCATTTTAACATTTTGCAACGATAGTTCCGATTGAATAAGTTCTGTAACAATTTTTTTTTGCGCTATTAAGTTTACTAAACTAATATAAGGAACTTTTACCAATTGTTTTGCAATGTAATATGATAGGATATTGCCTTTGTAACAGATTACTTGTGGGACCTTAAAAAGGGCAGTTTCAAGTGTAGCAGTTCCTGAAGTTACGAGTGCTGCCTTGCTGTTGTATAACAGGTTGTAAGTATCATTATATACAACATTTACCTTAATTCCAATCTCTGAAATAATCTTATAATACAGTTCTTTGTGTTGAATTAATCCTGCGATAACAATTTGATATTCTGTTTCATTTGCTAGGCTCTTTAAAAATATGGGAAGCAAATTTTTTATTTCCTGAATTCGACTTCCCGGAAGCAATGCTATTATTTCCTGTTGATTCAGATTGTGTCTAATTCGAAATTCTGGATTGTTAATAAAATTTTGAATTGTATTTAGTAATGGATGTCCGTAATATTCTGCGTTAATATTGTGTTTTTTAAAATATTCTTTTTCGAAAGGAAGAATTACATACAATTTTTTAATACAATTTCTTAATATATTAACTCTGCTTTCTTTCCAGGCCCAAACCTGAGGAGCAATATAATAATAGACAGGTATTTTATTTGAGTGCGCCCATACAGCCATTCTTAAATTGAAACCAGGATAGTCGATTAATAAAAGGGCATCCGGTTTAAATTCTAAAATGGATTTTTTTGTAAGTTTAAAAAGTTTTAATATTTTAAAAATATTTGCGAGAACTTCCACAAAACCCATAAAATTCGCTTCTTCACATCTTACATCTATATTGACTCCTTCGGCTGCTAGCAGATTACCTCCCCAACCTTTCCATGTAATATTTGGGGAAATCTTGTTAATCGATTTTACTAAATTGCTACCATGAAGATCTCCAGAAGCTTCTCCTGCAATAATATAGATCTTTTTCACTTGTTAAATGCTTAATAGTTCGTAACCGTACAGATACATCCATAGACCAACGTACAATAAAGTAGGAAATACAACTCCTCTCATGGAATTGTGCCAGGAAAGACGATTAAAGCTGTGCAAAGGAATTAAATTAGAGACAATTGAGATTAGACCAATAGTTCTCTCTCTAAAATTAGGTGCAAGTCCACTCGAATTTAGAATATCTTTTGAATCAAGGAAATCGTAAACCGAAAGCACAATTGCGTACATAACAAACGGAACAATGAATCCGGTAATAATCCCTAAGAGAATATGATTGTATTTTGAAAGTGGAGTTTTATTCAACATGTGATTCCAAATATTTTAGGTCAGGAATGGCGGTGTGAATGGTAAGATCATGCCCTGAAGGCACAATGCTTATGTATCCATCAGCTAAGGCCTTTAAATCTGTGTTTTCTCTGTCATCGATGCAAACAAATTGTCCAGTTAACCAGTAATAAACTTCGTTTCTTGGGTCGCGTCCTTCTTTGAATTCTTCAATCCAGTTGCCTTCAGCCTGAACACAAATTTTTGTACCTTTAATTTCTTTCTTTCTTAGTTTGGGTATATTGACATTTAGCAAACGGCAATTAACCAAGCCATTATTTAATACTTTGGTTATTAAATCGCTTATAAAATGCGATGATGCATCAAAATCTGCATCGAAAGAATAATCCAATAAGGAGAAACCAATACTTGGAATTTTTTCTAAAGATGCTTCCATTGCAGCAGACATCGTTCCTGAATATATTATATTAATTGAGGCATTAGAACCATGATTGATTCCCGAAATGCATAAATCAATTGTTCTTTCCTTAAATAAAACATTTTTAGCAATTTTTACGCAATCTACGGGGGTGCCAGAACACTCATAAGATTCAACATCATCAAATATCTGAACTTTATGAATCCTGAGAGGCTGATTTATAGTAATGGCATGCCCCATTCCTGATTGAGGAGAGTTAGGTGCTACAACTACTACTTCACCCAGTTTTTTTGCAATGCCAACCAAAGCTTTAAGTCCGGGGGCAAAAATGCCGTCATCATTGGTTACTAATATAAGTTTCTTTAATTTCATCTTAAATTAACGCTCAAATATAACTAGTACAGTGCATTGAAACAGCTATTTTTGAGGCATTAGAATCCACCCCGAATGTACGAGGATATTAGAAAGAGTATTCGAAACAAAACATTAAATCCAATTTATTTTCTAACAGGAGAGGAAAATTACCAGATTGATAAATTGGTAGAATTGGCAGAAGAATTAATCATACCCGAAGAACAAAAGGATTTTAATCTGCAGGTTTTTTATGGAAACGATACGACGATTAAACAAATTATTGAAGCTTGCAGACAATATCCTTTTATAGGAAACCACAAGCTAGTCATACTCAAAGAGGCTCAATATATTAAAGATTGGGATAATATAATAAACTATATTCAATCGGTATCAAATTATTGTACCTTAGTTATTGCTTACAAGCATAAGAAACCGGATGGAAGGGTAAATTGGGTAAAATCTTTAAAATCTAAAGCTATATACTTTGAATCAAAATCTCTGTCTGATTACCAGCTTCCCAATTTCATCAAAAATCTAGCAAATGAGTTAAGTCTTAAACTGGAAGACCAGGCTATTCAAATGTTAGCAGAACATGTCGGTAATAATCTTTCCCAAATTGAAAATGAATTGGAAAAAATTAAATTAGTAATTGACCCTAAGGAAAAATTGTCTGTAGATAAAATTTCAAAATTCATTGGAGTAAGCAGAGATTTCAATATTTTCGAACTCAACAAGTCATTATCAAATAAAGATTTTAAAAGAAGTATAATGATTATGCAAAATATTGCCGAGAATTTAAAAAGCAATCCTCTGGTTTTATTAATTGGAAATTTGCATAGTCATTTTGTTAAAATTTGGTTGACAAAACATTATTTTCAAAAGAATGATGTAGAGTTACAGACATTGTTAAGGCTTCCATTTGCAGGTTTCATTAAAGAATACAGAGAGGCCTCGAAGCTATACTCAATGAGTGAGCTTCATAATATTTTTAATTATTTGAAAGAGTATGACCTTCGTTCTAAAGGTGTTCGCTCTGAGAATACTTCTAATGAGGAAGTTTTTAGAGAGCTTATTTTAAAAATTTGTTTAAATAAATAATGATGCTAAGATTATTTTTTTGTGCAATTGTGCTTGTAGTTGTCATGGGGACCTGCAGCAAGGCTAAGAAAACCATTACAAGAAATGTAGATGCTTATTCAGCTTATATTAATGCATATCCTAAAGGTTTTTTGAAATCAAAAAGTAATATAAATATTTATTTTACCCGGAAAGCTATTGATTCTTCCAGAATTGGTTCGAATTTAAATTTAAATGAATTTGCTATTAAACCTTCACTTGCTGGAAGTGCGAAATGGGTGAATGAATATACCATTTCTTTTGAGCCGGATGAGTCCAAGATCGATCGTAGTATATCTTATGTGGCTTCAGTTAATTTGAAATCAATATTTCAAGATGTGCCGGACTCACTACAAATGTTTAGTTTTGAACTGACATTTGTTCCAATAATTTTTCAGGTTGAATGGGATTTCCTACATTCAGACGAACAGAACGATGGTGCCATGTCTTTAGAAGGAATCCTTACCTCAACAGATAATGTTTCGGTCGAAAAAATTGAAAAGTCAATTCTCGCTAAGGTAAACCATCAAGTTCAACCACTAATAAGGATAGTTAAATTAGACAATGAATTCAATTCTTATCAAATAAAAATCTCTAATATTCAACGCTCTGAAGAAGATTTGAATCTTGTGGTTGAATGGAAGTCCGATCCGGATAAAAATGAAACAAGGATGGAGCAAAGTTTTTCAGTTCCATCAAGAAATATTTTTATTGTTACGGGTCTAAAGGAAGATAGGGAAGATCCAAAATGTTTGATGGTCTATTTTTCAGATAAATTGGATGCTACTCAGGATTTAAGAGGATTGATCAGCATAAACAGAGATTCAGTTAAACCCAGTTTTGTTATTGAGAAAGATATTGTTCATGTCAATTTTAAAGCAGATGAATTTCGAACGGGCGAACTAACGGTACATGATAAAATAAAAAATGTAAATGGGAAAAACCTTTCCATTAAATTTTCACATACATTTAAATTTGAAGAAGAATTACCGGCTGTTCGGATACTAGGTAAAGGGAAAGTGTTGCCCTATTCCAAGAATGTAATATTGCCTTTCGAAGCTATTAATTTGAATTATGTTGATGTAGAAATATTTAAAATTTTTTCAAACAACGTACTATACAATTTGCATCTAAATGATTATGACAATGAATATATGATGACTAAATTGGGTAAAGTGGTGCATCAGCAAACCATTAATTTAAAGGAGTTGCAGAATCTCGATAACAGGACCAAATGGATAAGTTATGGGCTTGATCTTTCGAAATTGATAAATCCGGAACTTGGAGCAATGTATGAAGTAAGATTGATATTTAGGCCTCAGTACTCTTCTTATCGTTGTAAAGATGCAAAAATGAAAGCCAATCCAAGATCAGAACAATTTGATTTAAGTAGTTCTGACAGTTATAATTCTTGGTGGGCGGGATATGGTTTTTTAGAAATTGAGAATGACTCTGAACCGGGTAAAATGATCAATAGAGATAATCATTGTTATGAATACAACAATCCGTGTTGTATAGCATATTATACCAGTGAGAATTTTAGTAGATTAAGCTTTATAGCTTCGAATTTGGCCGTCATGGTAAAACATTCTAACAATCAACATGAGATGATGATCACTGTCTATGACGTCATTTCTTCGGTGCCTGTTAAGAATGCAAACGTTAAAATTTATGATCGCCAATTACAAGAATTGAAGTCTGTTCAAACAGATGGATCAGGTATGATTAGTTGCAAAGTTGATGGTACTCCAGGATATGTTTTGGCAAATGATGGAAGGAATTATGCTTATTTGAAACTGGATGAATCACTTTCTATTACTACCAGCGAATTCGAAATTGATGGTGTTCAATCCAAAGACGGGATAAAATCATTTGTTTTTATGGAACGAGGTATTTGGCGACCCGGAGATACGATTCATGGAAATCTTTTACTCAATCAAGAAGGTAACCAAATTCCAAAAAACTTTCCGGTTCAAATCGAGTTAAGAAGTCCAAGTAATCAACAGGTACAACAAATAGTATTGAATTCAAATTCAATGGGTCTCTATTATTTCAAGCTTAGTACTCTGCCAACGGATATTACAGGAAGATATTCGCTTAAAATTCGTTATGGATCTTCAGAGCTGGTGAAAACCTTGCAGATCGAAACCATCAAGCCTAATCGTTTTAAATTTGATTGGATATTTGATGATAATCTGCTATATAATTCCGTTGCAAAAATAAATGCTCAATTTCTTCATGGTTTTCCGGCATCAGAAAAGAAAATTAACATAAAAGCCCATATTAGTAATGTGGTTCCGGAATTTAAACGTTTTAATAAATTTTCTTTTTTCGATCCAAGTTTAAGTAACAATTTTGAAATTAAAGACCTATATGAGGGACTAACAAAGTCAGATGGATCAGTGAACATTAAGATTGATGATATAAAGATTAACAATAGTTATGGAAAGATTAGCGCAACATTTATATCTGAAATTATGGATGAAGGTGGTGATTTAAGTACAGATTATACTACTAAAATATTTGATGAATATGACGAATATGTTGGAATTCAAATGCCTGAAACTAACTATGAGTCCTATTATTCAGATCAAAAATTGTCTGGTGTCAAAGTTGCTTGTGTTGATCGGAAAGGTAATCCTCTTAGCAATCGACAATTAAAAGTTGAACTGTTTTATGTTGATAGAAGCTGGTGGTATGAAATCCGAAGGCTATCTTCTGAGTATTCCGAAAATGCTAATTATGTACTGAGTGAAGTCCATAATTGTACAACAGATTCAAAAGGTTTGGCGGAAGTAAGCTTTAATTTGAAAAGGTACAATTCATATTTTATAAAAGTTAGTTCATCTGAAACAGATCATACTGCAGGAAGCCTATTCTACACAGGATGGAATTTCAATTCAACGGATCAATCCAAAGATTATGTTCAGTTACTTAATCTTACAACTGATAAGGAGAAGTATAAAATTGGTGAACAATGTAAAATGGAATTGCCAGGCTCAGCATTAGGTACATTAATAATAAATGTAATAAGGAATAATAAGATCATAAAGACTGATGTGATCAAATCGACACTTCCAAAGACACACTATAACTTTACTATTACACAGGAAATGTTCCCAAATGTCTATGTAGATGTAACAATGATTCAGGGTCTTGAAAAGAAAAATGATCTACCCCTGAGATTGTATGGAATTGTACCTGTTATGGTGGAGAATGAGAGCGTGAGACTTAAACCAAATATTGTTGTAAAAGAAATTGTAAGACCGGAAGAAGAATTTATAGTAGAAATTTCAGAATTCAATTCATCTGAAATGAGCTATCAGTTAATGATAGTTGACGATGGATTGTTGGGTATTACAAAATATAAAACACCGGATTCTTACTCAGCAATGTTTGCAAAGGAAGCACTCACAATGTTGAGCTGGGACAATTATGATCAAATAATGGGAAATGATCTAAGTGCTCTTTCCAAAATCTATAGTATTGGTGGTGATCAAAAAATTTCTAGCCAGGATCTGGCCAAAATGAAGCGATTTAAACCTGTTGTACTTATTACTGGACCGCAATATTTGAAATCCAAAGGAAAAAATATACATAAATTTAAAATAAGTAACTATATCGGTTCAGTAAGAGTTATGGTAGTAGCTAATAATTACAAAGCGTTTGGTTCTGCAGATAAGACAGTTACTGTGCGTGATGAATTAGCTGCCCAAATAACCTTCCCTAGAGTCGTTTCGGTATCAGATCATATTTTCGTACCAATAACATTATTTAAATATGACGATAAACTTAATTCGGCAAATGTTGAATTGACTACAATAGGACCTCTTGAGATTGTTGCTAAGCAAAAGCAATTTGTTCAATTTGGAAGTAATAAAGAAATTACAGTCTGGTTTGAGTTAAAAACAAAAGGAGATTTGGGAGCTGCAGCTGTTGAATGTATAGCTTCAAGCGGATCTATCAAAACTAAAAGTCGTGTTGACTTTTATGTAGTAAACCCAAATCCAATAACAACACAAGCAATGACTTTTGTATTAGAGCCTCGAAGTACTAAACAAGTAAAAATTCAAGAGTATGGAGTTAAAGGCACACAAAAAATTGTATTGGAGCTATCGGGAATTCCAAAGTTGAAATCAGAAAAATATTTAAAAGACTTAATTAATTATCCACATGGTTGTGTTGAACAAATTACTTCATCTGCATTTCCGCAACTTTATTTAGCCGATTTTTTAAATCTTAGTCAGACCGAAATGAGTGAACGTTCTTTGTTTGTAAGTACTGCTATTAATAAACTAGCTGCTTATCAACTTCAAGATGGGGGAATTGGTTATTGGCCTGGATATCAGAAAGCTGATGATTATTGTTCAAGTTATATTTGTCATTTTCTTTCTGAAGCAAAAAACAAGGGTTTTGCATTGAATCCGGAAGTATATAATAAGCTTATTGAATATCTAACTAATGTAAGCAACAACTACAAGATTGAAAGATACAATCCTAAGATTAGGTCCAGTTCTAATTTTCTTCAAACTTATCGTCTATTTGCGTTATCGATCGCTCAGCATCCTAATTGGGGTGCAATGAATAGACTCAGGATGAATGAAAATAATCATCCAATGTCAGTATGGTTGCTTGCCGGTGCATATGCACTGGCCGGAAAGAAAGAAATTGCTTTAGAATTGGTAAAAGATATCAATAAAAATGTTGTTCCGTATTCTGAATCAGATTATTCCTATGGCTCAGATATTCGGGATGAAAGCTTGATTTCTTTGGTTTTGCACGAAATTGGAAACAAGACTGAAGCAATAAAAGTTCTCAAAGACGTAATTCTGAAAATTAATAATGAATCTTATGCTTCAACTCAAGAAATGAGTATGGTTCTATTGGCAACAGGAAAGATATATTCAAAAGTTAACTTACAAACACAAAACATTAGTGCAAATTATTCGTGGAATGGAGGAAGAGAAACACTTAGTTCAGATTATTCAACAATTATTAAGAAATTGACTGGAAAGGTAAATAATGATTTTAGTATTACCAATTCTTCTACAATGCCCATTACAGTTAATCTGGTGCAATCCGGCAAGATTGCAGTTAATCAAAAGTTGAATGTATCTAATGGGCTAAAACTACGTATAGATTATCACAGAAAAGACCTTAAACCCTTTAGCCTTAATGATCTGAAGCAAGGAGATAGGTTGGTTGCAAAAATTGAATTAAGTAACCTTACAAATAGAGATTTAAAAAATATTGCTGTTACTGCGATTTTTCCAGCCGGATTTGAGTTGGTGAACAGGAGAATCGGAGGGCTGGCTTCTTCAAATTTTGAGTTAAATTATGAAGATTACAGGGATGACAGACTAATCTGTTATCTGGGAATGAAAAAGGCCCAGACGGTGGCTTTTCAGGTAGAACTTGTTGCTTCCTATGCGGGTAATTTTTTTGCACCAATTATCAATGCGGAATCAATGTATGAACCAGAGATCAATAGTCAATATTGTGAAGGTATTATTAAAATTAGAATGTAGATTTATTTTTTTTGACTAGGTTTAGAACTTATTTTTTAATATTTCTTTTCGCGGCTTTCCTGGCATTGATTTGGGCCAGTTCTTTTAGAATTTGTGAAGATTATTCAAAAGTAGTTTACAGCCATCAAGGATCAATTCTGTCAATGAAGACAGCAAAAGACGGACAATGGCGTTTCCCATCAGACTCAAAACATTCTAAACATTCAATGAATTATGAACAAGCATTGCTTCTTTTTGAAGATAGGAATTTTTATTTTCACCTAGGAATCGATCCGATCGCATTAGTAAGATCAATTTATTTAAATGTAAAACACAGAAAAATTATTAGTGGTGGATCTACTATAACCATGCAATTGGCAAGACTACTTTTGAAATCCAGTAACCGATCAGTATGGAGTAAAATAAAAGAATGCTATCTGGCTTTAGGATTAGAACTGCGTTATTCAAAAAAAGATTTACTTAGATTATATACTCAGATAGCACCATATGGTTCTAATGTTGTTGGTTTTGATGCAGCAATTTTTAGATATTACAACAAGAGTATGTCTCAGCTAAGTTGGGCTGAGGCTGCCTTGCTAGCCATCTTACCTAATCAACCCAGCTGGTTGCATATTTCGAAAAACCGTGGCAGATTGTTGGAAAAACGTAATCTTTTGCTGAATAAACTAGAAATTGAAGGTAAAATAAGTAATGCTGATTACGAACTTTCATTGCTTGAGCCATTGCCCGAACAACCTTTAAAAGTTGTTAGATTGGCACCTCATGCTTTGGATTATCTAGAAAAGAAATATCCAGAGAAAAATATTTTTCATTCAACTATCGATGATAATTTGCAGAATGGAATGAGGCAAATTCTTATAAGACATCATGAGGTATTAAAGCAGAATGAAATTAGAAATGCTGCTGCAATGATTATAGATAATCGAAACCAAAAAATACTTTCTTATCATGGCAATGTTTTGTTCGATACAATTAAAGCTCCTCAGGCTGAAGTCAATATGATACATGCACCAAGAAGTTCTGGTAGTATATTGAAACCCTTATTAATAGCTTCTGCAATTGATCACGGAATATTAGTCAATTCATCTTTGATTCCTGATATTCCGGTGCTCATTAATGGATTTAGGCCAGAGAATTTTTCTAGAACATATATGGGTGCTTGTACGGCTCAAGAATTAATTAAATATTCTCTCAATATTCCGAGTATATTGGTTTTGAAAGACATTGGAGTTAGTCAGTTTTATAACGAACTTATTAAATTGAATTTTTCAAATTTATTTCGTGAACCAGAAGATTACGGGCTTTCTTTGATTCTAGGAGGGGCTGAAATTAACATGTGGGATCTTTGCAGAGCTTATTCTTATTTAATTTACACCCAAGACCATTTTGATTTGTTTGGCCATAAATACTTGCCAGTTGATTCATTTGATCTAAGTTTGTTGGATGGAGAAAATATTAATACAACAATACTTTCTTTGGAAGCTCCAGTTTTTACAGCAGGTAGTATAGCAGATATGTTTATTGCAATGCGCAATACACCACCATTACAAAACCAGAATATTACCTCTGAGGATGGTCAATTTCCTATAGCCTGGAAAACAGGTACTTCTTTTGGCTATAAGGATGCTTGGTGTATAGGTATTACTCCAAATTATACTGTCGCGGTTTGGCTTGGTAATAGTAATGGTTTGTCACGTCACGGGTTAATAGGAATAGAAACTGCAGCGCCAATAGTATTTGAAATTATGTATTCAATGCCTCAACAGATTGAGTGGAAAGAGGTATATGATTCTAAGTCTGAAATAGTGATTTGTAAACAATCAGGATATAAAGCGAATTCAATTTGCTTAGAGAAGGATACAGTGTTTTATAGTAAAACTTCAAAAAATTTGAAAGATTGCCCGTATCATCAGAATATTTTTGTTGACTCAAATAATGTTTTTCAGGTTAACGCAGATTGTTATGCTTCACCTATTACAAAATCTGTTTTTATACTTCCTCCATTAATGGCATACTATTATAAACAACATCATATAAATTACAAAGATCCTCCTCCTTATAGTCCCAACTGTGTTAAAACAAATAATCATTCTATTAATATGATGGAGTTTATTTATCCAAACCCTGGTACTTCAATTGCCTTGCCAATAGATTTTGATGATAAGTTAAATGCAGTTATTTTTAAAGCAGTTCATTCGAATCCAAAAGCAGAAGTTTTCTGGTTTTTAGATAATGATTATCTTGGCAGTACTAGAACCAGACATGAAATTTCATGTAAACCGGAAACCGGAAAACACTGGCTGTCCATTTCGGATCAATCAGGCAATACAATTCGATGCAAGATCTCTGTAACAAGGTAAAAGCGTAATAATTTCTAAATTTTTATACTTTTGCATCGTTTTTTGAGTAGAAAAGCCTTGTATGCCCACAAAATTATTGATCGTTGAGTCCCCTGCTAAGGCAAAAACAATTGAAAAATTTCTTGGAAAAGATTTCAAAGTAAAGTCTTCATATGGACATATACGAGACCTTGACAAAGGTTCTAAAGGAATTGACATTGACAATAAGTTCAAACCTAATTACATCATTAGTCCGGAAAAAGTAAAAGTTGTCAAAGATTTAAAAGACACTGTTAAAAAAGTCGATGAAGTCTGGCTTGCAACGGATGAAGATAGGGAAGGGGAGGCAATTAGCTGGCATTTATGTGAAGTGTTGGGATTGAGTCCAAAAAATGTTAAAAGAATTGTTTTTCGAGAAATTACAAAGCCTGCAATTCAAGCTGCAGTACAAGCGCCTAGAAACATAGATCTTGATCTTGTAAATGCTCAGCAAGCTAGAAGAGTTCTTGATAGATTGGTTGGATTTGAACTTTCTGAAATTCTTTGGAAAAAAGTAAAAAATAAGTTATCTGCAGGTCGCGTTCAATCTGTTGCAGTTAAGCTTATTGTTGACAGAGAAAGAGAAATTCATGATTTTAAATCAGACGCTTATTTTAAAATTGATGGATTATTTTCTAAAATAAAATCATCAACTCCTGAAATTAAGGCAGGATTAAATGATCGATTCAGTTCTGCAAAAGAAGCTGAAGATTTTCTAAATATTTGTAAAAAATCAACCTTTAAAGTTTCAAATATTGAGGTCAAGCCTGTAAAAAGAAACCCTGCACCTCCATTTACAACTTCAACTTTACAGCAAGAAGCAAGTAGAAAACTTGGTTTTAGTGTAAATCGCACCATGAGTACTGCACAAAAATTGTATGAGGCTGGTTTTATTTCTTATATGAGAACTGATTCAACAAGTTTAAGCCCAATTGCTATCTCAGCCATGGCGCAGGAAATTGAACAACAGTTTGGTGCAAATTATGTGCAAACGCGTCAGTATAAAACAAAAAATTCAAATGCTCAGGAAGCTCACGAAGCCATTCGCCCAACTTACATGAATATGAGAGTTGCCGGTGAAAATTCTGATCAACAGAGATTGTATGAATTAATTTGGAAGAGGGCATTAGCTTCACAGATGGCTCCTGCCGAATTGGAAAAAACATCTGTTCAAATAAACATTTCAGAGACCCAAAAAAATTATTTTGTTGCAGAAGGAGAAGTTTTGCTGTTTGAGGGATTTTTAAAGTTGTATCTGGAATCAACCGACGAGGAGTCGGAAGAAAAGGAAGGCATACTTCCATCATTTAATGTAGGGGAAATTTTAAACAGAGAGGAAATTTCAGCTACAGAACGATTTACTCGACCTCTTGCTCGATTCACAGAAGCTTCACTCGTAAAAAAGCTCGAAGAATTAGGAATTGGACGCCCATCTACCTATGCACCGACGATTAGTAAAATTATGGAAGCAGATAGAGGATATGTAGTGAAAGAGTCTCGCGAGGGAGTTGACAGAGAATATTTGCAAATTACGCTTTTAAAGGATAAGATTTCAAAATCCAAACTAACGGAGAAGACTGGAACAACTAAAAATGTTTTGTATCCTACAGCCATTGGAATGGTCGTTACAGATTATTTGGAAGGACATTTTTCTGAGATTATTAATTATGGATTTACTGCAGAAATCGAAAAAGATTTCGATGAGATTGCTGAAGGCAAGCGCAATTGGATTAAAATGCTTGATGAGTTTTATTGGCCCTTCCATAAGGATGTTGAAAAGGTGTTGGAGACCGGAGAGCGTGCTAAAGGAAGAAGAGATCTTGGAATTGACCCAAATACAGGAAGAAAAGTTATTGCACAACTAACCCGATTTGGACCTGTAGTTCAAATTGGAGATGTCGATGAGCTTCTGGAAGACGAAAAACCAAGATTTGCAAACCTAAGACCAGGTCAAAGTTTAGAAAATATAAGCTTTGATGAAGCAATGGACTTGTTTCAACTTCCTAAAAATCTGGGAGAATATGAGGGGATGGAAGTAGTTGTTGCCGTCGGTAGATTTGGACCTTATATTAAGCACGGTGAAGGATTTATTTCTATACCAAAAGGAGTTGACCCTATGGTTGTTGATATGAGTATAGCTGCACAAATTATTGAAGCTAAGAAAAAAGAAGATGCGCCAATAGGATATTTCAAAGAATTGCCAATTACCAAAGGTTCAGGTAGATTTGGACCCTTTGTAAAGTGGAATGGAATTTTTGTAAACGTTCCTAGAAGAATCAATATTCAATCAATCACTGAAGAAGAAGCAGTACCATTAATTGAAGCGAAAGAAATAAAAGAAGCTAATCGTTATATTCATCAATGGGAAGAGGAGAAAATAAGTGTTGAGAACGGAAGATGGGGGCCTTTTATAAAATTTAAAAAGAAAATAATTAATATTCCAAAAATTAACGAGCAAAGGGTTACGGCAGAAATGGCAGCGACATTGGATTTAGAATATTTTAAAAAAATTATTGAAGATCAGATTCCTGGGGCATTTACAGCTAAGACAAAATCTAAGTCTAAATCGTCAGATGCAAAACTTAAGAATCCTTTGGTAAAAAAAGAAAAAAACACAACTGTTAAATCAAAAATAGATTCTTCTAAAAATTTAAAATCAAAAGCTAAAAAGACAAGTTCTAAAAAATAGAAGAATTTATCTTGAGGTTTGTTCAAATTTCTGTAAGATTCTAACGATAACTTCAGCTGATTTATTCATATCCTGTACAGAAACCCATTCTTTTTTAGAATGTATTGCATGCTCTCCTGCAAATATATTAGGGCAGGGAAGTCCCATGAATGATAATCTGGAACCATCTGTTCCGCCTCTGATCTTTCCTTTTTTTAAGTCAATTCCTGCTTCAAGAATTGCCTCTTCCGCAATCCTTGTTACAATAGGGTGCTGTTTAAGAATTTCCTTCATATTGCGATATTGTTCTCTGCGTGAAATATTATAGCTTGATCCCGGATAATTTTTTATTGTTTGATTGCATATTTCAACAATGGTTTGATAGTATTCATCAAGTTTTACAGTGTCGAAATCTCTTATGATAAAATCAATACTTGCCTTATCCAGTTCTGCAACCAATCTTGTCGGATGAACAAATCCTTCATTATCTTGTGTTGATTCAGGACTCAAGTAGCCTTTAGGTAGAATTGATATAATTTCAGATGCAATTTTTATTGCATTCTTCATTTTATTTTTTGCATAACCGGGATGAGTTGCAATGCCTTGTATTGTAATTGTACATGCATCGGCAGAAAAAGTCTCATCTTCAAATGAACCTTTTTCGCCGCCATCCAAGGTATATCCAAATTTTGCCCCGATCTTATGAATATTAACTTTATCCACACCTCTTCCAATTTCCTCATCAGTTGTAAAAAGCAAACTAATATCTCCATGTTTGATTTGTGGATTGTTTTGTATAAATATTGCAGCTTCCATAATAGCTGTAATTCCAGATTTATCATCAGCTCCTAAAAGTGTAAGTCCAGATGCAGTAATTATGTCTTCTCCTTTTTTTGTTTTTAAAATTTCAAATTCTTCTGAACTAATCACAATTTGATTGTCATCTGGTAGTATAATGTTTTGGAGATGGTAATTGGAATGAAGTATCGGTTTTACATCAGTGCCACTGCAATCCGGTGCCGTGTCAATATGAGCACAGAAGCAGATTCCCGGTACAGGAAAATCAACGTTTGATTTAATCCAAGAATAGACGTATCCGTATTCATTTATTTCTGACTGTATTCCGGCCTGAATGAGTTCATTGTAGAGAAGTTGAGATAGATTTTTTTGCTTTTCGCTTGAAGGATATGAATTCGATAAAGGGTCTGCTGTTGTATCTATTTTAGCATATCGAATAAATCTTTCCGCAGTGGTTGGAAATGAATAAATTTCAGACATAAGTTGCAAACAATTCGTAAATGTAAAGCAAACATTCCGTTGTAAATCTTAAATCTAAATAATTTACCGAAAAATCTTACGGGAATGGAACCAAATGGAATTAAAAAGAGTTTAAATTAAAACTTATAAAAGTATAGGGGCTGACTGGAATCGACAGGAAATGTGATCGGTCGGTAAGCATGCCGTAGAAGGATAGTTCACTACGTTAAAAATGATTATCAAACCATAGATGGCAATACTTCTTTTGCCCTTGCAGCCTAATTCAAGGAATTAGTATGCTAGTGCATCGGGTACAGATGTCTGATAAGTATCCACCGTGCATCAAAATCATCAGACTGGTTGGATAGTGTTCCCTTCTGTCTGACAAGATTTTATGGGAATAAGGAAGGAGGAGGTCGTTACTTTACCTAGCTTCTTTCTGACAATCAAATAAGTAACTAAGCATGTAGAAAGTCGTCAGGTTCTTTCTCTGGACCGGGGTTCGACTCCCCGCAGCTCCACTTATTACATTTGATATAAAGTTATTTTAGAGTATACAAATGCTAATCGTAAAATAACTTATTACAATTAAAAATGATCTTCATTTAATATCTTATCAAATTTTCAGTTATGAAATGATATTTGGTTGATTTGTTTCATCTTTGCATAAACAACCAGGTATTAATGCTTCGTATATTCTCAATACTATTAATTTTCTCAACATTTACTTGTAAGTCTGGGACTCAAACTTCAATTAGAATTAATACCAAAGGAATAACTTGTGATGCAAGCTTCCTTAATGGTCATCTGCTTGTCGCAGGGGAGTCTTCAATATATGCTAACAAATCTAACGGAGGAAGCCAAAAAGATGGATTTCTATTGAAGCAAGAAAATAATAGTAATTCCTTACTCTTATGTTCTGTTGGTAATAATGCAGATGGATTTCGTATTGATCAGATTGCCATGAATAAAAATTCTTTCATTGGTTCAGGTTATGGTCTTTTAGAAAAAAAAGCAATCATTTGCAGTTGGAATAATAAACTTGAAATGGATTGGTCTCTTGTGTCTGATACCTTAGAAGCTTTTGAAGAACCAGCCTCTGCTATTGATGAGCAAGGTAATTACTTGGTGGTGAATAAAAACATAAATACAACTCCATATTATGGATACTTTACTTTGATACAGAAAGAAGGGAAGGTATTGTGGACCCAACGAACGGATCATATAGATGTTATGTCAGACATTGTAGTATTAAGAAATAACCAGTTTCTGGTATCTTTTAAACAAAAAGGAGCATATATTGATGGGGGTACTACTAAAAAATATTATATGGCCTCAAGTCTTTGGATCACGGCTGATGGTGCTCTTGTTCAGAAATACAAATATCTTGTGGATCGCGATAAATTTACAGAATTCAATATTCACAAAACTCTGGAAGACGTTAATGGGAATATTTATTATTTCGGTTCAGTTCTTTTGCCCAATAATCGAACTGATCTACTTATCTTTAAAGTCAACCCTCAGGCTAGAGTGCAATGGTCTTATTCTTACCCAACCCAAAAAGATTTAAGCATAAAGTCAGCGACCATAAGTCCAGAAGGAAAAATATTTATTGCTGCTGATTCCTATGGCAGAACTGGAGGTTTTTTACTTGCGGAACTTGAGTCGGATGGTAATATTTACTGGAATAATTTTATAACCACAAGTCCATACGAGCAGATTAAAAATTTGTTCTGGTCTAACAACGAATTACTATTGGTATATGATAAGACTTTAAATGTTGGAATTATGCATTGTTCCATAAAAGGAGAATGCTGTTCTGGAGAATCAAGTAAATTGAATATTAAGTTTACTCCGGCAGATATTCAATTAAGCAATAGCAATGCTGAGTTTGAGCCTACAGGTTGCCGTTGGACTGCAGTTCATTTGGATTCAAAAATATTCGGTGAGGTTCAATCAATTACTGATTGCAAGTAAGCTGAATTTCGAAATCTATTCTCTTGTTTTCTTTGTTGATTGAATAAATTCGGTTAGTTTTTCTTCATTTGAATTCTTGCCGGGTTCATAGAATTTTATATGCAATATTTCTTTAGGAAGGTGTTCCTGATTTACATAGTTGTCTTTGAAATGATGAGCATATTGATAATCTTTGCCATAACCAAGATTTTTCATTAGACTGGTTGGAGCATTTCTTAAATGCAAGGGTACCGGAAGATTGTTGTAGGTTCTTGCAGTCTCAATTGCTTTTTCAATAGCTAAATAAGTTGAATTTGATTTTGGGGAGCAACATAGATAGATTACAGCTTCGCTTAAAATAATCCTGCCTTCCGGCCAACCTATAACACTTAACGATTGTTGAGCTGCTTGTGCAATAAGCAATGCATTCGGATTAGCCAGACCAATGTCTTCAGCCGCAAGAATAAGCATTCTCCTCGTAATAAAATTTGGATCCTCTCCTCCTGCCATCATCCGTGCCAGCCAATATAATGCTGCGTCCGGATCAGATCCTCGCATAGACTTAATAAATGCTGAAATCAGATCGTAGTGTAACTCTCCACCTTTATCATACTGGTCAATGTTGTTCTGAATGAGTTGATTGATAAAATCATTATTAATCACAATTTCTTTTAAAGTGGATGAACCAATCAATTCCATGATGTTGCATAGCTTTCGGGCATCACCTCCTGAGAAATGAAACAGCGCCTCCGTTTCTTTTAGAAAAATATTTTTGGATTTGAACAAATCATCTATACTGATAATTTTTGTTAAAATTTTTTGAAGAGATTCAGCATCTAGAGGTTTTAGTATTTGCACTTGTGCTCTGCTCAGTAATGCGTTATTGATTTCAAAAGAAGGGTTTTCAGTAGTAGCTCCAATTAATACGACTTTTCCTTGTTCGACTGCTGCCAGCAAAGAATCCTGTTGTGATTTGTTAAATCGATGAATTTCATCAATAAAAAGGATAGGAGAGGGAGAGTTAAAAAATTTTTCATTTTCAGCCTGATAAATGGTTTCCCTGATTTCTTTTACTCCGGATGAAATCGCCGAAAGATGGAATACTTTTCTTTTGAGTTCTGTTCCAAGCAATTGAGCGATTGTTGTTTTTCCAACTCCCGGAGGACCCCAGAAAATCATTGAAGGAAGATAACCGGATGAAACTGCATTGGATAAAATCTTTCCTTCACTTGTCAAATGTTCTTGACCAACAACTTCTGACAATTTTATGGGTCTCATTCTTTCAGCCAACGGTTTCATTCTGTAAAGATAATTTAATGACGAACCTTAGATGTCTTTTAGATCATTCTTCTAAATTAAAAAAGCCCTGCAGAGAGCAGAGCTTTTTCTATTTAATAATAACTATCATCCTCAGCTCCACGAGTTGGAGTTGAGTCGGTCAGGATTGCTAAAAACGTTTATACTTGTTCAATATATTTTCAAGTTCAACTTCGTTGAACACTAATACTTCTCTTGGTTTGCTTCCTTCGGCTGCACTAACAATTCCAATACTTTCCATCTGATCCATAATTCTTCCCGCTCGATTATAACCTAGTTTTAACCTTCTTTGTATCATAGAAGTGCTTCCATGTTGAGACTGAACTACTAGTCTTGCGGCTTCAAACAACATCTCATCCAGTTCGGATTCGTCTATATTTCCTCTGTTTTGATCTTCTCCGTCTTGCTTATATTCAGGTAACAGGTAGGGAGTGCCAAATGATCTTTGTTTCCCTATGGATTTAATAACTCTTTCTACTTCCGGGGTGTCTACAAAAGGACATTGTAATCGGATGACATCTGATCCAACACTATACAACATATCTCCACGACCTATCAGTCTTTCTGCTCCTCCGGCATCAAGTATCGTTCTTGAATCAATATTAGAAGTAACTTTGAACGCCATTCTGGATGGAAAATTTGCTTTAATCAAACCGGTAATTATTTTAACTGAAGGTCTCTGTGTTGCAATAATTAGATGGATACCTACTGCTCTCGCGAGTTGAGCTAATCTTCCAATAGGCATTTCAACTTCCTTGCCGGCAGTCATAATTAAGTCAGCGAACTCATCTATTATAAGTACTATATAAGGCAGGTACTTGTGTCCTTTTTCTGGGTTTAGCCTTCTTCGGGTAAATTTATCATTGTACTCAAGGATGTTTCTAGTTCTTGCTAACTTAAGCAACTCATATCGTTGGTCCATTTCAATACATAGTGAATTTAGAGTATAAATCACTTTGCTCGTGTCTGTAATGATCGCTTCATCTTGATTAGGAAGTTGTGCAAGAAAATGTTTTTCGATCTCTGTATAGATCGGAAGTTCAACTTTTTTTGGATCAATGAGTACCAGTTTCACTTCTGAAGGATGCTTGCGATAGAGCAGGGACATTAAGATTGCATTTATTCCTACAGATTTTCCTTGTCCTGTTGCTCCAGCAATGAGCAAGTGTGGCATTTTTGTAAGATCCGCAACTACTACTTCATTAGAAATGTTTTTTCCAAGAGCAATGGGTAATTCCATTTTTTGATCCAAAAATCTTTCGGATTTTAATAGTTCCTTGAGAGGAACTACCTGTTTGTTCTTATTTGCAACTTCTATACCAATGGTTCCACGTCCAGGTATTGGGGCGATTATCCTTATTCCTTGTGCAGATAAGCTAAGAGCTATATCATCTTCAAGACTTTTAATTCTTGATATTCGAACACCTGGTGCAGGAACGATTTCATATAAAGTTACTGTTGGCCCTATAGTTGCTTTAATTTTTTGAATTTCAATCTTATAATTTAAAAGGGTAGCAATGATTTGATTCTTATTGGATTCTAATTCTGAACGGTCAATTTCAAATTTCTGATCATCATAGTTATTCAGAAGATCCAGCGAGGGAATGTTGTAAGAACTAAGTTCTGCTTTGTGGTCGTACAACTCACTTTCTTCAGATTCCCATTCATCTTCTGAATCTGAAAGTTCAGTTGAAATTCTTGGTGACTCAATTATATTATTTGAAATTATGGTAGTATTAGGTTTTATTTCTTCAATTTCCAACGAAAGCTCACTAGATTGTTCTAAATTATTATCGAGTAGCGTAGATTCAAAATCAATTGAATTGGAGCCGATTGTTGCAGCCATACCTCCTGATTCTGCGGATGCGCCGAAGTCGATCTCTCTATCTGTTGCAGTGTTGCTACTTTTAAAAAAACTTTCAGGACCTTCGTTTTGGAACTTTGGATCAGATGGATCAGATTTGAAATTTAAAAAGTTACCAAAACTTATTCTTCCATTCGAAGATTCAAGCTGTAAGGATTCAAAACTAGGATTAATAAACCATATAAAAAGAATAAACAGTGCAAATATCAAGGTAATTCCAAGTCCTATTTCACCCAGAAAAGAATTTAAAATCTGGTTAGATCGAGCTCCAAATGAACCACCGAATGGAAAGGACGAAGAATTAAAGATAAAGTCAAGAGAAATTGCAAGGAAAGACATCAACAATAGGCATTGAGCAGTTACTCGTAGAAAAGAGAACCATCCAGAGTTTCTTAACAATCTAAATCCGAGATGTACGATGACTGGAATAAGCAAGAAAGAAGCAACCCCAAACCCATAATAGAAAAGAAAATGAGAACTGAGTGCCCCTAATCTACCTACCCAATTGGATACTTCGACCTGAGGACGGAATAAAATTTTCCAGGAATGATGTAATACTTTGTCCTGGTCTATAGTCCAGGTAAACAAATATGAAATACAGGATAGGAGCAGATATATTGAAAGTAGGAAGCAAGTGATTGCTGCTATTTTTCCAAAACGTTCATCCTGGAATTTTTCGGTACAAAAATTCCAAAAGCTTTGTTTTTTAGTCTTAGACCGAGCCATGTTTAGAGTTAGTTATAATTGAAATAGGACGCTAAGTTATGGTTATTTTTAATATTATAATAATTTATATAGCATTATATTCAGATATATAATGATATATATATTAGTAATTTTTATAATATAAATATTATTATTTATATATGTAATATATAATATGTGTAAATAATTTATTAACACATCGTTACATTTCACTTTCTCAATTTTAACATTAGCCTGATTCTCCCGTTATATATTTGTGTTTTGTTTTAGAAAGGATAATAATATGAGTAAAGAGAGTAAAAAATTCATCATTGCAGGTGCCGGAGGCATAGGAAAGGCAGTCGGATTGATACTCGCAGACAGACCAATTGTTGAAGCGGATATCTTTATTGGGGATCGAGACAAAGAATTAGCAAGAACGGTAGCAGAATGGATACAGGACGGGAGTTCTTCAGTATGCAGTATAGAGTCTTTTGAAATTCATTCATCTCAACTAACTAATGAGATGGACTATATTTTCAAAGCTGGAGACATTATTTTGGATTGCCTTCCTGGAAATGAAGCTCCACGAATGGCATCCTTCGCCCTAAAATACAATATGCATTATGTTAACTTAACTGAGTATGTAAAGGAGACCGAGGACATCATAGCTATGGTACAGAATGCAGATACCGGCTTTGTTTTGCAATCAGGACTTGCTCCCGGGTATATTAATATACTTGCTCACAAATTGTATAATGATTTTATTAGTAAGCATTCAGAAATCATTGTAGATCATATAAAAATGAGGGTTGGAGCGCTCTCAAAAAATGTATCTTCACCTACTTACTATGCTTTTACCTGGAGTCCGATTGGAGTAGCGACGGAATATGTTAAAGACGCAAATATTGTAAGAAACTCAGAGTTAACAAAAGTTCCTGCGCTTTCTGAAACAGAGAATCGAATCATCCATGGAGTAAGTTATGAAGAAGACTTTACTTCAGGCGGTGCTGCTGATTTGCCCGATTTTTTTAAAAACAAAACCAATAATCTCGATTATAAGACCTTAAGATATCCTGGGCACTACAGTTGGGTTAGAAAACAACTGGATAAATTAAATTCAGAAGGAGATAGAATTAAAGGACTATTGGATGAAATGACGAAAATTACACCTCATTTAGAAGAGGACCTTATTGTACTGTATGCTTCTGTTTCCGGACATAACAACAGAGGAGAATTAAAACAAATTGAACACAGTGAAGTTATAGAACCTATGAAGATTGGTTCCCACCAACTTAAAGCTATTCAACTAACTACTGCAGTACCCATGTTGGAAGCAGCAAGAATGCTGTTGAAGGGTACTCATAAAGGTGCAGTTCTACAGTCACAAATTGATCCGGAAAGGTTTTTGTCCGGACCATTTATCAATATGGTTTTTAATCGTCAAAAGAAAGAAAGTTCAATTCCGGAAGAGAACAAGAGTTTCATTTGATAAATTTTCATAAAGTGTTTGGAAATTAATATTCAGGAGGCTAATTTTGCACCTCTTTTAAAGAAATTGACAGTTTCTAAGCTTTTAGAAAATGTAAAATCATTCTTAAAAAGTAGGTTTGATCTGTTAGCTCAGTCGGTAGAGCAACGGCCTTTTAAGCCGTGGGTCTTGGGTTCGAGTCCCAAACAGATCACTGAATACCCTTGTAAGTTATTGATTTACAGGGGTTTTTAATTTTTTAGTTGATTTCCTAGCTAATTGATTAATTCTTAGTTTTTATTAGACTATAAAAATATCTTCGAATTTAGAAATTGAAAATAGTATTTCTGAACCGCGCATCTTAAATAAAAATAATTAATTATTACTTTTATACATTTGCCACTTAGTTGAGTACTATGAAAAAATTAAATATTTTATTTTTTGTTTTTATTGTATCGGTCCTATCGTTGGGGGCTGTACTTGATAATCCTAGAAATCCACCTTTAGGACGAACCGGCGCTCCCGGAGAGACTACCTGTGAAAACAAGGATTGCCATCATGGAGGAACCTTTGTCGGAAAAGTCAGTTTGACCGGAATGCCCGATACTGTAATCTCGGGTACTAAATACAATTTAACCTTAACACAGACTTCTGATGCCTTGAGAGGAGGATTTCAAGTTACCGCGTTAGATGGATCAAATCTGAAAGCTGGATCATTTTCTAATGTTGGCAATTCAACCAATATAGGAACCCAAGGAGGAAGAGAATACATACGACAGTCACGTGCAGTTTTGCTTAATAATGGTGCAGTTTCCTGGAATTTTGATTGGACTGCACCGATCAATATTTCAAAAGATGATACTATTAAATTTTATTTTGTATCTAATGCAACCAATAATGATGATAACGACACAGGCGACAATACTCTTGTCAATACCAAAAAAGTTGTATTTCAAATCGCTACTGAGATTGATGATTTACAGGAATCGAATTTGTATGATTTTAAAATATTAAATAGAAGTTTTGTTTTTGTTCCGTATAATGAGGTTGTTTCCGTAGCATTGTTTGGATTATCTGGAAATGTAATCCATCAACAAGAAAATCTTTCTTCAATGACTCCTGTTGCAATCGACCTCGATGAGGGATTGTATATTCTCAATGTAAAATTTAAAAATAAGCAATCCATTAGCAAAAAATTTGTGATTCAATAACTTGAATATTGTTTTTCAATATCAGCATTAAAGAGAAGATGAATACTGTTACCGCGCTTGTACCGATAAAGTCTTTTTCATCGCGTTTGCCCAATAAAAACTTTTTGGATTTTGGAGGAAGACCTTTATTTCATCATTTGTTACTTACACTTTCAGATACTATTGAAGTAAACAATATTATTGTCAATACAGATTCTGTAATCGTTGCTGAAGATTGCAACAAGTATTTTCCAAAAGTAAAAATTCATTTTCGTCCTGAGAGACTCAGAGCCGGAGAAATTAGTGGAAATGAGTTAATAGATTATGATCTGTCACTAGATAAGGGAGAGCATTATCTTCAATCTCACGTTACCAATCCTCTGTTGACAACCAGGACCCTATCAAATGCCATTCATGCTTACTTCGATAAGCTCAATGACTATGACAGTCTAATTACGGCAGAATGGATAAGAAAGAGATGTTATATGCTTGACGGAACACCAATAAATCATAACGTACTAGTCATGCAACAGACGCAAGATTTAAATCCTGTAATTGCTGAAAATTCAAATATATTTATTTTTAGCAGATCTTCTTTTTACGGTAATAACAAGAGTCGTTACGGAAAAAAATATCAGATTTTTCCAATGTCTCCCATAGAAAGTGTGGATATTGATTATGAAGAGGAATTTAATCTGGCCAAACTAATATTTAAGAATAGAGATAAATTCCGGACTCTGCTCGGTTAATATTCGGATTTGTATAAATTATTGTCCAATCTTCGCCACACATCATTAGTAACTTTTTCAATATCAGGAGTATGCGTTTCAAAGTATTTTTTAAATCCATCTTTCCGATTTGTGTTGTCTTTGATTGCAAATTCTGATTGTAAGATTGTCAGCAATTCATCAGCATTGTTATAGACCTCAGCTAATTTGTGATGAAGATAATACTCTACCTCCGGATAGTTCTTGTGATGAGGCCCGAAGATTGGCTTTATACCATACACCGCTGGTTCAATGATGCTGTGAATTCCAATATTGGCAAACCCGCCACCGATAATTGCAAGATTGCAATAACGATAGATATGACGCAATGTTCCGACATTGTCCACAATAAGAATTCTGTGGTTAGGATTTAATGCATCGATCTTTGAAAAGCGAATCGTGATTTCGGGTTTCCACGAGCTCAATTCCAATATCTCTGCTTCAATAATCTCATGAGGAACAAGTATCAATTTAACCTTTGACTGAAGAATAAAATCAAGATGAGATCGTATTGCCTTTAGGTCATATTCAAGAACAGAGCCGCCGATTAAGGTAAAATGATCTTTTACAAATTCTTCAATCTTTGGAAAGAAAATGTTCTTATTTTTTTCGCGTACTATTCTATGTATCCTGGGATTGCCCAAAAAACTGGTATGATGAATATTGAATCGATTGCGCAACAATTCTAGTGTTCTCTCCGTCTGACAATAGATATGTTCAAAAGCTTGAAAGCAATCATGGTATAACAATATCATTGGCCTCTTGAGAAATCCACTTTTATCGGACATCCTCAATGCCAATAAATATGCTTTAATTTTTCTGGATCTTACTTCTGCCAATAAGTTGATCCAGAGATCAGAGCGGCTGAAAATTGTAAATTCAGGTCTCAGTATGTTTAAAAACTTTCGGGCATTTGATCTTGTATCAAGGGGTAGGTACATTACATGATGATAAAGTGGACTCTCCTTTAATTCTTCATAAGCAGATGGGGAAGATAAGGTGAGCAGAACCTTATAATCAGGAAGTTTCGAGCATATTGACTGTGCTATTTCAACCGAATCTTCGTATTCCCCCATAGAGCTGCTATGGAACCAAAACCATCGTTCTTCGGGTTTTCGAATTTTCGCTAAACGACCTAAACTTCCTCTTCTCCCATTTATCCAAAATCCTGCTTTTTGATGAAAAAATGATAAGACCCACAAGACTCCATAGTAAAGTAAGATTCCAGTATTATATAAAAATTTCAGCATTTAAATAGACCGAAAGTTACAATTTCTCGTGAAATACTAAGGATATCCAGCTTTATGGAAGAGGGTCTTCATTTTTTTTTCTCTAACTAGGTAAAGAATTACGAAGTACTTCGTACATTTGACCAAAATTAAAAAAATGTCACGTATTTTTATCTTAATTGGCCTTTTAGGCTGGAGTATTATAAGTATGGCTCAAGAAGCTCGATTGCTTAGATTTCCAAGCATTTATAATGATCAGATCTGCTTTAGTTATGCCGGCAATCTCTATCTTGTATCTGATCAAGGAGGAGTTGCTCGAAGGATAACTTCTCATGAGGGTGTAGAGATTTTTCCTCGTTTTTCACCGGATGGAAAGCATATTGCATTTACGGGTCAATACGATGGCAATACAGAGATTTATCTTATTCCTTCTACCGGTGGGGTTCCTCAAAGATTGAGCTATACGGCTACATTGGGTCGTGATGAGCTTTCTGATAGAATGGGTCCCAATAATATTTGTATGGGTTGGAAGGACAATGAAAATATTATCTTAAGATCAAGATGGTTAGATTTCAATGATTGGAAGGGACAACTTTATACTGTCGGAACCAAAGGAGGCTTGTTGGAGAGAATGCCTTTTCCTCAGGGTGGATTTTGTTCTTACTCTCCGGATAAAAAGAAATTGGCTTACAACAGAGTATTTAGAGAATTCAGAACCTGGAAAAGATATCGAGGAGGTCAGGCCGATGAAATTTGGATTTATGATTTTGCAACAAAGCAAACTTCCAAAATTACAGATAATGGCGCCCAGGATATTATTCCTATGTGGATTGGAAACAAGGTGTATTACCTTTCAGACCGCGATGGAAGAATGAATCTATATGTTTATGATTTCAATACTAAACAAACAAAAAAAGTTACTGATTTCAAAGATTTTGATTGTAAATTTCCTTCCCATAGCACAGAAGCGATTGTATTTGAGAATGGAGGATTTATTTATAAATTAAATATAAAAAATGATAAATTTGAAAAAGTAAATATTCAGATACAGGAAGATTTTTCAGTGGGCAGAGATAAGACAATCAGCGTTAAAGATTATATCAATTCATTTACTATTTCTCCGGACGGTAATCGTGCAGGATTTTCGGCCCGTGGAGACATTTTTACGGTTCCTGCTTCTCATGGTGCTGTTCGCAATTTAAGTAATTCCTCGAATTCTCATGAACGAAACGTGGCCTGGTCACCGGATGGAAAGTTTATAGCATATATCTCAGACGCGACTGGTGAAGATGAGGTTTATATGAGCTCGTCGGATGGTAAAAATCCCCCTGTTCAATTAACTAAAAAATCAAATAATTATAAATATGGTTTGAGCTGGTCTCCGGATTCAAAAAAAATTGCATATAGCAATAGAAATCAAACCCTTTATTATGTGGACATTGAGACCAAGAAAGAATTTGAAGTCATTCACAACGATAATGCAGAAATTACAGACGAAGTTTGGTCACCAGATAGCAAATATCTTGCTTATACCTTTAGAAATTTTAAGCAGAACGGGAATATCAATATTTATTCACTGGAAGAAAAGAAGAATTATGTTGTGACAGAAGAATGGTTTGAATCCTACGCCCCTTGTTTCAGTTCCAATGGTAAATATCTTTATTTTATTTCAGACAGAACTTTTAATCCGACCTATAATAATTTAGAGTGGAACCATGCTTACTTTGATCTTTCGAAAATGTATTTGATCACCTTGCGACCTGATGAAAAAAGTCCCTTCGCGCCGAAATCAGATGAAGTTAATATTAATAAATCTGAATCAAAAAAAGATACATCCAAACTAGCCAAACCAATTGATTTTAACAATATCATAGACAGAATTGCAGATATACCTACATCAAACGGTAACTTTTATGGATTAGGATCGGTAGAAGATAAAATTTATTATTTCAGAAATTCATTAGGCCAGCCTTTTAAAATGTATATGTATGATTTAAAATCTCAAAAAGAGAATGAAATCAGCGATAAGATTGGAAATTATGAGATATCCGCAGACCATAAAAAAATGATGGTAAGTTCTAAAGGATCTTATTATATCATAGATCTGCCTTCTTCCAAGGTCAATCTTGAAGCTTCATTGAATCTTTCCGAATTAAAATCAATGATTAACCGGAAAGAAGAGTGGAGCCAAATTTATTTTGAATGTTGGAGACAGATGCGTGATTTCTTTTACGATCCTGGAATGCATGGTGTAGATTGGGAGAAAATGAAAAAAAATTATGCAGAGTTACTTCCTTATGTTAACACAAGACAAGATTTAAGCTATATTATAGGTGAGATGATTGGAGAATTGAATTGTGGACACGCTTATGTTGGCGGCGGGGACTTTGTCAAAGCTGAACGGATACAAACCGGTTTGTTGGGAGCTAAACTCAGCAAACATTCGACTGGTTACTTTAAAATCGATAGAATTTATAAGGGGCAAAATTGGGAGAAAGGAGTGAGGTCGCCCCTGACAGAGATTGCATTGAACGTTAAGGAAGGTGATCTGATTACTTCTGTAAATGGTGTCAGTACAAAAGATGTTGCCAATATATATTCAATGTTGGTAGGGACGGTTGACAAACAGGTTAGTTTAGGAATTAGTACGAATGCAAATGGTTCTGATTCCAAAGAAGTGGTGGTTATACCAATCCAAGATGAACAAAAATTACTCTATCTGAATTGGGTTCAAAAGAACGTAGATAAAGTTTCAAAAGCTACCAATGGCAGAGTTGGGTATGTACATATTCCGAATATGGGTTCAGATGGGCTGAATGAATTTGTAAAATACTTTTATTCCCAACTTGAAAAAGAAGCAATCATAATTGACGACAGAGGTAACGGCGGAGGAAATGTATCGCCACATATCATTGAGAGATTAAGAAGAGAACCGGTTCAGGTTACTAAAATGAGAAACAGTACTCCTCGATTTGAGCCACTTGAAGAAATAATTGGACCTAAGCTTGCGCTGATTGATGAATACTCAGCTAGCGACGGAGATATTTTTGCATATCGTTTCAGAAAGTATAAATTGGGAACCATTATTGGCAAAAGAAGCTGGGGAGGTGTTGTAGGGATTAGAGGAAGTCTTCCAATTGTTGATGGTGGTTTTCTCAATAGACCAGAATTTGCTCGATATGATGTTGATGGAAAGAAATGGGAAATTGAAGGTCATGGTGTAGATCCCGATATAGTTGTCGATAATGATCCCGCAAAAGAATTTATGGGAGAAGATCAACAATTGGATAAAGCTATTGAAGTAATTTTAAGTCAGATGTCCAATAAGTCTTTCAAAGAACCGCAACCTCCTGCTTTTCCAAAAAAGTAGGTGTTGAAAAATTCATATTGGTCTAGTATTATTGGGAATTGATCGAATTCAGAAGATTGATTTGGAGTCGTATATTCATTTTTGCATTTTATTTTAATCGTAATTCATGAAGCAATTTATAAGTATAATATTTCTATTAGTGTATTCGGCAACTTTTACCCATGCGCAGATGGGCGGTTTTCAGCCTAAACCAACTGTGGGTACCGGTAAATTGGAAGGGCTTATTGTAGATTCATTAACAAAGGAACCTGTAGCATTTGCCAGTGTTGTGTTAAGAGAAGCTTTGGAACACAAAGAAGTGGATGGAGTACTTACGGATGATAAAGGCAATTTTAGATTTAAAGAACTTAAAAATGCTCGATATGAATTGGTAATCAACTTCATTGGTTATAAAACAAAAATTATCGGGCCTTTTAAAATTAATAAAGATATTCAGGAACATAATTTAGGTTCTGTTCTTCTGTTTGAAGAGATAAAACAACTTGAAGGCGTTACCATAACCGGGCAAAAAGATATCATTGAAAATAAAATTGATAGACTTGTTTACAATACTGAAAGGGATGTAACATCCCGCGGAGGAACTGCAGAAGATGTGCTGCGGCGCACACCCATGCTAACAGTAGATCTGGAAGGGAATGTTTCGTTAAGAGGAAGCAATAATATTCGAATGCTTATCAATGGCAAACCATCAAGTCTCATGGCGAACTCTATTAAAGATGCTGTTAAAATGATTCCTGCAGATGTTATCCAAAAAGTTGAAGTAATTACCCAACCCGGAGCCAAATATGATGCTGAAGGAACAGCCGGAATCATTAATATTGTAACAAAGACTAAAAAGATAACTGGTAAGTCAGGTTCTTATCAGATCAGTGGAGGGACAAGGTCTTCTTTTGCTGGTGCTAATTTAAGTTTTAGACAGGGAAATATAGGATACACAGCAAATTTGGGAGGATTCATGTGGAGAGGATTTAGCAAGAGCGAAAACAATCGATTCAATATCATCAATGCCGAAAAATTGATTATTGATCAAACAGGGACAGCTCACAATATCGGGGGTGGATTGTATTTGCAATCAGGAGTTGATTATGACATATCGGATCATCACAATATTAATTTCGGATTGCGTGTTCCTGTGAATTTATTTTCAAATACTAACAGGATAACGACCTATTCAGGTATAGATCCCAATCCAGTCGATTATGATTTTAGAAGGGAAGGAGATATCCTCAGTAGGACTTTAGGTACTGATATTAATGCGGAGTACAAAAGAACTTATGGGAAAGATAGTGAAAAGGAATTTTCATTTTCCGCACAGTATTCAATCAATAATAATTTAACCAACTATGATATAGAACAGTATAATGAGGTAAGTGCCCTTTCCTATGCAGAACGAGGTCCAAACTCAAGTTATAATAAAGAGACTACTCTTGCTGCAGATTACCTTCATCCTTTAAGTAAAAATATAAATTTAGAACTTGGAGCTAAAGGTATTTTTAGAAATGTAACAAGTGATATTTATTATGATACACTTTCATTTGCCACTGATTCCTATTTAAGGGATGAAAGGCGAAATAATTATCTAAATTATAATCAGAATGTTGCAGCAGGATACGGCCAGATTACTTTTCCAATTTATAAAAAACTTACGGGTAGGGTAGGATTAAGATTTGAAGAAACATTTATAAAGGCCAATATTCAGAACGAACCCTCATTTTCAAATATTTATGACACCTGGGTACCATCTGGATTAATTTCATATAATTTTAAAAACAATTGGAATGCCAAAGGATCTTATTCTCGTCGAATACAAAGACCTAGTATGAGTTATTTAAATCCTTATGTAAATTACAATGACCCAACCAATATATCATATGGCAATCCAAATTTATCACCAGAATTGACAGAGAGTATGGAAATTCAGGGTGGATATTCTAAAAATATGAACAACGTTAATGTAGTTTTATATCATCGCATCACTTCAGACTTAATAGATAATTACCGTTTTGTTGATAGCAACGGAATTACAAATTCAACTTACAATAATCTATCCTCATCTTATTCAAGTGGAGCAAGTATTAATGGAGGGATTTTTAAATTGGGTAAGATTATTGTGAATTCTTCCATCAATCTGTTTTATCAAAAAATAAAGAGTGAAAGATTCAAGGATGTTAAGAATGATGCTTTTAATTATACAATTAATGGTTTTGCGATGTATTATCTCAGCAGTAACTGGAGTGTAACCTTATTTACCTTATATAATTCACCGAGATTGACTACTCAGGGAAAACAAGGGACCTGGTATGTGTATTCTCTAGGGGCGCGAAAAGAAATTTTAAAGAAGAAAGGAGCATTCAGCTTTGGAATCGACAATCCGTTTGAAACGTGGATGCCAATTAATTCCGAGTTTAATTCTTCGGAATTTTCTTTTACCAGTAAAAATCTTTTTGAAGCAAGAGGAATCAGAGTTGGATTTGAATATCGTTTTGGACAAATGGATTTCGGACAACAGCAGACGAAAAAGAAAAAAGGATTTCAAAATGATGACCTTAAGCAAGATGAGAATAATTCAGGAGGCGGAACTGGGAGATAACTTTTTACGAGATAGACTCTGTTTGAACTAAGTCTTAAGTAAAATATTATTTTGAACAAGTTATTAATAAGATTTAATTATCCAATTCAATTATAAGCACTCAGCAATTACATCTAAGTTGCCTTTAACGATCTGGTTAATCTCAACTTTGATTTGAGCGTTGAGTGGAAGGTAGAGATCTACTCTTGAGCCGAACTTAATAAATCCCATGTCATCTCCTTGTTGAGCAGAATCGCTTACCTTGGAATAGCAACATATTCTTTTTGCAAGTGCCCCAGCGATCTGTCGCATAAGAATTTCTGTACCGTCACTTCTTTTGATTACTACAGTTGTTCTTTCATTTTCGGTTGACGATTTCGGATGCCAGGCAACAAGATATTTTCCGTGATGATACTTTGAATAGCTTATTGTGCCGGAGCAGGGATATCGATTGACGTGAACATTGAGTGGATTCATAAATACAGAAACTTGTAATCTTTCATCTTTAAAATATTCAGATTCAAAAGTTTTTTCAATAACTACAACTTTGCCATCTGCAGGACAGTATATCAACTGATCATTTGGTTGCGCAATGGGTCTTGGGGGGTTTCTGAAAAAATTAAAAATTAAAAATACAATTATACCTAATAGAATTGCGATGGGCCATAATAAAAAATGAGAAAAAAAACTTAAGAATCCAATGACGATAATGTAAAAGAGACTAATTAAAGTCATCCAAAATTTTCCTTCGTGATGAAACCTGATCATAAATAATAATTAAATAAATAATTTAAAAAAATACCAACCGGTAATACAAAATAGAAGCTATCAAAGCGATCTAAAAATCCACCATGACCAGGCAATAATTTACCTGAGTCTTTAATCTGTACGCTTCTTTTCAAGCTGCTTTCGAAAAGATCACCTAAGGATCCTGCAATAACTACAAATAAACCAATTAGGATTGAATAAACTAAGTTTATTTCCAATTCAAATGATTCATTACAGATAATAAAAGCGATGACCCCAAAAGTCAGTCCGGTTAAAGACCCTTCAATTGTTTTTTTAGGCGAAATTTTGGGAGCTAAAGGTTTTTTTCCATAAAGTTTTCCACCAAAATAGGCCATTGAATCGTTGGCCCAATTGATGATAATAAAACTTAAGAGTATAAATTTATTTCTTTCAAAATTTTCTATTAGAAAATAAATTCCGGCAAGACTAGGAAGAATAATATAAAGAATTCCTGATATAACATTTGTAAATACTTTTGTTGATTGATTTTTAGTAATTGTAAAAATGTATAAGACAATCTGTGCAATACTAGCCAGGCAGAAAGCTATAATGATGAATTCGAACTTATTGAGTTCTGAGAAGTCTGTCAATACTATTCCAATAGCGAGAAGAAAAATAGAAATAATTAGAAAGGTACTCTTGCTGCTTCTATGAGTAAGAAAATGTTCTTTCCATTCCATACAACTTAATATTGCAACAAGTGTAAGTAATGCAACAGCAGAAATTTTATGAATCAAGAGTGAAGAAATCATAATTATTCCTAAAGTTAAACCGGTAATAATCCGTTTGCTCATCAAGCCTCAAAGATAAAAATTTTCAACTTTAAACTATAAAATGGACTTATCGTTAATTGAAATCTAATTTTGTAAATTAAAGTTGAAATGTAGTACTTAGAAATACTTTTCTTTGAACGATATATTTTTTGATATCCAATAAATAACAGGTATGCTAATTATACTAGGAATTATTAATAGAGTCCAATTTGAATTTAAGGTCTGATCTTGTTCCATGGCATCAACACCCATCCAATAAACCATCAATATTTGAAAAGCATTAAATAAAAGATGCAAGAGAACCGGATAAAACAAACTATTTGTTTTTAAATAGCAATAACCTAGAATTATGCCCAGTCCAAATCTAGGAAGAAATCCCTGGAATTGCATATGGATTCCTGAAAATATAATTGCTGTAACCATTAATCCAATCCAAGGATGATTAAAAAATCGTATCAATTGATTTTGTACTATTCCTCTGAAAATCCATTCTTCGCCAATAGCAGGTATAATGGCAATGATAATCAATCGGATCATCAAATCAGAAATTCCATCCATTTGTAAAAACTGTTTAATCAGATCTTCCAGTTCTTTTTCCCGTCCATTAAGAAACTCTGAAAGTGGAATTTTCAAATTAACGATCGTAAGCAGATTTATTATTGGTAAAGAAACAATTAACAACAACAAGCTATAAAAAACTTGGTTATAATCAATCTTAAAAGCTCCCAAATATACTTTTATGCTATTTCTCGTTTTACTCAAAATAAAAGCGGGGAGAATCAAACCAAATACATGACTGAGCAGTTGAATAAGCAACATAGCATCACCGGAATATTGTTCCATGATGTTTACTCTTTTAGTAAGAATTGATTCTATCCCATGACTTGCAAGCATTCCGAGGGACAAAAGGAGAAAAAACAATCCTAGTCCCATAAAAATATAAAGTAAAAGAAAAACTAAATTTAACAGTGCATCTTTGCGTTGTGAATCCATCGTCTCATACTAAACTTAGCGTAAACATAAATAAAATAGCACTTCTGCGCAATTCGAGAGGAACTAATTTGCCGGACCTTTTGAATGTTGCACTTGATTGTATCCGATTTGGGGCTGAAGGAATTACTGTTCATCCAAGACCGGATGAAAGACATATCAGAAAATCAGATATACCTATACTCGTAAAAAATATTAGTGTTGAGTTTAATATTGAAGGATACCCTTCAAAAGATTTTATTAGAATGGTTTTGGATAATCATCCGGATCAGGTAAGTTTGGTGCCAGATCCGCCCGATGTGCTGACATCTGATTCAGGTTGGGATACCAAAGCACAATTGCACTTTCTTCAACAAGTTGTTCGGCAGATTAAGTCAGAGGGTATTCGCGTATCTCTGTTTATGGATCCGGATCTGGAGCTTATACGATACGCTGCTGATACAGGTGCAGACAGAATTGAATTATACACAGGACATTATTCGCATCAATACAATTTGGACAGAAATAAAGCAATAGAGCCACATATTCTAGCTTCTCAACAAGCTGCAAAATCAGGATTAGCATTAAATGCTGGACATGATCTGAATCTTTTCAATTTGCAATTTTATAAGGAAAGTGTCATTAATCTTGTTGAGGTATCGATTGGTCATGCTTTGGTATGTGATGCACTTTATTTTGGATTGCAGAATGCGATAATTATGTATAGAAAGAAATTAGAATAATCTTGGACATATTTGGTCATTCAGTATATAAATAGTAACTTTGCGACTCATTTTTATAAAAATATGCTAATTGTTGACGTAAGAGATTCAGAATCAATTGATAGAGCCTTAAAAAAGTTTAAAAAGAAATTCGAATCCACAAAAACATTAAAAGAACTTAGAAGAAGAAAGCATTTTACCAAGCCTTCTGTTGAAAGACGTTCTGAAATTCTAAAAGCGAAATTCAGAGACAGTTATTCAATGAATAACGAATTATAGTTTTTTATAATATGTTCTAAGAACTTCGTATCTTAGCTCCTCATGCAGGAGACAGGTATTAAGGATTTTTTAGATTATATAGGGATAACAAAGAAGTATTCCCAACACACCCTAAAATCTTATTCACGCGATTTAATTGATTTTAAAGAGTATTGCAGTTATTATATGGAACTGCAAGAAGTTGTGCATGCCAATCATTTTCATATAAGATCGTGGCTCGCTCATCTTTCGTCGCAAAAACTTTTGCATACTAGCATAAATCGTAAGATTTCCTGTCTAAAATCTTTCTACAAGTGGCTTATAATCAATGGTCTAATTGCATATAATCCGATGAAGAAGATCGTGAGCCCCAAAAATCAAAAAAGGCTTCCGAAGTTTATTCAAGCAGAAGAAATAATAAACTTAATTAAACAAAAGTTAAATGAAGAGGAATGCAATTATGCTCATGAACTTCCCATATTTGTAATAAGTTTACTTTATCATACGGGTATGCGAAGTGCAGAATTATTGAATTTGAAACTTAAGGATCTAAATTTTCAGAGAAAAAGTATCAAAGTTTTAGGTAAAGGCTCCAAAGAGAGAATTATTCCTATGTCAGAGAAACTTCAATCTGAAATAATGCGTTTTATGAGTATTAGAGCTAAACTTGATAATATTGATTCAGACCACCTGATTTTAACCTTGAAAGGTACAAAGCCGTATCCAAAATTGATCTATAACCTGGTACAAAGAACACTTCAAAATTCTGTACGTTCGGATAAGAAAAGTCCACATGTGCTTAGACACAGTTTCGCAACTCATCTGGCAGATAATGGGGCAGAAATTAAGGCAATTCAAGATCTTATGGGGCATAGTTCTTTAAGTGCAACGCAAATTTATACACATAATTCTATTCAAAAGCTTAAGGATGAATACCAAAAATGTCATCCTAAGGCTGTTCAATAAATTTATTAAACCTATTAAAACTTTAATCATGGTAGCAAGAATTCAATCCATCCATTTCAATGCTGACAGCAAATTAATTCAATTTATTGAAAATAAGCTCAATGAGCTTGATCACTACCTGACTTCGATCAACACAACCGCTCATGCTGAAGTCATATTAAAATTGGAACCCAAAGGTATAATTAAAGAAAAAATGGTTGAATTAATGATAAGAATTGCTGGAATACCCTTTAATGTTAAAGCCAAAGGTAAAAAATTTGAAGATGCATTTGTCAAAGCTTTTCATACTCTAAAAAGGAGCTTAATCAAGCATAAGGATAAAATCCAAAGTAAGCATTAATTATTTGTAAAATATCTAATCTAACTTCCTAATAAGTACTATATTTGCGACTCGTTTTAAAAAAGGGGTAGTATAGTCTGTCCTTTAACGAGTATTGTAAGTAAAAAAAGCCAGTGTAGCTCAGCTGGTAGAGCAGCTGATTTGTAATCAGCTGGTCGGGGGTTCGAATCCGTCCACTGGCTCATTAAGTTTCTCATAATCATATGATTAACTTAAATATTTGAAAACGTTCAAATATATTACAAGATAAAATTAGGGGTGATCATGATGCTTTTTGATCAGATATTCATATAGCCGATCAGATCAGATTGATCCAGAATTCGCGGGGGTGCGCCGGAGTTGGAGAGCCGGGCCAGACTGTAAATCTGGTGTCTATGACTGAATGGGTTCGATTCCAATCACCCCCACTTAGAGGATTTGAATGGGAGAAATTCAATTATTAGCTTATCATTAACAATGTGCTAAGTGAAATTGAATTGAATTACGAAACTTTGAAAATTAAATATCTATAAAGATAGATATATTGAAAAATATTGATTTGCGGGAGTAGCTCAGTTGGTAGAGCATTAGCCTTCCAAGCTAAGGGTCGCGGGTTCGAGTCTCGTCTCCCGCTCCACAATAAATGGGAAATCTGCCCAGTGTAGATTATAGGTGGAGTTGATTAGGAAATTTTCTTGAGGAATTATTTTCTGAACCCATTGAAATGTGGAAAGCTCAAATCCCTCTCTTGGATAGCTTGTTTATATATTTTATATTCAAGGCTTAACAATGAGGATAAAGCTTACATTTTCTGCTCAAGCGAAGAGTTGCCAATGTAGCTCAGGGGTAGAGCACTTCCATGGTAAGGAAGGGGTCAAGGGTTCAATTCCCTTCATTGGCTCAACGCCGGATAAAATAGTTTTAAGTATTTAATTTTTATAAAAACAAGTCTAAAAAATAATTTTAAAAAATGGCAAAGGAAACCTTTAATCGGTCCAAACCACATGTCAACATCGGTACAATTGGCCACGTTGACCATGGTAAAACAACTTTAACATCGGCAATTACTTCTGTACTTGCTGAGCAGGGTCTTGCTCAAAAGAAAGACTACGATTCTATTGACAATGCTCCTGAAGAAAAGGAGAGAGGTATTACAATTAATACCGCTCACGTAGAATACGAAACGTCTAAAAGACATTATGCTCACGTTGATTGTCCGGGTCACGCTGACTATGTTAAAAACATGGTAACAGGTGCTGCTCAGATGGATGGGGCGATTCTGGTTGTTGCTGCAACAGATGGTCCAATGCCACAAACACGTGAACACATACTACTAGCACGTCAGGTAGGTGTTCCAAAAATAGTAGTATTTATGAACAAGGTTGATCTGGTTGATGATCCTGAAATGTTGGAGCTTGTTGAAATGGAAGTAAGAGAATTATTGGATAAATATCAGTTTGATGGTAACAACGCTGCAGTTATCAAAGGTTCAGCCTTAAAAGCCCTAGAAGGGGAAGCTTCAGGGAAACAAGCGATCTATGATCTTATGGAAGCAGTTGATACTCAGATTCCTGAACCAGTCCGACTTGTTGATCAGCCATTCCTTATGCCGGTAGAAGACGTGTTTTCTATCACTGGTAGAGGTACGGTAGCAACTGGAAGAATTGAAAGAGGAGTAATCAAAGTAGGAGAAGGTGTAGAGTTGGTAGGAATGATGAAACCTGGAGATAAGCCTTTAACTTCTACCATTACCGGAGTTGAGATGTTTAGAAAACTTTTGGATCGAGGTGAAGCAGGTGATAATGCAGGACTTCTACTCAGAGGTGTTGAAAAAGATGATATTAAAAGAGGAATGGTTATCTGTGCACCAGGTTCGGTTAAACCTCACATGAAATTTAAGTGTGAAGTTTACGTACTTTCTAAAGATGAAGGAGGAAGACATACTCCTTTCTTTAAAGGATACCGTCCACAGTTTTACTTCAGAACCACTGATGTTACTGGAGAATGCCAACTTCCTGCTGGTGTTGAAATGGTAATGCCTGGAGATAATATTTCTTTGGAAGTTACTCTATTAAGTCCTATTGCTATGGAGAAAGGTCTCCGTTTTGCGATCCGTGAAGGCGGACGTACAGTAGGTGCTGGTCAGGTTACGGAAATTCTTGACTAATATTTATTTATAAAATATTTAAAATACCTCTGTGCGATTTCGTACAGAGGATATTTTTAATTACGGGCATAGCTCAACTGGCAGAGCGACGGTCTCCAAAACCGTAGGCTGAGGGTTCGAGTCCTTCTGCCCGTGCATAAAAAAGGTAGAAATGGATAAATTTATTCTTTACTTAAAAGAGAGTTACCATGAATTGGTAGATAAGGTAACTTGGCCTACATGGCCGAATCTTTTAGACAGTGCCAGAGTGGTAATAGTTGCTACATTAATTTTATCTTTAATCATATTGATTATGGATTTAGTTACGAACAAAGCTCTTGGATTTATCTATAATACATAGGTCATCAGTTTATAAATAACATGGCTGAAGAAAAAAAATGGTACTCCTTACGAGTTATTAGCGGTAAAGAAAAAAAAATCCGTGAAAGAATAGTAGCTGAAATTGCTCGATCAGGATGGACAGAAATTGTTTCTCAAATTATTGTTCCTTCTGAAAAAGTATATAAAATTAGAAACAGCAAAAAAGTAGTAACAGAAAGAAATATTTTGCCGGGTTATTTGCTGGTTGAGGCACAGCCTGAAAAGTTCAGTGCTGAAATTGTCCAGCACATAGCTAACATGCCGGATGTAATTCATTTTCTTGGAAAAAATGATCCTACTCCAATGAAAAAAGCGGAAGCGAACAGGATGTTGGGCAAAGTAGATGAATCACAGGAAATTGGCGAAACGATGATTGAGCCGTTTCTTCCAGGAGAAACTGTTAAAATTATTGATGGACCGTTCAATGAATTTGTAGGGGATGTTAAAGAAGTAAACGAGGAAAAGAAAAAATTAAAAGTAATCGTAAAAATATTTGGACGTGGAACTGAAGTTGAACTCAATTTCATGCAAGTAGAAAAAAATAATTAATATGGCAAAGGAAATCGAAACTTTTATCAAGCTTCAATGTAAAGGAGGTCAGGCGAATCCAGCACCACCAATTGGGCCTGCTTTGGGTTCTAAAGGGGTCAATATTATGGAGTTTTGTAAAAGATTTAATGCTAAAACACAAGATACTCCAGGTAAGCTGCTGCCTGTTTTAATAACCGTTTACAAAGATAAATCCTTTGAATTCGTAGTTAAAACTCCGCCAGCAGCAATCCAGCTTATTGAGGCATCAAAAGTAGCAAAGGGTTCTAATGAACCTAACCGTAAAAAAGTTGGATCGGTAAGTTGGGACCAGGTTGAAACAATAGCAAAGAATAAAATGCCAGATTTAAATGCATTTACAGTTGAATCAGCTATGAAGATGGTTGCAGGAACTGCAAGAAGTATGGGGTTAACCGTTACCGGTACACCTCCGTGGGCATAACAATATAATTTAATTAAACGAGGGAGATGAGTCCATCATCGTTTGTACCTCATAATATTTTTTAAATGGCAAAACTTACAAAAAAAAGAAAAGTAGCTAATCCAAAAGTTACAATTGGCAAGCTTTACAATCTAGAGGAAGCTTCCACATTAGTGAAAGAAACCAATACAACAAAGTTTGATGCTTCTGTTGATCTTCACATCAGATTAGGGGTTGACCCCAGAAAACCTGATCAGGCGATAAGAGGGACAGTTACCCTTCCTAATGGTACAGGAAAAACTAAAAGAGTACTTGTGTTATGTACTCCTGAAAAAGAAGCCGAAGCAAAATCTGCTGGTGCTGATCACGTAGGTTTGGATGAGTATCTTCAGAAGATTGAAGGAGGATGGACTGATGTAGATGTTATCATTGCAATGCCAACAGTTATGGCAAAATTGGGAAAGATTGGTAGAATCCTAGGGCCAAGAGGTCTTATGCCAAATCCAAAAACTGGTACTGTTACCATGGATATTGCGTCAGCAGTAAATGAAGTTAAGGGTGGTAAAATTGCGTTTCGTGTCGATAAAGCTGGAATCATACATTCATCAATTGGTAGAGTTTCCTTTACTGCTACAAAGATTAAGGAAAATGCTGATGAATTATTGCATGCAATAAATAAGCTAAAACCTTCTTCAGCAAAAGGGGCTTATTTTAAATCTATTTCAATGGCCTCAACAATGAGTCCAGGAATTAAAATAGATCCTAAAGCAGTTAAATAATTAATTTAAAAACAATTTTTGAAAAATGACTCGCGATCAAAAAACACAAGAAATAAAGGATTTAACAGAGAAGTTTTCCGGATCACAATTTTTTTATATAACAGATTCGTCAACACTTACTGTTGAACAAGTAAATAATTTGAGAAGACTTTGTTTTGATAAAGGGATCGAAATGAAAGTTGTCAAGAACACTTTGGCAAAAAAAGCACTTCAAAGTATTGAGAAAAATGGAGAGTTTGAATCAGTATACCCTTCATTGGAAGGGCCAAGTGCCATTATGTTTTCTGACAATGCAAAGTCACCTGCAATTCTTATTGATGAATTCAGAAAAACCAACGCAAGACCTTTATTAAAAGCAGCATATATTGATTCAGATGTTTATTCTGGAGATGATAAAGTTGCAGTCCTTATTAAACTAAAATCAAAAGAAGATTTACTGGGCGAAGTTATCATGTTGTTGCAGTCTCCTGCATCTAACGTTATATCAGCGCTTAAATCAAGTGGTTCTACAATTGCAGGGCTTGTAAAAGCTTTGGAAGAAAGAGCTCAATAATTTATACGGCTTCCAATAATTAATTAATATTTTTTAAACAGAAAAAACAAAAGACATGGTTGATGTAAATGCTTTAGCTGAACAACTGGTTAACTTAACTGTAAAAGAAGTTAATGAACTTGCTTCAGTTTTAAAAGAACAGTACGGAATACAGCCCGCTGCTGCTGCTGTAGCTGTTGCTGCTGCCCCTGCAGGTGGTGGAGATGCCGGTGCTGCTGCTGAAAAAACAGAATTTGATGTTATTCTTAAATCCGGTGGTGCTAACAAACTAAATGTAATTAAGGAAGTAAAAAACATCCTTAATCTTGGTTTGAAAGAAGCTAAGGATATGGTTGATGGTGCCCCTTCTGTTATGAAACAAGGTGTTTCTAAAGAAGAAGCCAATTCACTAAAGGATGCTTTAGTAGCTGCTGGTGCAGAAGTAGAAGTTAAATAATTTCTTTTCAAATATTCTCAGCAACTATCCAAAAGAAAGTTCAGAAGTAGAATTAATAAGGCTTAGGTGATTGACTCATTCACCTAAGCCATTTCCTATTTAGTTTTTATGAGTTTAAATCACTAAAAAAATAAAATTAATGGCTGTCAGTATTGCGAATAAGAGTAACAACGAAAGACATACGTTTTCTAAAGCACCTTTGAGGGCTGCCTATCCGGATTTTCTAGAAATTCAATTAAAATCTTTTGTTGAATTTTTTCAATTGGAAACCACTCCTGATAAAAGAGCAAATGAAGGACTTTTCAAAGTTTTTAAGGAAAACTTTCCTATCACTGATGCCAGAAATATTTTCTTGTTGGAGTTTTTAGATTACTATGTTGATCCTCCAAGATATTCCATCGATGAATGTGTTCAAAGAGGATTGACTTATAGTGTGCCGTTAAAAGCTCGTCTTCGTCTTTCCTGTAATGATGAGGAACACGTTGATTTTAAAACTATCGAACAAGACGTGTTTTTAGGAAATGTTCCTTATATGACTCCAAAGGGAACATTTGTAATCAATGGTGCTGAACGGGTTGTTGTGTCTCAGTTGCATCGATCTCCGGGTGTATTTTTTAGTCAATCTTATCACCCGAACGGAACAAAGATTTTTTCAGCAAGAGTGATACCCTTTAAAGGAGCATGGATGGAATTTGCAACTGACATCAATATGGTCATGTATGCATACATAGACAGAAAGAAAAAATTTCCGGTAACAACCTTATTACGAGCAATCGGATTTAGTTCCGATAAAGATATACTAAACCTATTTAACCTCTCAGAAGAGATAAAAGCTAGCGCTAAGGAATTAAATAAAGCTATTGGTAGAAAATTGGCAGCTAGAGTTTTAAAGAGATGGACAGAAGATTTTGTAGATGAAGACACAGGTGAATTGATTACTCTCGAAAGAAATGAAATTATCCTTGAGCGGGATTCAATTCTTGACGAAGAAAATATTCAACTTATTTTAACCAATAAAGTCGATACAGTCATTCTTCAAAAAGAAGATATTGAGGAAGATTATTCTATTATTTATAACACACTTCAGAAAGATCCTTCTTCTTCAGAAGCAGAGGCAGTTACACATATTTATCGTCAGTTAAGAGGCTCAGATCCTCCGGATGAAGAAACAGCAAGAGGAATTATTGATAAATTATTTTTCTCTGATAAAAGATATAATCTTGGTGATGTTGGTCGCTACAAGATTAATAACAAACTCGGGAAAGGAATACCAGATTCAACTCTTGTTCTAACCAAGGATGATATTATTGCTATTGTAACCTATTTGGTTTCACTTATTAACCAAAGAGCTGAACTCGATGATATTGATCATCTTTCAAACAGAAGAGTCAGGACAGTAGGCGAACAATTGTATGCTCAGTTTGGAGTTGGTCTGGCAAGAATGGCCAGAACAATTCGCGAGCGAATGAATGTAAGAGATAATGAGGTATTTACACCGGTAGATCTTATAAATGCACGAACACTTTCATCGGTAATAAATTCATTTTTCGGAACCAGTCAATTGTCTCAGTTTTTGGATCAGACAAATCCGCTTTCAGAGATAACGCATAAGAGAAGAATTTCTGCATTGGGTCCTGGCGGTCTTTCACGAGAAAGAGCCGGATTCGAAGTTAGAGACGTGCATTATTCGCATTACGGACGTTTGTGTACGATTGAAACTCCTGAAGGTCCTAACATTGGATTAATTTCTACACTTTGCGTTCATGCAAAAGTTAATACTATGGGGTTTCTTGAAACTCCATATTGGCTGGTCAATAAAGGCAAAGTTGATATTAACAGTGGAATTAAATTTTTATCTGCAGAGGAAGAAGATTATGCAAAAATTGCCCAAGCTAACGTTGCAGTTTCGAAGAAAGGGGATTTTGAATCCGATAAAATAAAAGGACGAGAACACGGAGAATTCCCACTTTTTGAACCTAATGATCTAGATTATATGGACGTAGCTCCGAATCAGATTGTTGGTGTATCTGCATCCTTAATACCATTTTTAGAGAATGATGATGCGAATAGAGCCTTGATGGGTTCTAACATGCAAAGGCAAGCAGTACCACTAATTAGACCTCAGGCTCCGATTGTAGGAACCGGACTTGAAGGAAAAGTTGCATTGGATTCAAGAATGTTGATCAATGCCGAAGGTGAAGGTGTCGTGAAGTTTGTTGATGCTAACAAAATTGTTATCTCTTATGATAGAACTCCTGAAGAACAATTAGTGTCATTTGAAGATAATATCAAGGAGTATTCATTGACCAAATTCGCTAGAACGAACCAGGGTACCTGTATCAATCTGAAACCTATTGTTAAAAAAGGTGATAGAGTAAGTAAAGAAACCATTTTATGTGAAGGTTATGCGACTCAAAATGGTGAATTGGCATTAGGTACAAATCTGCAGGTTGCGTTTATGCCTTGGAAAGGTTATAACTTTGAAGATGCAATTGTAATCTCAGAAAGAGTTATTCAAGAAGATATTTTTACTTCCATCCATATTGAAAATTTTGAACTGGAAGTAAGGGATACTAAACTGGGAGAAGAGGAATTGACAAATGATATTCCTAACGTAAGTGAAGAAGCTACCAAAGACCTTGATGAAAATGGAATCATTAGAATTGGAGCAAATGTCGCAGAAGGTGATATCCTGATTGGTAAAATAACACCAAAAGGCGAGACAGATCCTACACCGGAAGAAAAATTATTGCGCGCAATTTTTGGTGATAAGGCAGGTGATGTTAAAGATGCCTCACTGAAAGTACCACCATCAATTGAAGGAGTAGTCATTGACAAACAACTTTATGCGCGAGCCAAGAAGGATAAGTTTCAGAAAGTTCAGGAGAAGGATCTTTTGCAAAGGTTGGACGACAAACATAATGTAGCGTTAAATGAATTAAAGACGATTCTTATTGATAAATTATTAAAGATTCTTAAGGATCTGACTTCTAATGGTGTTAAAAGTATTTATGGTGAAGACTTAATCCCGAAAGGATCAAAGTATACCAATGCCGTGCTTAAAAAAGTAGACTTTTCAAAAGTCGATTATTCAAATTGGGTTAAAGACGGAGAGAAGAATGAATTGGTTGCAAAGTTGGTTCACAATTTCAATATTAAAGCCAATGAAGAAATTGGGAAGTACAAAAGAGAAAAGTTTAATATAAGTATTGGGGATGAACTGCCATCAGGTGTATTAAAACTTGCAAAGGTATATATAGCAACTAAAAGAAAACTGAAAGTCGGTGATAAACTTGCTGGTCGTCACGGTAACAAAGGGATTGTTTCGAGAATTGTAAGAGTTGAAGATATGCCGTTTATGGAAGACGGATCACCCGTTGATATTGTTTTGAATCCATTAGGTGTACCTTCCAGGATGAATTTAGGTCAAATTTTTGAAACGGTCTTGGGTTGGTCAGGTAAAAAATTAGGAATTACTTATGCAACACCGATTTTTGATGGAGCAACAATTCATGATATTGAATCTCAAATTGAAAAAGCAAGTCTTCCGTCTTTAGGTCAGACTTATTTGTATGATGGTGGTACAGGTGATCGTTTTCATCAGCAAGCTACAGTAGGAGTTATTTATATGCTTAAGTTGTCCCATATGGTCGATGATAAAATGCATGCGAGATCAATAGGTCCTTATTCATTAATTACTCAGCAACCACTTGGTGGTAAAGCTCAATTCGGAGGTCAACGTTTTGGAGAGATGGAGGTTTGGGCTTTAGAAGCATTTGGAGCTTCCAATATATTAAGAGAATTATTGACTTTGAAATCAGATGATATCATTGGAAGAGCAAAAGCATACGAAGCGATAGTAAAAGGAGAAAATTTACCTGAACCTAATATTCCTGAATCATTCAATGTATTGATCCATGAATTGAGAGGATTGGTGTTGGATGTAAAATTTGAAAAATAATTCAAACTATTTAATTAACTCAGAAGCATGTCACTAAAAAATAAAACTTTCAAACAAGATCAGGACTTTAATAAAATAACAATCAGTCTTTCATCTCCGGATGAAGTATTGGAAAGATCATTTGGCGAAATATTAAAACCTGAGACAATTAACTACCGTTCATACAAACCTGAACGTGATGGACTTTTTTGCGAAAGAATTTTTGGTCCTGTAAAGGATTATGAATGTTATTGCGGAAAATACAAAAGGATTCGATATAAGGGCATTATCTGCGACCGTTGTGGTGTTGAAGTTACAGAAAAAAAGGTCAGAAGAGAAAGAATGGGGCATATTAAGCTTGTTGTACCTGTAGTTCATATCTGGTTTTTTAAATCTTTACCAAATAAAATAGGTTATCTTCTAGGGCTTTCATCTAAAAAATTAGAGACTATCATTTATTATGAAAGATTTGTTGTAATAAATCCTGGAATTGCAGAAGCTCAAGGAAGGGCAGTACTTGATTTATTGACTGAGGAAGAATATTTTGACGTTCTGGAATCTCTGCCAAAAGAGAATCAGATGCTGGATGATAAGGATCCAAATAAGTTCGTTGCAAAAATGGGAGCCGAAGCCATATTTGATTTGCTTCAAAGGATTAATCTGGACAATGTGTCATATGAGCTAAGACATCAAGCATCCAATGAATCGTCACAACAAAGGAAATCAGAAGCATTAAAGAGATTAAGAGTAGTAGAAGCTTTTCGTGAAGGATTAAACAATAAAAACCATAGACCGGAATGGATGATTATACAATATCTACCGGTTATTCCACCTGATCTAAGACCTTTAGTTCCATTGGATGGAGGTCGTTTTGCAAGTTCTGATTTGAATGATTTATATCGAAGAGTTATTATTAGAAATAATCGCTTGAAGAGACTTTTAGAAATAAAAGCTCCGGAAGTAATCCTGCGAAATGAAAAACGGATGTTGCAAGAATCTGTTGATTCATTGTTTGATAACTCAAGAAAGTCAAATGCAGTTAAAGCAGAAGGTGGTAGGGCGCTAAAATCTTTAAGTGATATTCTTAAAGGAAAACAAGGCCGATTCCGTCAGAACTTATTGGGTAAAAGAGTTGATTATAGCGGTCGATCTGTTATCGTTGTTGGACCAACATTGAAATTACATGAATGTGGAATTCCTAAGGCTATGGCTGCAGAATTGTTTAAGCCATTCATTATTCGCAAATTGATTGAGAGGGGAGTTGTTAAGACGGTAAAGTCAGCAAAAAAATTAGTTGACAGAAAGGAAAGTATTGTTTGGGATATTCTGGAAAATATATTAAAAGGTCATCCTGTTCTTCTGAATAGAGCACCAACGCTACACAGACTTTCCATACAGGCATTTCAACCAACTCTTGTAGAAGGAAAAGCAATTCAGTTGCACCCACTGGTGTGTGGTGCATTCAACGCGGACTTTGATGGTGACCAGATGGCAGTTCACGTGCCTTTGAGTAATGCTTCAATTCTTGAAGCACAATTACTCATGTTGTCTCCACACAATATGTTGAATCCTCAGGATGGATCTCCGGTTACCTTGCCTTCACAAGACATGGTACTTGGACTTTATTATCTCACAAAAGAAAAGATAAACGAAAAGAAGGATAAGGTCCCAACATTTTATGGATCAGAAGAAGTTATTATTGCTTATAATGAAAAGAGATTGGAACTTCACGATGCAATTCAATTGCTTGCTCGTGTAGAGAACGAAGATCGAACGATCTCTAATAATCTAGTAAAAACAACTGTTGGAAGAGTTATTTTTAATGAAGCGGTACCGGATAGTGTTCCTTTCATTAATGAATTAATGACCAAGAAAAATCTTAAAACAATTATTGGAGATATTATTCAAAGAACCAATTTTGCAGTAACTGCGAAGTTCTTGGATGATATCAAAGAATTAGGATTCCATAACGCATTCAAAGCAGGATTGTCATTCAATCTTGGAGACCTGATTACTCCTTCCATCAAAGCAAAAACTTTGGTTGATGCACAAAAAGAAGTTGATGAAATTTGGGATAGCTACAACAATGGATTGATCACCAATAATGAACGATATAATCAGATCATCGACCGATGGACTTATGCCGATAATCGTATTACTGACAATCTTATGAAAGAATTAGCCTTGCATAAGGGTGGATTTAATTCAGTTTATATGATGCTACATTCAGGGGCAAGAGGATCTAAGCAACAGATCAAGCAGCTATGTGGATTAAGAGGATTAATGGCAAAACCAAGAAAATCAGGGGACACAGGTTCAGCGATTATTGAGAATCCAATCTTATCTAATTTTCAGGATGGCTTGTCAGTATTGGAATATTTTATTTCAACACACGGAGCTCGTAAAGGTCTTGCCGATACGGCATTAAAAACTGCTGATGCTGGATATTTAACGAGAAGATTGGTTGACGTATCACAGGATGTAGTTATTACTGAAGTCGATTGTAATACTTTAAGAGGAATTGATACTTCAGCACTAATTGATAATGACAAGGTTATTGAAAATTTGTCATCGAGGATACAAGGAAGATTTACACTACACAATATTATCAATCCAAAAACTGATGAGGTAATTCTAAATGCGGGTGATTATATTGACGAATTGAGCTCTATTCGAATTGAGAAATTAGGTGTTGAAATGGTAACCATTCGTTCAGTACTTACTTGTGAAGCGATAAAAGGAGTCTGTGCTAAATGTTATGGTAAAAATATGGCGACCGGTAGAATTGCTGAAAATGGGGACGCTGTCGGTATTATTTCAGCACAAAGTATAGGTGAACCAGGAACTCAGTTAACTTTACGTACATTTCACGTTGGTGGGGTTGCTGCAGTATCTAAAGCTGAATCTGAAATGATTGCTAAACATGATGGCACCATCGAGTTTGATGGAATTAAAACAACAGAAACAATTGATGAAGGGAAAAAGCAAATCATCGTTCTTTCACGTTCAGGAGAAATAAAAATAAATGATTCAGAAACGAAGAAAATGCTAACCAGTGCACACGTTCCTTACGGCTCTATATTGAGTGTGAAAGATGGACAAAAAGTATCGAAAGGCGATATGATGTGTAACTGGGATCCGTTTAATGCATTGATTATTTCTGAATTTTCAGGAATAGTTAAATTTGATTCTATCGAAGAAGGTGTTACTTTTAGAATGGAAAGAGATGATCAAACCGGTTATTCTGAAAAAATCATTATTGAATCGAAAAACAAGAAAAAGTTACCTGTAATTTCTATATTGAGCGCGTCCGGAGAAGAATTAAAAAATTATTCTTTGCCGGTAGGAGCATATATAACAATTGATGATAACAGCGAAATAATCGCCGGTCAGAAAATTGGAAAGATCCCGCGTAATGTTAGTAAGGTATCGGATATTACCGGTGGTCTTCCTCGTGTTACTGAATTGTTTGAAGCACGAAATCCGTCGAATCCGGCTACGGTTTCAGAGATCGACGGTATAGTGATATATGGTAAAATTAAACGAGGTAATCGTGAGATTTTTGTTGAAGATGAAAGAACTCAACAAAGAAGGAAGTATTTAATTGGGCTGTCTAAACATATTCTCGTTCAGGAAGGAGATTTTGTTAGAGCAGGAACTCCACTATCTGATGGAAATATTGCACCTCGAGATATTTTACAAATTAAAGGATTATTTGCGGTGCAATCGCATTTGGTAAATGGCGTACAGGAAGTTTATCGCTCTCAAGGTATAAATATAAATGATAAACATATTGAGGTTATCGTAAGGCAGATGATGCGCTGGGTACAAATTGAAGATCCGGGAGATACAACAATGCTGGAAGGTGAACCCGTAGATAAATTTTCATTTGGAGACGAAAATGACAGAATATTCGATAGAAAAGTTGTGACGGAAAATGGGGATTCTGATAAGTTGAAAAAGGGTCAGGTTGTATCCATAAGACAGCTGCGTGAAGAAAATTCATATTTGAAAAGAAATGATAAGAAGATGGTTGAAGTACGAGATGCTTTACCGGCTACTTCCAGTCCTCTCTTGTTGGGAATAACAAGAGCTTCTTTAGGAACAAGCAGTTGGATTTCTGCAGCATCATTCCAGGAGACAACGAAAGTATTAAGCTCTGCAGCTATTGCAGCTAAATCTGATGACCTTTCCGGACTTAAGGAAAATGTAATTATTGGAAAGAGAATTCCTGCAGGTACAGGTCAGAAAAACTTCCAGAACTTATTGGTGAAGTATAATGCCGAAAATGTGATAGCAGAGCAATAGTCAAATCCATTCGATATTATAATTTGAACGATCTGAATAATCTTCTATCTTTAATGTTTAAATTAGCAATTTTTCTATCTATTGTTAAATAATAGTTAATAGTTAATAGTTAATATAATTTACAATATTTGTTCTTAATGAACTTTTAAGTCAAATGAAGAATAAGTTATTGTTATTGTTATTTGTACCCCTTTTTATTTTAACAAGTAGCGGAAAGTGTAAGAAGAATAGTCCAGAAAATCCTAATAATTGGACGCGAACTTTTAGAGTTCGATTATTTTTTTCAGATTACATTAGACACCCTGGATGGGATTTTCGATGTAGTCCCATTCAAGAATTATATTGTGCTAACACTGGTTCTGACCTAATGGGAAATAGTTCATGCTTATGGAGTGGTGGACCAGTCAATGTAAATTATTATATTGCAGTAGTGCAAAGGACAACTTGGTTTGGAACGATTGAAGTTTTGCAAAACGGCAAAACTCTTGGAGTAGTGAATCTTGCACAGCCAAATGGTAGAGTTCAATACGACGGACAAGCATTTTTGGGAAAAATTCCTAATGGAAATTGTACTTTAATATTTACTTTTCTCGAACCTTGCTTTGGTACCTTGTGTGTGGATCAAAATCATCCTAGAATTCAATGGATGTATGCAATTGATATTACACAAGATTATGATGGACATTCTAAAGATTTCTATTTACATGAAGGTGTTAATGGTCGTGTAAATACTGTTGGTCTTTGCTATTAATAATTAAAATGCATTTTATATGAAAAAACTAATTTGTTTAATACTTTTTTTCTTTACAGTTTTACTTAATAGTTGTTATAAATCAGAAAACAATTTAAATCTATTAAGAAAACTGACAGGAAGGTCTGCACTTACTGGCCTAGAAGGTGACCAAGCATTAATTGATAATTTTGAATTGTTTCTGGATAATTTTGATCCGGCTGATTCAGATGGTGATCTTGGCTTAGACTGTAATGGTGAATATATTAGCTTGAATGGCCAATCAAAGTTAATAAATCAAATAAGTATAAATTCTAACCAACATATTATAAATAATATTTCATCACAGGCAAATATTCCATCTGGATTTACAAAAGGATTTCAGAATTCATATTTTGGATCAATATTGAATTTTGAACTAAGCAATCAAACCAGTCAATATAACACATCACTCTATATTCCAAATAATTTTTCAGTAATTAATCCCACATCTAACATTACTGCTGTCAGTAAAAGTACTGGTTTCAATATTGATTGGACTGTTGATCCAAACCCATTAAATAATAAAGGAGTAGCGATTGAAATATTTTATAGTATCCAACAGGAAAAAATTTATAATTCAAATGTTACAGGTGAAAACATAGTTCGAACGTTTTTAGTACCTGACAATGGGCATTTCGTTGTTACACCACAAATTCTTATCAATTTTCCACCTTGCAATTCACTATTAATATCTGTTGCTAAGGGGAATTATACATCAGTATTATTATCTAATAGCAAAAATCTTCCAATATTCTATAAACAGAAATATCAAATTGGTTTAAAGCTTACCAATTAACCGTTCCTTTGATCGGATGGAAATTTTTATTATTTTAAGCTTCCACTTATTATTAATATTCAATTGTAACTTCTCTAACCATTCGTGCTCATTCTTGGCCATTTGCTTATAAGGTATAGCCATTTGTGTTAATAAAATGAGACTTTTCAACGAGTCAGAAAACTTGACGTGCCTGATAATATTGCTTTTTTTATACTTGTTTTCCTATAGTCCAAGCCTAAACCCAACCTAAAAATATGCTTGTATTTGTAACAAAAGTTTACAAACAAGTACTTCAAAAGCTGGGAAGAAATAAGTGAATTCTTTACAGTTGAAATCAAACAACTATCTCTAGAAAAAGTAAAATCAATATGCGCTTATCATTACCTTTCTTTAGACTCTTATTGGTCTGTTTAATATTTCGCACACGTATTTGGGTCGAGAGATTCATACTAAAAAGAAAGCCCCGAAGTGACTTCGGGGCTTCTTTTTTATGTTGTAAAGTTGAGATTTAATTTTGTCTGTAAAGTCTACCGTTTTCTTCCATCACGATATAAGCTTCTTTGAATCCGCGAGCTTTAACTTTGTCCAATACACTAATTGCATCTTGTGAAGTTTTAAAAGATCCAATTACAATAATGGTCCATCCATTCTTTGTCCAATGTTCAATTTTTCCAAGATCTGCAATTTTGGAACTATCAAACCAATCAGGTGCCTTAAATTCAGATACCCTGATTTTTAACTTGCCTTCTTCATTTTCTACTACAAGAGGCTGTGCAAGATCACCAGAAGCTTTATGCACAAGAACACATCGATCATCTGAAGGAATGTCAGCTACTACAAATACATCTTTAAAACCATTCTTTTTTAAAGTTTTTAAAAGTTTTAAAGCTTCATTTAAACTACTGTATCCTCCAATACGGATTTTGGTAACATTTCCTTCTGTACTCTTATATACATTTCCATATTTTGTATAATTCTTTAATCGGGTCTCTGCTCCGCTGTTATAATTTGTAATAGCAGCAATTTGAACAAAATACAGTTTGGTTGCTTGCACTTCTTTTGGTAAAAAACCTATAGCAGGGTCATCAACACTCTGTATTACATCTTTACTTTCAATAGGGGTAATAGCGTCCCCTGTAAATACTGATTTTATCGATATTTCATCATTGGATATCGCGCCAATGGTAGGAATATTTGATTTTAGAATAAGTTTAGAAGTCTTGAAAACTCCTTCATTGATTTCGCTGCCTTCTCGGTTAGAATTAAAATATCCGTCATTTTCCTTGTCTAGGATAAAGTTATAGTCATCCCGTGTTGAGTTAACACAAGGTCCTATGTTTTCAACATTGGTCCAGGCAATTCCATGTAAACTTGTTCTAAAAACATCAAAACCACCAAATCCTTGATGCCAGTCGGAAGAATAAAATAAATCGCCTGCTTTGAAGAAAGGAGAAATTTCATTACCCGGTGAATTTATCAGTGCTCCCAGGTTAACCGGCTCTGACCATGAATTATTTACCTTATAACTTGCGTAAATGTCATATTCACCATAACCACCTGCCTTGTTTGAACTAAAATACAAAATGTTTCCCTCTTCGTTTAAGGCAGGACTACATACTGAATATGAAGCGTTATTGTATGGAAATGCTCGTACATTTAACCACTGGCCACTTCCATCAATATCTGCAAAGTAAATTTCCTGTTTTAATTGGTTTGATTGAGAGTTCTCATTGATAAATGTTTTTTCTGAAAAAGCAACTAAGTTTCCTTCAGAATTATAAGAAATATTGGCATTCTCTAAAGTAGAATTTTGTAGAAGACTTTGGAGAGATTGACTGCTTGTTATGTTTATTGGTGATAAATTGGGGATTGTCGGTTGGTTTGGAATGGCCTCTTTTTTTGAAATATTATTGGATTCAGTCTCTTGTGCAATCTGCTCATTGTAACGTATGGAAATATCTTGCGGCTTTTTAACAGATTCCAATTCACAGTTTCTTGGGCTTTGAAGTTGTTTCTGCGCAAAATCACAAGAATTGGCAAAATACTGACCCATTTCTGGATTATATTTAGCATATCTTAAATAAAGAATTTTGGCGTTGGCGAAATCGGCTTCTGCACGAAGGAGTTCTGCATGTTCAAACAAAAGTTCAGCGCCAGTGTTTGGCAATTTAGTTAAAGATGCATAAATCTGTAGTGACTCAATATTTCGGCCGTTCTTCTTTAAAAGTCTGGCATACTGCAATTGAAGATCACGATCTGCTGGATTTTTAACCAATGCTTTTTCGGTAATTAAAAGCTCTTTTTGGCTTTCTGAAAGTGCATTTTTTGGTGGAGTTGAGTTAGCTTGGGCTGATCCTAAGCTAACCACCAGTACGCTTAGTATAAAAGTAATGAGTTTAGTTGACATATAGTTTTGATTATTGACCTTAAAATTAAGCGCTAATATATAACATTTTTTTATACTATGATTATAAATTATATATTTTTTTAATATATCATAAATTTTAAAGCTTTGGTATAAATCTTGTTACTTTGCATAATAAACCGTATTTATCTCCTGTTCCAATGTTTCGATTCATAGCATTATTTACTATTATATCCTTGATAATCAATTCTTTAAATTCTCAATCTTTGAATTTTAGGCAGGGCGAGTTGATTGTTTTATTAAAGCCGGGATCTTCTTTATTGTCTTTAGAATCTCGCTTTAAATTCATAAATACAGAAAACAATTTAATTGAATCTGAATTTTTAAACCAAGAATTGAATATTGGCTTATTATATTTTGACTTTACAGAAATTAATGAAATTCAGTTAATTAAGTGGTTAAATTCACAAAGCGAGGTCCTGCTTGTTCAAAAGAACCATCTACTGGTTAACAGGAATATACCAAACGATACTTATTTTTCGAAGCAATGGCATCACCTCAATGATGGTACTGAAGGTGGAATTGCAGGCGCAGATTTTAGAACTACTTTAGCCTGGGATCTGACAACCGGAGGGGTAACGGAATATGGTGACACCATTGTAGTTTGTGTTATAGATGGAGGAATAGAATCTACACATGGTGATCTTCGTGCTAACTTCTGGTTTAATAGATTGGAGATTCCGAATAATCAAATTGATGATGATCAAAACGGATATGTAGATGATTATAGAGGGTGGAATGCCGATCAATTAAATGATCAGTTTACTCCCAACAATCATGGAACCGCGGTAGCTGGTATCATTGGAGCAACAGGTAACAACAGGGTAGGAGTCTGTGGAGTTAATTGGAATACCAAAATCTTGTTTGTGCAAGGAGGCGGAGATGAAGCAAGCGCCATACGTGCCTACTCCTATCCCATTAAGTTAAGGAAAGATTATAATAGAACAAATGGTAAAAAAGGGGCTTTTGTAGTTGCTACAAACAGTTCATGGGGTTATGATAGAGGAAAACCGGAAGATGCACCAATTTGGTGTGCCATGTATGATTCTCTTGGATCTGTAGGGATTTTAAATGTTGGATCGACAACCAATCTGGATTTGAATGTAGATATAGAAGGAGATCTTCCTACAAATTGTGAAAGTGAATTTTTAATTGGCGTTACTAATATTAATTGGAATGATAAGAAAGAAATGCGCTCAGGTTTTGGGCCTAAATCAATTGAGTTGGGAGCTTATGGTGAATCAATTTTTACAACCGTTTTTCCAAATACATTTGGTATATTTAACGGGACGAGTGCGGCAGCTCCGCAAGTTGCAGGAACAATAGGATTGTTATATAGTTTGCCTTGCAATAATCTTAATAATATTTCTCGCAGCAACCCAGCTCAGGCCGCATTAATGGTAAAATCCTACCTTTTGCAGCAAGTTAGAAAACTTAATGCGCTGAATGGTCTGGTACAAACTTCAGGAGTATTAAATATTTTTGATGCAATGATGGCGATTCATCCCTTGGAATTTTTTGTCGATAAAAACGAGATAATTTTTCTTACAAAAGATAAGCTTTTTACAAAAACTAAACTTCAGTTCAGAAAGCAAGGTGACACCAATTGGATTGAATATGATATTGTTGAGAATAAAAATTTGATTATTAACTCATTGGAAAAATGTACAATTTATGAATACCGTCTCCAGGGAGCATGTTCGCGCTATCAAAATAGTTTCAGCAGAATAAACTTAGTTCAGACTGAAGGTTGTTGTCTGGCACCAAAACGAATAGAAGTTGTCGAATCGGGATTTGATAATGTAGTTATAAGCTTTAAGGAAATTGATCAAAGTTCCAATTTTTATTATTATTTAAATGAGTTTGGCTCTACGGACATAGATACGTTCGAAATAATTGATTTTACAGATCCGATATTTACCATAAAGGGCTTGAAGAGATGTAGCCGATATGAATTGCAAGTAGCAATTATTTGTAGTGGAAAACTATCCAATTTAACAGACAAACTTATTATCGAAACTTCTGGTTGTGATCAATGTAATGATATGGATTATTGTGTGCGAGATCGCCCGGCAGGAGATTTTGAATGGATTGAAGCTATTGTATTAAAGGATAAATATTTTATCAGTGGTAATAATGCAGGTTATGGTGATTTTGTAGGGGTGGATAATGGATTTGTTCTAAACAAATCTCAGGTTCAAAACCTTGAAATATTTCCGGGGTATTCTTTAGATTCAAGTTTGCTCTATATGGCGGCTTGGATTGATTTTAATCATAATTCAAAGTTTGAAAATTCAGAAAATGTATTACCCGAAAGTTTTCAAAGTAATACTCATTCAAAATTTACTTTTAACGTTCCCGTGTCTGCGAGACTTGGATTAACAAGAATGAGACTGGTTGTAAAATTTGGAGAGAACGGACTGCCAGCTCCTACACCTTGTTTTAATGGGGTTGAGTTTGGTGAATACGAGGATTATTGTATCTGGATTGTTGACAACAACTGTCCCGCGCCTGTTTCTGCATCTGTTTTTTCGAAAACTATTACCAGCTGTAATTTATTAATTAATAAGACTAACAGTAATGATATCCTTAGTTATATCTATCGAAAACTTCCATATGGTGAATGGAAGGAAGGAATGAGTTTTGATGACCATATTAATTTGATCAAATTGGATAGTTGTAGTCAATTTGAGATCCGAATTACGAATGCCTGTCCTGATTATTCTTCTCATTATCTAAGTTATCATTTCAATACAATTATGGCTGAATGTTCTGTTGGTAATCGTGATCCAAAATTAAAATTCTTTCTATTTCCTAATCCTTGTGAAGATTTTATTTATGTCCAATCGGATTTTCTTTTACATCGAATTGTAATTTATTCTCTGGATGGACGGATAGTAAAAAATGAAGAAATGAAATCGCCTTCCAACAAAATACCGATGGATTTTGGACCTGGAATTTATTTTGTAGAATGTATTAATGACAAAACAGAACGCATTGTAATTAAAGTAATAAAAAAATAACTTTTAACTTAGTTTCTTATATTTTTAGCAGTGTTCCTGATTTGAAAAGATTTTTTGACTTTATTTCCCAAATTAATATTCCCCGTGCTAATGGAGTTGAGAAAATTAACTCGGTTCTATAGCTTCCTGCCGGAATGTGATCAATGTGTTTTGTAAATACCTGCTGACCTAAACTGTTTTTAATTTTAATTTCAACGTTATTGATTTCTTTATTCAAAATGGTGCTAATAATTGCTAGATCATTATCCTTTAAAGGATTTGGAAACAAATATATTTGGTCAGATGAATGAAATTCATTCGTCAGTGAAGGAATTCTTGTCTCAACATTTACTTTGTGAAAACACAATGCGCCAATCTGATTTTCATTAATGATATACGGGCCTTGATACACCTGATTGGAATTGTGATAGGTTAGTTCGGGAAGATAACTGATGTTTTGCACCATTTTAGGATTTTTTAGTGTAAGAATTATTTTATTTCCTTCTGCTTTTATATTTTTTATAACTTCCCATTTTTCATCTAATGCAAAATAGTCATTTATTGATATGTTTTTTCCATTTACAGTACGATTAGGTTGAATTGATAGATTGGCTTGGGTTTTATCAAAATCTAAAGTAATTTCTGAAAGGTCAAGCTTACTGAAATATGCATGTTTGATATTAGGAGGGTAATATTCCTCTTTGTCAGTACCATTATAGAAGTCTTTTTGTACCAACGGATAAATTGTCTTAGCTAGAGCTAGATATCCATTTACAGAATAGTGGCAGCCATCGTGTTCTGGAATATTCATTGTGCTGATTAATCTGATGTTGGGAAATTTCATTGGAAGATTTCTTTGTATTTCTCTTAACGCCATGTGGTCTCCGGCACCGCATCCTTGATGGATTTGAATAACATATACTTTTTTAATATTGGGATAATCTAACATCCAATCTTGGTGAAGCGACTCAAAATTTTCAAAATACAAATTACTGGAATTGCTTTCTCCTTGATACCAGAAAATTGCTTTAATGGCGTGAGCCAAGTCGGATTTCTGCGCGCGGAAGAGCAAGCTCCCATAAATATTGTCTGGTTTGCCAGGATTTAAATCATTTCTCTGATGTTGTTGTATTGTTGTTCCACCAACTCCTCCATTTAATATACAAACCGGAATTTTATTATTTTCAACGATAGATTTTGCTAGATCCATTCCCCATGCACCGATATTTGCTAATCCACCATTTCCTGTAGCAATTGCTACTGACCAGGAGGTGTCATTTTTATTAAGTGAATAATTTTTACCATAAGTTTTAATAAAAGGACTTACGTATGAATTGCCTCCAAAAATACTATTGGATTGTCCTGTTACAATATACACATCTCCACATAAAAGATGTTCGCGACTTGCTATTACACTATCCTGATTTTGATTTTTTAAATGAACCTCAACCGAATATTCAGAAAGTTCAGCTTTGATTTTTACAGATAACTTGATGAATGCTTTATTTGTTGAATCATAATTTAATAATTGAACCGAGTTGGATACAAGAATCTGATTCTTGAATAATTTCAAGGATACAGAATCATAGTTAAGCTTATCGATCTGTCCGTTTATTTCAATATTTGCTTCATTATTAAGATCTCTTGGAAAAAATTGATGATTAGAGGGGATATTTGATAAGTAAGAAACGGATTTTGGCGGATCTGTTATCCTGTATTTTTCCTTTAGTTGAAATTCAATTTTTTTTCGATCTTCGATCGGCAAATACTGATCAAACAAAATGATTTCGGAAATATCTCCATTGAAAAAATAAGAATTCTGATAAGCAGAGATGAAGATTGTACTATCCGTATTTATAGGGCAATAGGCGGAATCTTCATAGATTCCATTTAAAATTAATTTTCCGTTATGTGTTTTATTATTGTATTGTGCTACAATTAATACTGGATCGAAACCGGGATCAAAACTTGAGCTGACTTGATTGTTAAAGTCTGCGTTGTGTAAAATTTTTGGAATACTGTTGCCTGACAACCACAGTGTTCTGCTATTTCCTCCCAATATATTATTTGTAGGCCCATTAGCTTTACAAACAACAATGATCGTGTAATCTTTATTCACCGGAAAGACAGATGGGAGAGTCAAGTAGGATGAGCTTCCATTGAAGCGGAGTGTTGGTCTGTTTCCAATTCCATTGCTAATAAACTCAGGCTGGCTTGTGCTGTTCAATTGAGTTGCTGTAATATGATTAATCGAATCTACCCAATATTTTACTTTTGTATTAAAAACGGTTATGCCAGTATTTGCTTCCAGATGAAATATTGGTTTAGCGGTCTGTCCTGTCAATGATTGTGGTAAAATCAAAGACATTAGAATCAAGAATAAAATGTGATTTAATTTCAAGATAAAATTTTTCTTGACAAATATACAAACTTAATATTAAGCTATTTGGCCGAGTATAATTTTTTTTAACAGAGTACTATTTGTTAGCAACTTTGAATTGGATCAAGTATTTTATTATTTTTACAGCAAAGATCATTTTTATAGTTCGCAATGAAGTATATAGTATGTTGTTTCATTTATCTAATCTTATCGAAATCAGAAGCACAATGTTTTTCCTGTAAAAATGCACCATCAGGAACTATTTTCTGTGATGACTTTGATGATTCCATTTCATTGGACAAAAAGTATTTCGAGATTAACAATAATGACGGGGACTTTGTGAAAATGAAGCATATAGGCCGTGACAGCAGCTATGGAATGCGTGTTAAGTGGCAACAAGGTGAAGTTTCGGCTGGTGGACTTTCTAAATCATTTGGAAGGACACCTGATTCTTATATAGGGAGAAATTCCTCAATGCCTACAACAGATTTTGATGAAATTTATTGGAGAATGGATGTTCGAGCCCAAAAAAATTGGATAGGTGGAGGTCCTGCAAAACTTACTAGAGCAATGTGTCTGGCAAATAGTAACTGGGCACAGGGAATGATGGCACATCTTTGGTCAGGAGGAGCAAATGATCATTTTTTGGGAATGGATCCAGCAAGTGGTATTGGTCTGGATGGAAAACTGAAATCTACGAAATACAATGACTTTTCTAACTTAAGGTGGTTGGGTTTTAAAGCCGGGACAATCGATTTGTTTAGTTCAGAAAATGCAGATCGTTGGTTTTGTGTGGTGGGACATGTTAAACTAAACACTCCTGATAAAAAAGACGGAATATTTGAGTTTTGGATCAACGATACCTTGCAAGCTTCGTCTCAGAATCTCGATTGGCACAGCAGTTGGAATAGAGATGCTAAGAATATGCATATCAATGCAATTTTTTTTGAAAATTACTGGAATGCTGGATCTCCTGTTGAGCAAGAAAGATATTTTGATAATCTGATTATAAGTGTGAAGCCCATTGAATGTAAATGTCTGTCAACAAAAACAATAGAATCTACTTATAGCATAAAGTTTGAAGTGCAAATAAGCGAGAATTCAATTGTAATTAAAACAAAAAATCTTAATAATCAATTTCAATTCACAATTCTTGATATTCAGGGACGTGTGATCCAAACAGAAATTCTTCATGAAGAAACTAAAGTTATCGATACTTCAAATTGGTTAAAGGGAATCTATTTTTTAATCATTCCAGAAACGAATTTTCGGCAAAAAATAATTGTCATTTAGTTTTATTATTTGAAAAAATTAAAAGTTTTTATTCTGTCTTTTATAATATCAGAATTTCGATTCATTAAGTATGATTTATAATTATTTGAAAAATACCTAAGCGTATAAGTGTCAAAAATATATAATCAAAATAAATTTTACAAAACCCTGAAATGCGTACTTTTTAAGTAATTTCAGGCTTAGATATTATTTTGTAATCTAACATTTAGAATAATATTACTAAACGAAATTTTGAATTAGCAGAGGTGAGATATAATCAATATTTTAATCCATTGCATTGCTCAGATCTTGGGACATTTATACTTTTTTGACATTCAATTTACTTGACTAACATGATTAAATATAGAAAGGACAGAAATTAATTCTATTTATCAGTTTGCTAGGTTCAATTCTGTTTTAACCAAATAGCCCTAATTATTGTATTGAAATTCTAAATGAATCAAGGCGATTATATAAATCTACTGTTTTAGAAAATCTTCAAAACTTGCAGATCCAGATTTTGTTTCTTCGCGTTCAGGCACTGGGGAATTGATATTCAATGAATTGGATTTACCTCCTAAGAGAAGCAGTTTGCTTTTTTCTTCATAATTCTGAAGCATTTTTAATCCTTCTTCCTCAAAAACTCCGTTTTGTAAGTCTACGGATGACATAAAATTTTCAGACAGTTCCATGAATCTTTCCATTTCACCAACTTTAGAGGCTACGTCATCAGCAATATGTTCAAGTGCCTGGTCGAAAATCAGCCTTTGATCAGCATTTCCTGAAATAACATTCATTGCTGATTTCATGGCTCCATGAGAGGCTCGTATGGCTTTGCGCTCTTCTTCCTTTAATTTTACCTGATCTTTAGTGTCTTCAAGTAATATTTCTGAATTCTGATACATTTTTAATAACACTTTGCTTAAAATATCCATTTTAGACAGCAGATGATTATACTTTTCATTTGTATCCTGTAAACGTGCAGCCTTTCGAGTTGCAAGAACCATTTGTTGATCTTGTCCTTGTCGCTTTGCAACTTCTGCCATTCTTAGATTTGTTTCAATTTCTTTTGCGTTTTCGTTTACATTGGTCTGAAGTTTTCGGATTTGTCCTTTAAGAACTCCAATCTGTTCACTCATTTTTGAAAGATTTGATTGAAGGCTTTCAATGTAGGACTTCAAGATTCCAATTGGATCTATATTTACAAAAAGTCCTGTAATCCATCTCATTATGCTTTTATACATATAGCCTATGAGATTTCTCATTCTTGGATCCAGCACCATGTATATAATTGCTCCCAAGACCAGCATCATCCCTAAAAAATAAAAGATATTTGTAGCTAAAGAAATGAGTAAGGGTAAGAACTTGTATAACAATACTCCTCCACCGATGAGAAGGCCCCCTAAAACTATGGTTCCTGTTATTCCTTCAGGACGCGACCAAAATGATTTGGGTTTTTCTAAACCTACAGGGGTAGTGACATTTGTTGACATAGAAGAATGATTTAATTAATTAGGCAAAAATATAAATTCAGGGTTAATAATACTCAAAAGTTAAAATTAGTTCCTTTAGTTATAATTTAAATAAAATCAACGTCTTGAAGGTATGGATATCGCATTAGAAATTCGATGGCTTTATTAACATCCATTTGTTCAAATAAAACGCTGTAAATCATGTTGATAATAGGAACTCTTACATGATGATACCTCGCAAGTTGGTGGGCAATTCTAACAGTGCGGACCCCTTCCACGATTTCTTGCATATCTTTGATAATGTCATCCATTTTTTCGCCTTTTGCATATCGGTAGCCAAAAGTATAATTACGGCTTTTGTTGCTGGTGGCAGTCGCAATTAAATCACCAATCCCGGCTGTGCCTAAAAAAGAACGATGTGTTGCTCCAACTGACCTGCCAAGCTCAATTAGTTCTCTTAAGCCTCTTGTTATCAACATAGCCTGGATGTTTTTACCCAATCCCTTGCCCTCTAGCATTCCGCTTGCTACCGCAATAATATTTTTTAAGGCCCCTGCCATCTCAGCTCCTACTAAATCATAAGAGCCAAAAACGAAAAAAAATCGGCTGGAGAGATATTCAGAACCTATCCTAATAACCTCATCATATTCACTGGCAATAACACAAGCAGTCGGCTGACCTTCCAGAATCTCTTTGTAAAGGTTAGGACCTGCCAAACAACCAATTCTAAGTACGCTTGTCTCTTGTTTGATGACAGTACTCATTGTGTGGATGTGTTTGCTTGAAAGATTCACTTTCATTAAATCTTCAATCTGGATACCTGAGATATCCAGACCCTTGGTTCCATGTATAAGAATATGACCTGGTGTTAGAAATGGTGCCATAGACTTCATGGTCGTCCTAAAACTCGATGAAGGAAGCACCGGAAAAAGAAGTTGGCAACGCTTAGTAATTTCTTCAAGATCACCTGTAGCACTGATTTTTTCAGATAGTTTTAAGTTGAGATGTGTGTTGTGATAATTAATATTATCTATAACCTCCTGACGTCTTGAGAAGATCAACACATTTGTTTTATGAGCCAGTAAAGAGGCAATTGTGGTTCCAAAACTTCCGGCACCAACAACTCCTACAGTATGAGGATTTGACTTTTTCATTTGGAATCTACGCGAAAATAGCAAGTTGCATCTAATTTGACTTAAATATTGATGATTAACAGAAGTTATAACTACCTTTGGACTTATTAATTTAAATTATAATGTTTAAAAATAGTTATTTCTACTTTTTTATTCTTATAAATACCATATTAGTTTCTTGCACGAGAGAAAATCCGAGTTGGGAGGTCGGCTTGTTGACTCCTTTGATTAAATCTTCCTTGAAAATAAAAGATTTGTCCAGAGATTCTTTAGTAACCTCAGATACAAGTGGTTTGATACGTTTGGTTTACTCAAAAAATTTAAACAATATCAGTGTAGATTCTTTTTTTTCAATATCAGATACAACTGTAGCTAAATCATTTGCTATTGATTCATTACGGCTATACAACTTAACAATTGATTATCCATTTACCTTAGGTAGCATTGCCAGACAGGCTGGATCAATTGGATTACTAATCCTTGCCTTGCAGGGTAACACTATTGCGATCCCTTCTATTGGTCCTTTGTCTGTTCCAAAAATTGAATACAATGCGGATACTATTTTTACTTCCATGAGTTTGGATGATGGGAAGATCGAAGTAAAGTTTTCAAATAATCTTCCTATTGATATTACTGATGTTAAATTTGAACTGAGAAATGTATTGAATAACGAATTATTGGTTGATGGAAACTTTCCATTCATTAAGTCAAATTCTGTAGAAGCTCAAACATATTCATTAGCCGGCAAAACATTTGGCTCAAAAATTGCCATTGAAGTGAAAAGTTTTTCATCTCCTGGAAGTAATAATGTACCGGTATTGATTGATACAAACAATTCAATAGTTGCTAGTCTTCGAGTATATGATCTTCGACCCAATAAAGCCACTGCACTTTGGCCTGCACAGAATATTATTGAACAATACTTAGATTTCAATTTAAGAAGATTAAATGTAGAATTAACTTATGCAGATATTAAGAGTGGAAAGATTTTTCTTAAATTGAAAAGTACAATAGACGATACTTTGCATTTTTATTACGATTTGCCAGGTGCAACTAAGAATGGTGTTCCTTTTAAGATTATTAAAGATTTAGCACCGGGAACAACATCTAATCCTTCTTCAATATTTGAAGTATATGATTTTTCCGGCTATCAATTGGATCTATCCGGAAGTAATAAAGACACCTTTAATGCTACACCCAATTCGATCATAGTTAGAATTGATTCGACTGGAATACAGAAAACATTTTCTAAAGCAGATAACATTCAAGTCGAACTTGGATTTCAAAACTTGAAACCTTCTTATGCTCGTGGCTATATGTCTATGGATACTTTTAGTTTTGGACCCGCAACACAGGATTTAGAATTTTTTAAGGATATCAGTGGAAAGGTCAACTTTGATGATGCCAATATGAGTGTTGTTGTTAAAAACAGTATTGGAACAGATGCCATTGGTGAAATAAAAAAATTTAAGGTAATTAATACAAGAAAACAAACACAAACTCAATTGACCTCAACAGAACTAAATAAGCTTATTGTCATCCCAAGAGCAATAGATAATAATGGGAAGCTTCCTGTTAGTTCTAGTTTAACAGAAGTAAAACTGAATAAGTCTAATTCAAATCTTGCTTCACTTATTAGTACGCTTCCTGATCAAATAGAATATGAAATTCAAATGAGAACCAACCCAAATGGTGATCTGTATGGTAGAAAAGATTTTATATATGATGGAGAGCTTTTGGATATAAGCTTACAGTTAGACGTTCCATTGAATTTTTCTGCTGAAGATTTGAGTCTGACAAGGATAGAAAATTTTAATGGACAAACATTCGATCTGCAGAATGTTATTGATGGAGTATTGATGCTAAATTTTGAAAATCAATATCCTTTGGCTATGCATGTTCAACTCGATTTTATTGATGATTCTGGTGCAAATCCTGTCAAATATTTTACAATTGAGTCTAATATCTTGCCAGGTGACTTGGATCAAAACGGAAAGGTGTTAAATAAAAAAAGTTCCCTTACTCAAATTCCAATTTCTGCAAAGGAAATTGAAAATTTGAATAAGGCCAACAAAATAATAATTAAAGCAAGATTTAGTACTAAGGATAATCCAAATCTAATTAAAATTTATGATTATTATTGTATGGATTTAGTTCTTTCAGCCTCTTTTAATTATAAAATAGATTAGTAAAATGAGGCTATTACTATTTCTCTTTCCTGTTATACTTTTTTCGCAAGGAGATGATCTTGGTAGAAAAATTAATTTTTATTTTAACTCATCTATTGATGGTGGAGCCAGGCAAGTTTCATCAAGATTTATTAGCAGATATTTCCAAGGAGGAATTATTTCGAATGAGATTAAAAATTCATTTTTTAACAAACTCGAGAATAGTAATACTGCTGGCGCACTTCTTGATCTAGACTTTGTTATAAGGAAGTATAGAAATTCAGATAACAGTCAGATTTTAAGATCGTATTATTCATTCTCACTTGAATCATTTTCATTCTTTGAAGCGCAGTTCACAAAAGATTTATTTGGGCTCTATTTCTATGGAAATCAAAAATATGAAAATCTTGAAGCCGATCTATCTAATATGAGTTTTAACCAGTTAAGCTTCCAATCTATAAAATTAGGTTTGTTTCAAAAAATAGGCAGAATTGGAGTAGGAGCAAAAATAGCTTATGTGCTTGGACAAGGAGAGATACAACTTAAATCATACGAATCTTCATTATTTACTGCAAAATATGGTACGTACCTTGATCTGAATTTAATGGCTAAAGGGCGAACAACAGATTTAGACAACTATCATTTTTTTTCTCATCAAGGATTAGGATTTGCTGTTGACCTCGAGTTGGTCTTAAATTATCAAGATAAATCATTTATTAAAGCAGAGATTAATAGATTGGGTTCACTTAAATGGAATGATTATTTGAAAGAACATAGTATAGATACGAGCTATCGTTTCGAAGGGATAGAAGTTAGTTCCTTATTGGATTCTTTTGTTTTTGATTTAAAATCTCCTCTTGAATTTAAAAAAGATCTTGTTAAGACAAGTTCTGTAATAAACAGAAGAATTAAATTGCCTTCACAATACACCCTTCAGATACACCATCATTTTATTAAAGACATCTTGTGGCTGAATAGTAGAGTAAATTTTGTTACAACGGAGAATTACAATGCTTCACTTCAATGTGATTTTAATTTAAAATTAATTCGCTTCATGTACCTTGGGTTGAGTGCCGGTATTGGCGGTTATTCCAAATGGAACTCGGGAATGACTGCAGGTATTAATCTGTGGAACAGAATTCGATTAGATGTAAAGGCTAATTCAATGTTTAATATCATTAATATGGACAAGCCGGCATCCTTAATTGGAAGTGTAAATTTTGTTTTAGGGATATAAATTAAGGTATTAGAAAATTATTTTTTTTCAATTTTTTCCTTAATAAATTTTTCTACGATGTTCGAGAGATATTCCTCAAATTTCTTTAACTCAGCAGGAGCGGAATGAGAATCAGTAACTTGCTTGAATTCTCCGGTATAATTAATTCCGGTTATTGTTAGGGGAAGGTCTGCAATAATTTCCTGTTCATTGGTAGGATAATAATTTGACATGCTGCTAAATTTAATATTAGATGCTTTTGTTTTAATCTCGTTCCATTGGGATTCAGATATGAGTCCATAAAAATTACCTTCATGAGTTACATGCTGTAGTCCTTGATAGCAGGCAACTCCATTCGAGTAAAGATTGAATTCAAATGTTGGACAAAAGCCAAAGCAGGCTGTCTTCTTGAACTGCAATAATAAATCTAGCCCTTTTGTTAAGGTATCTTTTTCTGTCATTGAGCTTATAAATATGGGCATCGACGGAATATTATTTATGTTGGAAGAATGAGAAGTTGGTCGATGATTATGAGTAATTTTTTTCTTGTTACTGCAAGCCGACATTAAAAAAAGGCATATTATTACATATTCAAATACTTTCACTTTATTGCTTTCTTTTGGTGTTTTTTAATTTCTCTTGCTCAAGTCTTTGTCGTTCTTTCATCAGTTCTTCCATTTTTTCTCTAAAGCCACCCTTTTTCTTAGGTTTGGATTTGTTGAGTTCCAATTGGGCTCGAATTTTCTCCGTATTAAACAATATACTTCTTCCAGCAAGTGTTTGACCAATGTTCAATAGATTGCTAAAAAACATATAACAAGTCAAACCAGCCGCAGTTTTATTGAACATGAACCAAAAAATCAAAGGCATTAGATACTGCATATACAACATCGCCGGATTTGATGAAAAATCAGTGGTCTTAGAGTTAAAGTATGTAAATATTACTGTTGAAACTACCCATAAAAAGGCAAATAAACTTAGTGTGTTTCCAAAAAAAGGAATAGAGAATGGAAGGTGCATGAATACATCATAAGAGGTTAGGTCTGTAGCCCATAAAAATGACTCTTGTCGAAATTCAATGGTTGCAGGAAAAAATCGGTACAAGGCAATCCAAATAGGAGTTTGTAATAATAAAGGAAGACATCCCCCAAGAGGATTAACACCAAATTCATTGTACATTTTCATGGTTTCCACCTGTTGTTGTTGCATATCATCTTTATGCTTCGCCTTTACTTTGTCTATCTCAGGTTTTAATGCTAACATTTTTGCCTGTGATTGCAACATTTTATAGGATAAGGGGAATACGACCAGTTTTACAATTAGTGTCATGATCAGGATGATAATTCCTTTACTTCCTATCAAACCGGCTAAAAAGTTGAACAAGGGCCTAATTAAAAATTTATTAATGGTACCAAATATTGACCAACCATAAGAAATTACGTCTTCAAGTTTATTATTGAATGCTTTCAAATGATTATATTCGTTAGGCCCAATGTACCATTGCATGTTCATGGTATTATTGTTGATCTGTGTTGATGAAAACACCAAGGTTGATTTTAGTATTTTCATGTCTTCAGAATTTTCCGGCAACATTACGGTCTCAATATTACCTGATGAAAAAACATTTTCTGGGATTAAAGAACTGTTGAAAAACTGATTGGAATGGGAAACCCATTCTAGATTTTTCTTGCCTTCAACCAAATCACTGGAAGTACAGGAACAATAATTGGCGTTCTCCGATTTTTCTTTGTAATATGCCGAAGAATATGATTGTTCATATTGCGTGTTCTTTTCCAGACGATCTAAATGATTTTCCCAGTAAATTTGAACATTGTCGGTTAAGTTCATTCCCTCTGCTCGAATTTTGTAATCTAGCTTATAGGAATTAGCAGAAAGACTATATTCTTGAATGAAGTATCCTCCTTTGGGTGAAGCTGCTTTTAATATAAGTTTAGAATCATTGCTCTCGATTACCTCAAAATTAAGATTGGATGAATTAAGGTCTCCATTAGATGTTTTAAGTAAGTAGTCAAATTTGTTCTTGGGATCTTCGAGTAAATACAAATCCGTTTTGCTTTCATTCTGAGCACTATCCGTAATAATTTTAAAGTATTTTAAAATTTTTGCCGAACGAATTTGTCCTCCTTTGTTGCTAATTGAAATATCTACCAAATTATTTTTTAAAGTATAATACTTTTCAACAAATCTTGATGAGTCTAAAATAGAAGAGTCAGTTGAAGAATTTATATTTGAATAATTGTTATCGGATTCATTTTGTGTTATTAATTTATCCTCATTATTAATTTTCTCAACTTGCTTAAGTGAGTCTTGTAATTTTTTTTCAATGGCTTGTTTTTCCATTTGGGGCTTAATAAAAAATTGACTCCAGCCGAGCATTACAACTAAGATTAAAACAAAACCTATGATATGATTACGATCCATGATATTTTTAAGAAAGACCGCAAAAGTACTAAAATAGTGGGAGCAATAGAGAATTCGAAGGTTTAGAACTTTAATCCGTCATTTTTAACCTTATCTGAATAAAAAAAAACTATCCGAACCTTTGTTCGGATAGATCCTAAGTCAGTAGTAGGTAAATATATGTAAGAAATTTAGGCTTGAGAAATGGATGAAATCTGTGGAATAAACTCCGATACCCGGGTACCGGAGTTAACCTTACCTATTACTACCTGAGGTAAATAACAGATAAAATATCTAAGCCACAGATTTATCAAATCGCACATTGTTGTTGTACACTAACGTCACATAATAGATGATTCCCTTAATTTAAAATTCGCTGCTTTTTCTAAAAAGTTTTTTAAAAATTTTCTAAAATACTAATAATCATAATTTTAAATATTAATACTAATTTATATCTATTCCACTTGAATAAATGATGCTTATCTGATTGTCTAAAATTTGTTCATCTGATACATTGAGTATAATATGTTGATATTCAACGATATGTAAACTATTAAATTCAAGTGAATCTCACAAAAAATAATTGAATAACCAGGCACATTGATTGTTTTTTTATTTTTACAGGCTCATGATTTACTCTATTGTTCCCAATCCTTTAAAGAATAATAGTATATTTATACAACTTCCTGCATCGAAGAGTCAATCTAATAGAGCTCTGATTATTCAAGCTCTTTCTGAAGAAAAACCAATCATCCAAAATCTTTCTCAGGCAGAAGATAGCTTAATACTTGAAAAGATACTTAAAGGCAAAGCGCATTTAATAAATGTAGGTCATGCGGGCACTACACTGAGGTTCTTATGTGCCTATTTATGTATTCATAAAGGCGAGTTTATTCTGAATGGTTCTGATAGATTGAAGCAAAGACCTATTCAGGATCTGGTAGAAGCTTTGAAGGCGTTAAAGGCAGAGGTATTATATCTCGAAAAAGATAAGTTTATTCCGATCAAAATCATTGGTAATCCACGCTTGAAAGGAGGTGAAATCGAGCTTAATGCATCTTTAAGCAGTCAATTTCTTAGCTCACTGCTAATGATTGCTCCCTGTCTTACTGAGGGCTTAAAAATAAAAATTTTGGATAAACTAGCATCTCCTGCATTTGTTGAACTAACAGTAAATATGATGCAGAGCCAAGGTGTAAAATGTGAGGTTTCAGAAAATACCTATTATGTTAAAAAACAAAAGTATAATAATGCTACAATAAATATTGAATCTGATTATACCTCCGTTTCTTATTGGTTTTCAGTACTTGCTATTATTCCATCAGATGTTGAATTTGTATTTGACAATATTACCCAACCAAGTACTCAGCCTGATAGTATTGTTGTAAAAATCTTTGAAGAAATTGGAATTTCTTCCAATTTTAAGAACAATAAATTATTTATACGTAAAACAAGTAATTTTTCGAAACCTAAAAAACTAAAATTTAATCTGGAGTCTTGTCCGGATCTTACTCAGTCAATTATGTGTACTTGTGCTGCATTAAATATTGAATTGGAATTAAATGGTTTGTATACCTTGCCTTTCAAAGAGTCTGACCGGCTGAGTTCAATGAAAATTGAGTTGGCTAAATTTGCAATTCATGTTGAAATTATTGATCAGAATACGATTATCCAAACAGGCGAATTTGTTAAAAATACAAATGCAATCATTGAAACTTATTCTGATCATCGTATGGCACTTTCGTTCGCACCCTTGCTCTTTATAAATGGATATATAAACATTAATCATCCAGATGTTGTTAAAAAGTCATACCCAGAGTTCTGGAAAGAATTTTCAAAAATTTCAAAGATTGTTGAAGTAAAACATTAAGCCTTGAATAGTTTTGGGAGAATTTTAAGAGTAAGTATTTACGGAGAGTCACATGGAGCTGTAGTTGGTGTTATTCTCGATGGTGTACCGGCTGGAATAAAAATTGTCGAAGAAGATTTTTTACAGGATATTCTAAAGCGAAAACCAGGTGGGAAGGGAACTACCACAAGAATTGAAAATGATGTTCCTGTCATAAAATCAGGCATTTTCAATAGCTTTAGTACAGGTGCGCCGATTTGTATTGAATTTATAAATAACAATATTAGATCTGACGACTATAATCAAATAGTTCAGTTTCCGAGACCCGGACACTCTGATTTTGTTGCAAAGAAAAAATTTAATTCATATAATGATCACAGAGGAGGAGGGCATTTTTCGGGTAGATTAACTTTGCCGATAGTTGCTGCTGGTGTAATTGCAAAGAAAATATTGCCAGATTTAAAAATTCGATCCAATATTCTAGAGGTTGGTGGGAACAATAATATTGAAGAAGCCCTTGAATTAGCAATTGAGAAAAGAGATAGTATTGGCGGAATAATTGAGTGTACAGTTTCAAACCTTCCAATAGGGTTGGGAGAACCTTTTTTCGATTCTGTAGAATCTGTTTTATCCCATTTGATTTTTGCCATACCAGCTGTAAAAGGAATTGAATTTGGAGCTGGTTTTAGTTCAGCCAAGATGTTTGGATCTGACCATAATGATACATTCATAGATGCTTCCGGCAAGACTAAAACCAATCATTCAGGTGGAATTTCCGGGGGGCTTTCAAATGGTAATGATTTAATACTTCGTATTGCGGTAAAGCCGAGTTCATCTATACCTTCTCAGCAAGAAAGTTATCATTTTGGATCCGGAAGAATTGAAAAGTTAATTATAGAAGGAAGACATGATCTGTGTATAGCAATGAGAGTTCCTGTTGTTCTGGAAGCGGTCGTTAGTATTGGAATATGTGATTTGTATTTTATAAATGAGTTAAAAAATATTTGAATTTTTTTATAATTTTTCAATAGCGATTGAGCCTTCCAATCTATTTGAATTATAAATTTGAAGAATATAATTTCCGCGTGAAAAATTATTAAATTTAATGTTGGTAACATTTGTTAATTTTCCTTCTGTGATTTGTTTGCCAGTAATATCAAGTATGACATATCTTATTTGTCCCTCATCCGAAAGTAAATGCTGTACAATAATTTCATCCAATACAGGATTGGGAAATACTTTCCAGATGTCCTCGTTTAATTCAATATTTTGAGTAATCAATCTGTCTCCGGCAACAATCCATTGTGATTCAGAATTGATATAATTCTGATTTATAAATTTTGTATTTCCGTCAGATTTTCCTGCCTGTGATTCTCCTGGAAGAGCAATCGGATTCCAGGTGTTTCCCTCAGCATTTGCAGAATTTCTAAAATATAATTTTGAGCCAATTGTTGAAATCTCTGAGCTGTCAATTAGGATTGATTTTAAACCATTGAAAGTTGAATTGCTTCCCCAATTACGAAATACAAAATATTCACCTGCGATTCGGTTGAATGAAAATCCTAAGGTGTCGGGTGAGTATTTAATTCTAGACAATACTATCTCTCCATTTGGGATTTGCCCTGTTCCAAAATCTAAACTTGAATTTGTATTTTGAAGTTTAAAAACTTTATTTGAAAGAATTCCAATTCTGTCGCTGGTACCAGGACCTGCAGCAATTGTTGATTTAACTAAAGGGGAGGCACCATTTAAGCCATGAGCTACTCCAATTTTATCATATATAGTATTCTGATCTTCTTCATTAAACTGATAATACAGGACCATATCGCTATCTGTTGCGGAATTTATCAGATGCATCTGTTCTCGTATTTCATTTTGTGAGAGGGCACGTTTATAAATCTTTAATTCATCCATTTGACCATTGAATGTTCCACCCTGACCGGGAACACCATTGCCTAGCTCGAATGGAGTTTTATCAATATCTATCGTAAATTTTTGGTTTCTTGTCCAGGCTTTTCCATTCATATAAACAACAGCCTTGTTGGAATCAACGGTTAATGCAACATGGGTCCATTGATTGATAGGAACCTCATGAGAAGTGGTGAGCTGATAGGGGACATCTTTCCAACTAAAAGTTAAATTTGTTGTAGGTACATAGCCTTGAAAGGCAAATCCAAATCCTAAATTGGAAACAGATCCCCAATTGGAAATTATCTGGGTAAACCATTGTTGTTTTTCATTTATTTTTATCCAACACATGAGGGTGATTCCTTTGGCATCTTTTAATCTGCTATTTTTAGGAATAGAAATGACCTTTCGGGTTCCATTCATAGAAATACTTTTTCCCGGGATCAACTGTATGTCGCATTCAGATTTTTCAATATGAATCATTTTAGAAAAATTACGGTGTGAACTACCAGAGCCATTAGTTGTTTTAAGTTCAACATCAAAAATGCCTTCCTTCCCAAAAACTACTTTCGGATTTCTTGAAAATTTGTTGCTAACATAGCTCGCCTCAGGAAAATTCCATTCAAATCTTTCTTGGCCGTCGTATTCTAAAACAGAATATGAATCAAAATAAAAAGTATCACGGCTACATGAACTTGTTTTTTTGTCTACGCTGGCCTGTGCATAGGGTAATGATTTTTCGACCAGAGAAGTTTCCCAAAATCCAATATTTGATCCAGTTCTTAATTTATTGTCACGGTAGAATGGTCTTAGTTGTCTTGATGAATGATTGACGGGTAAATTTGAATTATACAATTCCCAGCTTTTTGCGCTTTTATCTCTGTAAAATATTTTTCCGGAGGAAGTAGAAATATATACTATTTCATTCGGAGATGAAAGTTGACAAACTATAGATTCAATGCTAAGATCATTTAATTCAGAGGTTGATAAATTGCTCCAACTCATTCCCAGATCCTCGGACTTAAAAACTTTGTTACCATTATTTCCTGATCTTAAAGCTACGTAAAGAATATTTTTTTCGGAAAGGGAGATCTGCATTACTCTTCTTTGAGAAGCACTCACTGGCAAGGGCGTAGTCTCAATAAATGAAAGTCCTCCATCCGTTGACTTCCAAATTTTACCATTGTTTAAACTATTGTTTCTTGAAGTAAAAAAAATCAGATCAGAATTTTCCCTTGAAATTTCTATGTGTTGTACCTCAGCTCCTCTTTCCGGAATTGAGAACAATTTATTGAATGACACCCCATTGTTTTCAGATTTGTAAATACTTGAATCTTTTCCAATAAATAATGTATTATAATATTCAGGATGGAATTCAATTTCACTAAATTCCATAGTATAATATGATTCGTTGGGCCAAAGTGAAAATGGTTTAGATATAGCATTGTCGAATTTCCCTTCTCCCATTTCGTACGATCCTATATCGGAAAAATAGACCTGCTTGTTATTCACTGAATTTACATATCCGGTAGGTGATTCTGCGCCTCCCATTCTCAGGAAAATTTGTGGTCCATAATTTTCATGCCACACCGTATTCCCATTGTGGTATCTACCACCAACTAATATATCTTCGTTCCATCCGCTTCCAAATCCCCACATGTCTGTGGAAGTTATTCCAAATGATCTATAGGTAGCATGATTGGTAAAAAAATCATTCGAGTAGGTTATTCCGCCATCAGTACAAATATATGAATCTGATCCGTTGCACCTGCATACTTGCAGATCAGGATGTAGCGGAAACTTTCCACCATAACCACCTACATTTTCAAAAGTATATCCACCGTCACTGCTTTTAAAACAAGAAGCTGTTCCAACAATAATTTCATTTGAATTAGTATGATTAACCATCAAGTCAAGGTCATAGAATCCTTGCCAATTATCCATTGGGAATTCTGCAGTTTCTCCCTTTGCAGTAATTGTCCATGTTTCTGCCTGATCGTCACTTATTACCATTCTAGGTTTGTCGTTCGTTAGTAAGACTGCATAAAGTTTGTTCGGTGATTGAGGGCATACTGCTAATCTTCCAACTCCATTTGTTAAACCAGTAGGCCATCCGCTAACTTTAGCTCTAAATGTCAGCCCACCGTCAATGGATTTCCAAACTTCATAAAAGTTTAGAGGATTATTCTTTTTGAGTACATATACAATGTTGTTGTTGGTTGGATGGAATTCTATTTCCAGACATTGATCATTGAGAATTCTATTCCAATTATCACCACCATTTGAAGATCTCCACAATCCTGTACTTGTTGCTGCAAATACGATATTTGTTTGTGATGAATTGTATAAGATATTGGTTATCCCCATATTGTTGTTGGTGAATACGGTAGTGAAATTATTTCCGCCATCAGCACTTTTTCGAATGGCAGAATTAACTCCTATCAGCAAGATGTTTTCATTAGTGGGATGAATTGCCAAAGCTTCAGAATTGAGAACATAATTTTGTCCTTTTAAATTCCAGTTGTTTCCTTTGTCATTGCTTCGAAACAAGGAGCCTGTCTCAGTTATGCAATACAGCACATTTGGATTTGATTTTGAAATTTCAAAGGAATAAATATTAGCCTGCCAGGGGCAAAAAGTATCCGAAGTTGCCTTTAACCATTGAGTTGAATAAGGACCAATATCTTTCCAGTCTGCTGCAGAAGATCGTTGATAAACTGAAGTAAGATGATTCGATTCTTTTCTTTGTCTGTAATAATCCCATTCCTCAGAATTCCAGGATTTGATCAATCCATCATTTGAAATCTCTGAATTGTAAGATCTGATCAATCTTTTATAATATCGGGTCCAGTGGTTTTTTTTAAATGGGTGTTGTTTATAATAATCCTTATAAGCCTGATCAATTTTTAACAAATTGATAGGTTCATTATATAGTCCTTCTGCCCAATCCGGCATTTGGCTTGTTTTTTCTGGTCTTAATAAACTATTTAATGGACTGAGTTGGGAATTAACTCTTGATGTTCCCCAGAGGATAAAAAGTATCAATAAAATTCGTAGCATAAATCAAAGTATTGTGTAAAGATAATTCTAAGAAGAGTATATTTCAATTCTTATAATTTCAGGAAGATAAAGACAATATATTAATAATCAATCTAATATAAACGATATAATTCAATATAATCCATATAATTGATCCGCTACAAAAAATCTATGAAGTTACTGGCAGCGTTTTTGAATATCAAATAGTCAATTATGCAGTTAGGGGATAATTGAATGACTTACAATAAACTGACTAATAATTAATAAATTATAAATTAAGTTAAAAAAGTTTTAATTTAGACCCGTCAAAAGTAAAGTATTAGGAAACAAATTAATGTATAATTCAAACATTTTCAATATGAAAAGAGTTTTTTACTTCTTTTTAACAACTATCTTTTTAGCTCTAGGGAATCATTTATCTGCACAATGTACACCTCCTTCAGCCGATAATTGTGATGAGGCTAATGTTTTGTGTTCTCTGGATGAGGTTAATGGATATACCTGTATGAATACAGATTATTCCAACCCAACCGGTTGTTCTCCTCTATGTCCAACAGGAGGTGGAGCGCACAATACAAGCTGGTGGGCATTTGTGACCGATGGTGGTAATGTCTGCGTGACTATAACTTTTTCCAATTGTACAGTGAATGGAACCGGTGTGCAATTCGGTATATGGGGAGACTGTAATTGTGGTGAATCCATTTTCTGTGATCCAAATTGTAACGGACCGGGAACAAAGACAGCATGTGGAAATCTAGAGCCCTGTAAGACCTATTACCTTTTCGTTGATGGTTGTACAGGAGATGTTTGTAATTTCACAATTAACACTTCGGGAGGAAGCGCTCCAATGTTGCCTCCTTTGGGCAACCTAACAGGTCCAACTACTTTGTGTAAGGGCGCATGTAATGTAAAATATTCGATTGATCTATTAGGTGGAGGAGCTTGTGCACCAGCCTGGCAATGGACACTGGATGGAGTGGAAATACCGGATCAATACAATAAAGATATTTTTCTGGACTTTCCGGATGAAGGTGATTTTACCCTTTGTGTTACTGCCATCATCGGAAACCCTCAGTCCGGTTCTATCTGTGATCAGGAAGGTCCTAAATGTATAACAATTAAGGTGAGACAAGAAAAGGATCGAAGAGATGGTCCCAGATATATCTGCTTTGAAAATGCGCCAATAACCTGGCAAGGGAATACAGTCGATGCAACAGGAGAATATACAGCTCACTTTAAAGATAAAAATTGTTGTGAATATGATTCGGTGGTATCCTTTATAGTATTGCCTGAAGTGGAGCCTCCTACGGTTTATTTTCTAGGCTGTATAGGCGAAACCTATAAAGATCCCACTACAGGAAAACTATTTTCAAATTGCCAAAATGGTACTGAGATTGAACTAAAAAAAGCAACTAACCCACACAAATGTGACAGTTCATACAATCTTGTGGCAGCTTTTATTAATGGTACAGGAAGAATGCGTGAATATTGTCAAGGGGGAATGATCTTATTGGAAGTTTCTCCAATAGACAGAACTTGCCCCGATGGGGGATATGTTACTGAATCTTATGGATATAAATGGTATTTAAAAACAGATCCTTCTAAAAAATCAATTGGTTCCGATGAATTTCTAGAGGTGACTCAAAAAGACGAATACTGTGTTGAAATAACATTTTTTGGAAGACTTGAAAATCAAACCAAACAATGTAAGTTTGATATTTGTGAACAGTTTAATGAGGATGATTTCAAGTATAAGAAAATTTGCCCTAAAGGAGAACAATTATTGTGTCTGGGTAAAACAGGTAAATATTCTGTTGACACAATATTCCCTGCTGATGCTCGGCATATTTGGACAGTATCAGGAGGAAAATTATTAACCACGAATCCAATTGCATCAAAAGAAATAGAAGTTTTATGGGATTTTAATCCTGCTCCTGCAAAACAATATACAGGTATAATATGCTATCATATGGAAAGTTCCTGTCCTCCAACTGAAGAATGTTGCATTGATGTTGTAATCAAAGTCGCTCCACAGCCAAGCGCGGGTCCGGATGATAGGATTTGCGGTTTAGACTACAAATTGAGAGGTAAATCAGATGTTGGAAACGGAACATGGACACAGGTTCCAGGTGGGCCAACAACAACCATTACGCCACCTAACTCGCCAAATCCGGATGTAAACTCAAATGGATACGGAAGAGCAGTTTTTGTTTATTCTGAAACAGACTTAGGTTGTACAACAGAAGACACGGTTGTAATTGATTTCAATGAAAGTCCAATTAATGGACCATTAACCTATATATGTGGATCATCGAATAAGGATTTTGTCGCGACATTCCAGATTATTGGGGGTAAGGCACCGTTCAAAGTAATCAGAGGCAATGGTACTGTTGATTCTCTTGGTATTTATACCTCAAAAACCATAAACAATTTAACGGATGAAATAATCGAAGTAGAAGATGTAAATGGATGTCGATTTACATTTACTATTAATTACGAATGTAAATGCACCAATGACATTGGAGTGATGGATACCAGATCTAAAGATTTATGCCAGGATCAATGCTTGGATATTTATGCAGATAATTTGTATGACAACAGAAATGAAAAATTAGATCAAAATCCTAGGGACACATTAATTTTCTTTGTGTATACGGATCCAAATAATTTACAAGGTTCTACACGATTCAATTTAACCAGTACAAGAATTTGTTATGATCCAAATAAATATACTTTTGGTCAAACTTTCTATGTTGGAGCAAAAATAGGTCGTGCCAACAATCGAGGAGATATTGATCCTATAAAGGGTTGTGTTCGTATTAATGGAGGAACACCAATAACATTCTATGAAATCCCAAGACCTGATGCAGGACCTGATCGATCCGTTTGTGGTTTTTCTGTTGATTTAGAAGGAACTAAATCATTAGTTGTTACAAAGGGATCATGGAAAGAAGTTAACAACAGGAATGTAAAATATTTTGATATTACTGATCCTGTAACGAATGTTGAAATATTAGATGGATTTGGGGTTTATACATTTGAATACACCGAGGACAACAACAATGGACTTTGTGTAACCACAGATCGTGTTAATATAACCTTCAATCCTAATCCTGAATTAGCCAATATTGATAAAATATGCACAAAATTTGGAGCAATCGGACAAACAGATGGTAAGTATGTGGCAACCGTAGATATTACAACAGGTACTGGTCCGTATATTTTAGTTATTCCTCCTTCAACTCCAAATGGAAAAATAGTTGGAAATCAATGGGTGTCTGATACGATTGATAGCAATTCTAATTTTATTATTGTGGTAAGAGATGCAAATGGTTGTGAATCTCAGCTGTTGGATGATAATCACAATTGTAATTGCGGTGCTGTTGATGCCGGTAAACTTGACTCAAATCTTACAAGAGTATGTATTGATAAATGTGTAACAATAAAAAATATTATAGGGGAAACTATCGATCCGGAGGATATAGTAATGTTTATACTTCATAAATTTCCAACGGGTTATAATAACCCAGCGAATGTGTTGGATACCATATATGATATCAATCAATTGATTTGCTTTGACCCTAAAACAATGGGTACGGGTTCCAATAATCCGGTATTTGTCACAAGAATTGTAGGCGACGATATTGCACCTCAGGATGGTGTTGTTGATCCTAAAGATCCTTGTAGGAGGGCGTCAAATCCGATGGAAATTGTTTTTGAACCTTATGCCGCACCGGATGCAGGATTAGATGGCAAAATATGTGGTTTAAATTATACCATGAAAGGGGTATTGACTTTTGGAAATGCTAATTGGAGATTAATCAGCGGACCTGGAAATTCAACTTTCTCAGATCCTACTGATCCTGTAACTCCAATTTCAGTTAGTACGATTGGAACTTATACCTATGAAATATCCGGTGATAACTTTGGTTGTATTGGATTGGATACAGTTAGTGTAACTTTTGTTGATGAACCGAAATTTACAGGAGTGAAAAGTATTGTTTGCGATAATGTTGCAGAAAATTACAAAATTGTAGTTGGGGCAGATTTTGGTGACAGACCAACCTGGGATCTAAAAGGAACGTTTGACAACGGAACAAATTCATTGCCGGGAACCTATCTTGTTCCTAATGGTAAAGATTGGGAATCTGGCTGGATTCCGACCGGAAATAATTATGACCTTAGTATTGAAGATGCTAATAAATGTGCAATAGACAAGATAAATGGTTCACATGTTTGTCCCTGTATTACTTTGCCGGGTACTGTGGTACTGACTCCTAAAGATTTGTGCCAGACTACTTGTGCTCAAGCCGTTTATACGCCTGGTGCTATGGATGCAAATGATGTATTTAGATACATTTTATATGATGGTCTTCCCACTGACCCTAACAATGGAACAAGGTTAAGCTTTAATGACAATGGTAGATTTTGTTTTGATCCGGCTAAGATGACGCTAGGAAAAACTTATTACGTTGCGGTCTATGCAGGTAATCTTGATCCCGCTACCGGCAATGTATTGTTTTCAGACCGTTGCATACAAAGGACAGATGGCGTTCCCGTTACCTGGTATGATGATCCTAAAGCTCTTATCACCGGACCTAATTTACTAACTTGTAAAGATTCGGTACTTATTTTAAGTGGTAATACTTCAAGCTCAGCTTCAGGAGATCAACTCACGTATAGCTGGAACAATGGTACCTTAGGTTCAACATCTACAATTTCAATTACTACTCCAGGTACCTACAAGCTTGATGTTGTTGATCCAAGAGCAGGTTGTACTAATAGTATAACTTTCGTTGTAACTCAAGATATTACAAAGCCAATTGTACAGATAGAGCCACCGTTGGAAATTACCTGTGATAGGACAGTAGTAAATTTGGATGGAAATAAATCTGATAAAGGAGCTATTTATTCTCCAAACTGGACTCCTGTAGTTAATGGTAGTAATTCTTATTTGGCTTCTACCAGTACGCCCGGAATTTATACATTAACTGTTATCAATACATTTAATGGATGTAAGGATTCAAAAACAATTACAGTAACAGAAGATAAGGTTCCACCTACAGCAGATATTAAAACAATTGGACAATTAACCTGTACAGTGAATCAAGTAACTCTTGATGGAACAGGTTCGAGACCTAATTCCGGTAATGGTCTTACCTATACTTGGATTGGTAATCTAATCAACGGGCAAGGTACTGCAAATGCGACAGTTGGTAAACCTGGAGGAAACTTTGTTCTTGAAGTAAAAGACAATAAAAATGGATGTATTTCGAGAGATACTATTTTGGTAACAGAAATTGGAAATCCACTTGGGGATTTAGTTTCAACACCGCAAAATCCAACTTGTCATGGTGATGTGAATGGACAGATTGTGATTAAAGAAGTCAGAGATAAAAATGGTAATATACTTAATGGAAATTTCACTTTCTCTATTAACGGTGGCCCATTTACAAGCAACACATCTTTTACAAATCTTAGACAAGGTCAATATACGATAATGGTTAAAGATGCCAATGGATGCTTGTTGACCGATACAGAAGTTCTAGTCGAACCAAGTAAATTGGGGATTGATGTTATTCGTTCTATAGTAGTAGAGCAGGGCACAGAAGTTAATCTGGACAGTTTGTTAATTGCACTCTTCGGAGGTACGCCTGATGCAAATGGTAATTATAAAGATACTTTATGGTTTAATTTGGATGAAAATAAATCGTGGCCAAATCGATATATTGCTGACACGACCAGAGAATTTAGAGTTACAGGTATCGATATCCCGGGATGTGAAATTAATGATAGGGTAAGAGTATTGGTTAGAATAGTTAAGGAAGTTTGGTGGCCAAATGTTATTAATCCTAATTCTGGAACTTCTGAAAATAATTTCTTTAATCTTTATGGAAAACGAGTTCGAGAAGTAAAACTGTTAAATATTTATGACAGATGGGGAGAATTGGTTTATTCTGATCAACATCTTCCTGATGGAAATAGAGGAGGTAGAAACCGTGGCTGGAATGGAAATTTCAACGGGGAAAAAGCTCTCCCCGGGGTTTATGTATTCTATGCAGAAGTTCAATACGAAGGATCTGCTTCGGTTGATAAGTTCAAAGGTGAGTTTACCTTGTTGAGATAAAAATTTAAGAATTTTTTAGAAAGGAGTTAGCAAAATGTTAGCTCCTTTTTTTTTGAATTGATTGATACTCAAATGGATATAGGCTTAAGAGAAAGTCTGATCATGTAGTATGATTACTCAATTTCAATCCTCAGAACTATTAACTTAGTTATGTATTATAAATAGTATAAATATTTAAAAATCTGTATATCAATTGATAATACATAGTTATTAAAAATAATTTACAAACTATTTATTCTCATTTTATTCAACATAATCCCTTAGTATAGCTTATCTTTGCGCAGTTTTTTCAAAAGTTATGACAAAGAGCAATTCAGGTACCGGTAATTTTACAATGGCCAAATGGATATTTATTGCCATTGTATTGGTAAGTATTTTTCAATTTATCTTATATCTTCCGACAAATAAGGTTGAACGCAGTGCAGATGATTATGCGAAGGATGTTTCATCTTCTATTTCTGATGAAGTGAGCAAACAATCTGCATATAAAGAGGCAAGAACAAAATATCTTGATTCAGTATCTTCGGTTAAGATTTTTAAGATTCCTTTATTAAAAGATTATACATATAATGATTTAAAAAAGCAACAATTAGGCTTGGGGCTGGATTTGAAAGGAGGCTTAAGTGTGATTCTTCAGGTAAATCTTGAAGACTTTATAACTTCCTTAGCTGGAAATACTCAAGATCCGGCATTTTTAGCTGCAAAGCAAGCTGCTGCTGCTGATCAAGTCAATAGTCAAAAAGATTATATTACTTTGTTTTTTGAAGAGTATAAAAAACAAAATACTGGAAGATCTTTTGCATCATTGTTTAGCCGATCGACATCATTAAAAGATAAGATTAATACCCAAACAAGCGATGAAGTAGTATTAAGGACAATTAGAGATTTGGCTAACGAAACTGTAAAAACGACATTTGAAAGAATTAAGGATAGAATTGATAAATTTGGAGTAACTCAACCAAATGTTTCTTTAGATAAGAATAGAGACATGATACTTGTTGAATTACCAGGAGTTGATAATCCGGCTCGTGCTCGAAAATATTTACAGGCTAGCGCTAAGTTAGAATTTTGGGATGTTTATCGAGTTAGTGATCCAGGTGTGATGGACGCTATACTAAATATTGATAAAAAGTATAAATCCTTACAAACTGGCGACTCATCTGAAGTCGCAGAGAAAAAGTTTAGAACAGTTCCTCGATATGATTATACAAGAGACAGTTTAGGAGTAGCTACAGATTCTACATTGACCGGAGTTGATACAATTCCAGAATCTCTTGATCCATTAGCAGATCGGGGTCCAATTTTGTCTTTGCTAACATTAAATGGTTCTTCGGCACAGGGTCTAAGCTTTGCCCCTTCTGTTATTGGTACTGTTGACAAATCCAATAAAGAAAAGTTACTTAAGTTGCTTGATAGCTCTGCCGTTAAAGGATTGTTGCCAAACGATTTGAAATTTTTAGCTTCTGCCAAGCCTTTTAGAGACTATCAGACAAAAGAGATTACCAACAATTACGAAATCTATGCGATTCGTAAACGAGCGGGATCTGACAATGCGCCTTTGGATGGAGAAAGGGTAGCCAGAGCTGATGCTAATCCTGATAATATAACCGGGGAGGTTGTTGTTTCGCTTGCGATGGATCCAAAGGGAGCTAAAATATGGGGAGACATGACTACACGCGCCGCTCAAGATAATAATCGTGAGATCGCAATTGCTTTGGATGACGAAGTAGTTTCAGCACCCAATGTAAGAGAAGCAATTCTTGGAGGAAATTCACAAATTTCAGGAAATTTTACAATAGATGAAGCCAAAGACTTAGCCAATATTTTGCAAGTTGGTAAGCTTCCGGCAAAAGCGAAAATAATATCTGAATCATTGGTTGGTCCATCACTGGGTCAAGAGAATATCAAAAATTCAATGTTTGCTATTGGTGGCGGATTTGTTCTTGTCATGATCTTTATGATCTGGTTTTATACAGGAGCGGGTATTTTTTCGATTGTAGCCTTATTATTGAATATACTTTTTATCTTAGCAACACTTGCTTCACTAGGTACAGTTCTTACCTTGCCCGGAATTGCTGGATTGGTTTTAACTATGGGTATCTCTGTAGATGCAAACGTGATTATCTATGAAAGAATTAAGGAAGAGTTAACGATAGGTAGATCCAAACTTGAAGCTATAAAGAATGGTTTTTCACATTCAATGCCGGCAATACTTGATGCGAATATTACGAATCTATTAACCTGTTTTGTACTTTTTTACTATGGTTTAGGTGCAATTAAGGGATTTGCAATTGTTCTTATTATTGGAATCTTGTTTGCCTTATTCCTTGCTATAATTATAACAAGAGTTTTAATAGAATGGTGGATTGGCAGAGGAAATGATATCAATTTTTCAAACAGCTTTACAGCAAGAGCTTTTAAAGATATTCATTTTGATTGGGTCGGAACCAGACGATATGCTTATATTTTTTCCCTGATATTGACAATTATTGGACTCATTTCAGCTTTGACTAGAGGCTTTGAACTTGGGGTTGAATTTAAAGGAGGGTATTCTTATAACGTTTCCTTCGATAAGGATATAGATGTTGAGAAATTAAGAGCGTCATTAACGAAAACATTCGAATCAAACCCGATTGTAAAATCGGTTGATACAAAAAATACTTATAATATAACTACTTCATACCTGATAAACGATAATACTGAAGGTGCGACGGAAAGAGTGACCGAGAAGCTTTTTGAAGGTATAAAAGATGCTACAGGAGAAGATCTTAACTATGAGAGTTTTAAGAATCCTAGTACAATTGGTGTTCATATTGCCTCATCTAGTCAGATAGGACCAATCATTGCAGATGACATTAAGAAATCAGCACTTAAATCTTTGTTTTTTGCTTTATTGATAATCTCTATTTACATTTATTTCAGATTTCATAAATGGCAATATAGTGCAGGAACTACCATTGCATTATTGCACGATGCTTTGATTGTAATAGGTATTTTTTCATTATTTCATGGCATTCTACCGTTCCCAATGGAAATTGATCAGGCATTTATTGCTGCAATTTTAACTATAATTGGTTATTCCATGAATGATACCATTATTGTGTATGATAGAATTAAAGAATATCTGGTTTCTGATTCTCAAAAAGACGAAAGGGAGCTCATCAACGATGCAATCAATACGACTTTGTCCAGAACAATAAATGTTTCATTGGCTACAATTTTAACTATGATTACTTTGTTTATATTTGGTGGGGCAAGCATAAAAGGATTTGCATTTGCAATGATCTGCGGAATCGTTGTTGGTACTTATTCTTCGATTTATGTGGCTACTCCAATCATTGTTGACTTTGCAAAAGGAACTTTAAAGTCACAGGTGAAAGGTTCTACCAAATCTAAAGTATCTACAAAAGTCGCAAAGGTATAATTTTAATTATAAAAAATATTTCTAATGAAGCCTGGCGATTTTCGTTAGGCTTCATTGTTTTATATTTGTTTGAAGTTTTAAACTATATTGTATTTATAATTGATGTTATTTCTGCAAATTGTTTGAATAAATAGTGAGATACCTTTTCTTTTTTATGTTGCTTACTTCATGCATTTATAAGGGCATTAGGAACCCCTATACCGCCTATGAGTTAAAACGATATTCATTAGCTGCTAATCTTTTTATCAATGAATACAATTCAAGTAACACGGTTTCTAAAAAGGCAGAAATTGCTTATTTTATTGCTGATTGCTATGATTATATGGGTAAATATGATTTGAGTAAGCAGTGGTTTAAAAAATCATACGATCTGGAGAAGTCGAATAAAACACTTCTAGCTTATGCATATGCGTTAAAAAAGAATGAACAATATCAAGATGCAATGGATGCTTTTGCCGAATTGAATAATGAAATTCAAGGAATGCCGGTGTTTCGGAAAGAAGCAAATCTATGCAAACTTGCCAAAGAAATTAAAAAGAATAAAAATCCTAATTTTGAATATTTAATAGAGCGATTATCTGCATCTACAGAAGCAAATGAATATTCGCCAGTTTATGGAATTCAAGATCTATTGTATTTTAGTTCTGATCGTATAGGCTCTCAAGGTGTTAAGAAGTATGATTGGTCAGGTTATTTTTATTCAGATATCTATCAGATTAATTCAAATGGAGCAATTTTTAATCTTAGCAATATCAATACTAAAGACAATGAAGGATCCTGCTGTTTTAATTCAAAGTTCAATGAAATTTATTTTACCCGATGTTCAAATTTAAATGTTGGATCCTATTATTGCCAGATTTATTCAAAGTTTTTAAATTTCAGCAATAATGAAGCTGAGCTATTAGATCTTGGTGGGGGGATTAGTAATACGATACATCCTGCGTTGCATTATTCTGATTCAATATTAATTTATTCCTCGGATAGGGAAAATGGTAAAGGAAAGTATGATCTCTACATAAGTTATAAAAGAGATGATCGATGGACAGTCGGCCAAAATTTATCTGAAAATATTAATACTGAAGGAAACGAGAAGTTTCCTGTTTGGTATAAAGACACTCTTTATTTTTCATCAGATTACTTACCTGGTTTTGGTGGATTAGATTTGTTTAAAACATGGAGATTAAGTAAGGATGTTTGGTCTGCCCCTCAAAGATTGGATTACCCAATTAATAGTGGAGCAGATGATTTTTCATATTGTATTAATCCGAATTTTATTAGATCTGACAGTATTGTAGAAAAAGCAGTTTTTTCAAGTAATCGAAATCAAAAGTATGGTGATGATCTTTTTAGTGTAATAAAAATTCAATTACAACCGAAAATAGAGGCAAGAGACTACACTGCATCCTATCAGCTTGTGTTGCGATACTTTAAGATCAAGCCATATGATGGATCAATATCTGATAAAGAAATACTGGATTCAGTGACTATCGAAATGAATTCAGATTTAATAACTACAGGACATTCCAATTCTGCTATTATTTATTCAGGACCGAATCAGCATATTAAATTACGATCTGGAAGAAGGGGGTATCTGAATCATGATATAGAAGTAAAATTCGACTCAGTTTTTAATTTAGCTTCTGATACTATAATAAAAAAAGAACTCGATATAGGCTTGGTGCCTGTTCAATTTAATAAAGAGTACCTCTTAAAGAATGTTTATTACGATCTAGATAAATTCGATATAAGAGAAGATGCAAAGCCTGCATTAGATGAACTTTATCAGTTGATGATTACCAATCCAGCAATCAGAGTTCTAATTTCTTCACATACTGATTGTAGAGCTGATTTTGAATATAATTTGAATTTGAGTAAATTGAGAGCAAAATCTGCCGGGGAATATCTCATTAGTAAAGGAATTCTGCCTGAAAGGATTGAATATAAAGGATTTGGGGAATCAGCTCCGGTGTTGCGATGCAAGTGTGAAGAATGTTCTGACCAACAACATCAAATAAATAGGCGTTCAGGATTTCAAATTATAAAGTAAAATGAGCTTTAAAATTATTTTAACAGATCGTAAAGTAACCATTGCAAACTTCTAGAATCTAACAATTAATATTAATTCTGGTAAAATGAAATTATTATATACATACATATTATTTTTTATCCCAATATTGAGTTTTACTCAAGATGTTGAGGCAACTAAACTTATGTCTAATTTAGAAAGTCATTATGAGAAATATGGATACAAACTGGAATTTCAAATCTCGATAAAAGAACCTGAATCTAAAATTGCAACCGTCAAACAAGGTGTATTTAATTTGTTGAAAAATTTCTATTCAATGGAATTGGATGATTTGAAAATATATTTTAATGGCAATACTCAATGGAGTTATTTTGTTGATAGGAAAGAAGTTCAAATTACAAATTCAACGATTGATGAGAGTTCATATCATCCCTTGAAATTTATTAAGCTTTATAAAACAAATGAATTTAAATATAGGCTGATATCTTCAAAAGATAATATTTCAAAAGTTGAACTTGTACCTATTGCTGAGAATCAAGAATATTTTAAGGTAAAGCTTGGTATAAATAAAAAATTGAAACGGCTTACTGAAGTTGAATTATTCCTTAAAAATGGTAGTAAGATTAAGATAACGCTTTTGAAACACCTGCCATTAAGTAATGTGTCAACAGAAAATTTTACCCTTGATACTCAAAAATTGAAAGGAGTTCATATTGAAGATTTGCGATAGAAAGGTCAAATTTTTGAACCTAAAATTGTTAATTTTGCCCTGATGGGTATTAGGACAGGTATTGTAAGGGCGGCAGCAAGCATTAATATTAAGAAATTAAACTCTATTGAAGGGGATGCTGTTAACAATCAGGATAAATTGCTATCGAGTTTAATTCATCAAGCTCGCAATACTCAGTTTGGCATTGATCATTCCTTTGATAAAATTAGAAATTATAAAGATTTTCAAAAACAAGTACCTGTAAGAGACTATGAGAATTTGAAAATGTACTTCAACAAAGTAGTTTCAGGGGAAAAGAATGTACTTTGGACTGGAAAGCCAAAGTATCTAGCTAAAACCTCTGGCACAACAAGTGGTTCAAAGTATATTCCGATTACAAAAGATAGTCTTCCGAACCATATAAATAGTGCTCGAAATGCTTTATTTTCCTATTTAATTAGTAATACAGAATCTAAGATATTTGATGGACGGATGTTATTTCTGTCTGGATCCCCAAAACTTGAGGCGGTCAATGGTTTATTGATTGGCAGATTGTCTGGTATAATAAATCATGAAGTTCCTTCATGGATGCATAATATAAAACTACCGGATTACTCATTAAATACAATTGAGCCTTGGGAGAAAAAAGTAGAACTAATCATTGAAGATCTAAGAAAACGAGATCTGCGCGTTATAAGTGGAATTCCTCCCTGGATACAAATGTTGTGTGAAAAGTTAATCCAAATTACGGGAAAGAATTCGGTAGCGGAACAGTTTCCCAATTTGGAGCTTTATATTCATGGAGGCGTTAATTATGCACCTTATCATGATAGAATTAACAAATTAATTGGCAAAGAAATTAACCTAGTAGAAACCTATCCGGCCAGTGAAGGATTCATCGCATTTCAAGATGATTATCACATAAATGCATTGAGAATTATTAGTAATTCTGGAATATTTTATGAATTTGTTCCTAAGGAAGAGGTTATGCTTGATAATCCAACTCGTATTCAATTGCGTGATATTGAAATTGATAAAGATTATGCTTTGGTTTTAAGCAGTAATGCAGGTTTATGGGCTTATCTGATTGGTGATCTGGTTCGTTTTGTATCCAAGAATCCTTATCGATTATTAGTTACAGGTAGAGTTAGTCATTATATTTCTGCATTTGGAGAACATGTTATATCTTCAGAAATCGATAAGTCGCTATCTAGTGCTATTGATAAACATGATCTTTCTGTTGTTGAATTTATGGTTGCCCCTATGGTGTCACCCAATAATTCTGAACTTCCTTACCACGAATGGTTTATTGAATTTAAAGAAATTCCAAAAAATCTGGATGTTGTTGCCAAAACTATTGATGATTCATTGTGCAATCAAAATGTTTATTATAAAGATTTAATTTGTAATAAAATTCTTCAGCCATTAAAAATTAGTCTTATTAAATCTGGTGGATTCAAAGAGTATATGATTAATATTAATAAGTATGGGGAGCAATTTAAAGTAACCAGAGTATGCAATGATCGCAAAATTGCCGATCAGCTGAATTCAAAATTGATTAAAATTTAATTTATGGCATTTATTGATAAACTTAAGGGAATATTTGTGGTAATGGATCAAGAAAAGAAAGATGTTAATCAATCTGAATCATCCGTTCGTTATGACAACGATAAAGCTATAGAAGGTAATGTCCAAAACCTACCAAGTTCTCAAAAATCACAAAAATTTATAGAACTCTTAAGTAATTTATTGGAAAAGAATAATTTGCCTGGGTATGATTATTTTGAGTATAAGAAAGCTTTGCAATCCGTTTCAAAATTAGGAACCATGGATGAGTCCTTATTGTTTAAAACTGTATATGCAGCAGCACAATCCATGGGTGTTGATGCGCAACAACTTATTAGTACAGCAAGAAAGTATTTAGAAGTTTTGGAGAATGAAAGATCTAATTTTATGCAAGCTGCAGATAATTATCTTAGTCAGACTTTAAAAGTAAAGTCAGAAGAGCAGAAGGCTTTGGAACAATCGCTTACAAGTAATAAGAGTAAAATGGAGCAATTACAAAAAGAACTCGGCGAACAGGAAATTAAAATGCAAACATTAAGTAAAGAATTAGATGAAGTTAAGCTTAAAGTTGAGAACAATAAGAATGATTTTGGAACTACATATCTTGGATTTGTCGAAGAAATCAAAGTAGATATCCAAAAAATGGAACAATATCTTATAAAAAAGGGTTGATTTTTGGCGTAGTAAACAACTTTTAATAGAGTAGATATCAAAGAATGAATAACAATAATTTTAAAACTAAAAAATTTTGGAGCAGACCGGAAGGTCTAACCGGAGGTTTGTTTTTGCTTGGAATTATCGGGGGATCTGCATTTATGCTAGCTAAATTTCTTCCTGCTATTATAGCTCTGGCTGAATCTTCATTTTACCTGATTTCCATGTTGTTGCTGTTAGGAATTATTCTTTATACCTTGTTTAGTCCTAAATCAAGAAATTTAATCTGGTACTTGTATAAATCAGTTATGCGTTGGATTACCGGAATATTTGTAAATATTGACCCTATAGGAATTCTCAAAAACTATATTGAAGATCTTCGGGATAATCTCGGAAAAATGAACAAACAAATTGGTAGATTGAAATCTCAAATGCATCTATTGAATGAGCAAATTCATAACAATAGCAAACAAATCAAAGATAGTTTAAGTGAAGCTCAGAAGGCGAAAGAAAGCAATCTGGAATCTGTGCTGGTTTTGAAGTCAAGACAAGCTGGAAGACTAAAAGAATCTAATCTTAAGCTTGATGATCTTTATAGAAAAATGGAATTATTATATCGAGTTCTTTTAAAAATGTATGAGGCTTCTGAAGTTATGGCTGAAGATATTAATGATCAGGTTAAGCTTAAGGAACAGGAAAGATCTGCAATTCACGCAAGTCATTCAGCGATGAAATCTGCAATGAGTGTAATTTCAGGGGATAAAGATCAAAGGGCATTATTTGATGAAGCGTTGAGTACAATGGCAGATGACATTAGCTCTAAAGTTGGTGAAATGGAACAATTTATGGAACTCTCGGAAAATTTTATGTCCTCAGTGGATCTGCAGAATGGAGTTTTTGAAGAGCAAGGATTAAAGATGCTAGAGAAATGGGAAAAAGAAGGAGTTTCACGTATTCTCGGATCCGAGAAAAACCAATTGATTGCCGGCGATAAGATGCTATTAGAAGATAAAATTCCTGTTCAACAAACTAATTCTTCAGACAATAATTATGATCAACTTTTTAAAGGTTAGAATTTTAACACATGAATGTTTTTAAATTTGGTGGAGCTTCGGTTAAAGATGCTAATGGTATAAGAAATGTAGCGGAAATTATCTCTAAGTACAGATCTGATGAGCTTGTTGTGGTTGTATCAGCTACAGGAAAAACGACAAACGCTTTAGAGCAAGTAATTCAAGAGAAGTTCGAGAATAAAACGAATGCACTGCAATTATTGAGAAAAATTCGGCAAGATCATGAAGTAATAATTCAAGATTTGTTTAATAGCTTGCCAGCAGAATTACTCCGATCTATTAATGAGTATTTTGTAGAAGGCGAATGGGTTATTGATGAAGATCGAGAGATGGCTTATGATTATGTTTATGATCAGATCATAGGTATCGGCGAGTTAGTTTCTTCACAAATTTTAGCAAGTTACTTGCTTGAAAAAGGCATTAAAACAAAATGTATTGATGCACGTTCAATGATTATTACAGATGACACGTGGAGAGAGGGTAGGATTCAATGGACCTCAACAAATGCAAAGATTAGAGATAACTGTAATTCGATACTTCGGGATAATATTGTTGTACTTACTCAAGGTTTTATTGGATCAACAGCTGAGAATAACACTGTAAGCCTTGGGCGAGAAGGATCGGATTATACTGCTGCAATTATTTCTGCAGCTTTAGAAGCTCAATCTATGACTATCTGGAAGGATGTTCCTGGTGTATTAACAGCTGATCCTAAAGTATTTGATAATGTTTCTAAGTTGGATCATCTTTCATTTCTTGAAGCCATTGAAATGACATACTATGGCGCAAAAGTTATTCATCCCAAAACGATTCAACCGTTAAAGAATAAAAATATTCCCTTATATGTAAAGTCTTTCCTTCATCCGGAGAAGGAGGGAACATTAATATTTGGGGAAATTGATAGAGATTATCCTCCAATAGTTGTTTTAGAATCTAATCAGTCTTTAGTTCATTTCTCTTCGAAAGACCTGTCTTTTATTGCAGAAGATCATTTGGCCAGACTTTTTGGCTTGTTTGATAAGTTTCGAATTAAAGTTAATGTTATGAGAAATACAGCTATTTCATTTACGGTCTGTATTCAGTACGATAAAGCAAAACTAAATTCGTTGATTGAAAAGGTTCAGGATTTGTTCACAGTAATAGTTGAGCCTAATCTCGATTTGTACACTATTCGACATTGTAATGATAGCATGCTTCCAAGATTGCTGGAGGAAAAAATAGTTATTATGGAAGAGAGAATCAGAAAGACTGTTCAAGTTGTTGTAAAATCAGCTCCGGTCATTATTCACAAGAAAGATCATCATTGAGATTTTTGGTTGAGAATATATTTTCCTATTAAATCAAATTCTAAATTAACTTTCTCGCTTACTTTTAATAGCTTAAAATTTGTATGGATTAAGGTGTAAGGTATCAATGAAACTTTAAATTGATTTTTTAAAATCTTTGAAATGGTAAGACTAACGCCATTTATACAAATTGAGCCTTGAGGTATTAAATATTTTTTATTTTCAGAAGAAATATAGAAATAGAAATCACATTTTGCTTTATCTCTGTCAATTTTTAAAATTTTGGTTGTACAGTCAACATGACCTTGCACAAAATGCCCACTAATTTTTGAGTTAATTGTTAAAGAGGTTTCCAAGTTAACGAAATCACCTTTCTTAATCATTGAAAAGTTTGTTTTTAGCAGAGTTTCAGGAATGAGTTGAACTTTATGAGAATATTTATCTTTATAGATAATTGTCAGGCATACTCCATTATGACTTACACTTTCATCAACTGCAAGTAATCTGCTTAATTTTGATTTAACAGTTAGAGTCCATATTCCTTTAGATTTTTCTACATTTGAAATAAGCCCTAACTCTTTAACAATTCCTGTAAACATTTTATTTTCCGCCAATTAATTCTATAAATCCGTTAATAGTTGAGATTCCTCGCTGAGTAGTATATTCGCAAACATAAAAATAGGTTCCATCATTACAGATTTTTCCTTTATTATTTTTACCATCCCAGGATAATTTTGGTCCCAGAGAAGAAAATATCTCGTTTCCCCATTGATTGAAAACAGTAAACTTAACATTATAGATCTGCCTAGATTTTATAGGTTCAAATCGATCATTTTTGCCATCTCCATTTGGGGTAAAGGTATTTGGTAAAACAAATTCAGGACAAAAGGAAACACACTCTGTAGGAGTAGTACAGTTCAATCCTTTGCGATTCAATGTATTAATTCTGTAACAGGCATTTAAAGAGTTTGTATTGTAAATGGTATATACTCTAATATCTGATTGTAAGGGAATAACTTCAATAGCATCTCCGAGAATTGTGTGGATTTCAAGTGAAGAAATTTCTTTAGATGAACAACTATCTTCATTAAATTGCCATGACAATTCTACATAATTAGAATCATTAAGTTCACAAGGTCCTTTAACAGATAAAATTGGGCAACAAGGAGGGGTTGAATCTTCAGCTTTAATACAGACAATATTGGATTTATTAATTAATGGTCTTTCTATTGTGTTAATTGAATAAAATCCGTTGGATTTAACATAGTAACAATAGTGAGTATCAAGCTCTATGTTGCGATCAATGAATTCTAGATTTGAAACAATGCCAATTGAATCAAATGTAACCGTTGAAATATTCCTTCTGTAAATAGTAAATTTTTCATTAATCCAAGGTACTTCATTGTTCCAGCTTAGTTTTATATATTTATTAATATTTTGAGCTGTTAAGAAAATTGATTTTGCCGGTTCTGATTCAAGAATAACAGAAGTGTTAATTGACTCTAAAGATACTTGATATTGGTGTGAAACATCTTTTGTATTAATTGATGAATGATTAAATGATGTATCCAGAATTTTGAAATAATTGGAATATAGTCTTGTGAAAGCGGGTATTTCAATGAGATTTTGTTGGTTAATAGAGTGTAATACTTTTATCTTATAGGGTGGTATAATTACTAACGTATCAATTTCTGGGATTAATGGTTTCTGGTATTTAATATAAATTTCACCATTTTGAACTTCTGTTGTAGTGACATCTACATTAAGTATTAATGGTTTGTTAGATCGAAGATTGCTGCAGGATTCATTCGAAGGAAGAGATGGAGTGAAATTATACAAAAAACCATTTGATGTTTTTAGTGCAAATTCAGCTTGTACTCTATAACAATAATTATGATTTCTCTCAGCAGTGGTATCTACGTAAAAATAATTTACTCCATCAAATTGATTTGTTAAATATTCAATTCGTGTGTAACCGTACTTTTCTAGGCCGGGATCGCAACTATCTGAAATAAATCCTTGCAATTCTTTTCTCCAAATTGAAAATCCTCTAAAAGTGTTGTTAGTATCATCACAAAGGTAAGGATAATCCCAATTTAAAGTTATTGTTGCATTATTGGAATTGCTGGATAAATTTTCCGGTGGTGGCCCTATTACCTTTATGTTGTAGATAAATATACTTGACAACCCAGTGGTGTCGTCAAAGTTGTCAGTTGCTTTTAAGATTATTGTATATGGATTATTGCGAACATGAGTACAAGACGTTTTCCAATGAAGATTTATATTGTATGGTGTTTTTTCAAACGAGGTTCCAGATGTAAGGCTTGCTATTGGTTGTATTTGAAACGGTGCTCCAAATCCTTCTACTTTAACTTTTCCACCACGGGTATCTCTGTTTAAATCATCAATATTAAAATTTACGTTTAAAGTATTTCCGGCAATGATGCAAGTATCTAAAGGACCTGTAATATTTGGCGGCACATTGGAAATACAATCTTTTCTAACAAAAATTTGCATATCTCGAATCGTCGAACTGATGAGTTGGCCCCTACGGAATTCTTTGATTAAAATGGCAATATTATACTCTCCTTCAAGCTGAGGACTTTTCCAAACGAAGCTTCCGTTTTTAGAATTAAACGTTATGATGTTATTGATTCCAGGAAGAATTTGATTTGGAAATAAATAGTTTGGGACTGCGGTACCAATATCCATCAAAGGAACAATTAATTCAAATGATAGGCTATCATCATCCAGGTCGATAGCACCGGGATTATGAATAAATGTTTGATTGAGACAAGCGAAATCTATTGGAGGATTGGTTAGTTGAGGACTTCTGTTTAATCCTTGAAATGTAGAATTGAAGAGTCTAATAGTAGTTTGAATAAAAAATGGAATATTAACTGAATTTGGTGGATCGATATTTAAAATATTATCTATACGATTTGGATCCAGCATACTTACAGTATATTCCCCTCTGCCAGGAAAAGTATGTTCCATTTCATAGATATTCATTTTTATATCATTTGGGAGAATAAACCCATTGCCGTTGTGCCTGTCGATGGAACTTACAGTTCCGTCTCCCCAAAATACAGTGATGGTGTCCCTGTCTGCGGAAACACTAGAAGTTTTCGTATAGGTAATCAGTTCAAGGCGAATTCGCAAATCACTTATCTGTTCGTATCGGATCTCGCCGGCTCTGTTATGTGTAGCCAATGTTTGTACATAAGTTATAATAACGAAAAAGCCGATTAAGCCGTACTTCATTTATTTGTCATATTGTTTAAGCAATGATTTAGACTGATTTTCCAGTCCGGAATTGTGATATTTAAGGTCTTTTTAATTTTTTCACAATCCAGAACACTGTAGGGAGGCCTGGGTGCTTTAGCATTGAATTCCTCTGTAGATATAGGAATGCAGCTTGCTTGAATATTTTTTTGAAAAAAAATTTCTTTTGCAAAATCAAACCAACTCACAGATCCGTTATTCGCATAATGAAAGATTCCAGAGTGATTAACCAAAGAAGGACTATTAATAAACTTTATTATAACTCTTGCAATATCCCTGGCATAAGTTGGTGATCCTGTCTGGTCATTTACAATTTTAAGAATCGAATTATCCTTAGAGATTTTAAGCATCGTCTTGACAAAGTTAGATCCAAAAACTGAATATATCCATGAACTTCTTATAATTAATGAATCTTTATTCTGATTAAGAACTAAATCTTCTCCTAATGATTTAGATATAGAATACACTCCTTTAGGTGATTTTGGATGAGATTCATTTATTGGAGAAGAAGTATTTGTCCCGCAAAAAACATAGTCAGACGAAAAATGAATGAATTTTGTATTATGGATTTTACAGTTTCGGGCTAAATTTTCTGGTGCATATGCATTTATTAGAGTACAAATTTCTTCATGTTCTTCTGCAAGATCAACTTTCGTATATGCTGCTGTATTGATTAAAACATCTGCTTTAAATTTTTGAAGAATTTCATTACTCTGTTTAAAATCAGAAATATCCCATTCTTCTTTGTTAAAAAAAAGGAATTGAAGAGATTCAATGGGGTATTGAAGTAAGAAGTATTTTAGTTCCTGAGCAATTTGGCCATTGGCACCAGTTACAAGTATTCTCATGATTAAAAATTAGGCCAATTCATGTCTTTATTAGAAATTATTCTTTTGTTTTCAGGTATTTTCCAATCAATATTTAAATTAGGATCTAAGGGATTTATACCTCCTTCACTTTTTGGATTATAATAGTTATCGCATTTATAATTAAAAACTGCTGTTTTACTCAATACGGAATACCCATGAGCGCAACCTCGAGGAATATATACCTGCAATTTATTCTTGGACGAAACTTTTATAGCTATACATCTACCATAAGTTTTGCTTGTTGTTCTCATATCTAAGATTACATCTAATACTCTTCCTTGTGTGACACGAACCAATTTCGCTTGTGAAAATTCTCCATTTTGAAAATGCAAGCCTCTAATGACTCCATAGGATGATGATGCTTCATTGTCTTGTACAAATTCTACTGAGATACCAAGTTTGTTGAGAGTTTGCAGATTATAAGACTCCATAAAATATCCTCTCTCATCCTGAATAACATTGGGTTCCAAAACTAGAACACCTTCAATTTTGGTTTTCTTGATCTTCATTACTTTTCTTTAAATAACATTCTAACAGGTGAGCCTGTAAAATTAAAATTAGCTCTCAACTGATTTTCTAAGAACTGTTTGTATGAGCCTTTTATCTGATCAGGGTAATTGGAAAAGAAAGCGAACAAGGGATAGTCTTTTTCAATCTGTGTAATATATTTTATTTTGATTAGATGATTTCGATAAGAGGGTGGCGGAATTTTTTGTATTGCCTCCAACATAATTTCATTTAATTTAGAAGTATTAATTTTTCGCGAACGATTGGCAAATACTTCTAAACCTTTTTCAATGGCTTGGAATACTCTCTGCTTTTCTAAAGCTGAAATAAATAATATTGGTATATCATTGAATGGTGCTAATTTTTCTTTAATAGTTTTTTCAAGTTGATTAGCAGTATTAGTCTCTTTATTGACAAGATCCCATTTATTAACTAATATAACAATTCCTTTATTTCTTTTGGTTGCCAGCGAAAACAATTCCATGTCTTGCATTTCAACTCCTAAGGTTGCATCGAGTACCAGATAACAAACGTCTGCCTCTTCAATGGCTTGTACGGCTCTCATTACAGAATAGAATTCCAAATCTTCAGAAACTCTAGATTTCTTTCGAATGCCGGCAGTATCAATAAGCATGAAGTTCTTTCCAAATTTATTGTACTCACTGTGAATAGAGTCTCTAGTAGTTCCTGCAATATCAGTAACCAGATTCCTTTCTTCTCCAAGGAATACATTAACTAAGGAAGATTTACCAACATTAGGTTGTCCGATAATTGTAAATTTTGGAATATTGGTTGTATCTATTTCCTGATTTGGAATCAGTTTAGAAATCTCATCAAGTATTTCGCCTGTGCCCGAACCGGTCATTGATGAAACGGGATATATCATATCATAACCCAGGCTCCAAAATTCCTGGGCCATAAGCAATCTTTCATGATTATCCACTTTGTTTACTACCAGGAATTTTTTCTTTTTTACTTTTCGCAACAATTCAGCTACAAATAAGTCGAGGTCTGTTATACCCGTTAAGACATCAACCATATAAATAATTACACTAGCTTCTTCAATAGCAAGTTCTACTTGTCGCCTAATTTCCTGTTCAAAAATATCTTTAGAATGAGCAACAAAACCACCGGTATCAATGACATAGAATTTTTTACCATTCCATTCTGCTATGTCATAGATGCGATCCCGAGTAACACCGCTGATATCATCTACGATTGACTTTCTTTTGCCTATTAAGCGATTAAAGAGTGTTGATTTTCCAACATTTGGTCTGCCTACAATGGCTACAGTAAATCTCATCTTAAAATACCTTTCTTTTCTATATAATTAATATCTTCTCTCCAGTTCTCTTTTAATTTAACACTAAGTCCTAAATATACTCGTTGCTGTAGATATTTTTCAATCTCAATTCGAGATTTTGTTCCTAGTTCTTTAATTTTATCACCATTTTTACCTAGTATTATTGGAATCTGAGATTTTCGGTTTACATAAATGATCGCTTCAATTCTTGCCAATTCAGCTTGTTCGTCAACTCCGGTACAAGAATTAATTTCAATAAAAACACTATAAGGAATTTCTTCGGAATACAAATCTAGAATTTTTTCTCTAATAATTTCAGATAGAAAAAATCTAATGGGTTTGTCACTGATATAATCTTTACTATAATAAGCTTCGTGAATTGGAATGTATTTCAATATTTCACTTTTTAAGACTTCAATTCCGGAGCCATTTAATGCTGAGATTTTGAAAATGCTATCCGTATCAAAGATGAGCTTTAAGTCTTCTTCTGAGTTTTTTAATTTTTTCGAATCAGTTTGATCGATTTTGTTTATTGTATAGATTTTAGGTAATTTGCTTTTATGTATCAGTTGAATCAATCTTTCTGAAAACTGAAACTTTTGGGTCGGATCATGAAGAATAAGTAGAACATCTGCATCCAGATCTGAATCTCTTACCATATCGTTCATTAATTTATGTAAGGTATATTTTTCGTTTTCAATCCAGCCCGGTAAATCAGAATAAATAATTTGTAAGTTTTCCTCATTCCATATCGAGAAAACCCGTTGTCGAGTAGTTTGAGGTTTAGGGCTCACTATTGACATTTTCAAATTCATTAAAGAATTAACAAGGGTTGATTTACCGCTGTTAGGCATACCAATAATATTTACAAACCCTGCTCTGTGCTGTGTCATTACTTAATCTTTTGTTCTATAGTTTCGTAAATCAACATCGGATTCATTTTTCTCCAGTTTAAGTCATTAAATTGCTTGCCAAAATGTAGATAGTTTTGCAATCGACACCTCTTCAATTCTTCTTCTACATGCGGTAAGGTATTTACTAAGCATATCCACCCATTATTATCCTGAATATCGTCTATCCACTCTTCATAATAATCAGTGTCTTGTCCGTGAAAATTATATACATTTTCACAGATTAAGATGTATTTGTTGATCTTAAAGTTTAACATTTTATCAACAACTTCTCTTTTAAGATACATAATGTCATTTTCAATAATATCATTCCATTCACCGATAAATTCTATTATGCAATATCCATCATCATAGTCGCAATATAAAACTTTAAGATATAAAGTTGTAGAATCAAAACTATCCCATTGCGGATGAATATAATAATTATATACTTTATTTGAATAACTGAATTCGTTATTAATCATCCCATAAAAAGGGCTGTTTTCGTCATCTGCACTGATGTACAAATCTCTCCAATGATAATAAGGTTCTATATCGTGCATATTGTCAATTCACTGATATCTTTGTGGCATAGATGAGGATTGTATTAACAGGACCTGAGTCGACAGCTAAGTCAACGCTTTGCCGAAATCTGTCTCAATATTACAAAGGTAGCATGATTCCTGAATTTGCAAGGAGCTTTTTGGAAGATCAATTACCAGTTCTTGAATACACTTTAGAAGATGTGATTTATATAGGGGAAAAACAATATGATATTTCAAAAAATTCCTCCATTAACAATTTGATTTTTGAAGATACGGATCTGGTTAATATTCTTGTCTGGTTAAGACTGAAATTCGATCACTGTGACCTGATGCTTGAAGATAAACTTTCAAATTTCCCGCCTGATTTATATCTTATCTGTTTACCCGACATAGAATGGAGTTTTGATCCTTTACGAGACTTTAAAGGAAATAGATTACTCGTTTTAAAAGAGCATATTAAAGTTATTAAGAAATTTCAGACACCATTTCGGTTTGTTTCAGGACTAGGAAGAAAACGTTTAACTCAAAGTATTTTTCATCTTGACGATTACATTTCAAGTTGTACATTTGCGCCATAGGGGTGCCGAATATGCAATTTGCCGGCTGAGATTAGACCCGCAATACCTGAATGGGTAATTCCAATCAGGGATACTGCAAGAAAGTACTTCTATAATTAAAATTTATTTATATGAAGTATTTGATGATCATCATACCATTTATTTTTGTCAATTCATTGCAAGGACAATGTGATTTAGTTGGTTCTGTATTAGATTCATCTGGTCAGGCATTTGTCAATATGGAGATTAGAATAACCCAGCTCGATCTAATTGCCAGAACAGATAAGAACGGTGCGTTTAAATTTGAAAACATCAAAGAAGGTGAGTATGCTTTAGCATTAGATCATGAGTTTGATATAGAGTACCGAAAAGTTATTGTCAAGAGCGGCTCAAATTATTTTCATGCTATTATAGATCGAAGGATAAGATTTGACGAAGTGACGGTTATTCAATCAAGATTAGAACAGGCCAATTTAAACTCTACACAGAATCTGCTTTTGCCTGAGATTGAAGATAGAATTACAGAGAAAGATATTCCTTATATCCTCGAGACTTTACCTAATATTCAAGTACAATCAGACGCAGGAAATGGGGTAGGATATACTGAAGTTCGAATAAGGGGTATTGATCCACAGCACATACAATATAGTTTAAACGGAATCCCGTTAAATGATGCCGAATCCTCCAGAATGTATTTGGTTGATATCCCAGATATGATTAATAGCACAGATAAGTTAAGCGTTCATTCCGGTTTTGTTCCAGGAAGATCAGGATCTGGTGCATTTGGGGCTTCCATCGATTTGTTTACAAACCGAATGTATTTTAAGCCATTTGCGAAAATTAAAACTAGATTCGGTTCATACAATAATTCTTCCTTTTCGTTACAAGGCAATTCAGGATTAATAGAGGGGAAGTATAATTTAGAAGTCAGATTGAGTGGCCAAAAATCAGATGGATTTATTGACCGATCATCAAGTAGACTAAAATCATTCAGTATTTCAGGTACAAGAATATCAAAAAACTATAATTTGAGATTTAATATTTTCAATGGAAGAGAGACCGTTCAACAAGCATGGAATGGACTGCCATACAAATATTTTTATATTGATTCGCTTTATACATATAATTCTGCAGGTCAAGAAAGGCCAAATGAACCCTATAAGAATGAGATTGATTACTATAAACAAACTCATGTACAGTTTTTTTATAATCAGGCAATCGGAAGAAGCACGATTTCCTTACATTCTAACTATACCAGAGGTATCGGTTATTTTGAAAATTACAAGGCAGATCAGGTATTAATAAATTACGGATTAACTAATCCGTTTTCCGATAAATCTGATATAATAAGACAAAAGTGGCTTGACAATCATTTTCTTTATCAGTATGCCGGTATTGAAACGAGATGGAATAGAAAACTTTCTATCACCGGAGGGATCGCTCTGTCATATTATCTTGGAAATCAATTTGGAAAGGCAATTTGGTCAGATTTAGAAGAAACTGAAAATTTAAATTCGCGATACTATAACAACAATAGCAGAAAAATGGAATTTGGTTCAATTTTAAAATTGAACTATGCTATAAACCAAAAGTTCTCTACCGGAATTGATTTTCATCACAGGACAATTCAATACTCAATAACAGGATTGGATGAGGTATATGGTAATCTTAAATACAACCAAGATTATAATCTTTTTTCACCAAAATTATATCTAATTTCGAATTTTCATAAAAATTTGAAGTTAGATTTCTCAGCTGCTTATTATGAGCGAGAACCCAACAGACAGGACGTTTTGAGTAATCCTTATGTTAATAAAGAGAAATTAATCGCTCTTGATTTAGGATTGAAATATACCTTTCTTAAAGAATCAAGTTTCAAGATTAATCTCTATTCAATGAATTATAGAGACTACCTTGCTCTAAATGGAGAAATTAACAATACGGGAGACCCTTTACGAATAAATATTGATAACGCATATAGACGTGGAATTGAGGGGTCATTGTTCTTTAAGACATTCAAAAGGATAGAACTTGTTGTTTCTGGCAGTCTTTCCAATAACAAAACTAAAAATTATAATCAAAAAGTTATCGAATTCTATAACCCTACACTTACTTATAAAGATTATTTTAAAAAATCGACAAATCTTGCATTTTCACCATCAATTGTACACTATGCAGAATTAAAATTCAAAGCATTTAATTCAAAAAAGGATATTCATCAAATTTATTTTTCAATAGGGCATAAATTTGTTTCATCACAATATTTGGATTTATCAAATGAAAAATTTTCAAAATTACTTTCGTATCAGATCCTTCATGCTAAAGTTAATTATAAGCTTGAATTAAAAAAGATATCATTAAGTTGCTTTTTTCAATTGAATAATATTTTAAATGAAAGATATAGCAGCAATGGGTGGTTAAGTACGTATTTTGTTGGAAACAATCCATCATCAGCAGATGGTGATCCTTATGCGGGATACGATAGTGAACTATTATATTATAAAGGTTTATTCCCTCAAGCTTTGCGGCATTCTAGCTTTGGTGTTGATATCGGTTTCTAGAAATTCCAGGTAACACCGGCGCGATATTGGAATGGCAATTGAGCTGAATTTTTGGGAGCTAGAAAGTCGTACATTATATAGAATTCATAGGACCATATTGAGGGTGGATTATATCCGATTCCAACAAGAAATTGATCCTGCCAAAGTCGTTCTGTTATTAGTTTGTTGTCGGCGGAAATGTCTATTATAGATAAAGAAGAATTGTAAGAATATTCAATATGTGCAAAAATTGAAGTTAAAAATTTAGCTCTGGCAAATACACCTCCACCAAAAGTATAGGAATTCAATTTAATAATTTCAGGGTTATTATCAAATCGGCCTCCAAAGTAGTTAATTTCAGCTCTTGGACCTATCGATAGCCAGTTTGTCAGTTTGTATCCTGCAATAGGCGCGATTCCGAAAGTAAAAATATTTCCAGGGACGCTTGAAGATAGTGAATAACTACCAAATCCCAGATTGATTCCGCCTCCGAACCAAAATTTTTCCAATCGGAATGGGTTTTCTTCATCCTTTTTCTTCTTTTTAGATTTTGTACTGGTTGATTTTTTAGTCGATTGCGCTTCTAATTGTGGTGGATTTACACTGGAAAATGATAATAAAACCAACAGGATAAATATTTTATTCATTTATAATATATTGAATATTAATTAATTATATAGTTTATTTAAGAGATTAGAAAAATTCGGTTCCAAGTTTAAATATTACTATTTTTGTGATCTAAATATATAATTAGCAAAATGTCGATAAGAAAAGCCTTATTTTTTCTGTTGCTTGTAGGAAACACAGTTTTAGCACAACAGTTTAACGCAATATCTTTCAGCCATCCCGATCAAAAAGAATTAAACGCCAAATTTAAGAATTATAGTTTAGTTAGTCTGGATCTTAATTCATTACAAAGTATTTTAAATCAAAGAGGCAATACACATTCATTTCAAATTAACGCTGAGACCTTTAATTGGGATATCGTTTTATCTGAATTTAATATGTATAAAGAAGACTATTTTTCAGCGGTTGGTACAGATGGGAAGATATTAAAATCAACGCTTAAGAAGTTTAGAACATTTAATGTTATAAATAAATCAGCCAGAGGAGCAATTTCCTGTTTTGTTACCGGAGATCAGTATTTATATGGGTATGTGCAGGATGGCGGTATTAAAAGATTTATAGAGCCTTTAAGTTATTATTTACCCAATTGTAAGCCGAATGAATTTTTAATATATTTGGAAACAGACGTAATTCCTGTTGAAGGAGTTAGATGTGCTGCAGATGAGTTAGAAGAAAACAAACATCGACATCAGGAAGAAATTGTCAATAATAACAGAGCGGGATGTGTTTCTATAGATATTGCCCTCTCATGTGATAAGACAGTACATGATAAACGGGGCGGTGTTAATCAGGCTGAAGCCTGGATGTTTTCAATATTAGCTCTTGTTCAAACAAATTATGATAATGAATTTAATGTTTCAATAGAATTTGGTGTTTCTGCAACTTTTGTTCCTACAACTTCTGGTTCAGATCCATGGAATGGTATTAATAGTATTGATGGTCAATTAACGACTCATCGGAGCTGGGCGAATGGAGGAGGATATGGTGCAAACTATGCTGTAGCTACAAATTGGACGACCAAGTTTACGAGTGGAGCTATAGGGTTGGCTTATGTTGGAACAATGTGCGGAGGATCAAGATACAATGTATGTTCAGATTTTGGAGGTGCTAATGGTCTGTTGCGCTGTCTTCAATCTCATGAATTAGGTCACAATTTTAATTCCGGTCATGACGGTGGTGGTGGATTTATTATGTCTCCTTCAGTAAGCGGGACAAATGTCTGGTCACCTAACTCAATTAACGTAATTAATAATTATGTAAATTCAATTGGTTGTAAAGGGACTTGTAGCGGTGGAGAACCACCTGTGGCCGATTTTTCTGGAATACCGGAGCAAGTCTGTCCAAATGGTGTAGTAAACTTTACAGACGAATCAAGCAATACTCCAACGCAATGGCAATGGACATTTCCCGGCGGAACACCATCAAGTTCTACACTCAAAAACCCTTCAATAGTTTATAAAACTACAGGGGTTTATGATGTGACATTAAAAGCAACAAACTCTTTTGGAAATAATACCAAAACAATTCAAAAATATATAGAAGTGTTGCCTTTGGTTGTAAATAGTTTTTCAGCATTTTCGATTGATCGCGACCTTTATACAACCAATACTTCTCAAAATGCAGATTTTTACGAATGGAAATTTGGTGATGGAAATACCTCAAATGAAGAAGAACCCATACATACCTATGATAAGGATGGGACCTATACGGTTGAATTATGTGCATACAATACTTGTGGCAAAGTCTGTAAAAAAATTACGGTCAACGTTTTTACTCCGGTCGAAGCCAATTTTACAGCTGAAGTACAAGAGGGATGCACTAGTTTAAAAGTTCAATATAGAAATCAATCATCTTCTAATGCAACAACTTTTGCATGGAGTTTTCCGGGTGGGAATCCAAGCGTTTCTACCTTAAAAGAACCTTTGGTTACCTATTCTATTAAAGGTGTATTTGATGCGAAGCTAGTTGCTTCTAACCCTAAATTTAACAGCACGAAATTTGAAAAATCATTTATTAGAGTCGATTCAAAACCTATTGCAGAATTTGATCATAAAGCTCCATTAGGAAAAACTATTGAGTTTGTCAATAATACAGTTGATACCATCTTCCCATGGAAGTATAAATACGAATGGAACTTTGGAGACAGTTTAACAAGCACAGAGAAAAATCCAACTCATACATTTGCTAAAAGTGGCAAGTTTAATGTATGTCTAATAACTGATAATTCATGTGCTAAAGACACAGTTTGTAAAGAAGTTGAAATTTCAAGTCTTTTGAATGCATCATTTACTGTTCAAAACAATAAAGGTTGTGTACCTTATATATTTGATTTTAAAAATACCTCAACCGGTGCTACTGCATTTAAATGGAGTTTTCCAGGTGGTATTCCCAATACTTCAACAGATATAAATCCAAGGATTGCTTATAATATTAAAGGAAAATACAAAGTAAGTTTGACTGCTTATAGCGCAAATGATAGTACTGTTATTATTCAAGACTCTGTGATAAATGTAAATGAAAAGCCTACAGCCCTTTTTAATCAAGCCGTAAAACAATATACCGTAAAATTTAATAATCAATCACTAAATGGCATAACTTATTCTTGGAATTTTGGTGATAATTCCCCGGTAAGCAATGAGCAGAATCCGGAGCATACTTATGCCCGAGAAGGTGAGTTTGATGTTGAATTAACTGTAAGTAATGAATGTGGGGAAAGTAAAATAAAATCCAAGGCGATTGTTTATCTAATACCTAAAATAGATTTTGGAGTAAATAAAAGTGAAATATGTGTAGGTGATTTAGCTCAATTTATTGATCAAAGTTCAAAAGATGTTAATGATTGGAAATGGCAAATAGAAGGAGGAACTCCATCTGTTAGCACTGATAAAAATCCGATAAGCAGATTTAATAAGCCCGGTATTTATACCATTAAGCTTTCTGTTAAAAATTCAAATGGAGAAAACTCTATAATCAAGACAGGATATATTCAAGTTAAGTCCTCAGTTCTTTGCCCTAAGCGGGGAGGAAAGAAAAATGATGTTCCTTGGATTAGCACTGAAGGAGAAGAGGTTGTAAGCTCCAGAATAAAGAATAACTATGGCGATGTTTATTTGTACCCTAATCCTAGTACCGGAATATTTTATCTGGACTTTGTAGATCCAATTCTAATTGATAGCAAGAATTTTCAGATATATAACTCAAATGGTATTAGAATAAATGAACTGCATTTCAGGACTTTGAATAAAACTCGGATCGAAATGGATTTTTCCGAACTTTCTAGCGGAGTTTACTCGTTGAATATTTTAACTAAAGAAGGAGTACTTACAAAGAAATTTGTAATATTAAAATAAATTTTATAGACTACAAATCTTCTGAGCCTGGTTAGTAATAGCCGGGCTCATTTTTTTATGTTTTATTAAAGGAATAATCGCAATGATTCTGAAATCCACATTTTGAATTTGATTTCTTCTAATTTTGGAAGTGGATTTGATTAGATATTTAAGCAGAAAAGTTTTAATATTAAAAAAAATCTTACTTTTGTTAACTATTCAAACAAACTACTCTACATGAATAAATTACATTTAACAATTCTTGTAATTATAATAAATTGTTTTAAGTTAGACGGACAAGCTGTAAAGTTGTTAGAAATTGAAAACAGATATGAAGTTCTTGAAAGAAAATTTAAGAATTACAAAATTGTATCCATAGATGCCAATCAACTACTTATCGAAATTGATAATAAAGAGAGTAAAAAAATTATGCATCTTAATGGTGAAGATATTCAAGTTGATTTGGAGTTAATTGAATATACGTTATTTAATCCTCAATTTAAAAGATTAATAGGAATTGATACAAATAAAGTTATTGAGTCACACAATAAATCTTCAGTACGTACATTCCGCTGCTTTCAATTGGAGTATCCCAACCAATATACTGCGTTGACGATTGCTCCAAATTTTATTTATGGGTATTTTAATTTTAAAGGAAAACGGATGTTTATAGAACCTTTGGACTATTTGTTGGCTCATAAATATAAAAATCAATATGTTCTTTATTATGAAGAAGATGTTATAAAATTCTCTGAGGTAAAATGTGGATCTGACGAAATTGCCGAAAATAAGTTTTATAAGTCAGATTCCCATAACGCGTCTCGAGCAGGTTGTATTACAGTTGATGTGGCTTTAGCTGCGGACAAAACAATTTTTGATAACAAAGGTGGAGTAAGTGGTTCGGAAGCATTCATGATTGGAGTTTTGAATAATGTTCAAACGAATTACGACGATGAATTTGCAAGCTCAATCGAGTTAAGTGTTTCGGCCTTATTTGTTGCCGAAACAAGCTCAGGTGATCCTTGGAATGCAACTTTTAACATTAATCAACATTTAGAGATACATAAAAATTGGGCGAATGGAGGAGGTTATGGAGGAGCATCATACTCTGTTGCGACAGCCTGGTCACGAAAATATACATCTGGGGCGATTGGTGTTGCATATTTAGGAGCTGTATGTTCAAGTATAAGATATAATGTCTGCAGCGATTTTGGAGGAACTTCATCTGCTCTTCGTGTACTTCAGGCACACGAAATGGGCCATAATTTTAATTGTATTCACGATGGAGCAGGTTCAGGCTTTATTATGGCTCCTTCTGTAAACGGTTCAAATACATGGTCATCTGCTTCGATCTCTGCTGTCAATGCATTTGTTCCTACCTTAGGCTGCGTTGGTATTTGTAATGGAGGTGACCCGCCTGTAGCTGAATTTGATGGAATGCCTACTACAATCTGCCCTAATAAAATTGTTCATTTTACAGATATGTCTTTTGGTTTTCCAAATCAATGGACCTGGACTTTCGCCGGCGGTACCCCGTCCACTTCTACACAACAGCACCCACAAGTAATTTATAAGAATCCCGGTCTCTACGATGTTACTTTGAAAATCTCAAATGCCTTCGGTTCTAATTCTGTAACGAAGAAAGGTTTTATTGAAGTAATTCCAGCGGTTACCAATTCTTTTACTGCATATACAATAGGAAATAAACTGATAACTGAAAATAATTCCCAGGATGCCGATCAAAATCTATGGAAATTCGGGGATTCTAATACTTCAACTGAATCAGATCCTGTTCATACTTATCAACGGGATGGGAATTATAATGTCGAACTTTGCGCAACTAATACATGCGGAACGGTATGTAAAACAACAAAAGTAATTGTTTTAACTCCGGTTGTTTCTGATTTCATAGCCGACACAACACAAGGTTGTGGGCCACTGACAATAAAATTTAAAAATAAATCTTCAGATAATTCTACTAGTTATTTTTGGACTTTTCCGGGAGGTAATCCTTCTTCTTCTCATGCCAAAGAACCAATAATTAGTTATTATGGTAGAGGCATGTTTGATGTTAGTTTAAAGGTAAGTAATTCAAAATTTGACAGCACTAAAGTAATAAAGGAGTGTGTCAAAATTGAAACTTCACCCATTGTTGGATTTGTTACAACCCGCTTGAGTCATAATCAAATAGAATTCAAGGATACTACTTCTGAAAGTATAGTCGGAATTCGAAATAAAATATTATGGGATCTCGGTGATGGATCTCAAAGTGTATTAAAAAATCACATCCATGAATTTAAACGACCTGGAAAATACAATGTTTGTCTAACTGTTGAAAATTCTTGTGGAAAACTAACTACTTGTAATGAAGTTGAAATCGAAAACGTCTTGCTTCCTTCTTTTGAAAGTAATAAAAGCGAATATTGTATTTCCGATGAAGTTCAGTTTATTAATTCATCTTTTGGAATAGGAGACTTAAATTGGGAATTTCCAGGATCGCAGACTTTAAGTAGTAGTGATAATCAACCTACTATAAAATATTTAAAACCCGGAAGGTATGATGTACGCCTAACGATGAAAAATTCTTCAGACAGTGTAAGTCTTGTGAAAAATGATTACATATATATCAAGTCTGCGATAAATTGCCCGGTACGAAGAGGTAAAAATAGAGTATTAGATAGTCCGGAATCCGAGGAAGATGAAATTGCTGGACGCATAAATTTGCGACATGACAAGTATTTTATAATTTATCCCAACCCCACTGACAATGGAATTTTTTCAATAGAACTTTTACCCAAAGATGAACTTCAAAAAATAAATATATTCGATGCTCAGGGTAAAAGAATTAAGTTTAGTTATATCTTTTCTGAAGCCTCACACTTTGGTATTCAAATTGAAAATTGTCATAAAGGATTATATTTTGTGCATATTGAATCAAAGTATAATAAAATTATTGAAAAAATAGTAGTCTCTAATTAAGCAACGTTTCTTTAGAACAAGCTGTCATTAACAAGAAGACCAAAGTATTTTATAGAGATTGGAATTTACCAATTTAAGTATTTGAGTATCAGCACTTTAGTTATGGGACTAAAAAGCTGTCAATAAAATATTAAATTTGGCTTGTTTTCAAACTAAGAAATGGGTAAGTTTTTGACCTTTCTACTGGTAATTTTATTGCCAAATTGCAGATTATTGGCTCAGTGTTGTATTGATACCAGTTTACTTATTGAAGATGAGTCCAGTCAGTCTCTCAAGATTAAAGTTTCAGGTATTATTAATAATGATTTGTCAAACCCAAATCAAGGAGTATGTAAAGTAAGTTTAAAATTCACTCATCAATATATTGGTGATTTAAGTATTGTATTATTATCTCCTGCTGGCGAAAAAGTAGAACTTATTGGCCCTATATGTAATACCGCATTCACACAGAATTCATTATTTGATGTAAGTTTTATTCCCTGTGGTAAGACTCCGCAACCGGATATCGGATTTCGGCAACGCTGGGACAATTGTCAGAAATGGGGAAGTTTTTCTAAGAGAACTGGTACTTATTGGCCGTTTAAAGATTGTCTGGAAGATTTTAACGTTGGAACAGTAAATGGAACATGGACCTTTCTAATTAAAGACGAAGATCGGTTTTATTCAGGTAAACTGTTATCTGCATGTATAGAGTTTTGTGACAGCGAAATGGAGAATTGTGAAGTGTGTGAAGCGAAAGGTGGATATTTTGATCAAACTTTTCTCAATCTTAATTTCTGTAAAGGGGATCCAAGGCTTAATATAATAGAAAGAGTTATTCTTCCAAAAGAGTTTGAAAATAATTCGAATTATTCCAATAAGTATTATATTGTTGAAAATGATAGAATCATTGATTTTACAAATAATATTAATTTAATTGGCAAGTCACCAGGAGTATACAATATTTGTAATCTTTCTTATTTAAATTCTGAAGAATTAACTTTACCAAAATCAGGATATGCAGGAAGTTTTTTAAAATTTAAAGAGGATTTATCAAATGGAAAATTGGGATTGTGTGCCGAGTTTAGTTTAAATTGTTTAACGGTCAATATTCTTGATCATTCATTACCTACAAATTTAAATATCAGTATTTGTTCAAAAGATACTTTTATATTAGGCTCAGTTGCCTATAATAAGTCTGGCACTTATTCTGCAAATTTGCGAAATCAATATGGCTGTGATTCACTTGTAACCGTCAATTTATCTGTACTTGATCTAAAGGCTAATATCAGTCCCGTAGCGGACTTAAACTGCCAAAGAAATAATGTTGTCATTGATGCTTCATCTTCCAGTGTTCCTTCAGATGCAAGCATAAGTTGGACTACATCTGATGGAAATATAGCTGATCAGTCAAATATCCTTCGAATTGTTGTTAACAAGAAAGGTAAATACAAGCTGTTAATTCAAAATAAAAATTGTATAGATTCTGCAGAAGTTGAAGTTATGGAGACTGAAGTAATTCCTGAGCTTCGTATTGTAAGTGATACTATAACGTGCCATAAACCGGAAATTTTAGTTCAAGCATTTACCAATATTGTCAATGCAACTTGGGAGTGGAAAGATATAGTAAGTACAATTATAGGTAGATCTGACACCCAGAGGATTAATAGGGCGGGACTGTACTCTGTCAATGTAAAGAATAGTACTGGTTGTTCGAATGTGATTAACTTTAGAATTTATGAGAATAAAAAACCACCTGAATTTGATTTATTCGTTTCTGATATTACCTGCAAGACAGATAGTTCAATAATTAATATCTTTGATAGATCTCAAATTTCATCTTATGAATGGAGTAAGGGCAGTGGAATAATTTCGACAGATTCTGTATTGATTGTTCGTGATACAGGATTTTATACTCTAACTGCAAAGGCTAGTAATGGTTGTCCAACAACCAAAATAGCATTAGTAATAAGTACTGTTAAAAAACCCGAATTTAGAGCTTTGTATTCTGACTTAAACTGTAAGGATACTATCATTAAATTGGTTAGTTTATTAGAAGACAAATATTCACTTCTTGAATTCTATCGATTTCAACCAGATAGTTTTTACTTTGCTGGATTAGAACCTGAAATTCGTATTCCTGGGAGATATCTTGTAAGATTAATAGACACTGGAAATTGTCTGTTGGACACTTTTGTTGATATTATTCAGGATACTCTAATTCCTGAATTTAGATTATCTTCTAAGAATTTAACCTGTAATGATGATTCTGTTAAAATTAATTTTAACCATATAACTGATTCAAGCTTATTTTACAAATACAGATGGTACGGACCTATAGGATTTAGTTCTGATATTAAAGAACCTTGGCTCAAGGAAGGTGGAACTTACTTCGTAGAAGTAACAGGACCTAACGGATGCATTAAGTTAGATTCAATTGTAATTTTTGAAGATATATCTAGGCCAAGGATTGATTTGTTTGCAGATACCATTAATTGTAACAAGCGTATTTCACACGTTTTTTCAAATGTTTCCAATGCAAGCAAGTATGAATGGCAAGGACCAGGTCTGTTTACTTCCGGATCAGACCAATTTGATACTAATTTGGAAGGACTTTATCGTTTAGTGGTAACTGCATCCAATGGATGTACATCTGAAAAATCAGTAGAAGTAATTAGGGACGAGTCATTACCATTTGCATCCATAAAGAGTGATACTATTGATTGTAATTCACCTGAAATTTTCTTAGGTGCAGATTTTAAAAATACAATAGATACTATTAAGTGGTATTGGAATGGTTCATTCATATCTGACATAAAAAATCCGTTAGCCACACAGCCAGGTTATTATCGCTTATATGCCAAAGGTAGAAATGGCTGTAGTTATACAGATAGCGTTTACATTCATATTGACACGGCACGAGTTCCCGTAGAAGTCTATTCGCTTGATACCTTATCTTGTATCCTAAAAGTCGCGAACCTATCACCGGATCCTACCATAATTGGAGCGTCTTATCATTGGATTACTCCAAAGAATGATACATTAAAATCAATTGCAATCAATGCAACTGATCCTGGATATTATAAGTTAGTTGTAACTGAAAAAAATGGTTGCAGGACCATAATTGATTATGAACTTCAGCTTAGAAATAAGCCTCCAAAAATTCAGTTTTTATTTGATACACTTACATGCTCTAAGAATGTCGCGCGAATTCTACCACTTACCAATGAAGCTAATCTGACTTACAGATGGACAAAACCAGATATGACGACTTCGGATAGTGCGGCAATCAATGCCAATACACCGGGTTTTTACTTTGTAAAAGTTGTAAATAGTTATGGCTGTGAATTGTTAGATACTATAGAAATAATTTCTTTGATTAAAAACCTGAATATTTTTTTAACGGATACTTTTTTTAATTGTAAAAATAAGTCTAGCAATTTTATAACTTTTTCTTCTAATGATTCTCTTAAAGATTTTTATTGGACAAATTCTAATAATCAAATCATTCGAGATAAAGAAATTTTCAATGTAGATGCTGGGAGATATTCATTCTATGCAGTTGATTCTAATGGATGTGAATATTCAAATACCTTTAATATAATATATGATACTCTTGCGCCTTCATTTAAGCAATTTAGTATCGATACGCTGAATTGCAAGAATAAGATATTAGGATCTAAAATTGTACTGAAAGATTCCTCAGTAAAAGTTTTATGGACAGGACCAGGATTTAATAGCTTTCTGCTAAATCCAGAATTTCCTCGAATCGGACAATACGCTTTACATCTAGAAAAAAATAATTTTTGTGTCTTTGATACGTTGATTTCTATTGTTATAGACACAATTCTCCCTAATTTTCAACTTCAGTTAGATTCAATTACTTGCAACAATCCTATTGCCAGTTTAACCGCAATAACTAATAATAATACTGAAGTTTTATGGATTAACAGCGTGAAGGATACTTTGTATGGGAATTCTTTAATGACTTCTAAAGCTGATGTCTTCCAAGTTATAATCATCAATAAAGATAATTTTTGTACACAAAATAGCAATGTAGAAGTTTATGACCTAAGGAAAGCTCCGAATGTTAATTTAAAATCATTTTCCTTTATTTGTGTAGATGATTCGCTCCAATTAAATGCTGATGTAGATTGTTCAGATATCAATTATGTTTGGAGTTCAGAGACTGGTTTATTTAAAGATACTACTGCGAATCCATTCGTTACAGACACCGGGCTTTATCGTCTCAAGGTAACCTGCAATCAAACCGGATGTGATACAACTTTGATTTTTCATATAGATAGAAAATTGACAATTCCCAATATTTTTATTTCAATTGGATCTTTAAGTTGCAAGAATGATAGCACTTTTATCGAAGTTATGACCGGAGTAGCTGATACTCTTTTTGAATGGAAAGGTCCTAATGGTTTTAATTCAACTCAAAATAAACCAGTAATTACAACACCAGGACTGTATTCGATTAAAGTACTTAATTTACTTGGTTGTTTTAAAGATACTTCCGTCATTATTTTTATTGACACTCTGAGTCCAAAATTTAATTTAGTACAAGTTGACACTTTTCGATGTGATTCCAATATTGTTAGAATTAGTATTATTGATCATGATGAAAGCCGGCCGAAGATAGTATCTTGGAATACAGTTGATGGAATACTTTTATCTGCTGATTCTATTTATGCACTAGCAAATAAAGCTGGTGTATATTCTTTGACTATGGAAGATTCTATAAATGGATGTATTACAGAGCAGTTCATTAGAATTGTTGAAAGTACTCAGCAACCTTTGATTAGGCAATTAAATGTTAAGGATGTCTCTTGCCAAGGATTTAATGATGCTTCAATAATAATAGAATCTGTTTCTGGAGGAAAGCCAAGATATTACTTTTCTTTAAATGACTCTAGTTTTGAAGATGATTCAGTATTTAATAATTTGTCGCCAGGTAGGTATGATGTTCAGGTAAAGGATTACTTTGGATGTCTTTATGATACGTCTATTTTTATTAATGATCAACCAGTACTTAGCTTAGATATACTTCAGGATACGGTTATTTCTTTGGGGGAAACAGTACAATTGAATGCACTATCAAACTTTACTAATATAAAATCGATGATATGGATTCCAACAAGTCATCTTTCTTGTACTTCTTGTTTGAACCCAATAGCATCACCAGTTCAAACAATTACTTATGAATTAACATTGACGGATTCAAATAATTGCGAGGTAAAAGATATTGTAACGATTGAAGTTGTGACAGATGTTTATGTATTCGTACCTAATGTTTTTAGTCCAAATGGTGATGGAATTAATGATTACCTGGAAATTACATTTTCAAAAGGTATCAAAGAGGTAGAGTCATTTTTTGTATTTGATCGTTGGGGTTCCAAGGTATATGAAAGTTTAGATTATGTTCCCGGTAGCAGCACACAAGGTTGGAATGGAGAGTTTAATGGAAAGCCATTAAATCCAGGTGTTTATACGTATTTAATAAAATGCAGAACTTTATCGGGTAAAGTAATTGAAAGTTTTGGGGATATTACCTTGTTGAGGTAAAGTATTCTGGTATTTATTGAGCAATAAATTAAGTGAGGATTAAGGAGCTCTATTTTGTATTAAGTAATTGATTAACAATGATATAGATTAGAATTATGTTTTATAAAATATTATTTTATAGCTATTCAATAAAAGATCTTAAATTGCCCTTGGTTTTAGGTAAAATTAATCAAATTGCGAATGTGTAAGAATCATATTTCTTCTACTACTTTTTTGTGCTGCTTATTATTTTACATAATTCTTATACCTTGTAGCTTATTCGCACAAGATTGTGTCCCTCCTGCAGCCAATACGTGTGAAAAAGCAAATATTCTTTGTTCTTTAGAAAGCGTTAGTGGATATAAATGTAAAAATACAGATCAACCAAACGATACAGCTTGCAAACCATTGTGTCCTTCCGGAGGTATTGCTAATAATATTAGTTGGTGGGCATTTGTTACGAATGGTGGCAACATTACAATAAACATTGATGTCTCAAATTGCTCAATTACAGGAACGGGAGTTCAATTGGGTATCTGGGCAGATTGTAATTGTGTAGATACAGTGATATGTAATATTTCCTGTCAATCACAAACAAGTATTTCAATCCAAGCCAATTTAATTCCTTGCAAGAAATATTATTTTTTTGTTGATGGCTGTACCGGTGATGTTTGTGATTTTGTACTTACAACAAGTGGGGGAACATCGCCTAAGGTAGATTCAATCCGTCGTATCATCGGAATCGATACACTTTGTCCCAGTAGTTGTGCAAATAATTATTTTGTTGATTCAGATACTTCTGTCTGCAAACCAACTTATACCTGGACTATAGATGGAGTAGAAGTTCAAAAAGATACTTCCAGAAAATTAACTTATGCTTTTCTTAATCAAGGTTCTTTTCTAATGTGTGTTACAGGAGCCTTAGACAATATTGGAGCTGCCGGTTCATGCGGGGCATTTGGACCTGTTTGTAAAACAATTTTTGTTGAGAATTTGCCGATTCATAGAGGGCCTACAGTCATTTTGTGTTCCGAAGATGTTCCTTATCAATGGCATAGTCATACGATTCTAAACAGTGGAGTCTATACTGAAAGATTTACTCTCAATTGCTGTGATTACGACTCTATTAGAACATTTCAGGTTCTTCCACCGCCAACTAAAGAAGATATTTTTTACCTAGGTTGCAGAGACGGGGATAATCAATATAACGATAGTATTAATAAAGTTACTTATTCCAGTTGTCAAGATGGAATTGATATAATTTATAGGAATCGAACAAGTGATGGTTGTGACAGCTCTATTCGATTGTTTTTTACATATTTGGATATGGATGCCACAATCAAAGAGTATTGCGAGGGTGGAAAAAGTTTTGTAGAAATAAACGCGATCGACAAGACTTGTTCAGTTCAGAATTTTTCTTCATTAGGATTTGAATATTCTTGGGTTAAACAAAGTAGCGGGAATACAATACTTGGTACAAATAGTAAATTAGAGATTTCAGGAAATGACCAATATTGTGTAGATGTAATTTTAACTGGAAATTTAAATACAATTACAAGGAAATGCACTGTGAGAATATGTGAAGATTTAAATGAGGATCTTCTTCAACCAAAGATGGTTTGTCCGAAAGGTGATTTAGAACTTTGTCGAGGAGAAACAGGACAGTATTCATCGGATACTATTTTCCCTAACAATGTTAGACATATATGGACAATAACAAACGGTTCTATAGTATCAGGTAATGGTACCGCTACTATTAACGTTTTGTGGGATTTTGATCCCGGAGCAGGAATTCCATTTATTGGTAAAATATGTTATTATTATGAAAGTGATTGTCCTGTCAGTCCTGAGTGTTGTATAGAAGTCAATGTTCAGCCATTTCCGGCTCCTGATGCAGGACCCGATAAGTCTGTCTGTGGTCTGGTCAATTCATTAGATGGCAATGCAAGTTCTGAAATAATGTGGAGGCAAATTTCAGGACCATCAGCATCTATAATTTTACCTGCCAATGTTTCTAAGCCTACTGTTACCGTAACTTCTTTTGGCTCTTATACTTACGAACTTGAAGAGACGAGATTTGGATGCACAGCAAAGGACACTGTTACTTTGAATTTCTATGATTCTCCGCAAAGTTCAAATATTAGTTTTACCTGTAATCCTGCTCAGACCTCATTCGTAATGAAAACTGACATTGTTAAAGGTAGTCCTCCATATAGAATTGTGAAAGGCAATGGAATGATAATAAATGGATCTACCTATATGTCTTTACAAATTAACAACAATGTTCAGGACACAGTTCAGATTGTTGATAATAATAATTGTATAGTCGAAATTATTTATACCCATGAATGTAATTGTTCCAATGAGATTGGTAAAATTTCTACTCTTCTTCAAAAAGTTTGTGAAGATCAACTTGTAAAAATAATTTATGATAATTCTAATGAAAAACTAGATCAAAATCCAAATAGGGACACTGTAGTTTATTTTACTTATTCTAATCCAGGAAATCCATTAGGAAGTATAATTGAATTTTTGAATTCAAGTAGTTTTGGGTACGACCCAAAGTATGTTTATGGAGTTACTTATTTTATTGGTGCAAGATTGGGAAGAGCTGATGGTAACGGAGGTATCGATAATGGAAAAGGATGTATTAAGACTTCCTTTGGTACACCCTTTGTATTCGTTCAATACCCAAATCCTTTAGCCGGAAGAGATACAGCAATATGCGGAACTAGTTTTCTGTTGGATGGATTTCAATCGCTTCCTGGAACTTCAGTTATGTGGAAAGTTTTAGGGGGACGAGCTGCAAAAATAAGCAGCCCAAATCTTTCAAGTACATTGGTAGAGCCTTTAAGCGGATATGGTGATTATGTGTTTGAGTTTACCGAAATAAATGATAATCTATGTTCGAAAACAGATCAACTTACCATAACTTTTAATGAGAATCCAAATCTTTCTAATTTATTTAAATTTTGTACTGAACTAGGGTCGTCTAGCACAAATCCTGGAAAGTTTCAAGCTAGTATTGAGTTAAATGGTGGCAAACCTCCTTATGTTTTAGTTACACCTCCGTCAACAAATAATGGCAGTATTAATGGTAATCTGTGGATGTCAAATGACATAGTTAGTCTCGACAGTTTTATTATACAAATCATGGATGCCAATGGCTGTGTCTCATCTGTTTTGCGTAATTCACATAACTGTAACTGTGGCACTATTAGTCCGGGTAGATTGGATTCTAATCTAATCAGAGTTTGTCAGGATCAATGTGTAGCAATTCTAAGTATTGTTCCGGAAATGATTGATCCTAGTATTGAAACGACAATGTATGTTGTACATAAATTTCCTTATACAGATCCGTCTAAAGTAATTGATACTATATATTCTTTGTCAGATTCAATTTGTTTTGATCCAAATACTATGAAACTTGGTGCTAACAATCCTATTTTTGTTACCAGAATAGTTGGAGATGATAAAAATAGTGATGGAATTGTAGACAAAGATGATTCTTGCTCACTGGCTTCAAACGATTTAAAAATCATTTTTGATGAGTATCCGACAGCTTTTGCTGGTATAGATGATACCATTTGCGGATTAACCAGCACACTTAATGGAATACTTAACTTTGGTAATGCTTCATGGAGACTAGTTAGCGGTGGAGGAAATCCAGTTTTAGCGAATCCAAACCAAGTTTCAACTCAAGTTACAGTTCCACAAGCGGGAGTATATATTTTTGAACTTGTAGGAGATAACTTTAATTGCAAGAGTAGTGATGAGGTTAGATTATTATTTGTTAACTCTCCGAAATTCGATTCTACTTCCGTCATTTATGATTGTGATAATATAGCTGAGAACTACCGCGTAAGAATTAGGGGTCTTTTTGGCGACAGAAAAAGCTGGAATCTAACAGGAGTTTCATGTAATGGTTTAAAAATTCTTGGTGGTCAATTTTTACCAAATTCTGATATTTGGGAGTCTGATCTGATTCCTAGCGGTTGCAATTTTACTTTAAGTTTAAAAGATCAATTTGATTGTTCCACTGACATTTATTCCGGAGTACATATTTGTAAATGTCTAAGCAAAATTGATGATATAGACTTAAGTCCGGTTAATCTATGCGAAGATCAATCTATAACTATCGTTTATCCAAAATTACCAGATACTAGTAATTTGGATGGCAATGATGTGGTTCGTTTTATATTGTATGAAGGATTATCAAGTGATCCCAAAAATGGAACAATTATTAACGAGAATTCAACAGGAAAATTTAGTTTTCAAGCTCCGATGATATTTGGAAAAACTTATTTTATTTCCGTATTTGTTGGAAATCTTAATGCTACATCCGGTGGAATTGATCTGAACGATAGATGCCTCGTGTTTACACCAGGAAAACCCGTAACATGGTATAAGTATCCTCAGGCAGTAATTACCGGAGATTCTCTTCTTACCTGTGCCATAACGAAAATTAGCTTAGATGCAGGTGCATCAGTAAGTGGTTCTGGTGATCCGCTTCAATATCATTGGAATAACAATGATCGATCTCAATCTATTGATGTCATCGTCAACGGAACTTATACGGTAACCGTTACTGACCCTCGCACAGGATGTACTAATTCGCTCAGTTTTATTGTGAATAGAAAAGTTGATTTACCAAGAATTCAGATAGATACGCCTAGTAAATTAACCTGTGATATCAATACAGTAACGCTAAATGGTAACCGTTCAGATTCAGGTAATGATTTTAGGGTTTTATGGTCAGGACCAGGTATTGTGAGTGGTGCAAATTCATATAGTTCTGTAGTTGATCAAATAGGAAATTATAAATTCTTAATTGAAAATATACGAACTGGTTGTAGGGATAGTGTAAATATCTTTGTGAATGAGGACAAACAAGCTCCAATTGCAGATATTTCACAAATTGGAAAATTAGGTTGTGTTGTTAAACAAATAAAACTTGATGGTTCTGGTTCACGAAGTAGTTCAGGTTCAAATACAATTAGCACTTTTATATGGACCGGGAATATACTTTCAGGTCAAGGCACTTCTCAGATTTCTATTCCGTCGCCTGGTGGAAGATATATTCTCGAAATTAAAGATCCGATGAATGGTTGTATTGATAGAGATACCATAGATATTACTGAAGATGACAATCCCTTTGCCTTTATTGTTTTGGATAGTGTGAATCCAAAATGTTTTGGTCAAAACAATGGAAATATTACGATTACTAATATTATTGATAAAAACGGGGTTTCAATACTTAATCAATCTGATCTTGAGTTTTCTATAAATGGAGGACCATTTACTAAGAATACAGATTTTTCAAACCTGCCTAAAGGCAGCTATACGATTACTGTCAGAGATTCAAAAGGTTGTGTTCTAAATACCTCTACAGTGTTGGTTGAGCCTGGACCAATCGATATTAAAGTAAAAAGCGTTTCGGTGGATCAGAATTCCATTGTAAATATTGATTCGCTTTTATTGGAGGTATTGGGAGGTACTGTTAATCAATTTGGAGAATACAAAGATACATTATGGTTTAATGTGAGAGATTCAATTTATATCAGCAACTTGGATATATTGGCTGATACTTCAAAAGAATTTATTGTTGAAGTTATTGATCAATCAGGATGTAAAGTGCAAAAAACAATTAGGATAATAGTTCGAATAATTAAAGATGTTTGGTGGCCAACAATTATAAATCCCTATAGTGGATTGGGAGAAAACAATAGATTTAATTTATATGGTAAGAAAGTTCGCAATATAAAATTATTACAGATTTTTAGCCGATGGGGTGAACTTGTATATTCGAATAGCAACTTCAATGATGCAAATACTCAAAGGGGTTTAGGGTGGAATGGATTTTATAATGGTGAATATGCTCTTCCTGGTGTTTATGCGTTTTATGCTGAGGTAGAATTTGAAGGATCAACCGGCTCAACAGTTGTAAAAGGAGATTTTACTTTAGTTAGATAAGCAGGCTCATTCGGTAAATACCTAAGCTTCTGATTATCAAAAATATATTATAAAAAAAGTTAATAAAAAAACCCTGAAATCCGTACTTTTTACGTAGGCTCATTCGGTAAATACCTAAGCTTCTGATTATCAAAAATATATTATAAAAAAAGTTAATAAAAAAACCCTGAAATCCGTACTTTTTACGTAATTTCAGGGTTAGAAAATTATTTTATTATATG
>JADLHT010000018.1 GCA_020848695.1 Saprospiraceae bacterium
CAAATTTCTAATTCATGGACTTACTAATTATCGGAGCAATTGTACTTATACTTTTGGTCTTTTCTTTTCGTACTATCGATCAAGGAACAATCGGCGTTGTTACTATTTTTGGAAGATACCAAAGAATTCTTACACCGGGTTTGAATTTTATTATCCCGATAATTGAATCCATTCATAAGCGAATATCCGTTCAGAATCGTTCAGCAGAATTAGGATTTCAGGCTGTCACAGTAGATCAGGCAAATGTAAATTTTACGGCTATGCTACTTTTTTCTGTATTAGATCAGGCTGAAGAAACTATAAAAAATGTTGCTTTCAAATTCTATGATGAAAAAAATTTTATGCAAGCTCTTATCAGATCTGTCGAAGGATCTGTTCGTGCTTTTGTGGCTACCAAAAGACAAAGTGAGGTACTTGTACTAAGACGAGAAATAGTTGAAAATGTAAAAGAACATCTTGACAAAACTTTAGAAGACTGGGGATATCATCTGATTGATCTACAAATCAATGATATCACATTTGATGAAGAAGTCATGCGATCAATGGCTAAAGTAGTTGCTTCAAACAATCTTAAAGCGGCTGCCGAAAATGAAGGTCAGGCCTTACTCATAACCAAGACAAAAGCTGCGGAAGCTGATGGTAATGCAATTCGAATATCTGCTGAAGCTGAAAAACTTGCTGCCCAACTCAGAGGTCAAGGTATTGCCGCATTCAGAGAAGAAGTTGCCAAAGGTATGTCCAAAGCAGCTCAGGTTATGAAAGAGAACGAAATGGATGCATCTTTCATTTTGTTTAACATCTGGACCGAAGCCGTTAAAAATTTTGCAGAACATGGTAAGGGGAATGTAATTTTTCTAGATGGTAATATTGAATCAATGGAAAAAACAATGAAACAGTTTATGGCTATGGGAAGATTGGATAAGGTTCAATAAACTATTAATTACAATTTATATTTCAAACCTAAAATTCCGCTCAGATATTCGGCATCTGCCCAAACTGCTTTTATTGATATTCCTGCACCCACAGAAAGTCCTTTTACAATCGGAATTGGAAGATAATACTGATATATAATTTTTGAATAAAAGTTAAACTTAGTCCAAACAGCATTATGGTTGAGTAGATAAGCCAAACGCGTTTCAATACTTGACCTTCCTATAATCCATTCATGTCCACCAAATAGATGATATCGCATACCCTGGTTAAACCCTTCTTTAATGCTGGCCGCTCTATAATCGTGAGACTGAACATACGCGGCAAATTGATGATTCTCCGCATCAATACCTGCTTTAAAGATATTGTATTTCCTATAGGAATATCCGATTTCAAGGTTTAGATTCTGTACGGCAAACTTCGGTCCTCCGAAGGTTTCGAGTTCGTTAATGGCATATCCATAATTTACTCCAAGAATCCAAAAGGATTTAAATAATGTTGAATCTGCTACTCTTTCTTTATATTTCTTCTTGTCTGAAATTCCTAATAGTAGGCTTACATAATTCAATCCTAGGTTCGGGGTCTGATAGGCCCCATTAGAAAAATGGCTTAGACCAATACCTGTATAAAAATTCCATTTATACTTGGTTTTCAACTCAAGCCGATACTCAAAACAGGTCATGTTGTTCAAATGTGTGCTGATTCCATTCTGTTTCGGGTTGCTGAGAAGATTATAAATTCTGGTATTGTAAGCTATTCCTGTACCGGTTAAAAAATTACTTATCGTATGCTTACTTTCTTTAATTTTAAAATTGTAAAAAACCGCGAGGCCATAAGCATCACCTGATATGAATCTGGGATTTCCCAAATAAAGATACTTTGCAATTATCCCATAGCTTGGAAAATTCATATCATGATGCCATTGCTTCGATCCATCAACCTGCCTGGAGATTTCAAAATCCAGGACGGCACCTAATCCATTTTGATTAAACTTTAATGTCGGACTGTGTTTTATTAATCGATTGGTTTGAATTCCAACTCTCCATAAAGTTGAATTAGATTGAGAAAATAGTCCTGTAAAAACATGAAATATTAAAATAATCCGAACTATAGTCACCATTAAAAATTCAAATCATAGAATTTAAAAATTCAGTGGTATCTGAGTATTCCAATGCAGGTATATAGTCTTCTTTTCTATACGGAACAAGAGATCTATAAGAACGAAAATGTGTGTCTAATTCATCGGATAAATTCCATTTTGATTTTCTGAATTCCCAAGCACGACAGGCAGTCATCCACTCCATTGCTATTACTTTCTGACTCCTCTCAACAATCTCGCAACATTTGATCCCTGCATTTGCTGCCATACTAACATGATCTTCCTGCCCTTTACTGGTTACGATACTGTCAACAGATGACGGTGAACACATTTGCTTATTCATACTTACAAGCGATGCTGCAGAATATTGAACAATCATGTAACCCGAATTTAGTCCTGGATCGCTTGTCAAGAATTCCGGAAGATCTCTACTTCCATTTATAAGTTGATAGATTCTTCTCTCACTGATATTGGCAACTTCACTGATTGAAATACTTAGAAAATCTGAGGCCAACGCGAGTGGTTGTGCGTGAAAATTACCACCTGATATAACTTCTCCGTCAGACAGCATCAATGGATTGTCTGTAACAGAATTAATTTCTCTTTCAGCAATGGATTTAACATATTGAAAGCTATCATAACTTGCACCCAACACTTGTGGAATACATCTGAAACTGTAAGGATCTTGAACAGAATTTTTTTCGCGCTTTCTCAATTCTGAATTTCTGAGCAGATGATTCAAATGTTGGGCAACTTCAATCTGTCCTTTCTGATTTCTGACCGAGTGTATTTCAGGATGTAAGAAATCAATGGAACAGTTAAAAGCCTCCATGGATAGTGCAGCCGTAATAATGCTCTGGTTCATTAGTTTCAATGAGTCATGACAATTCTCAATAAGTCTTCCTAATGAATATTGAGTTCCATTTAACAAAGCCAAACCTTCTTTGGCTTTAAGCATTGGAACAATCAGATCTTGATTCTTAAAAAAATCATTAACCTGTGTAATCCTTTCATCCTGAGAATTAATTAGCACACCTTCACCAATGCATAATAATCCAAGATGCGCCAATGGAGCTAGATCTCCGGAAGCTCCTAATGATCCGTATTCAGGAATTTCCGGATACCACTGTTTATTGTATAAAAGAATGAGAAATTGTAAGAGTTCAAGACTAATACAGGAATTGGGCTTGCAGAGGCCAATTATTTTTAACAATAAAATTAATTTGCACAATCGTTTGGAAATTATTTTACCGGTTCCACAAGCATGTGATCGAACGAGGTTTATCTGTAATTGATCAAGATCTTCATTACTGATTATAGTATTGCATAAAGAACCAAAACCTGTATTAATTCCATATATTGCCTTTTGGCTTAGAGACAATTTATTTTCCAATCGATGCCTAGATGTAGATATAAGATTTACTAATTCGGAATCAAGTTCCAGAGAAACATCAGCTTCCCAAATTGCAATAATTTCTTCAAATGTCCAGTACTTATTACTTAATACAACGAATGGATTCATGTCGTAAAAATAATTGCTAAAAGTTTATGCAAATACTAATATTTTAAGCCAAAGTAGCTATAACACATTACTTTTGTGACTATATATAAAAAACTTTATGTCAAAAGAAAAAGACGAAAAATTAAAAGCCTTACAACTCACCATAGACAGACTGGAGAAGACCTATGGGAAAGGTTCAATTATGAAACTTGGAGACAAGGCAGTTCTAAACGAAGTCGATATTATTTCAACAGGATCAATTGGTTTGGATGTTGCTTTAGGAATTGGTGGATTCCCGAAGGGAAGGGTTTTAGAAATCTACGGTCCTGAAAGTTCTGGAAAAACAACATTAGCAATTCATGCTATAGCTGAATGTCAAAAAAATGGTGGAATTGCTGCTTTTATTGATGCAGAACACGCATTTGATCGTACTTATGCTGAAGGACTTGGTGTGAACACAGAAGAACTGTTAATCAGTCAACCGGATAATGGAGAACAAGCGTTGGAAATTGCTGAAAATCTGATTCGCTCAGGAGCCATAGAAATTATTGTTATTGATTCGGTTGCAGCTTTAGTCCCAAGATCAGAAATTGAAGGTGAAATGGGCGAATCCAAGATGGGTCTTCAAGCAAGATTGATGTCACAAGCTTTAAGAAAACTTACGGGTACTTTAAGCAAGACTGGTTGTTGTTGTATTTTCATCAATCAGTTGAGAGAAAAAATTGGTGTTATGTTCGGTAACCCTGAAACGACAACGGGAGGAAATGCACTTAAGTTTTATGCCTCAATGCGTCTCGATATAAGAAAATCAGGTACTGCAATTAAAGATAAGGATGGGAATGTCACCGGAAACAGAGTTAAAGTAAAGGTTGTAAAAAACAAGCTGGCCCCTCCATTTAAAATTGCTGAATTTGACATCGAATACGGGCAAGGTATTAGTAAAACCGGAGAGATTGTAGATTTGGGAGCTGATCTGAATGTTTTGGGAAAAAGTGGTTCCTGGTATTCTTATGAAGGCACAAAAATTGCTCAGGGTCGTGATGCAGCTAAACAATTTCTTTTGGATAATCCAGAAGTTGCTAAAGAGATAGAAGACAAAATTCGGCAGAAATTGGCAACTGGAAAACTGGTTAAGGTTGAAATGTCAGCAGATGAATAAAAAAAATTGCTAATAAATTTGGCTTGTTAGAATAAATAACTTTATTTTTGGCAAGCTTTTCTAGGAAGGTCTAAAAGGCTAGACTATTCAATAAAAATATTGGTTGAATGGAAGGGTTTTAAATTCTTCAGCTAAACCACTTTTCTTATCCTATTTATATATCTGATAGCGGGATCTAGGTCCCGCTGTTTTTTTTACTCCGAAAGATATTATCCCAATTTATTTAAATTGAAAGGTATTGATCATTTCCACGATATCTATTTTTGTAAATTCGTAGTAGGGTGCCAGACTATCTGGATTAATCTTAGTATTGAAATACAAAGACCCTCGAATAAAATGTCGAATTGAATCAGTTAGATAAAATTGAAACGGAGTAGCTGAAGGTCCTTCAATTTCATAGATCATTCCATTTATCTTATTAGGTTTATGAATTGGCCTTTCATCAATGTATTCTGCCCGCACCATATGTCCTGTAACCAATCTGTACGTTTCTTTTATTGACCGATCAAGATCATTTGTATTGGCAATAGCTTTATAGGTACAATACAACCTTGCATCGAGATTATAATAATATACATTGAACCAACAAGGACCTGCCAAAGTATCAAAGAATATTGTATCTTTCTCATACTTCGCGTATTCAGGAATGCTGAATTCAAAAGGACAGTCCTTCGATTGAAAGCTCTGATACTTTTTTTCTGGCAGGACGACTTTAGGATAAATTCTTGGTTTGGGATTGTAAACATTCTCCTTACAAGAAAGAATCATGATTGATAAAAACAACAAATTATACTTTACCCACATCGTCCCTTTTTAAAAAGTAACTTTAATTTTTTCAATCCTTCTCTTATTGACTTGCATTATTTTAAACTGAAGGTTAAGAATCTGAACTTCTTGCTCCGGCTTTGGCATCTCATTCGTTTTTTCAAGAATTAATCCAGCTATCGAATCCGCAGAACCCCTAACTGAATCAAAAGAATAGATATCCAAACCCAATACTCTACACATATCATTTATCAAAGTCTTTCCTTCAAATATGTAATTGTGTTTATCCAATATGGTATAATTCAAATCATGCAAATCATCAAATTCATCTTGAATTTCTCCAACAATCTGTTCCATAATATCCTCTAAGGTAACCAATCCGCTTGTACCTCCGTATTCATCTACAACTATAGCCATGTGAACTTTCTTGAGCTGAAAATCGTGCAGTAGATCATGTATTTTTCTATTTTCGGGTACGTAGAAAAGATTGCTACGGATTAATACCTGCCACTCAAAATCATCCTTGTTATGTAATACCGGAATTAGATCTTTGGCGTACAATATTCCGGTCATATGATCCAGATCTTCCTGATAGACAGGCATTCGTGAATAACCATTCTTCCTAACTTGCTGTATAAGATCATTAAATCCTAAATTAAAGTCAACTGCAAAAATTTCCGTTCTGGGCCTCATAATCTGCTTGATATACACGTCATTAAACTTAATAATACCTTTGAGCATATCGACTTGCATTTCTGAACCGGCCTCCTCACTTACTGCCAGATCAATCGCTTTATCCAGATCTTGCTTGGCAGAAGCAGAACCCACGATTCTTCGTTCCAGCAACTTCTTTTCAACCCTACTGCTCATACTTACCAATAAATAAGTTAACGGTGAAAAAACAACATCTAAAAATCTCAAGGGTAAGGAAAAATTTAATGACAATTTTTTATTGTTGAGTTGTCCGTAAATTTTTGGAGTTACTTCACCAAAAATTAATATAACAAAAGTTGAACCAACTACAGCAACCAGAAAATTAAGAAAATCAGAAATATTCTCTACTGAAAATCTCTGAATCTGAAAAGTACTCATTAACCATTCAGAAAAGACAGAATAGCTATCCTTGGGCAAAATGATTTCTAAAAGATGCGCAAATACAAGTGCAATACCAATATTAATTATTGTGATCAATATCAACAGTAAAGCGAGCAACCTCTTCGTATGTGCTCTAAGGTAAAGCAAGGTTGATGCGGCTTCGTGTTCATCATCTTCCTTCAATTCTTCAATATCTCCGGGACTTAAAGAAAAAATCGCAATCTCAAATGCTGAAATTAATCCTGTACCAAAAATGAGTAATGCAAGAAATAATATACTTGAAAGGATACCTAATCCTTCAGGATCTGAGTTTAAAAAAATGATATTTAATAGTCCCGTATAGGGGTCTGCCAATTCCATTGAATTACAAAAGATAAATTTTAGAATGGAATATCATCTTCCTCTACATGATTGCTAAATTCCTGCGTCGCTGATGAACCATCTTTTTGATCTTGATAGGGTGGCTGTCCTGTATTGTTGTTTGAACCTGCTTCTCTTTTCTCAAGAATCTTCAACATATCTACAACAATCTCGGATACATATTTTTCTTTGCCTTCTCGGTCCTGCCACTTGCGATGAATTAATTTTCCTTCCAGGTACACCAACATTCCTTTTCTTAAAGTCTTAGCTTTTTCAGCCTGTGATCTCCACAGTACAATTTCATGCCATTCTGTTGATTTTTGCCAATTTCCACTTTTGTCCTTATAGCTTTCATTGGTTGCAAGACTAAAATTTGCTCTAAGGGTTCCTCCTTCCGTTGTTCTAATGTCGGGATCTTTTCCTAGATTACCGATAAGCATTACTCTATTTAACATAAATGATACTTTTTAAAGTTTTGTTTCCAAATATTTTCTGATGATCCTTGGGAAGGCAAAATTCTCAAAGTTTTTGAGACTTTTTACTATATATGGAGAATTATTTCTCAAAGCTAGTAAATTCTTTATATTAATCTTATAAAAATTTATCCATAACCTTTGATGTGTTAATAAATGTAAATTTTGAATACATTCTTGTATTTGTAAGTCTTCTGTAGATTTCAAATGTACTTTCAATAGTTTAATGATTAAATCTTTATTCAAAAACTTTTTATTTTTGTTTTCGAACAGCATAGGTTCGTACAATCCATTCCAGATATCTTGTTCTTCTCTTTTTTTAATCAAAGACATATTCTTTTTATCAACAATTATAAAATAATGCATCATTCGGTCTTTTTTTACAATTGTGTTCCTCTTTAATGGAATTGAAGAAATGCTATCTTCCAGATTGGCCTTGCAATAATTTTCGAAAGGACAGTTTTGACATTTGGGATTCTTAGGTTGACATATCTGAGACCCCAGATCCATCATGGCTTGATTAAATATTGAAGAATTTGAATTTCCCAGACAGAGATTCGCGAGTTTTTGAATTTCCTTTTTCCCATAAGTCGAGTTTGTATCCAATAGCAATCCAAAGACTCTTGACAATACTCTGTTTACATTTCCATCAACCGCAGCTATTGGATACTGAAATGCAAATGATGAGATTGCTGCAGCTGTATACTTTCCAATACCAGGAAGACGATTCAATTCTTCAGGTGTGTTTGGAAATTGTGAATTTAATTCTTCTACAATGATTTGAGCAGTCTTATACAGATTTCTTGCCCTGGAATAATATCCTAATCCTTCCCAAGAGTGTAAAACTTCATCAATATGCGCATTAGCTAATTTTCGTAAGGTAGGAAACTTTTTAATAAAGCGCTTATAATAATTTTCTACTTGCTGAGTTCTGGTCTGTTGCAACATAATCTCCGATATCCATATTTTATAAGGGTTCTGTGCTATATGCCAGGGCAAAACACGTGGATTTTCAAAAGACCAATCCAACAACACTTTTGAAAATTTCGATATATCCTTCAATTCGATTATTGAATTTATGGTGTCTGATCCAACAGATACACAAGACTTGCCATTGCGGCAGAACCTAATGCAAGCTCTCTCGGATGAACCGCTTCGATTCTATCCTTCACTGAGTGATGATAATCGAAATATCTTTGAGAATCAGGGTTCAGACCAAACAGTATTCCTTTTTGTTCTTTTAAGGGTCCTATGTCTGCTCCCGAACCACCCTTAGTTATCTTGATATCATAGGGATAAAACAAGTCACTCCACAGTTCAAAATACGGTGTATACTTTTTCAAACTGCCTGTATCTATATCATAGGAAAAGGCTTTCGGTGTAAACCCTCCTGCATCACTTTCTATTGCGGCATAATGAAATTCTCCGGACTCTTTCGATATCTTAGCATACTTTAATCCTCCGGCAAGTCCGTTCTCTTCATTCATAAATAAAACACATCTTAAAGTACGTCTGGGCTTATAACCAAGTTGCTTGAATAAGTAAAATACTTCCATGGATTGAACACAGCCTGCACCATCATCATGAGCACCACCTCCGACATCCCAGGAGTCAAGATGCCCTCCGACAAGTATAATTTCATTTGGCTTCTCGCTTCCTTTAATCTCTCCGATCACACTATAAGACTGCACTATACCTTGATTTTTACAGAATGTATTCAACTTTACTCTAACCGAGCTTACTTTTAGCATATTACTTAAATAATCTGCATCTACAATACCTATTGCCACTGCCGGAATTGCCTTGACATCTTCTTTAAATATTGTTACTCCGGCATGAGGAACATTATCATTACTTCCTGTCATTGACCTCACGATACATGCAATTGCTCCGTATTTTGAAGCTTCATTTGGACCATATACTCTTTGATCAACGGCTTCTCCGTAAGAGTGAAATGTTCGTAAATTCTTATTGTTCCAATGCCTGTTCAGAAATACGATCTTTCCTTTTATCAGCTTAGCATTTGCTTTAATTTCTTCAATAGAATGAAGCTCAATAAGTTCACCGGTCAATCCTTTTTTAGGAGTTGATGTTGATCCTCCCAGCGCAAGAATGCTTAAGCTCTTTTTTACTGGATAAATGATATTTCCTTCTTCTTTGGCTCCACGATTCCAATAGTTAACATCACAGGCTTGGTCAATAACACTGTGTGTTCCTAGAGTGTCTAACACCTTATGGGTGTAATTTATTGCAGCAAGACTCTGTGGACTACCGGCAATACGACCACCAATTTGTTCAGAAAGATGGTATAACCATTGATAGGACATTTTCTTTGTTAAGGCTGTTTCAAAAATCTCTTTAATAAAGAAGGACTTTTCTTCCATCTGCTGTGCCTTAATCGAATTCAAATTCCAAATAAATAATACTCCAAGTAAAAGTCTCATTTTATTTCCTTTAGTAAGCTCTTATTTTAGTTTTAAAAAATACAAAATTAATTAGTTTCACAAGCAAAAACATTATAATTACAAATGAATATTAAGCTAATTCTAAAAACCTCTACAATATTGTTACTTTTTATTTAAATTTGGTTGCAAAAGCCTTGCAATCCAATATTACCTATGCTTGTTGAAAGAATTTCGTACTGGAAGAAAATTAGTTCCTAAGATTTTTATTGCAATTGCTAAAATTTCAATTCCTTTGTGCTCGATATGAGGATAAACATTTCATTTCATTTTTTATAATCAATTGTAACAATATTAATTCAGAACATGAATAAACAATTTTTTCTCTTTATAATTACATGTATTAGTTTGACCATTAAGGCTCAAGACAATTCTTCCCAGCAAGAAGCAGAAAGAAAAAAAGCCATGGAAGCATCTATGAAAGTAGAGTTAAAGGAAGGCTGGGTCTCAAAGGGAGCTGTCGGTCTTGATCTCGGACAACTTGCCAACATTAATCCTTACGTTGGTGGTGGTTCTAACAGATTGGGATTAGGTGGCGCAATCGCATATACGGCTAAATTGAAAAGAAAATTATTAAGCTGGAATAGTGAATTGAATTTCAATCTCTCAACCCAAAGAATCGGAAGCGGTACACTTGCTTCAGGATCTAAAGATAGAATTCCGTTTGAGAAAGCATTGGATCTTTTTACCCTCAGTTCTAATCTTGCCTATAAGGTCAAAGAAGGCAGTAACTGGGCGTATTCAGCAGATCTGTTTCTACTATCACAACTCTTGGGTTCCTATCAGGATTCTGCAAATAAAAAAATATATCTGTCAGAACTGAATACTGCACCGTTTAATACTTCTCTGGTTTCAAAATTTTTTGCTCCGGCTAATATTACCGTAGGATTAGGAATAAAATATCAAAAACATGATAATTGGTATGCATTTTTATCTCCTGTTGCTCTTAAAGCAATCGTGATTGCAGATCAAAACGTTGCTAATCTTGGTTTTCATGGTACTGAAAAAAATTCCGATGGCAGTTATAAAAAATCACGAGTTGGAATTGGTGCTTTGGCAAGAGCAGGATACAATGTGAAATTATGGAATAGAGTTAATTTTGGGTCTGAACTACTCCTAAGTACAGACTATTTTGACAATCCTCAGAATATTGATGTAAACTGGATTAATAACATTCGACTTGAAATATTTAAGGGCTTAAATTTAAATTTTGGACTGAATGCGTTCTATGATGATAATAAAACGAACTATATCTCTGATCGGAATGCAGTTGGAGGAATTACAGTTCAGGGAAAAGCTGTTAATTGGATACAGCAATTACTTCTTGTTTACAATCGGAATTTTTAATACTATTTTATTCTTCTGTCAAATTCAATAAGGTATAAGACTTATTTACTACACTTTAAAAATTCAGTCTGAATGAAATAAGACATTGAAGCACTATAAGCTCTTGATAGTAGGAGTAAGTGCTTTAGTTCTTGATTTATTTCTGCTTTCTTATTCATTTTAGATTCGGGTTCGGTCCATTGATAGTAGATGGGTTCCTGTTCAAATTTTACTATGCCACTATGATTCATACTCAAATTGTAATTAATTATAGCAAAATTATTTATTGCTTGTGCTGAATCCAGCAAATTAACTCCTGAATTAAGATAAACGGCTTTTGATAAAGAATTCGAAAACAAAGTCGGAAATACATCCTTATGTGATCCAAATACTGAAGTGTTTACAAACTTATACTTTCTGTATCTTTCGGGAATGTAGAGTATAAATGGAACACTGTGTTTTGAATGTAATCTGCTGTCTTCAAAATTAAAAACCTGAAGGGTATTGTGATCCCCCGAAGCTGCAACAATCGTATTCTGTCCCAAAGGTGAATTTCGAATACTTGCCAGAAAAGCACCCAAACAATCATTGGCATACTGATAGTTTCCAAAGTTCTCCATAGCTAATTTAGTACTAACCTTGAATTTGGAAGTAAGAGAATCTGATGGATGAAGTGGAAATAATTTATAATGAGAAGGTCTTTGAAAGGGCGGATGATTGGTGGTAGTCAACAAATAAATAAATTGTGGTTTGCTTCCTACTTTATGATTTAATATTTCAAGTGCTCTTGTAAACATAGATTCATCAAATACTCCCCAATCACAGATCTGCGTACCAGGGATTTTCTTCAATAAAATTTCACTGCCTTCGGATAAATCAAAACCCTGATACTTTGTAAACTTATTCATATTGCGCCAACCCAAAGCTCCACTGGTTATAAATGAAGTCCGGTAGCCTGCAGTAGAATAAATCTTTGCTACTGAAGACTTGAGTGGACAGTCCATAAATGTAGATTGAGAGATCGGTGTTAATGGACTTCCGGTTAATAATGCCTCCAAACTATGGATAGTTCCCCCTGTTGCCGATAAAAAATTTCTGAACACAATACAAAAAGGTAATTGATCCTCTAATCTACCAAGCAGATTAAAACTATCAGAATGCAAGTCCAAATAATAATTACTAAAACTTTCCATTTGCACAAACACAACATTAGGAGGGTCAATCTCTAACAATGAATCATATGGCGAACGACTTAACAATAAATCAGGATTCAAATCTGTACCAACATCCTTGCCTAAATAATCTCCAATTGCGGTTGAAGGATTGTCATATTTATATTTTTCTAGTGTTTGTCGGTAATTGGTCGTTATGGTCTGTTTTCTTTTCTCACTAAATGCGTTTTTAAGAGCAAATATTCCATTCATCCCCAGATCGTTCACAAAGCTATTTTCTGATATTACGCTGTTTTCAAAATTTAATGTAAATAAACTTAATGAACCTCTCATCCCCAAGACAAAAAAACCTATGAAGACTATAAAACTGAAATATTCATACAGTACAAACATCTTAGGAAAAGAATCATTCAATTGACAAATCTTTATAACCAATTTAAACAAAATCCAATACAAGACAATAAATCCAATACAAATGCCAAAGACCGGATAATCATTCCAAATTCCCTTTAGCACTGCCTTTGTATCATCATCCACAATTCCAAAAAAAAGTATGTTGATATGATTCTGAAAATAGGCATAATAATATAAATCCATCAGACATACAAAAATCATCAAACAAATCATAACAGGGCTGTAAATACATATAAACTGTCTGAAGAACGAACCTAATACTTTTTCATTAGGAAACAAACGACTCAGAATCAATAGAACCAACGGCAAGGAAAGTATATAACATGATACCATGCTGTCAAATCGAAACCCGGTAATAAAGGCTTCGAGGATCTCCCAAAAGGATACAAATCTTAAATGTTCTCCTTTAAAAACAAAGTAAAACAAAAATCTTACGCTGGTCAAAATTCCTATCATGACAAGATAGAGCAGCACAATCCATCGAAGACCGGAACTGAAATCCAAACGAAACAATCTTGTCATAAGTTTTATGAAAAAGTATGCAAAAATCTTAAAACTAAATTAAAAATCAAACAATATTTAAAAGGATTTAAATAGACAATTTTTAGAGAACGCTAGCCTTAATAATTGAAAACTATTACAATTATCAACTCATTTAAACGAATCAAATATTGATTCTTTATAAAAAATACTTGCCTTCTTGATCCATTTTTCTTCAATTACCGTATATCCATTTAATAAATAAAAATAAATATGAAAAATCTAATTACAATTTTAACAATTCCATTTTGCTTCTTTCTTACAACAAGTGTTAACGCACAAAATAATCATGAAACCAATATTCGCAGTGCATATGCTGCTTTGGAAAAGCATGATTACGAAGCTTTTAAAAAATTATGTACCGCTGAATATGAAGAACAGAATCTAGGTCCAGCTACCATTAAAGGCGTTGACAATGCAGTAGAAATGTATAAGAACTTTTTGGATGCTTTTCCTGATCTGAAGTTTAACATTAAGTCGATTGTTCCGGCAGGACAAAACCGCTACTTCCTTTTAATACAACTTACAGGAACCAACACAGGAACCTTTATGGGATTTCCTCCAACGGGGAAAAAAGTTGAAGCCCAAGATATGGATATTGTAGTTCTCAATGACAGAGGACTTTGTATTTCACATAGAGCAACCAATCCAAATGCTCTTCTTGATGCAATAGGCTATGGATTCTTAACTAATCCTAATACAATGACTATTCTGGAACTTTACGGAAACTTTGGTAAAGCCGAATATTCTTCTATTGCGGCTAAGTGTTCTGACAATGTTATTTGGGATGTAAGGGATAATAAGGTGTTTGAAAAAAGTCAGATTTACCATGGTAGTAAGGAGATATTAAATTTCTTTAAAAATTTGGAGAATAGGTGTAAGGTTACACAATTCTTACCCTCTCCAATCTGGGCTGAAGGCGATGACGTTTGCGTTCGAAATTCAGTGGAATTTATGTATAACAATTCAGTTGACAAATACCGTTTTGATTTATTCCATCATTTCAAATTTAAAAATGGAAAAATTATTGCATTTAAAGAAGTAAGTTCTACTCCTGAAAAAATATAATTAATACAATATAGTTCAAGTTTAATAACTATTAATTTTTCAATTTTGAAAACTCCATGATTACACATGGAGTTTTTTTATTTTAAACTACTTCTATTGATAAAGTCTGTTCATCAATTCCAAAACTATTCTAACTTCATTCAATTCATTCCTTTTAACCTAATGAAATTATTAAATCCACATTTTGCAATTGAGTCATCTAGTGAGAACAAAAGTCCAATAAAATAAAATACTCACGGAAAATTATACCGCAGACAAAGTCATCATTATTTTGAGGATGATTAAACGATTTTTGCAAAGATGAATGTTTTGCAACAGTATGACAAGTGAAGGAACCGCGAAAGCGACATGAGAAAGTGCCTGTATTTGAAGACATTCAGGCTCGAAATAGAAATTCAAAAGTAATATTTGGACTTAAGTTTTTAATTCTATACAGATTGTATCTACCCTTAAGAAAGAATTATATCTATAAAATTATCAATATTAATTTTTTCTCAAATGATTTGAGGATACTTTAATCCCTAATTCAACTTCAACATTAATAAATTCGTTACAAGGAAATCTAAATTTATCCATTGATAAATTTTATCAAAGAGATCGTCAAGCAATTGCTTGTGATCGTCAAATTCAATTTCAAAAAATTTTCGACGACTGCAATTTTGAGCAGCAAGAAATAATACTAGTAACTTAAATATGCTTATATGAGTAATACATTGAAGACTTCAAAATTATTAATTTGGGGATTTTCCTTACTTAGTTTCCTGACTCTATGTTGTATTCCATTAATGAGTAAAAATGATAATTCCCAATCAACAAATCAAAAAATTAATGATCTCGTAGAACAATCTTTTGATAGAGGAAAAGTATTTGGAAATGTGTTTCGCCCCGAAATACTTCTACTACATTATGATTCCATTCTTAAGTTAAATATTTCAGCTGACGACCGAGCACGAACTTTATTTGAACAAGGAAATGCTTATGTAAGTGTGGGAGATGAAATTAAGGCCGTACAGTCCTACAATACTGCAATCTCAATGATGCAAGATCCATTACATCCTGCTACATCCATTCTTGTCAAAAAACTTGCTGTTGCTAACCTTCGTATTGGTGAACGACAAAATTGTATAAAAAGTCATTCTGGCGAATCCTGCCTGCTTCCTTTCCGAGGTAGCGGTATACACTCTATTCAGGAAGGTTCAAACAATGCAATTATGATACTACTACAGCTTCTCGAAAGAAATCCTGAGGATTATGAAGGCAGATGGTTGCTAAATATTGCTTATATGACTTTGGGTAGATATCCTACCGATGTTCCTAAAAAATGGTTGGTACCAAATTTATATAAAGATCCTGAAAAATCCGAAATAAAAGCCTTTACAAATGTTTTACCTCAACTTGGGATGCATTCACAAAATCTTGCAGGGGGAGTAATTTTAGAGGATTTCGACGGAGATAACTTATTGGATATACTCCTTTCAGAATGGAACCAAAATGGAAAAATGCATTTCTATAAGAATAATGGTAATGATGGCTTTTCTGAAATTACATCAGCAAGTGGTTTAGAAAATGTTAGAGGAGGATTGAACATCAATCAGGTGGATTACAACAATGACGGTTTAATTGACATTTTTATTTTACGTGGTGCCTGGTTAAATATGTTTGGAGAAGTACCTAACTCACTACTAAAGAATAATGGAGATGGTACATTTACGGATGTTACAATAGAAGCAGGTTTACTATCGTACAAGCCGACACAGACTGCCACCTGGTGTGATTTTAATAAGGATGGATGGATAGATGTATTTATTGGCAATGAATCCTTTCAGGAGACTACAAATTCATATACCTGTGAATTGTATATCAATACAAAAGACGGAAAATTTAAAGAAGTAGCTCAACAAGCAAATTGCGCAATTAATAAATTTGTTAAAGGTGTATGCTCCGGTGATTATAACAATGATGGACTTTCGGATTTATACTTGTCAACACTATATGGTGGCAATATGTTGCTTAAAAATACAGGAACAGATAATGGCATACCTCAATTCATAGATGCAACAAACGAAGCAGGAATTGGCACTATAAAATTATCTACCTTTCCAACCTGGTTTTGGGATTATAATAATGATGGTTGGTTAGACCTTTTTGTCTGTGGTTATGATTTTGGAATTACTCCTTCTCATTCTGTTTGTACTGACGCACTTAATATACCCAATTTTGCAAGCAAAATGTATCTATTCAAAAATAATCAAAACGGTACATTCACTGATGTTTCTAAAGAAAATAAGTTAAATTCTAGTGTGTTTGCAATGGGCGCAAATTTTGGAGATATCAATAACGATGGCTATTTGGATATGTATTTGGCTACGGGTAATCCTAATTTTGAAACCTTAATACCCAATAAATTGTATGTGAATAGAAATGGCAAATCATTTCAGGATGTAACAATTGCAGCTCGTGTTGGAAATCTTCAGAAAGGACATGGTGTTGGAATTTCTGATCTGGATAATGATGGTGATCAGGATATATTTGTTGAAATTGGTGGTGCTTACCCCAGTGATGTCTATCATAACTCATTCTTCATAAATCCTGGTCAAAATAACAACAACTGGACTCATATCAGACTTGAAGGAAAGGAAACCAATAGGGCAGCTATAGGTTCAAGGGTAAAGATTGTTATCAAAGAACAAGGGAAAAAGCGAGAGATCTATAGAGATATTTGCTCAGGAGGAAGTTTTGGTGCATCTTCACTTAGATGTGATACAGGACTAGGTACTGCTACAGAAATAGATTCCCTGATTGTGACATGGCAAAAAACTGGAAAGCAACAAATTTTTACCAAGATTCCTGTAAACAAAAGCATAAAAATTGTCGAAGGAGACTCAAACATTAAGTTCATAACAGAAAAAGTATTACGCTTTTCCGGTGATTCTTCAAAAATTCCAATGTGCTTTCCTTCTACTGACAAAAAGGAAAGTATATAATGTCTTTTCTAATTAATAAGCTAAGTTACAAATCTATACTATTTACTTCATCAATACTCCTACTTCTGCTTTTCGAATGGGTAAAAGTATATTTAATTATGCCGATGCCCGGAAGTCAATCATTAGATTGTGTAGAACTTGCATATTTTCTTCATAACTATCGATGGCTTATTAGATCAATATTATTACTTATTATTAGCGTTTCTTTTGGTCAATTTTTTTTTCAAAATAAAATACTAACATCATCATTAATTTTTTTTCTATTAATAAGCGCCTACCTTACGAATTACAAAATGAGCGCAGACTCGATGTTTTTACAAACAAATAATTTAGTATTTTCAGATGTACAAAGTAATAAGGTTGATGAAGGAAGAATAATATTGGGCGTAGAAATCAATGGAGAATCCAAGGCTTATCCGGTCCAATATTTAGGATATCATCATCAGGTCAGAGATGTACTGGGGGGTAAGGAAATTATGATAACTTATTGTACTGTATGTCGAACCGGAAGAGTCTTCGATCCTGTTGTCAATGGCAGGGTTGAACAATTTAGACTTGTTGGCATGGACCATTTTAATGCCATGTTTGAAGATGTAAGTACAAAATCCTGGTGGCGACAAGTCACCGGAGAAGCGATCGTCGGTAAAAGTAAAGGAATGGTGTTGACTGAAATTCCGATGATTCAACTGGAATTAAAGAAATGGATTGCTTTATATCCTCAAACAAAAATCATGCAAGCAGATAGTAATTTCAAAATTCAATATGATAGTATGAGTCTATTTGAAATCGGAAAATATTATGGCAAACTTACAAAACGTGATACCATTAGCGGTACAGACAAATCTTGGGTGGTTAGATTAAAAGGTAAAAAAGAGAACAAAAGCATAGATTGGAATGAACTTGTACGTAACAAAATAATTACAGGACAAATAGACGATCAAGCTTTTTCGCTAGTCTTATTCAATGATTTGAAAAGTTTTGTAGCTTTTACACTTCCGGATAGCAACACTCAAATTAAAATTAATGAAGATACCCTATTTATTGACAGCATTGCTTACAATTTACTAGGTATTCCGTTGGATAAATCAAAACCCCAACTCAACAGAATAACGGCCTATCAGGAATATTTACATACCAGTAAGACTTTCTATTAATATTTATGAATTTTGAATGCAAACATCAATCACCCCTTTTATTTAACACGAAAAATGACAGATTTCAATTCAGGCTTAGTTTAATCTTTCAGTCAATAATACTCGATTCAATTATCTTTACAAGTAGCAAACTAAATTAATGCTGGGATCTCAACATTCTCCTCCAGCTTTTCAATGGGATGATTGGTATCATTCAATTGGCGGA
>JADLHT010000019.1 GCA_020848695.1 Saprospiraceae bacterium
AATAAACTGCTAGAGGATGACGTACACATAGTTATTGACAATATAACCAAACTTCGCTCTCGGAGTTCATTGGCCAATGATTTTCGACAAAAAGTATTAAACTACTATGAAATGCACGAGGATCGTATGCTAAACAAAACCTATCGAGATAAAGGATTATTAATAGGATCGGGACCCATAAAAGCGGCACATAGAAGTGTGATACAAAATAGACTCAAGTTATCAGGACAAAAGTGGACCATTGATGGTGCTAACGCCATTGCTAATTTAAAATGCTTTAAAGAAAGCAATGCTTGGCATATCATTGAGAAATTTGTAAAAGCTGCAGCTTAGTGCAATTTGTTATACACACTAGAATTATTTAATCGGTTTGAGTACTTTTGCAATCAAGAAAGGAGTCCTTCAGGAATAGGATATACTAGTCCATTGAAGTTTATTAAACAACTTGGAATAGCTATATAAAGATTTTACCTGCGTGGCTAGAGATTAGGAAACCATAGCGAACAATCAGGATTTATAAGCACCAAAGGGGTCATTAAAAAGATCCCTTTTTGAAACAATTATAAATGCTGAAAACGAAAAAAGAGTTTCCTAAATGTTAGATTTGAAATGTATAATATTCTTCCAACTTATTGGTGGCCAGTACAAACACAAATGTTTAAAAAATTTTAATTTTATTAATTGCAGCCTTATTAATTGCTGATATTGCATACACTTTCTTGCAAAATTATTATTCGCCTTTTGATGGAGATATGGCAGGTGGTATAGTTCCTGCACAGGATGTCAAACCTATTCTTGAAAGTCCATTAGGAATAAAAATATTTACAGAGCATATAACTTATCCTAATCCGAATAGATTTTTCAGTCATTATAGTTTTTATAAGTATTTCAATAATGTTCCACTATTTTTTCAAAATTTTACAAGCCCAATTAATAGTGCATACTTATCATGTGGTCTAGCCAAGACTCTAATTCAGGTTATAATAATAGTTTTACTTTCTCTTTTAATTTCAGGAAGCATTTTAAAACTTGATTTTTTAGTGGCGGCAATTTTGATAACTCCATTGTTTCAGACAAATGGATATAATAAATATATGGGTATTATTGACCAATCAATCACATATAACTTTTTCTATGCTCTTCCTATTATTTTAATCCTTTTATATTTTACTCCACTTTTTTTAAAACATTTTTATGGTTTAGAATTAAAAAGAATGAAATACCTAAAATATGTATGGATTGCATTGGCTTTGACATCAAACTTAAGTGGACCCTTAAATCCTGGAATATCTTTAGTGATTTGTCTGTTAATTTTTATTTATTATTTCTCTCAAAATTTAAACGACTTAAATGTTAAAAATAGATATACCAAGATAAAATCAGCAATTCAAAACATACCTTATGAAATTAATTTCTATTTGATACCCATTTGTATTTTCTCATTATATTCCTTATTTCTAGGAAGATACAATTCTGTAAATATTGCCTATAAAATGCCTTTGTCAGTTTTATATTCAAGACTACCTGAAGGAATATATTATTCGTTTACTCAAAAATTAGGATTTCCTATTTTGTTTTTGATTTTGATAATCAATACATTAATCATTCGCTATAAATTTAGGAATCTAGAAGGCGAAATGCTATTGAATATATTTAAATGGATTGGAATTTTTGCTGTAATTTACATATTACTATTACCTCTTGGTGGATATCGATTCTACCGACCTTATATTCTGAGGTATGATACAATCATACCAATAACCCTAAGTTTAATTTTTGTTTTTGGAAAAACAACAATTTTTATTCTGAATAATTTTTCACTCAAACAAAAATATTGGTATATACCTTTAGTGATTTTAGTATTATGTGTCTTTACATATTCGGATAAACCCGAATTTGATAAGAATATTTGTGAGAGAAATGCAATTTCTCAAATAGTTGGTTCAAAAGAGCCAATTGTAGAAATTGATGATAATTGTAGTGTTTTATCATGGTCAATTATTGAGAATCCTCAAGAATCTGAACTTAAGACTAAATTGCTAACAATATGGAGAATCCTCGATGATGACAAATTGTATTATCAAAAATAGCCAGTTGCCAACACACAATATAGTCAATAAGGGTTTCAGTGGTATGCGAAAGTTTATAACCCGCTTCAACTTTTAGTGTACCTTGAAAGGAAATCGCCCACAATCTCCTGACTTGTCCGATTTAGTGCGGTCTAGTAATCTTTTGTAGGATCTGAGTTAAAGTTTGTGGTACTTCAGTTCTTAACTTGATTATTTCTTTTGATATCTTGTTCAACATTCTTGCATCGGTTACTGCCTTACCTTGCGTTATAAAGCTTCGGATAGAAATGTTTCCTTTTATTTCAATATGCTTTGCTACTGCCAATGCCATAAAGCAAACTAGGACATGTAGTTTTATCGGCTCTTCTTTAAAGTGGAATATTGGCCTAGTCTTTAGATCGCTTTTAGTTAATCTAAATGCTTGTTCTATTTTATATAAGTCATGTGTAAAATCCGGACAAAGGTACCCACCCTAAACTTTATAAAGAACTGATGGCATAAAGATAACAATTAATGAGATGTATTCTTGCGAAGTGAATCTCCTTTAAGTTCAAGTCTATGATGTTTGGCTGTTAAGCGGTCTAGTATAGCATCAGCAATGGTTGGCACATTGATATTTTCATACCAATTTTTTATAGGCAGTTGATAGGTTACTATTATTGAATTTTTAGCGTATAGATCTTCAAGAATTTGTAACAATGCGATTCTTAGATTTTGATCAAATGGGACTATGCCAAAGTCATCCAGGATGATCAGGTCAGTTTTTTCAAATAATTTAGAAGCTTTGTAAAGCTACCATCGAGCTTGTTTAAGCTAATTCGTTGACTGAATCTATTCATAATTAACGCCAGTTCGGGTTAAAATTCTGTTAGAAACAGATTGAATTTGCTTAAAATGGATGGTAAATTATCCAAGTAAGTGTATGCTATTAAAGCACAAATCATACTACAAAAATATTGATTGGACTTCTATGTCTTGAGTGTTCCAAATCGCATTGTGTTATCATTAAACCCAGATTTTTCAGTTGACTCTCACTACGAAACTCAACTGAAAAATCTAGGTTGAAAAGAAAGTTTACAAAAAAGTACTTCAAAAGCCTAAAAGAAATAATTGAATTCTTTACAACCGAAATCAAGCAATTATCTTTAGAAAAAGTAAAAACTATATGCTCTTATAGCTGCCTTTCTTTAGACTCTTTTTGGTCTTTTTAACATGCCACATTCGTATAAGTTCAAAAAGGCTTGAAAGTCAATATCTCAAAATCTAGATCTACCGTATCGGTGTATTGAATTTTTAATATTTGTTTATTTATTTCTAAAATGGCCCAGGGTTCGTCTTCTACTCCAAAACCTGCAAATAAGGTTTTGCCGTCTTCAGATAATCGCCAGCGTGTTGTGTCCTTTGGAAATCCACAATCTAGAATTCCCTCGTCTATATACAATAGACCGTCGTTCTTAAAAATATATTTATCATCTGCATCACAATCTTCTATAGGTTCTTCAATTCCATCCTCAACGAAGGACGTGATACGCCAAATTGTGCCAGTAATAATTTCAGCGCTAGAAATTTCATCTTCCTTTTTGCAGGAGATTAAAAAGTAAACTAACAAAATAAAAATCGCAAATGCAGAACGAATAAAGTTTTTCATATTTAAAAGGTTAAATGATTACGAATTATTAAAAGATAAGTTAATATCCTGTATTAAAAGTGCCGGTTCATAAATAGGATCCGGCACTAAAATACAGAGTACTTTAATGTAATATTTCAATTTTACTCACAGATTGATAATGAGCGGACGTAACCTGGATGTAATAAACTCCGGGAACCAGATCTGTTGTCACAAACTTAATTTCCTTTTGGTCAATGGCATAAATATGCGTAGTCTGGATTTCTGAACCATATAGGTTGATTAAACTCACTTTAAAGTTTTCTTGTCCAGGACATTTTATCAAAATATTAATGAGCTCCTTTGCAGGATTCGGATATACCTGAATGCTGTGATTTGGTGAGGCTATATCTATTGACCCAACAACCAGAATATTTTTACAACACATGTAAGTTATCCCCTGGTCATTATATTGCACGCAAATTTCTTGATTACTTCCGTATGAAAAATTGGTCTGTATTGAAGGGCCGGTGCCCAAAACATTTCCCGTTTTTTGGTCAATCCACACCACGTTACTATAAGAATTTGAAACGCTGAGCATGACCTGACCTGTTGGTTGGACGATACTTGTAATTTTTCCCGAACATATCCTTGGATCGCATAGCCAAAATCGCTTACAACATAAATACCAGCGACCATTGTAGAAATATCTTGCTGTTATTATTTTTTCAATACAGGGTCCGGTTGATGGAGGTGGGACAGGATTTGACATTGGACCTCCGCCGATATCCCCACCTCCGGTATCATCCTTCCAGGTAGTATATGAGGCACCCGGTTGAGTCAGTTGAAAAATATAACCACCTGCACTGGCATTGTATTGGAAAGTGATGTTGGCACATTCAAATGGATTACACAACCAGACTCGCCTGCAGCAGACATACCAGCGATTATTGTAAAAATATTTGGCTGTTATAACTTTTTCTACACATCCACCGCTTGGTGGAACTGGTATCGGATTAGATTTTGAACCACTTCCTATTCCACCTCCATTGCCTCCCGTATCATCTATCCAGCTTATATTGCTCGCGCCGGGATCATCCAGATTGAATACAAAACCATTGGAACTTGCATCATATTTATAATCAAACTGAAGACATTCAAATGGATTACAGATCCAGACTCTTCTACAACACAGATACCAGCGGCCATTAGCAAAATATTTGACGGAGATGATGCGTTCGATGCAATCTCCCGGATTGGGTGGAACCGGTACCGGATTGGAAATGGGTCCTCCGCCGATATCCCCACCTCCGTTGCCTCCCGTATCATCTTTCCATGTGATATTGCTTGCTGATGCATTGTTAAGTTGAAACACCATACCATTGGAATTTAAATCAAATCTGTAATCGAATTCAAGACAATCAAATGGATTACAGATCCAAATTTTTCGACAACAGATATACCATCTTCCATTGAGGTAGTAAGTCACGGTAATGGTTTTTTCAACACATCCGCCACCCGGAGGTGCGGGTACCGGATTGGAAATTGGACCACCGCCGATGGTTCCGCCTCCTGTATCATCTTTCCAGACAATGTTTGTAGCACCCGGAATATCCAGATTAAAGGTGTAATTATTACTGGTTGGGTTGAAGCGATAGTCAAAAAGAAAACAATCAAATGGATTAGAAATCCATACCTTGTAACAACAATATTCCAAACAGTTGTTAGCATTCAAATATGGGAAGCAAATGGTATATTCTCCCGCAGAAGGGAAAGTATAAGTAAAACTGGTGCCAGTAGCTGTGGTTACTTCTGTATTTCCAACTTTCCATTTTTTTCCGTTAGCAATGGTTTTGCTGCTGGTAAAAGTAAACCGCAGGTCATTACCGCTGCCTGCATATTTATAACTTATGTAACCACAATTATATAGTTCAACAGGATTGCTACAGCAATTCCAGTCAACACTGATGTCATAATTACCCTGGCTCTCTCTCCACCCATCAATTACAATATAATAGCTGCCCGGATTCAATGAAGTTGTAATGATTTCATCTACGTCAGGAGGATTCGTGCTCTTCGCCAAACAATTATCTTCATTACAATCTTTAAATAAGTACATTTCGAAATCATTCTTTGGGTCGCGTATATTTGTTAAACTTATTGTTGTATTTTGAACAGAATTTAAAGTAAAAGTATATACTCTTTCTTTTCCTGTACAACCTGTACCAGAACCTATTTGGCTAGGGTTACAATAAAGACTAATATTATTAAATCCATTAGCGTTTGACTCATTAATTAATTTTTGCTTGCATTGAATTGGCGTAGCATTTGTGCAATCCATTAAGCCGCAATTAACAGTCAATTGAAATGCACCTTCATCAGATTTCAAACTTCCATCTACCAAGATATAATAGTATCCTGCAGATGCATTATTAATACGGATAACATCTTGGTTATACTTTGATCCCGCAGGTTGGGTACTGTAAGCCAAACATTCTACAGGATTACAACTTGACAAAAGAAAGATATCTAAATCCAGATTATCACAAAATAAGGTTACAACTAAATCACCAACATTATTGGGCTTGTAAACTTCAAATAATTGATCACCTGCATCAAATGGACTATTGGATTGATAACAAGAATTTAAATCACTGATTTTAAAATTACTTAATCTACCTAACGTTGAACCATTGTAAGTTTGCCCGCAAAAGATAGGAGTAATGTTTTGACATTTGTTTGCAGAACCTGCACATTCTGGATCTTTTGTCGTTTTAAGGACGTAATAGTCCGGATCATAATTACCATCATTATCATCGCGGGATCCACCAGCGAGATAACCGGCATCGGAAGTGAATTGGATATCGTATAGATAATAAATATACGAAAGGCCACCCGCTAATTCTGCTGAACGATTCTGAACGGATATTCGCTTATGAATGGATTCAATTATCGGGATAATAAAATTCAAACCCGGTGTAAGGATTCTTTGGTATCTTCCAAAAATAGTAACAACGCCGATTGTTCCTTGATCGATAGTACGAAAAGAAAAGACCAAAAGTATAAGTACAATTGCTCCGATAATTAGTAAGTCCATGAATTAGAAATTTG
>JADLHT010000020.1 GCA_020848695.1 Saprospiraceae bacterium
ACAACGGTTAGCATTGACGAAGGTGGGGCGGGTAGCCCCACTTTCCGTTCAATGCTTTGTTGTCACTGGTTGTTCTTTATTCAATTTTCACAAATTTCTGCTTGCCAAACGACTTTCCTTTATTTTTAATTTCACAAATATATACCCCATTTTTCAATTCTAATGTATTAATTCTATGGGTGTCATACTTATATTTTGCAACTAAACTACCATCAAGGTCATATATGTTTATTTCATCATACTTAAACTCACTTTCAATACTCAATTCACAACTACTCGGATTTGGATAAATCTTAAAATAGCTTTGATTAATTAGTTCTTTTGTAGCTGTTGGTAAGCCTAATGATTCCGCTGATAATTTCATAATCACTTGCCAGCCACCTTCTTCAAATTTAAGAGAGTCGATGACAAACTGACCTGCTACTACAATGCCTTCATCTGATGTTTGGATAGTATGCAATGGAGTAAAAGCATAAACGCTTCTATTAGGGTTTTCTAACTCTCCTGCTTTAATAAATTCACCACTATTTGTCTCTCTATAGAAGAATATATTATTGCTCTCTTGAAAACGAATAACATGTAGTAATTCGTCATTATGATCTAATAATATGGTATTGATGTGTCCTACTTTCTTATTGTCTATAACCATCTTTTCTCTTTTTCGAATGAAGTTTCCGTCAATGTCGTATAATGCGTATCCTTTATGACCTTGTGAAGTGCCATCAGAAGTCCTTAAGGTTACAATGATTTTGTCTTTACTTTGGATGCATTGTGTAGAAGAAGTTTTACCTTCGCTACCACTTAATTGATCACTTAATTCAACAAATTTATTAATTGCTCCATCGGCTGTAACCGACCATAAAAAATGTCTCCACTTTAATTGATATTGCTGCAATCCTAAGTAAGTGAAATTATCATCATCAGATGAAAATGGCCCGTATGTATATACTACATTGGTCCAACCTCCTGGGTCTTTTAGATTAAATGTTATCTGCTTTTCAGGATTGGTATAAAAAGTTTCGTATATTGTATCGTGTTCAATATCTAAATACCTTGGATAAAGATACAATATATCTTCTGAATTGTGACCTACATAAAATGTTTCAAAATTCTTATTAGGATGAAAATAATTACTCATTCCTAAGATTGTTTCTTTTGAATAAGTATAGATAGAATCAGTTTTCCCTGTCTTTAAATCTAATAATCTCCGACTATAGTATCCTGCATATCCAAAGGCTGGTAGAGTTGTAGGTTGATTATTTAATATACTTCTTACACCATTTAATTCCAACTTATTATTTCTGTCAATTTTCATCCTAGTATAGTAATGATAACCATATCCATTTTGATTATCAGGGTTGATATGTCTTTGCCAATTGATCTCTCCAGTTATTAAGTTTATTGATGTTATTATGTTCCCCAATGTAAACCTTCCACGAATGTCATAATTTAGTAAAATATTTTTATTCACTTCAATAGGTGGTGTTTCAATTAGACCTTGTTCTTCTGCCCAGATAATACCAGAAGATTCATGTTTTTCTGTCGTATCCATCAAAAGATACTTCCAATCGACAAGTGTACCTCCAAATTCTATAGATGGGGCTGGCAGTTGTGCAATTACCCGAGAAGTGAAGTACATGAATGCAATTAATGTTGTATATGTTTTCATTATATATTTATTTTTTAAATATATCAGAGTGCTCCCAAAAAAGCACCCTGATATACGATTTACAAAACTAAAGTGCTTGACAATTTGGAATGCAAGATGTAGAATAATATGTTCCTTTTGGACATGGTATATCAGGTACTTGTGATTCACATGAGCCTGGTACCGTCTGTATCGAAAATGCCTGTACTTGAATATTCAATGCCCCGTCAGGATTTTTACAAACTTTGTACTCAGTTCTACAACATGCCTCACCACATGGTATTTGTATAGCTTTCCAAATTGTAAGTCCACCAGGTTTAGTGCTGATTTTCTTTACTAAGCAAAATTTTATGCATGAACCATGTGAAAACCCAAATGTTACATTGTTAACAGATCCACAATTAGGAATAGTGTAATTTGGCGAAAGTTTGGTAACTAACGCTGTCATTATTTTCTTTTCAATATTTTGTAGCCATAAAGCAACCCCACCAGGGTTATTAATGATAACACTATCCAAATCATCGTCAAAATCTTGACAAGCAGGCCAAGGCCCCCATTCCACCATTTGGAGGTCAAACTTTAATTGACCATTTATAACACAACTCCTCATTTTATACTCAATTTCAAAAGTACAATTTGGGTATTGAGGAAGTGTTACCGTTTCAAAAAATGTTGCAAATTGGCCTGTACAGTTACCACCAACACCTTCGCATGGTTCTGTACCAATTCTGATTTCTACTTCGGTATTTACAGTTTGCAAATTTTGTTTTGAGTCATTTTCCTTTGCACATGAATAAATAGCAAAAGAAGTAATAGAAAAAATAGCAAATGCCATTAATAATTTAAAATTTCTCATTGTATGATAATTTTAAAAGGTTATGTCTTGATTTTTTTATTTACAAGATTGCTATTACTTCAAGACTTGAGCAATAGGAACTTGGCTAGAGTTTTGTTTGGGGAGTGATCCAGTCCACTCCCAACTTTTAGTTTCGACAGGTTTGGTGCTTTCATATTTCAGCTTTTACCGTTCGATTTTACTCGAAGCTATTGTTAATTAATAGCTGTCAGTTTGATTGAATTTTTCACTTCTGAATATTTCAATCTGTGACAACG
>JADLHT010000021.1 GCA_020848695.1 Saprospiraceae bacterium
AAAATAAAAAATACAGAAGGGTCGGAAATGAGTGTTAGCTTACTCGTTGTAAAAATGGTTTGCTCTCTGTTTAAGTTTTGGTTGTCTGTTCAATGTTCGGAGTGTCGTCCTACCATTGGCTATAACGCCAGTGTTTATTTAGTTGCGGGTGTAGGAGGTTTTAAAAATGCAGCGAAGCGGAATGTTAAAACCGACCTGCTCAGTTCTTGTCCCCGTTACCGAACTAAATTAATAAAACAAAATTTATCTCTACTCTGAACCCCGCAATTAAATAAACACATTGTTATGCACATGTGCCGCAATTGTCTCACACTAAGCAGCACGGATGCAAAAGCCTTGGATGTGGGTTGAAGTCGCGCGGCTTTGGCATTGGTGCTGCGATTCACAGGATAAATCTTTGTATCAACTCGCTGTCTAATATAAGTCCCGAAATATTACTAGCTAAGATTTTCTAAAAAGGACTTGTCTTTAATTGAATTGTATTTAATGAATGTCCTTATCCATGAAATAAGAAATATTATTGGCCAGATGTTCCATACAAGAATAAAGATGTTAGTGTTATTAGTCTCATTGTCGAAAACTTTAAATGGAATCAGATTATTAATGGCGATTGTGGTATTAAGAATAACAACAATTATCCAAAATAATTTGCTGAAATATACTTTTGGTATGAATTTAACTACTAGAAAATCAAGTATAAGGAAAGCTATTATCGCATTGGATAAACTTATTGCTGTGCTAATTATCGCAAACCCAAACATTTTAACTGGTACGCCTAAAACTACTTTTGCCATTTCATTTGTCTTAAAATATTCCACTAGGTTGGGAATTCCTATTTGGATCAATCCGCCAATTAATAATACAATAATCATAATTGCTATGACCCGAAATATGCGAATAAAGACATTTTCCTTTTTGTACAAACGCATTGAATCACTTATAGGAATTGATTCATCAGAAATTTTAATTTGATCCGCTTCCAAAAGCGCCTTTTGATAGGCTAGATTTAGTTCAGCGCATTTAATGGTATTGATTCTAACTTTTTCTGGTGTTTTGGCAAGATCGGGGTGATACTTTTTAACTAAAGCTCGATATGCAGATTTTATAATCTCTTTGTCTGAGGTACTCTTTATGCCCAATGTTTTCCAGCAATTCATTTTCCTTGCAAAGCATTAGTTATTGTATGTCTCCATTTTTTGAAAATATGACATTCTAAAAATGGGATTTATGTGACTGTAAAGATTAATTATCTTAATAACTTTATAGAAAATTGGATATTGTTCGGTTCGCGCAAACTTCAAAAAATCCCAAAGATCCATTTCATTATCAACCAATTGCTCACCTATTAATTTTACGTTTTTTGGTGCAAAGAGAGATGATGCTATGGAATTATAATCATTTTCAAAGGCTGTCAAAGCATAACCATCATTTCTAAGTACAAGCTTGTTATCCGTATTTTGAGGGAAATCCATTTTATGATCATCAATCCAATTCGGACTGTCTTCAATGTATTTAGTGGTCTTCTTAAAATACGACTCCGTTTCTAAAAATATTTTACGAAATAGAGAATCAGTGTCGAATACTTGATTGAATAATACGGAGGAAAACTCGTGGTGAAGAGTTTTAGGTAAGCCATACGAATATCCGTCTAAAAAAATCACATGACCAGACTCGACTGGATAAATATAAGTGCCATTAGCCCTAATTGTCGGTTGATTATTTTGATCATTAAAATAAACTCCGTCACAGATAATTATCTCTACTAATTGGGATAATCTTAATACATCAAAAGGATATTTATCTAACTCTTTACTAATAATTTGAATGATTGAGTCTTTATTATATTTTTCATCCACTGGATCAAATGCGGGCTGAGCAGGGTTGCTAGTAGTCATAAGATTTCCTACATAATGGGCTTCAACTTTGTCTAGAAATCTAAATTTAATTAGCTCTTTGTAGACAACTTGACCAATTGCAATCTGTGAAATGCTTGAGAGTAGAATTAAAGCTATGAACTTGCTCATTTGATTACTGAATTGGTCTTGTGGTTACGCGCACTTTTGTCTCAGAGAATTTAATGGTTGCATAATTTTGTTAACTTTTCATTTGAACTATCCTTCATCACCGTCTAAATACTTACGAATGCAAGAATTTGAATATGAACCAGCCTTTGCCAATAGTGCATCATTTAGTTCTGCAATTCCATGGTCAATGGAAGGTTGATCGCTTGCTTCCGAAATTTCTGAATGACTGATGCTACCCATATAACAAATTAATTCAATTACCGACTTTGGTTTTCTCTCTAACTCCTCTTTAATAAAATTATTTATTGTTTCTTGATACTCTTGGCGATAGTCCGAATCCCCGCCTTGCACTTGAACACAGATCTCTTCCCAAACATTTTTAAGCCCTGAGTCTCCTGACAGAAGATAGTCTCCTTTTAGCTTCCTTAATTGAGTAATTATCCTATTAGTGATCTTATCAAGGAACAAACGATTTAATCCTACGAGCAGCCTGTATTCATCCATGGCTCTAATGCGGTTAATTACCCTAATTTGAATTCTTCTCTTTTATTTCAATAATTAATTACAGTATATCCCTTCAAAAAAGCTTGAATGTCAGGAGCTCGGTTCATTACTATGTTATCTTTACCAACAAAGAATCCAATTGAGCTGTCGCTAGGTACATTTTTAACAAAAAGCTCAAATTCATTTTTGTCAAATTTCAATCCACTAATTTTTATAGGTTCATTTGAACTGTTATTAGTTAATGCAATATTAATTATACTGTCACTAATATTATCAACCTTGAGATACCAATTATAATTACTAAAAGAGTCAAAAATATTTCGGTATTCATCAATCGCTTCGTTAGGGTCTTCAAATTCAAGGAGCACATAGTTAGAGTACCCTTTTATTGATTCCCAATGAAAAATAATCGCTTTAGCCTTCATTAATATTTTCGCAATACTTCTTGTCATTATTTTATCAGTTTAAATTTAGGGCTATATAAAGGCTCTTTTGCTTGCTTTGGTGTCGCACGGGAATGCGCGGCAAGCAAATGTGCCGGTATTCGAAGCACCGTCTCCGTCCGCGGCATTGTGCATAACGTTGGTGCATGTGACGTATTGCGGCATAGGAGCTAAAGCCAAATGACGAAGGAATGGCTTTAGCGACCTGCTGCGTTTTGTCCCACGACACCGAACGAAATTAAGAAACTAAAACTACAATGC
>JADLHT010000022.1 GCA_020848695.1 Saprospiraceae bacterium
ATCCTGCGCACTATTATTCCCAAGCCAACGGAACCCCCATGTCCAAAATCCCATAATATCCATAAAATTCCAATTTATACAAAGATATTTTAAGAATTCAATCTTACAGGGTGCTCAAAAATTTCTACTTTTGTATTCACTGTATTCCTAAATGAAATAATTCTCCATGATATCCACTCCAAGTATTAAAGAGATTCCCTATATCTTATCTTCCATCTCGGGGCCTGTCCAACTCGAAAAGTTGATCCGATCTTATTATTTCTATTCTTGTAAAATCAACTTTCCTTGGAGTTATCGGCAACTCTATGACGACAGTGCAAGCAACAACCGACAGTAATATATTTGAACATTCAATTCATTGACAAAAAATAAAATGAAACCCAAAACAAAAAAAAATCTGAAATGGACAGGAATCATTCTCGGTTCTTTAATCTTGATTGTAGTCGCATTAGGACTATATGTAAATTCCATTATTCCAAAATTCAACAGTGTGCCTGTTGTACTACAAAATGAGTTGCTTGAAAAACCATCGAAATCTTTTCTGATGGAAGGAAAGTTCATTTACAAGAGTGCAAGTGAGCTTACGCGGATGATTAGAAACCATCAGGCAACTTCGCTTGAGATTGTAACGGAGTTCATCAACAACATCAAGAACAATAACTACAAATACAATGCACTCATATTTCTTCGTGAGCAGGAGGCATTGCAGGAAGCAAAACTTGTTGACGAAGCCATTGCCAAAGGCGACACCATAAACAAGCCATTACTCGGAGTTCCTGTAACAATCAAAGAAATGTTTTGGGTAAAAGGTTCTCCATCCACTTTGAATTCAAAAATGTATGGTTTCATTGCACCGCGTAATGCAATCATTGTAAATCAGCTTCGCAATGCAGGTGCAATTATTCTCGGCACGACCAATGTTCCTTATATGCTTGGCGATTATCAAACCATTGGAGAAGTTTATCCAACTGCAAGCAATCCGTTTGACACCACACGAACACCCGGTGGCAGCACCGGTGGTGGTGCAGCAGCAGTAGCTGCCGGATTTTCTCCGTTTGAATTGGGCAGCGATTTGGGAGGAAGCATTAGAGAACCTGCTGTGTTCTGCGGCTTGTGGTCGCTGAAACCTACATATGGTGCCCTGAATATTACTGATGGCACAAGCCCCGACTCTGCATTTGTATATAACAGAATGGCGTTAGTATCTCCCGGACCTTTGGCAAGAACATCGGAAGATTTGGAATTGATGTGGAAGGTATTAGTGAATACACCGATTGATAAAAGATTTCAGAAACCTATTGAATGGAAACCTGCATCGGCAAAAAATCTAAACGAGTATAAAATTGCATGGATAGATGAGTGGAACACAGCAAACGGAGCTATAAAAATCAGCAGCGAAACAAAACAAAAACTTTCTGTCCTGATTGATTCGCTGAAACAACATCAGGTTGTTACGGAGAAAAAAGCACCTGATATTTACAACGAACTGGATAAAATGTTTTTGCGAACATGGGGTTATCAGTTTGGCGAAAACCAGCCGTGGTTGTTGCGAAAGTTTATTGAGTGGGATTTTGCAAGTAAGATAAAAGCAGAGGCAGGAAACTATAAATCCTTTCAGGATGCCATTCAGGATGCAAGCGATACAGGTTGGGAAAAAACAGAAGCAGACAGAAGAGTGTTGATTGAGAAATGGGAAACCTTTTTTAAGGATTATGATTTTTTCATTTGTCCTGTTACTTATGATGCTGCATTTAAAAAACAGGAATCATGGAAACCAATTTCAGCCGATGATGGAAAAACAGTAGCATACACCAAATACATACCTTATGCATACATCATCAATTCAACAGGTCATCCAGCGATAACTATTCCGCTTGGATTAAACAGCAAAGATTTACCAATAGGAGTTCAAGTAATTGGAAAGAATTTTTCCGAAAATGAATTATTGCATTTTGCAAAACTACTAGAACCACTGTCACCAAAATTTCAAAAACCGAACTGACTTTGAACTTGACTTCAACAAGCATAGGTGTAAACTTCAAATCACAACACTTTGGACAGACAGAAGAATTGCCTATAACAGCGGTGACCATTGCACAACCAATAGAAAGTGAAAAAGTTAGGGTCAAATTTGAAAAAATATGGCTACTGAAATTCTACAATCTGATTTTAAATATTTAGTGATAGGTTCCAGTATTGATACTTAGAGTAAAGGATTTTTAAATTATTGAACTTTTTTATTGTTTTTTCAATTTTATTGAAGCTTTGGGCGAAGGTTTTTGTTTTTGGATTGCAATGCTTCATGAGTTTTTTGAGATTATAGCATAGCGATGCCATGAGGGTATGTTTATTAGCCGCTTCAATTCCTTGTGTATGCACTCTTCTCATACCAAGGAAATTCATTAATGTTCCTAAGACAGGTTCTACGGTTTTGGATCTGATTTTACTCATTCGTTTGGCATAGCTTGTTTGTAATTTGCTATGCATTTTATCTTATAAGGGTTTGTAAATGGAGTCGTCAAACTTTTTGAGTTTTGTTGTTATTCCACAGCAACTTTCTCTCAATGGACAATTTTCACAGATGCTTTCACTGCTGCGATAGGTTTTCTTTTGATATCCTTTGCTGTCGGTTCTTTGACCCTTGTATGGAAGTATTGCGCGATTACCTCTTTGACATTCATATTGATCTAATTGTTTGTTGGACGGGAACGTAGGTATATTTCCTTCTTATGGAGATTTTACAGAGAACTTATAGTTTATAAATGAGTATTTATTTCAAATTTTTTATTGAGTTTCGTAGTGAGTTTCATAAGTCCAATAAAATCAAGTGCTCCCGAATAATTCTAACGCAAACATGGCTGGTGAGAATAAAAATTTGAGGATGAGGAAGTATTTGAAGGCATTTTGGCTTGTAATAAAAAGACATATATAGAATCTGAAGTAACTAAAATCTTGAATTCAAACCTTGGTTAAACGATTATCAAGCCCTTATAGTAAAATACAAATTTCAAATTAAGTAATAATCCTTACCATAACCGGATCATTGGGTCTGAATATTTCTTTATCCTCTTCCAATTCAATTATACAATCGGCCATTGCAAAAGAATTCATTTTAAAGCTTTCCTGATCTGACAATATTGACACACCAGTTGTGCCTTTTTTTCCTTTTAGAAAATAGCTCAATCCGGTTTTTTTAATAAAGCCATTTGTCAAAAGGAGTTGTTCGCGTTTAAAATATTCTTTCCGGGTGAATAATCCGATTGCGTCTGCTACATACTCATAAAAACAGGTTAGAGCGGATGCCGGATTTCCAGGTAACCCAAAAATTAAAGTACGATTAACGATACCAAAATAAAATGGCTTACCTGGCCTTTGCTTCACCTTATGAAATACTCTAGTTACTCCACATCTCTCTAATGCAAGACTAACAAGATCGTAATCACCTACAGAAACACCTCCTGTCAGAATGATTATGTCATGGTGAATAATTCTATTAATGGCTTGCATAATATCATCTAGCGAATCATCTACCGTTTCTATTGAGCTTGGGTTAATTCCAAGTTGCATCAAGGCTGATTTTAAGCCAAAGGAATTGGATTCAAATATTTTTCCGGGTTCTAACTTCATTCCAGGCTTTACCAATTCTTTACCTGTTGTAATAATACCTACTGAAGGATTTGCAAAAACTTCTAGGTTTGCAATACCGAGTCCGGAAAGAAATGAAATCGCAGGCGGAGTAAGTCTTTGTCCCAACTCCAGAATAAGATCACCTTTTCGCGTCTGTGAACCTTGCAATCTTATATTGTCTCCTTTAGTAATTTTATTAGCTCTGATCTTAATATGATTTCCTTCCCGAATTATATTTTCCTGAATGACAATGGTATCAACTTGATGTGGCACGGCTGCTCCTGTAAAAATTCGAACTGAATTTCCTTTCTCCAAAATTCCGGAATAATTATTTCCTGCCAGTATCTCTCCCACTACCGGCAAATCTGATATTCCATCCCATTCTTCAAATTTGAATGCATAACCATCCATTGCTGATTGATTAAAATGAGGAAGATCTACAGGAGAATAAACTGTCTTAGCAATTGTGTAATTTAGCGCAACATCCAGCGATAAGTTAACGATTCTACTATTGACAGAATACTTACTGATCTCATTTCTTGCTTCTTGTACTGATAACATATGATTATTGTAACAAACTCAATTTCCTACTTACCGGCAATTCTTTTTATCATATTCCTAAATATAAAATAATGAAAAGGAAGCATACTATACCAATAATTCCTTCCCATAATACCTTTTGGTCGGAATGTTGCTGTTTGTTTAAGAATACAACGATTATCATTATTAATAATCGAAAATTCCAACCAAGCTTCACCGGGAAGTTTCATTTCTGCAAATAAAAGTAATCGGTGATGCTTTCTATCGGCTACTAACACCCTCCAAAAATCTATCGTATCACCAGGTTGAATATCAACACTGCTTCTTCTACCTCTGCTAATGCCTACACCACCGGAAAGTTTGTCAAGAATGCCTCTGACTCGCCAGAGTAAATCTGCATAATACCAACCCTGACTCCCACCAATTCCAAAAAATCTATCTGATATTTCACCAATTTTACTTCTATCAATTTCAATCCACTTCCTATCCCGATAACATCCATTTTCAGGCACTTCAATATAATCATTAACGTCCAGATCAATTAAGCTGCTGGATGCTGCATCTGTCCAACTGGATATTACCATATTCTGCTCAATTCGCTCAAAAGCCATCTTGATAGCATCGACGTAGGTAATCAGTTCCTGCGGAATTATTTCTCTAATAGAAAATTCTTTGCAAACTACATCATTCTTCATACTTGCGACTAATTGTTTAGCAATAGTAATATTAGCAGATGTACTTAATGCAATCCACAATACTGAAAGCTGAGGAAAAACAACAGGTACAGTAAAAATATATCTTTTGTAACCTCTTACCTTTGCAAATTCCAACAACATTTCTTTATAGCTAAGAACATCAGGACCTCCGATTTCAAAAATTCGATCGAATGTTTTTTCATTCAACAGACTATGTTGAAGATAATAAATTACATTTCGAATTGCAACTGGTTGACACTTAGCATTTAACCATCTTGGAACCAGCATTATTGGAATTTTTTCAGTCAAATCTCTAATTATCTCAAATGAAATACTTCCTGAACCTACAATAATTCCAGCTTCAAAAATGGTATAAGGTATTCCCGAATTTATCAAAATTTCTCTAACATTTTTTCTCGCCATCAAATGTTTAGAAAGATGACTATCGTTGCTTATTCCGCTTAAGTAAATGATCTGCTTAACCTGAGTCAGTGTCGCTACAAGTACAAAACAACCGGCAGCTCTTTGTTCATATTCTTTTAAAGTGGTAGAAGTATCTCCTAATGAATGAATAAGATAGTATGCTGCATCAAATTGCTTTTTATTGAAATGTTGTAAGGCATATTCCGGTTGAAGAAAATCAAATTCAATAATTTTAATTTTTGATTCAAGACTAGCAGGAAGTTTAAATCTTTTCTTGTCTCTGACAACACAGGTTACTTCATGGCCCCCTTCAACAAGTACAGGCAATATTCTTCTTCCGATATATCCATTGGCTCCAGTAAGTAAAATTCTCATAATCTACTTTTGAATTAACCACCAATGTGAATCATGCTTCGATTTTGAATCTTAGAAGTATCGTCTAACAAATCCTGATTATTCAATTGCCCACCTAATGATTCATGCTTATCCCAAATACACTGCTTAATTAACGGAACTATATCTTCTTGTCTTCTTAATGCACTTAAAATATCTACCTCAGTTTGTGAAAATAGACAATTCTTCATTTTGCCATCTGTAGTTAATCTCATACGATTACATCCGTTGCAAAAAGGTTTGGTCATTGTACTTATAATGGCGAATGTTCCTTGATATCCCCGAACCTTGTACTTTCTTGCAGTATCATGCTTATCATTAAACAGTGTATCGAATTCAAATTGCGAAGCAATTAAATGCAACATTTCATCGTGTGAAAAAATATCTTTATCCATCCAGTGATTACCTTTAAAGGGCATAAACTCAATAAATCTTACCTGCAAAGCTGTATTCTTAGTCCATTCCACAAACTCTAAAATTTCAGAATCGTTTATCCCCTTCATGACTACAGTATTAATCTTAACCTGAAATCCATGATCCAGTAGTAGTTGTATATTTTGCAATACTATATCAAACTCATCTCTTCCGGTAATGAGTTTGTTTTTAGACCGATTTAAAGAATCAAGGCTGACATTAACTGATTTAATACCTGCTTGTTGAAAAACATCTAAGAATTCATGAATAAAAACTCCATTAGTTGTGATGGTAATTTCAATTGAATATTTCGACAGTCTTCGTATAATATCTTTCGCATCTTTACGAACCAAAGGTTCGCCTCCGGTCAATCTGATCTTGTTTACACCCAAGCGAATAAATACCGAAGCAATCTGATCGATTTCATCTGCAGTCATCTTGTTGCAATTGGAAAAATAACCTTTTGGCAGATCAACAGGATTACAATAGGTACAACGAAGATTACACTTATCAGTTAGTGAAATTCTAAGATAATTATGGTTTCGATTAAATTGATCTGTCAGCATCAGATAATAATAGTATGCGATTAGTTCAATGTGCTTAATTCAATTGAAAAATATTTTTTCATACGATAAGAAATCTTATCATAATCATCCTGAGTTAGATATTTATGAGCTAATGGAAATACAACATTATCTTCTCTAAAAATATGAAGACGCAGCATTTCAACAAGCGAAAGACCCTGTTCTGTAGCTGTATCAATCAAAATAGCATAAGATGCTCGATCTGAAATTCTTGAAGCGATGCTAAGCAAATTAAATACAAGAGTTACTAATTGCATCATTTTAATATGATCGTTCTCCAGCATATCGACTGCAGTCTCAGGAATGAGTCCTGTGCTGTGTTCACCTTGATCAATCATCCTGTCATGTATAAAAGGGAATAATATTCTTTCTTCTTTTAAATTATGCAGGACAATTTTATCATCAAGAAATTCAAAAAACTCACCCAACTTTTTATTTGCTTCTCTGCTTATGCCGTGCTTTTTTATATCAAGTAAGGTATTTTCCAATTCATCAATTTTAATCATTGCACTCTTATGCTCATCAATAAAGAGTTTTAAAATCGGGTGCAACTCATCAAAAGGGACTGCTTCAGCTGAAGGAGGCCGGTAGGCATCCGGAGGATCCATAGGGGAATAGATAGGGTCACTCCCACTATCTTTTTCTACAAATCGTTTGATATAATCCGACTCTAAATTTTCCTGATTATTAAAAATATTATTCATTATTACTATACTAAATTAAATTGTATCACTCAAAAAAAATTCTACTTTATCTATCTCAATACTAAACTTTAACTGGACAACATTCTTGAAAGTTAAACTATAAAAACCTGGCTGTAAATGTACTCAATTTTATACTTCGAATCATACCAATAAATGTTATTAACCATGCTAACAATGATATATAGACAAAAAATTTGGAAATAGGAATTAAGAAAGGAATATGCAATGCATCAGCCATTCTAAAGGTACAAACAGTATACATGCCCTGAGGAAATACAGCACCCCAATAAAGGGGATCATATTTTAAAGGATATTTCTTATAATAATGTCTCCAAACCGCTAAAATTATAAGCATGGGAATCCACCAGGTGCCGGTTGCCCAATAAAAGACCGTAAAACCTTTCATAAAGGGAAGAAGTGATTGAATAAAAGGAGCATCGGGAGAATTAAGGATCAAAACGGATCCCGCTAATGTTGAAATGGCCATAGCACCCATATTAATCCAATAAGGCGGTGCAAGATCGTCAGGTGAAAATTTAAAAAAGGTGTAGCGATAGAATATCAATGATATCATCCAAATATAAAACATTCCTCCCCATAACCACATAGAAAGTGCGAAAAAGTTCACTTCTATGCGATAAGGTTGATTAAGATGTGTTGCAACCAATGCACTTAGAATAGATACCGATTGTGTTGCAACAATTGCTGTAAGCCATGCTCCGGTTATTCCTTTATCTAAAGTTGGCTTATCCTGTTTTATGGTTAAGGTTGTAAAAATCAAATAAGTGAAGAAGATCCACAGCAAAACACCTACGATTAGAAATAAAACTGCCAATTGATGATTATCATATAATATAATGTACTGGCTTCCCAAGACACAGGTTGAGGCAACTGTTGTAAAAAAACCAGGGCTTCTCATATGGTTAGTTAGGTCACTAATTATCTCTTTTGGAAACCAGAATAACCTTAGAAAAGATAAAAGCAACAATATGATATAGAATGAATTATTTAAAATAAATAAGACATTGGCAATAATTTTCAATTCAAATAAAAAGGCTGCAATTGAAATTATTCCTGTAGCCATTACCAACGCAAAATAGGCTGGATTAAAATTCTTAACTTTCAGTTTGAACTTGGTTTCGAAATTATTCTCCTCGTGAAAGTTTTCTATTTTGTAATTATCTATCAATGTGTATAATTCTACTCACAAACTTATAAATATTATTAGGTCATCATTGCATTTATTAGATGAATTATTACTTTAATTGATGTTTTACAGCCTTAATAGCCAAACGTTGAAACACAATGCAAATTGCCGCAATTATTGCTAAAAAAATCCAACAGGTTGTCCATACACCGGTTAATTTCAATAAATAACTAAAAATTATTGGACTAAAAAAACCTCCAAGTCCCCCCAATACACCTACGATTCCACCAACTGTTCCAATAGAGGTAGGGTAATAATCTGAAATATGTTTAAATACTGCAGCACCACCAAAACCCATCATTATTCCTATAATAAATATTAGAGTTGTAAATATCCATTTGTTTGCCTGAAAATAAATATGAGTTACACCTTTTGCAAGCAACTGTCCCTTGCTTACTGTATCTCCAACTTTTACAATCGGTTCTTGTTGCATTATAGCGGTTGGAAAAAGCAAAAACCCTTCTTCGTCATTATGGATTCCTAAACGAATTAACACCTCTGAACTATCACTCAATTCGTTTTGAAATATGTAAATATCCTCCCCTATTTTAATTGAATTGTAAGATACAGATTCGACTTTTCCATTTTTTAAAGCCATAATTCCTTGACCGGGAGCTTTGATTTCCATACGAGGCACAAAGAGAAAAAACAGACATACAATACATATTCCAAATACCCACAAAAGCACTATCCGCGCACCTACCTTATCTGAAAGCCAGCCACCAGCCGCTCTCATAAATGCTGCCGGTAAGTTAAAAACAGTAGCCATGAATCCAGCAGAAACAATGGACATAGAATACACATTAACATAATATGGAATAAGCCATTGAGCTAAGGCAACAAAACTACCAAACACAAAGAAATAATACAATCCAAATCGCCATACTCTAATCTCTTTTAATGGCAATAAACGTTGTAGTAGTGTTTTCGATTCGTCTGGTTTTCTATTTCTTGTTCCAAATAGAAAAATAAAACCAACCAATACAAGTATGATTGCATATAACTTGGGAAGCGTTCTCCAGCTGTCAATTTCTGATCCATTATGTGTAATCATATTCAAAACTGTAGGAGCAAACAAAGTGGTTAACGCAGCACCCATATTTCCAATTCCAAATATTCCAAGAGCCGTGCCTTGTTTACTTTTTGGAAACCATAAGCTGGTATATGCAACTCCTACAGCAAAAGCAGTTCCTGCGAACCCAAATCCAAGGCTCAAAAATAAAAAAGAAAAAAAACTATTAGCCATAGATAAGAAATACATAGGTATAGCGCAAAAAAACAATAATATTGTCATTACACTTTTACCTCCGAACTTATCCGTAAGAATTCCAACCGGTAACCGGAATACAGAGCCTACCAATACCGGAAGACCCAATAACCATCCGATCTCCATTGCAGACCATTCAAACACCCCATTATTTACCAGATAAGTTACCAGCACCCCGTTTATCATCCATGAAGCAAAACATACAGTAAATGCAAGCGTTGTTAAAAAAAGTATTCTGATTGACATTCTATCTACATTCTGTGTCATGCGTATAATGTATTACAATTTATAACCAACTCCATAGCTAACTATCCAAATATTTCTTTTACTGACTGGACTTACTATATAGTACATTGGTGTTACTATAGACCACTTCTTATAAGAGAATTGAAATCCTGTACCAATAATCGTAAAAATTTTATGATCGTAAAATCGAATGGATGGAAACATACCAAATGCAATTCCGCATTTCCCCCAATCAATTTTTACATTGGGTCCACCAAAATTTAGAAAATAAGAATATTGTGAAATTCCTTTATGATGATGAATATTAAAATTGATATTTCCGTTCAATTTAAAATTTACTTTGGAAGTCAGGTTAGTATCAATTACGCTATTTGCGAATAAAAAATTAGAAAATATACAAATGAATGTAATTAAATAAATTCTATACATATTGTTTTCAATTAGTCTTTATTAAAGACCATTCTTCCCTTATCCGGATACTTTGCCGAATATCTAACTGAATATTTCCCTCCCTTAATTTCAATACTATCAATTAAAATGGGATAATAGGTATTACAATTTCTGTATTTTTGACCATTCACTTCATATTCAAATTCTATTCCTTCTCCTCGGGCAAACACATTACAAGTTCCTATTGTAACACCAATAACATATTCTGGATTTTTAAGCAATGAAGCTTCTATCTGGTAGGCACTAACAACAAAAAAAAGTACTATCGAGAGTATTGCCAGAATCGTACAACTTACTATCCTTATTGTCTTCGATTGCGTTCGTACTAATTTTATAATATTAAATACTATCCCTGCAATTAGAAAAAAAAATAAGATAGTCTTTACAATCTGACTGACGAGTAATTCTTCATCGGTAACAATGTTCAACAACATCTCTAGTTATTTTTTGGTCGTTGTAGCGACCAAGGAGCTTCCGGATTTCGCACATCTCGCTTACTCCAATTCCAATACACTTGTTGGTAAGGTCTCCATATATAATTAATGGGAGGAACTAAAAAATGGATAAGTCGACTAAAAGGTATAATGGCAATAATTACAAAAGCTCCAATAATATGTAGCTTAACTGGTACTGGTAACAATACAATCGCTTTAATATCCGGTTGAAAAGAAAAAATAGAGTATAGATACGGTGAAAGCAATGTTGAAAACCATGAAGATCCCCATCTGAAATTATAAGCAATCCATAAACCGATTACTGTTTGAAAGATCAACAACAAATAAACCACAAGATCCATCTTGTTGGTAACATATTTTAATCGAGGTGTAGTGTATCTTCGAACTAAAAGATTAACAAGGCCTACCAACATACTAATTCCAAAAATGAATGCGGTTATTTCCAGAATCAACAATCGAAGGGGCTGACTATTCCATGCCAATACACTTGAAGGAAATAGGAATGCAATTAAGTGCCCTATAAAAAGAAACAACACTCCCCAGTGGAAAGGTAAGGATCCATAGAACAACCTCCTTCCTTCAAGAAACTGAGTAGATAGTGATGAAAGTTGAAAACCCTTATAAGTATATCGGTAAATAGAACCAACAAGAAAAAGAGCCAATGCAATGTATGGTAGTGCGATCAGGAAGAAATTATTTAAAGCATTCATGATATATTACTTTAATCACTTAAATTTTTCAATATTCATTTCTGTTTCTATATTGCGAGTGTAATCACCTGTTACTGCTCCCATAGAAGAACAAGAATCACAATTTGATTTAATATCAATTTCCTCAATACCGGATGGGGTATTCAAGGAGTGTTCGGGCTTATACCCAAAATCTTTCTTTAATGCTATTAACAATGCTTGCAACAATGACTGATATACTGTTCTGAATTTTTGAGAATAATCAATTATCGTCTTTAAATTTTTTTTATAAATTTCATCTTTTTTCTCAATTTTCCTAGAATCAAATTCACTGATCATTTTTTCTACAGCCGGAATTATCAGCCGTAAAGCAATTTCATCACGAATTGAATGATCTTTCATTTTTGGAAGTAATCTCAATACATTTGGAAGATGATCCGAAAGTTCTGAATTGCATGGATTCCCTGCATCACGATGTTCCTTATTAAGATGTACCAATAACTGACCACGCTTGTAGTCCTCGCCGAAAAGAATAAAGCCAATATCTAATGTAGTTATAGCTTGCACATCAAATGAGCGTAAGAACATTTCCTGCATATCTTCTAATTGAGCATCTTCCAGAAATTTCAGAAAAGGAATAACTCCATCCCCTGAATCTGGAAAGTTTTTTACAAACCAATGGCATGCAGTTTCTGTTTTTTGAAGAATTAATTCGTTCTCCGGATAAGTAAAGAAGGATGATATCAATTCATAGTTAGAAATCGATTTATCAGCATTTATCTTTAATTCTTCTGACTTACTCTTTGCGGCTATATTCATTATTATTCTATTACAATTATAAACCTCTTCTAATTTTACTTTTAATTCCAAATCCTGTTTCTCCTTTTGTGTCTCCAGTAAAATCAATCATTTCGATAGCTTGCTCACGATGTGCAGGAGGAATTACAAACCGGTCTTCAAACTTTGCCAACGCGGTTAAATAAAATATTCCATCAGCCATCTCAGGGGTAAGATGGGCATCTCTCAAAGCTTCATCTGCTTTTTCATTGCTGACATCACCTACAGTAACTCTTCGGCGGTGAATACGTACTGCCATCATTTTTCTCCATTTATCTTTAATCAATTCCTCATCACCAGCACTCAAGAGATTTGCGAGATACTTTAATGGAAACCTAACCTGATCAAGAGTTCCCCATAGCTCTTTGGTACTTGTATCGTATAGCCAGTTGTCATCCCAATATTTAGCCATTGGATTCATCTTTTTCTCTCCTTCGCTGTTATCCACTTGTTTAACAGTTGCCATTACCGGCAAGAGTGGCGGCACATAAAACAACATTGGCAAGGTTCTGAATTCAGCATGTAAAGGAAGTGCTAACTTCCATTCTTTAACATATTTATATACCGGAGAGAACTGTGCTGCATGAATAGTTGAATCTGCTATACCATTTTGTTTTGCTGATTTGATGACCTCTTCATCGAAAGGATCAAGTATCATGTCCAACTGACGATTAATGAGTCTGCTTTCGTCATCATGTACAGCTGCCTCAATTTTCTCAGCATCATATAACAATACTCCCAGATATCGAATTCTACCTACACATGAATGCATGCATGCAGGTGCAAGTCCTGCTTCAATTCTTGGAAAGCAAAGAATACATTTTTCTGATTTTCCGGTATGCCAGTTGTAATAAGACTTTTTGTAAGGACATGCAGTTACACACATTCTCCATGCTCTACATACTTCCTGATTGATAAGAACAACTCCATCTTCGCCTCTTTTGTAGATTGCACCGGATGGACATGAAGCTACACAGGCAGGATTTAAGCAATGATTACAGATTCTCGGCAGATAAAAAAATGCCATTCTTTCCAATTGAAACATAACTTCTTGTTCTGCCGCAGAAAGATTTTTTAAATTCGGATCGTTCCTGGCATAGTCCGGCGTCCCACTCAGATCATCATCCCAGTTAGGCCCCATTTTAATATCAATTGGTTCACCTGTGATCAATGAGACCGGTCTGGCTGTTGGCTGATCATCACCTTCCGGTGATTCTATCAGATCAAGGTATCTGTAAGTAAATGGTTCATAATAGTCATCAATAACAGGAAGGTTGGGATTATAGAAAATATTAGTTAAACCTCTTCTTTTTCCGGCACCTTTAAGGCTAACTTTTCCATTCTCTTTTTGCCAGCCACCTCTATATATATTCTGATCTTCCCATTTGGTAGGATAACCTGTTCCGGGCTTCGTTTCCACATTATTCCACCACATGTATTCAGCACCTTTACGGTCTGTCCAAATATTCTTGCAAGCGATCGAACAAGTGTGACAACCTATGCATTTGTCTAGGTGAAATACCATTGATATTTGTGAACGGACATTCATGTATTTACAATTTTTTATTTTTTATAAATATTTACCACACCAGCTTTTCCATTTTTTTAACAATAACGTGTGTATCTCTTTGAGGTGCTATTGGACCCCAATAATTGAAGTGGTATGAAAACTGTCCATAACCTCCACTTAGATAATTGGGTTTGAGATGGGTACGAGTTACACTATTATGTCCACCGCCACGTCGATTACCTCTAAGTTGTGACTTTGGAATTCCAACAGTTCTTTCAGGTACGTGATATACGATACAACTTCCAGGTGCAATTCTTGAACTAACAACTGCTCTCGTAACATAGACACCATGATCATTATGAACTTCTACCCAATCATTGTCTTTAATACCTAAAATTTCTGCGTCTTTCTCACTTAACCAACAAGGTTCAATCCCTCGGGAGAGCGTAAGCATTCTCAGGTTGTCCATGTATGTTGAGTGAATATGCCATTTACCGTGGGGGGTAAGATAATTCAAGGCCAAGGCTTTACCTTCTTTCCAAGTCTCTCGGAGATCTCCATACACTTCAGGTCTAGGTGCAGGCTTATAAGTAGGTAAGTGTTCCCCATGAGCCAGATATAATTCATGATCAAGATAAAAATGTTGTCTTCCAGTTATTGTTCTCCATGGAACTAATCGATCCACATTATAAGTATAGGGTGCATATGCTCTACCGTCATTCATCAGACCGGACCAAAGTGGTGAGGTATTATATCTTCTTGGTTGAGCTACCAGATCCTGGTATCGGAGTTTAACATCTTTGCTTCCTTCCCCGAGGTCTGCCAAGACAAGCCCCGTTTTCTTCTCCATGTTTTTATAAGCCTGAACATTAAGCTTTCCATTCGTCAAGGTTGAAAGATTAAGAACTGCATTTGCCGCCCATTCATCTTCTTGAATTGAAGGAAGAGTCTTTCCCTGATACTTTCTTTTTGGAAAATGATTAGAAACACACATATCATCATAATCCTCCTGACAGAAATAATGATTACCGTGTGCTCCTAATCCTTTTTCCCTTATGCCTTCTCCTAATGTGATAAACTTCTCATAGAGCTGAGTATAATCTCTGGTTATTACGGAAAATTTCGGCATCGTTTTGCCTGGTATTGGCTCGCACTCCCCTTTAAACCAGTCCTTAATATCGGGTTGCGTTATTTCGTCTGGTGAATCATGAGATAAAGGAGTCATCACAATATCTTTTTGGGGTTCAGCAAAATATTTTTTAGCCATCTCGCTGGTTGCTTTGGCAAGATGTTTAAAAATATCCCAATCCGTTTTTGATTCCCAGACGGGTGCAATTGCCTGACCTAATGGATGAATAAATGAATGCAAATCGGTACTATTCAAATCATTTTTTTCATACCAAGATGCGGCAGGCAAAACAATATCAGAATAAAGCGCTGAAGAGTCCATACGGAAATTCAAATCAACTACCAAATCCAGCTTACCAACAGGTGCTATATCGTGCCATTTGACTTCTTCAGTTTTGTCATCGGCATCTTGTGCTATTACATTATTCTGAGTTCCCAAGTAATGACGCAAGGCATACTCTGTTCCTTTCATACTTCCGTGTATAGCATTACCTCTCCATATGTACCAAACTCTTGGAAAATTCTCTTCTGCATCCGGATCGTTTATAGCAAATTCGAGTTTTCTGGTTTTAAGTTGTTCTACAGTATATTTTATTACATCTTCATCAGAAGTTGCTCCACTGGCTTCAGCCTCCTTACTTAATTCAAGCGGATTTTTATTAAACTGAGGGTAATACGGCATCCATCCATTTCTAACTGAAGTAAAGATGCTATCGGCAGTATGTTTTTTACTCCATTTGTTTTCCGGAACCGGATTATAATGATAATGGAATCCATCGTAACGCCATTGGCAAGTGTTGATATAGTGCCAAAGCGGAGCTTGTTGTAATCGAGAAGAGCCAACCCAATCTTTTGCAAACGTTATTGCTCCCCACGAATCCACAGGTGCCAGTTTTTCCTGACCTACGTAGTGATTTAATCCTCCTCCATTTTTTCCAACACAACCACATAATGCCAGAGCCATGGCAGCAGATCTATATATCAAATTTGCATGATACCAGTGATTTATTCCGGCTCCAATAATCACCATGCATTTTCCTTTAGTTGTTTCTGCCGTATTGCCCCATTCATGAGCAAACTGAATAACTGTTTTGGAATCAATTCCGGTAAAAAGCTCCTGCCATGCCGGTGTATAAGAAGCTTCCTTATCAGTATAATCTTTAGGATATTGTCCTGCCAATCCTCGGTCAACTCCATATTGCCCCATTAGAAGATCATAGATTGTAACCACAGGGACTTTGCCATTAATGGTATCCAGATATTTTACAGGGACTCCTCTTAAAAATGAATTATTCAATCCATACTCAATAAATTCTGTTTGAAGAATAGCATCATTCCTATTCAACTGAGTTAATAAAGGATCATATTTCCTTTCAGTTTCACCACATTCAAACTTCATGTTCCACTTTCCTCCGGCTTTATCCCAACGATATCCCATTGTTCCTTTTGGTACAATAAGTTCACCGGTGCTCTCATCAATGTTTAAATATTTCCAATCACCATTTTCTATATCCTTCCATTGTGACATTTCGTTAGCTCTCACTAATCGGCCAGGCTTATAGTGATCGCCATCTTTTTCCAGATGAACTAAGAAAGGACTATCTGTGTATCTTTTTGTGTATTCAATAAAATAGGGTGTCTGTTTTTGATGATGGAACTCTTTAAGAATGATATGGGTAACAGCCATCCAGAATGCATTATCGGTTCCCGGATGTACCGGAACCCACTGATCAGCATATTTACAAACCTGACTAAAGTCTGGAGAGAATACAACCGCTTTAGTACCGTTATGTCTTGACTCAGCAAAAAAATGACAATCCGGAGTACGTGTCATGTTCAAACATGCTCCCATGTCTGCAATCAGTTTAGAATTATACCAATCTGCACTTTCACAGACATCGGTTTGTTCTCCCCACATTTCCGGAAAGTGCGTAGGCAGATCACAATACCAATCATAAAAACTTAAGTTAAATCCACCAAAAAGTTGAAGAAATCTTGCTCCTGCCGCATAACTTAACATCGACATTGCAGGAATAGGAGAAAATCCAGCAACCCGATCCGGTCCGTGTTTTTTAGCAGTATAAATATTAGCAGCAGCCATTAGTTCAAGCATCTCATCCCAAGTTGCTCTTCTGAACCCTCCTTTACCTCTTGCTTGCTGATATCGTTTACGATTTTCTTTATTATTTTGAAGATTCTCCCAGGCTTTTACAGGATCTCCCCCTGCTTTTTTCTTTTCTTCTTTAAATAAATCAAATAATATTCCTCGGATGAGCGGATACTTTATTCGCAAAGGACTATACAAATACCAGGAATAAGAAATTCCTCTTTGACAACCTCTTGGCTCATAAGGAGGTAATGAACTTTCTAATAAAGGATAATCCAACTGCTGTGTTTCCCATACAACGATTCCATCCTTAACATGAATCTGCCAAGAACAACCTCCCGTACAATTTACACCATGTGTACTTCGCACAATACGGTCGTGCTGGAAACGATTTCGATAAAACTCTTCCCATTGTCTGGTCTTCGGTGAGATGATATCTTCAATCCAACTCATAATTTTTTATATTTACATTAAATAATTATTATCTCTCTGAAATTTAATAATCTACAGATCTCATTTGACGTTTGTATATATCGATATTTACAGTTCCTTTCTTTCTTTTAATCCATAAGGAAGTGAATACAAACATGAGAAATGCTACTCCACCAATTCCCCAAAACAACATTGCACCCCCAGTGTAGCTTGCTGATTTGTTTTTGGAAAGATTATCTGCGTGAAGTAGGAATGCTGAAATATCTTCTACTTCCTGTTTTGTCAATGGTTTATCTGCATAAGACTCTTGCATTTGCGGCATTGGCATCGGTGTATTCCCATAGAATGACTTGGCCCCTACCGCTGTCAATCTGCTTATACATTGAGTTAAATCTTTTGCCAGAGTTCCTCCACTCATTACTCCATCAATACTCACATTATGACAAAAATTACAGCTGGGTCCATTATTTGTGAATCGAAGTCTTCCTGTAAAAAGATCTTGCCCTCTACCGGCATCTCCAGTCAAAATGGGATCTGCTGTTGAATCAGAATGAAGCGGTATCGAATAAATTATTACAAAAAATAACACCACTAGTTTTAATAGAGAATTGTGATTGATATTCATAATTGTAATTTTTAAATTATGCCACGTTCAAAGGTTAAAAAAGTTCATTTGGAATACTATGATCTTGGTCAGTTGCATCTATGATATTAATCATTAGATCAGAAGAATATTGCTCAGAATATTCATTTACAATCAGTTAGCTTAAAAAATTCTTTTTATAAACCCATGCATACTTATCTAATCAATTCCTTTAAAATATTTTGAATAACTTGATCATTTCCTAATTAAAAAACCTGAATTTTACGGCTTATCAATAAAATATTTTTATATAACTTATAATCAAAGTGCAATAATCAAATATTTATTAAAATTGCCAACCTATAGATCTATAATCTTTGGAATAATTATTACCTTTAAGAATTAATATTTGATTGTAATCTTAAAGGATACTTACAAAACAGTATTAAATTTCAATTCTCGCTGGATGATGTACGAATCTTATTATATTCTATTTTACATATTACTGTTTGTTGTTGCGTTTCTATATTCATCAGTCGGGCATGGTGGAGCAAGTGGTTATCTCGCCTTAATGGCATTTTTTTCATTTGCTCCAGAAACCATGAGGGCAACAGCCTTATTACTCAATATATTTGTTTCCGCAATTAGTTTTATTCAATATTATAAAGGCGGACATTTCCGATGGCAACTTTTCTGGCCTTTTGCTATTGTGTCAATTCCGGCAGCGTTTATAGGTGGTCAGGTTGAAATAGATTCAGAAGTCTATAAAAGAATACTAAGCATACTCCTATTATTCTCAGTAGTTCGACTTCTCTGGGATCATTCCAATGAGAAACAGCTGATTACAAAACAAAATCTATTTCTTTCAATGGTCTTAGGCTTGATGATTGGATTTCTATCGGGAATGATTGGAATTGGAGGTGGAATAATCTTAAGTCCGATAATATTACTTCTGCACTGGGCAAATATGAAACAAACGGCTGCTGTGTCTGCCTTATTTATTTTTGTTAATTCAATATCAGGCTTCACAGGCCTCTTCTCCAAAGGAATTAATTTTAGTACCGATATGGCACTGATGTGTATCATTGCCTTAATGGGAGGGCTCACGGGCTCTTATTTAGGAGCCAAAAAATTCAACAATATCAACTTAAAACAAATTTTAGCATTGGTTCTGATATTAGCTTGCATAAAATTATGGTTTACCTAACAAAACTTTTTTTAACTTATTACATTTAAACCTAGTTGGAAAAAATTCATTTAACAATTTATAATCTGTTTGAATTAAACAAAATTTTTCTTTTTGCTTAAACGCTTGAAATAAAATCTATATGGAAATAATAGTATTATTTTTCGGACATCTGACGGATATAACAGGCGAAAGTAAATTAAAAATATGGGATACCAAAGACACAAATGAATTAATTAATTTGATGAGTAAAAAATATCCCGGAATAAATGATATGAAATATTCAATTGCAATAAATAAAGTAATCATACATGAAAATTGCATACTGAAAGATGCAGATGTTGTTGCTTTACTTCCAGCTTTTTCTGGCGGATAAGATCAAAAAGATGGTTTCCAAAAATAAATATGAAAGATATCTTCGTCAAATCAAGCTAAAGGAGCTAGGAACGTCAGGTCAAGATAAGTTGATGAAGTCAAAAGTTTTAATGATTGGTGCTGGGGGATTGGGCTGTGCAGCTTTGCCTTATCTTGCAGCAGCAGGAATAGGACAAATTGGTATTGTTGACTTTGATATCGTAGAACTATCCAATTTACAAAGACAGACCCTCTACTCCATAGAGGATGTCGGAAAATCAAAAACTTTAGTTGCAGTCCAAAAATTAAAACGATTCAATCCTGAAATTCAAATTGATTCCCATCAATTAAAATTAGAATCCCACAATGCATTAAAAATCATTTGCAATTATGATATTGTCATTGATGGTTCCGATAATTTTTCGACTCGTTACATGGTAAACGATGCCTGTACCTTGCTCAACAAACCCTTGGTTTATGGTTCCGTACTTCGATTTGAAGGACAGGTGAGTGTATTTAATTATTGTGATCAACAGGGTAAATCACCAGTCGATTACCGTGATCTTTTTCCTGCTCCTCCATCTGCCGAATCTGTACCTGATTGTGCAGAAGCCGGTGTACTGGGAGTACTACCGGGAATTATTGGCGCATTACAAGTAAATGAATGTATAAAAATCATTACCGGTATCGGACAGACATTGTGCAATTCTATTTTAACCTACAATTGTCTTTCAAACCAATTCTATGAGTTTTCCATTCAACCAAATAAAAACAAAAGCCAATCAGCGCCTTCTACTGAACATGAATTTGTTAACTTTAATTACAATTGGTTTTGTGGGACGGAATTTTATCAAAATGAAATTGCAGTTGAGGATTTCAAGTCCTATATAAATAATAAGAAATTCAAAATTATTGATGTAAGAGAAAAAGAAGAACTTCCCTTAATTACTGAATTTCCGCATGAACAACTTTCACTGAAAAAAATTGAAGAGTGGAGTCAAAATTTTTCAAAAGAAGATACAATAATTTTATTTTGTAAATCCGGCAAAAGAAGTCAAACTGCATTGCGGATTTTAACCGATAAGATTCCTGAAATGAAACTTTATAGTCTTAAAGGAGGAATTGAGGCTTGGAAAAATTATTCGTTACAAAATGAGAATGTTGAATAGAAAATGAAAAAAGTATTTATTGAAGGTGCAATCAGCCCTACATTTATAAGCGATTCCATAGCCAAACACAGCTTGAAAAAAGATATAGGTGCACATTCCATTTTTCTGGGGCAGGTTCGAAATGATCACCTACGCGGCAAAGAGGTTGTTGCTATTGAATATTCGGCTTATCAGGAAATGGCAGAAGAAAAATTTCATGAGATACGTGAAAATATGTTTGCTAAATATCAGCTAAACTGTTTACACATATACCACAGCCTTGGAAAAGTTAACGCTGGCGAAATCAGTTTATTCGTATTTACTTCTTCGGCACACAGGAAAGAAGCCATAGAAGCCTGTCAGGAGATGGTTGAAAAAATTAAAAATGAAGTACCGATTTGGGGTAAAGAATTATTTACAGGAGAAGACTACGAATGGAAAATTAATAAATTGTAGAATATGATAAACATCGGCAATAAGATTAAATCACACCGAATTGCTATTGCGCAGGCAATTGTAAGAGTAAGTCGTCAGGAAACCATTGATGCAGTTGTCAACAAAACAGTACCCAAAGGTGATGTTCTGGAATCGAGTAGGATTGCCGGACTTTTTGGTATAAAAAAAACCAGTGAATTAATACCTGATTGTCATCCCTTACCAATAGAGTTTGCACAGATAAGACACAATATTCAGGGATTGGACATTATAATCGAAACTGAAGTTCATACCATTTACCGCACCGGAGTTGAAGTTGAAGCGATGCATGGATCTTCGGTAGTTGCTCTTACCATCTATGATATGCTCAAGCCTATTGATAAAGAAATTGAGATAGTTGGTATTAAATTATTAACAAAGAAAGGTGGAAAATCTCAATTTTCAGACAAACTTTCAAGGCCTCTTAAAGCTTCCGTTATCGTTTGTTCTGATAGTATTTCCGCAGGTAAAAAACAGGATTCTGCCGGAAAAGCTATACTTCAAAAACTTGAAAAATCAAATATTACGAACTGTAACTACCAAATCATTCCAGATGAATTTAAAGAAATCCAGGATACGGTTCAAAAGTTGTACGACGAAAAGAATGATCTGATTATTCTGACTGGTGGAACAGGCTTATCAACTAGAGATATTACTCCTGAAGCAATACGTCCTTTACTGGATCGCGAGATCCCAGGTATTGGTGAAACAGCAAGAAATCATGGTCAGGAATTAATGCCTTATTCGATGCTGTCCAGAAGTCTCGGTGGCCTAAAAGGAAACACTTTAATTCTTGCCCTTCCGGGTTCAACACGTGGCGCATCAGAAAGTATGGATGCCCTTTTTCCATACTTATTGCATATCTTCAAAATCATGGAACACTCATCACATGACTAGATGACAAGATTGTGATTTTAAACAATTTATTCTGACAATCCCTATGGCAAGTTTGAATTGAAACTGGCTCAAATTTATTCTTGTAAAACATCTGAAATATTCAGAGTTCAGATATTCCTTCTGAACTTTAGAGATTATTTACAAATTAAATTTGGAGGTACAAAACTCAATTTCCATAGTTCTCCTTAAGTTTTCTCATAAGAAGCCTTGCTCCTATTAAGGTATCCTCACCATATGAATTTGCAAAAATTATATAACCAATTTGTTTCTTTCGATCTAATTGAACTTGAGAATAATATGTACCCGCCGTTCCTGAATGTGTAGATAAACTATTGCCATCTTCATAAACGTTAAACCATCCGATAGAATAACCCTCAATTCCCTGATGAATAAATTTATAGGTATTGGACTTTAAGTAGTTATTCAATTCTCCCAATCCTTGAAGATTAAGTTGAATGAATTTTACGTAATCCTTTATTTTAATATTTAAGTCACCTGCAGGTTCTGTATAATCCAAATGGTAATTTGTATCCGAAGCTACAGGTATCTGTATTCCATTTTCAACTATATGTCCCCAAGTGTCATTTTTTGTTTGATTTTCAGGCCAAGAAAATTCAACATTTAACTTTAAGTCTTTATTAAAAACCTTTTCCACAAGTTGCTCCCAGCTTCTTTTTGTAACTTTTTCTAACATTAAAGTCGCAAGAGTATATCCGGCATTTGAATAGCTAAATGGGTGAAGACTGTCAATCGGTACTGGATCAAGCGTCAATACAAATTTTCCAAATAATTCTCTTTTATGTTGTTTGGATCCTTGAAAATTTGGTATTAGCGGATCGTTCTCTCCCTGAAAAGCTTGAATATGCGCTCTATGAGATAATAGATCTTTGAGAGAAATATTATAGTACTGAGATTTTGAATGTTGTTTCCATATTGGAAATATATCAAAAAATTTGGTTGACCATTTAAGCGCACCTTTCTCTACATATTTGGCAATAATAAATGCCGTCATTGCTTTTGTATTAGATCCTAAATGAAATCTATCGTTCAAAGTAGCAGTATCAAGTAAGGCTGCCGAATGCTGCCCGATAGCGACTAACTCTTCGATGTGATTATTAGTAACAACGGCATAGCTCAGTTCAGGAATATTGAATGCCTTTCTAATAGAATCTGCGTAATGAAAGTTCTTTTGCCCATAATGAATTAATGATATGAAACAAAAAAGTGAAGTCAATAATGTTCTTGTCATCAATATTCTAAAATCTTTGAGTACTTAATTTCAAACAAAGAGTTAAAAGAAGGACAATAGAAGATATACTACTCACCAACTCTGATCTAACTACATAACGAATCGTCATGCCTTCCTGCTAGGTAACATGGATTCTTGTAGCAGATTTTAGTGGCAGAACAACTATCCTTTAACTCTATCGACAACAGCTTTAAACGCAGTGGGATTGTGTAAAGCAAGATCAGCCAACACTTTTCTATTGAGTAAGATGTGATTTTTATTGAGTCCGTCTATGAATCGACTGTAATTTAACCCTAAAGGTCTGACTGCGGCATTAATTCTGGCTATCCAAAGCCTTCTGAATGCGCGTTTTTTTGCCCTTCTGTGAACAAAAGCATATTTCATTGCTCTTTCTACAGCATTCTTCGCTACTGTGTAGACTTTGGATCTACCGCTGAAATAGCCTCTTGCGGCTTTTAAAATTTTTTTACGACGTGCTTTGGAAGCAACTGAATTTACTGAACGTGGCATATTTTACTATTTAAGGAAAGGGGGATACTGAACTATCAGTATACTTTACCGCCATTCCGGTTAATAAATTATTTTACTAAAAAATACCTAACAATGCCTTAAGCCTGGCCTGTTCTGTAGGATGCGCAACCACATTGGATCGATGGCGGCGTTTTGCTTTCTTACTTTTATTTCTTAACAAGTGTGAAGTATTCGCCTGATAGGTTTTTACCTTACCTGATGCCGTAACTTTTGTACGTTTTTTGGTTCCGGAATGCGTTTTTACCTTTGGCATAAGCTATTTTTTTAGTGGGCGCAAAGATAATACTAATTTAAGAAATGACCTGAGATACCCTGAAAATTAATTTTTAACCACTCCTTTCTTAGGACTCATGGTAACAAACATCCTCTTTCCTTCTAATTTAGGAAGCTCTTCGGCAGAGGCATAATTCTCAAGCTCCTTGATAAACTTAAGAAGCAGTAATTCTCCCCTATCCTTATAAACAATGGCACGGCCTTTAAACTGTACATATGCCTTCACCTTAGAACCTTCTTCAAGGAATTTTATAGCATGCTTAATCTTAAAATCAAAATCGTGCTCATCTGTATTGGGACCAAAACGAAGTACTTTAACAACTACTTTAGCAGATTTTGCCTTGATTTCCTTCTCCTTCTTCTTTCTATTGTAAATAAACTTATTGTAATCTGTTATCTTACATACAGGAGGATCCGCTTTTCCGCTTATCTCAATAAGATCCATCCCAAGCTCATAGGCCCATCTTATAGCCTGATTTGTATCGTATATCCCGGGCTCGATGGTTTTTCCTGCTACTTCTGAGATCGCGTCAAAATCATCCCCGGTGAGTCTTATAGTGTAATTTTTAATTTGCTCGTTTAGCCGTAAATTGTCTTTATTCTGGTCTGCCAAATGGAATTAGTTTATATAAAAAAATCAAATTTGTGTGCAAAGATAAAAAAATACAAATTCTCAAGATTTTTTTGCACTTTTAGTAATAGGCGGACCTGAAATAACAATGCCATCTTTCTCTTTATTAAGTCCTGCACTAAGTTTAGCGCCCTGTTCCGGTGATTCTGTAAGAATGTATTCCGCCAAAGGATCTTCTAAATATTTTTGTAAAGCCCTGTGAAGAGGTCTTGCCCCAAATTGCGGATCATATCCTTTTTCTGCAAGAAACTCTTTTGCTTCAGAAGTTATCTGAAAATCAATATTCATTTGTGCTATTCGCTTTAGCAAATTTGCTAGTACAAGGTCTATTATTTTAAATATTTGCTCTTTTTCAAGGGTGTTAAAAATTACAACGTCATCGATTCTATTTAAGAATTCCGGTGAAAAAGTCTTTTTTAGGGCATTTTTAATGACGCTCTTGGCATCTTCATCTGCACTATCCATTCTTGCCTTAGTTGTAAATCCAACACCTTGACCAAAGTCCTTCAGTTGTCTTGCTCCTATGTTAGAGGTCATAATGAGTATAGTGTTTTTAAAATCTACTTTTCTTCCCAATCCATCGGTAAGTGTTCCTTCATCCAGCACCTGCAAAAGTATATTGTACACATCCGGATGTGCTTTTTCTATCTCATCCAATAAGATTACAGCATATGGTTTTCTTCTGACCTTCTCTGTCAGTTGTCCCCCTTCTTCATAGCCAACATATCCCGGAGGTGCGCCTATAAGCCTGGATACCGTAAATTTTTCCATATATTCACTCATATCCAATCTTATCAAAGAATCTTCAGAATCAAAGAGTAATCTGGAAATCGCTTTTGCCATTTCTGTCTTACCTACTCCGGTAGGTCCTAAAAATATAAAGGTTCCGATAGGCTTTCTTGGATCCTTAAGTCCGACTCTGTTTCTTTGAATTGCCCTTGAAATTTTTACAGCTGCTTCATCTTGTCCTATGACAACGTTCTTCAGCTCATCTGCCATGTGAACCAGTTTTTTACTTTCACTGGCAGCTACCTTCTTAACCGGGATACCGGTCATCATGGATACTACTTCAGCAATGTCTTCATCTGTTACAGGAAATCTTTTAGATTTGGATTCGTCATCCCATTCTTGTTTGGATGACTCCAACTTCTTCTGCATTTTGGATTCAAGATCTCTGAGATCTGCTGCTTTCTCATATTGCTGACTCTTTACAGCAAAATTCTTTTGTTCACGTATAGTATCTATCTGTTTTTCGATTTCTTCGATATGTTTTGGAACATGTATATTGTTTAAATGCACTCTTGCTCCTACCTCATCCAGCACGTCAATTGCCTTGTCCGGCAAAAATCGATCGGTAATGTATCGGTCACTTAATTTCACACAAGCCTGTATAGCCTCATCACTATAGCTAACTGAATGAAATTCTTCGTATTTAGACTTTATATTATTCAAGATCTGAAGTGCATCCTCAATGGTTGGAGGATTAATCATAACTTTTTGGAACCTCCTATCTAAAGCTCCATCTTTTTCAATGTGTTGTCTGTATTCATCCAGTGTTGAAGCGCCAATACATTGTAATTCTCCTCTAGCCAATGCTGGTTTAAATATATTGGATGCATCTAAAGAACCCGTAGCACCTCCTGCCCCAATAATAGTATGAATTTCATCAATGAATAGAATAACATCTCTCGATTTCTCTAATTCATTCATGATCGCTTTTATCCTTTCTTCAAACTGTCCACGATATTTCGTTCCTGCAACCAAGGCTGCAAGGTCCAGCATTACAATACGTTTGTTAAATAAGGTTCGTGAGACCCTTTTCTGCATAATTCTTAGGGCAAGACCTTCAACGATTGCTGTTTTTCCAACCCCGGGCTCACCAATCAAGATCGGGTTATTCTTTTTTCTTCGGCTAAGAATTTGTGAAACTCTTTCAATTTCTTGCTCGCGTCCAACGATCGGATCCAGTTTTCCTTCTTCTGCGAGTCTGGTAACATCACGTCCATAATTATCCAAAACCGGTGTGGTCGATTTACCTATCGCTTTCTTGGTAAATGGATTTGCACTTTGTTCTTCATCAAATGAGTCAGACTCACTGGAAGAAGTAATTTCAGGCAATTCTTCCATACTTCCTAATGTTCCTTGCTGACTGATATAATCTAACTCAGATTTAAATGTCTCATAATCTACATTGAATTCTTCCAATATAGAGCTTGCCAAATTATCATGATGCTTCATAATTGACAAAAGAAGATGTTCAGGATAGATTTCTTCTTCCTTTGAAATTTTAGCTTCAAGATAGGTAAATTTTAAGACCTTTTCGGCTTGTTTGTTGAGTGGCAGATTTCCCACTTGAAAATTTGCCCCTTCTCCTTTTCTTACAGGTATTGCTTCTTCAATACTCATTCTTAATTGCTTAAGATTAACCTTAAGCGACCGAAGTACATTCACTGCCAGACATTCTTTCTCAGCCAACATACCCAAAAGGATATGTTCAGTTCCTATGTAATCGTGGTTTAGACGCAAAGCTTCATCCCGGCTGTTTGCCAGAACCTTCTTTACTTTTGTAGAGAACCTTTTATTCATTCTAATTTCCCCTGTTTTTTAAGAATTTGACTTTAAGCAATTGTATTCGTTATTTCTAAGTACTGTTAATTAATGCTTATCATTTGACATTAGTTCATTAAGAATGCTGTCTTTCTTAATTTTACGCTCCCAAAAATAGTGTTTTTTTTAAGAATTTGCATTAAAATTATTCTGAAAGAAATACTATTTGTTTGATAATCAATGACTTATAATTAGATTTTTATTATTATATCTTATGAAATACGAAATAGACAAGCAAGAAAGGTATTCAATTTTTAGTCTGGAAGAGTCTAACCTGAATTCTCTAATTGCCCCTCAATTGAAGAGTGAGTTTGTTTTTCTCAGAAACGAAGGAGTCCGGAACTTGATTTTTGACTTATCCAAAGTAAATTATATAGATTCCTCTGGTTTAAGCTCTATTTTAACAGCCAATAGACTCTGGAAAAATTATGGATCATTCGTATTAACGAATATTCAAAGTGATTCAATAAAAAAGCTTATTGAGATCTCTAAACTAGAAACTATTCTAACACTGATACCAACATTACAAGAATCCATAGATTATATATTTATGGAAGACATGGAGCGCGACCTCGATGAGGAAGAGGAATAGTAATCGCTTTGAGCTTACCGTTCTTGGATCTTCTTCGGCTACACCTTCAAAAAAAAGATATCCAAGTTCTCAGTTACTCAACATCCAGGAGCAACTATTTCTGATTGATTGCGGAGAAGGAACCCAGCTCCGGTTATTCAATCAGAAAGTTCAATGGCCGCAGTTAAATTATATTCTGATCACTCATCTGCACGGTGATCATGTATTTGGCTTACCGGGCTTGCTAAACACAATAAGTCTTTATCAGCTACCTCAGCAAATTAACCTTTATGGACCTGTAGGAATTCAAGAATTTGTAAGGACAAATCTCAGGTTAAGTCATTCACAGATTCAGTATGTGTTAAATATCACAGAACTGGATCACAACAATCCCGGACGTGTTGATATTGATGAAGAATTGTACTTTGATTTTTTTCCATTAGATCATCATGTACCTTGTATTGGATATTGTTTTAGGTATCAATCCACAAGAATTAATCTGAAGAAAGAAATTCTTGATCAAAATCCGATGACTTTCTCTGAGATCAGACAAATAAAAAGAGGAGAAGATATTGTTACAAAAAAAGGTGCAAGGATTTCTCATGAAGAAGCACTGGAAACAAAAATTATAAAAAAATCATTTGCCTATTGTAGCGACACTCAGTATAATGAATCCATTCTGCCATTTATTGAAAACGTCGATCTATTGTATCATGAGACTACTTATAAAAACGAGTTACATTCCAAAGCTAAAGAGATGAGACATTCCACTACTTCTGAAGCCGCACGAATTGCCTTGAAATCCGGTGCAAAAAAATTATTAACAGGCCATTACTCCTCTCGATACATTGATATTCAAGAACTGGTTGATGAATGTAAATTAATATTTCCAGAAACAATTTTAGGAATAGAAGGACTAACCGTAAAGCTGTAATGCTTAGGTATAGATTGATCAATTAAAAATTTCCTTTATTACATTTCAAATAAAGTAAATAAACGTAGCTTTGTACAGGAAGATTCGTATAGCTGACTGCTAGCGGTAATTCTTTATAACGATTTCAATATAGATCCGTTAATTACGAAAATATGCAGACATCTGTCATTATAATATTTATTGGGCTTCTCATTTTTCTAGGACATTATTTAAGCGGAGTTTTTGAACGAAAAAGCATTCCAGATGTCTTGGGCCTTATGTTTCTGGGTATTTTAATCGGCCCCGTTTTTCATCTTATTGATCCATCATCATTTGGAAAATTTAGTTCACTTTTCAGCAATCTTGTACTTATTTTCATTCTTTTTGAAAGCGGAACAGACCTGAAAATATCTGAAATAAAAGCATCATTCAAGGACTCAGTAGGGATAACAACAATTGGATTCTTTACTACCTGGATAACAATATTCATACTCTGTAAGATAATTTTCGGATTACCTATCTTAGCTTGCTTATTTATTGGTGCGACACTTGGCGGAACTTCTTCTGCTGTCGTAGTTGGTTTGGTAAAAAAGATTTCTATTAAACCAAAAACTTCAGCAACTCTTATTATTGAATCAGCAGAAACTGATGTCTTTACACTTGCCATACCACTCAGCATCTTAGGACTAATGATGACCGGTGAAATGAAAGCAAATCTGGTTGTTTCTCAATTCATTTCTTCGCTCGTACTTGCACTCTTTATTGGTATCACAGGTGCCTTCTTATGGTCTCTGATCATTAATAAAATCCCGACTCTAAAAACTACTAAGTTCTCTACTCCGGCTTTTCTTCTTATACTGTACGGACTGACAGAGTATTTGAATTTTAGTGGCCCTCTTACTGCGCTTTCATTTGGAATAGCTATCGGAAATCTTCAATACTTTGAACCACAACTTATTAAAAGAATTATCCCAAACCAAAATATTATTCTTCCCAAAGAAGAAAAAGATTTTTTTAGCGAAATGGTATTTTTACTCCGCACCTTCTTTTTTATTTTTATTGGCATAAGTATTCAAATTAGTAGGTTTGACTGGCTCTTTTGGGGAGGCTTTATTACTTTAATATTATATATTGTTCGCATCCTTGCAGTAAAAATAGTGATTTCTAAAGATACACCTTTGATCGATAAGGCTACTATGTCTATCATGATCCCGAAAGGATTGGGATCAGCAGTAATTGCTACTTTACCTTTGCAACAAGGTTCTGCCGATGGTGCAATTATTCAATCTATATGCTTCTCGATTATCCTTTTCAGCACTTTGTATTGTGTTGTACTATTCTTTTTACTTAACAGAAAAATAAGTTTACCATTTTACACTATATTTTTTGGCAATGAAAATGCAACCATCAATAAAAATGAGTGATCGTGAACCAAACTTAATTTCTTCCAAAACCGGAAAGCATTTCTATCTTAGTTCTGCTTAGAATAGCGAGCCTCTAACTTTTAAACTGTTCTATTAGATACTTAACGGACAACAATTCTTAACAATCTTATTCTATTCCTTGCATATGGATAAACAAAACAATAATTTTTATAAATCATATCTGAACTTTCTAAAAAACCTTAACTTTAAAAAGCATTGAAAAAACAGGAATAAGAATTATTACAATTATTCCAAAAAATTGTGATCAATTAAGACAAAAGAGAATCTAAAATATATTTCTTTTCAATTCCGAAATAATTGATTTCATTTTACAAAATAAGATAATATTTGTAACTCATTTTTAATCCTCTTTTATAACTATATAAAATCTAGACAATGAAGACAATTACCCTAATGACACTTCTTATGTTGACCGCTTTCACAACAGATGCTCAAATTCAATCTATCACAAGCAAACCCTTAATCATTGGTACTGTTGAACAAATTTATTCAAATGTACTGGGCGAAAATCGAATTTTTAATATTTACTTACCTGACGGATACAAAGAAGAAGACAGCACAAAGTATCCGGTAATTTATATATTAGATGGCTCAATCGATGAAGATTTTTTACACCTTACTGGTATAGTTCAATATAATAATTTTTCATGGATTAATAGGGTTCCAAAATCGATAATTGTTGGAATTGCAAACGTTGACAGGAGAAGAGATTTTACAGGTCCATCAAATTTTAACAATGATAAAGCACATGCGCCAACTGGAGGTGGTTCTGCAAAATTTATTAATTTCATAGAAAAAGAACTACTACCATTTATCAATACTAATTTTAGAACAACGACTAATAAGACGATAATTGGGCAATCATTAGCTGGTTTGTTAGCAACTGAAATTCTTTTTTCCAAACCATATCTATTTGACAAATATATTATCATAAGCCCGAGTCTATGGTGGAATGACGGTTCATTACTAAAATTAAATCCTGAAATATTATCGGAAAAATTCACCAAATCCTTATCCATTTACATAGGAGTAGGCAAAGAAGGTCTGACACCGGGACTTGACAGTCATGTAATGGAAGTGGATGCCAACTTGCTATTTGATAAAATTAAACAAGGTAAAAGTAAAACAATAAAAGTCTTTTTTGACTACTTACCTTCTGAAAATCACGCCACAGTAACACATCCTGCAGTATTTAATGCTTTCAGAATACTATATCCGGAATTTAAAGATAATTAATTGCTAAAGCCTCGAATAAAGATCAATGATAAACTAAATTCAAATGTTTCAGAATTATTACAATTACTTATTGTGATCTACATCCTTCAATTTGACATCTGAAGTATTCTTAAAGAACATCGGACTATCTTTCTTATCTCCTCTCACTCGAATGGATTCAATACTTAATCCATGTACATCATCAAAGACCATTGCCGGCCTGTAATCTGGTTTTTCAATTTCTAATTGTATGTTTTTAAAACTTAGACCCTTGACATGACGACAATAAAATCCCCAGGCAGGTAATTCTCCAAACATAGAAAATTCTGGATACTCCGTTTCTAATTCAGGAACATCTTTAATGCGATACAATGGCAGGTTTGCATAAGCCTTATTTCCCCTGCCCGGATATGTTATTTTGATATTTTCAAGGCTTACATTCTCAACAAATACTCCCGGATTACCTGTAATAGAAGATGGAAAAATATTATGAAAGAAAGGCAACATAGGTCCGCGGATCTTATAATTCTTATCCGGAATATCAAATGGAACAGAGACTTCAACATTTCGAATGACAACATTCCTAAGAGGACCAGCCTTAGGGGCTCCCCGCACTTTACCGATTCGAATAAAAATCGCATTGCCGGTGTTTTTTGCTTTGATGTTTTCTACCAGAACATTTTCTATAAATCCACCCTGTGTTGCTTCAATGGCAATAGCAGAACGATAAGTATCAAATACTTTGATGTTCCTAATAACAACATTTCTAGCTCCGCTTACAAGAGAGGTTCCAAACTTTACAGCACTCGCACTGGACCTAATCCTACAATCGGATATGGTTATATTGTCGCAGATCTGCTGCAAACTAAAATCTTCAGATTTAATGCAGATTCCATCATCTGAAGAATTGATATAACAATGCGATATTTTTACGTTTTGACAATCGACAATATCGATTCCATCATTATTCCAGTATGCATCGCTGTCAACTTTAACATGATCAATTCTTATGTTATTGCACTTCTCATACGTCTGAACCCAACAAGAAGAATTTTTAAGAGTAACATCTTTTAAGCGAATATTTCTGCAATGAACAAATTCTATTATCTGCGGACGCAATTCTGCCCATGCTCTTCTTTCTTTTAAGTAATAATGTTGTGTATCGATAATCCCTGCATAGAAAAGACTATCGATATGTAAACCCAACTGATCTCCACGACCATCAATAATCCCTTTACCGGTAATAGAAATATCTGAAACTCCATCAGCCATAATTAATGCTTTCCAACGATTTAACTTAATATAATCAGAAGCCGTGATACTCCCTAAAATCATTGCATCTTTGTGAAGATGAACATGAACGCCATTCATTAAAACTATGGAACCGGTTACAAATTTTCCTCTTGGGATATAAACAGTACCACCACCTGCTTTATGAGCTGCCTGGATGGCTTTCTGTATAAATTCTGTATTCAGTGTATGTCCATCTCCTTTCGCACCAAATTGAGTTATATCGAATTGCTGTGCCCAACAAACCGAAAAAGTAAAATATACAATTAAAATGAATTTCATAGATTGGCTGCTTGAGCAAAAATAACTTAAGCACTTCAATTCATCGAAGTTATTGTTTATTTTTAACTCTGATATTGTATTTTAACTTGTTGAACTATTGGAACTACATTGTATTTTTGTATAGTGAATAAATGGAATTTATTAATACTTGTGATACTATCCGTATCGTTGACCTTTAGTTTTAATAATGAACTTCCTAAGGATCCTGTCAATCCATTTTATTCAAATTCAAAACCCTTGGTGAGATGGTTTTGGTTTGCAACCCGAATTGATAAAGATGATATTAGATATCAACTCGATTGGGTTAAGAAAAATAATTTCGGAGGTGTTGAAATTGCATGGTTATATCCTTTGCACCGTTATAGGGAATGGTTTATAAAGGATTATAATCGAAATTACCCTATTGACACCAGTGCCTCGAAGTGGTTAAGCAAAGAATGGATAGAGGTAGTTGCATTTGCCAAGCAATACTCAGACTCCTTAGGTCTTGCCTGTGACTTTACTTATGGTACTGCATGGCCCACTGCAGGTCCCAATATTGAAAAAAAATATGGTACTCAAATTTATGGCGATACATCATTTGAACAACTTTTAACTTTTTCCTGGTCCTGGCCCGAGAATATGCGAGTAATCAATCATTTGGATTCAAATGCATTTAAGATTTACTCCTTACCGCTGGAAAATGCATTCAAAGACTGCTTAAGTAAAAAGAAATCAAGCCTCTTCATGGATTCCTGGGAAATCAAGTTGAATGCTAAAAATAAAATTTGGACACCAGGATTTGACTCTACGTTTTTTATAAATTTTGGATATGACATTAAACCCTATATGAACATTGGTTTGGATTCTTTTCCGGATGTAAGGTATGATTACATGCTGTTGTTGGATGAATACGTCACAAAAGGATTCTACCTTCCGTTTGTAGAAAAATGCAAGGAATTAGATTCATGGTCACGAGTCCAATGTCTGGGTTCCCCTACAGATGTCATGACTGCCTATTCACTGGTTGACATTCCGGAATCTGAAGCCATGCTCAACGATCCGAATTATTCAAGGATCGTGAGTTCTTCTGCCTGTCTCTCTTCCAAAAAAATAGTCTCTTCAGAATCATTCACCTGTATGTATGGATTTCCTGCAACTTATCTAAGACAAGAACAAACAGCCGATTTGAAAATGGTTGCAGACGCATTATTTTCCAATGGAATCAACATGCATGTTTATATCGGCATGCCTTTCAATCCTGCCGGTTCCGACACAATTGATTTTTTTGCAAGCTGTTATATTGGACCGGGAGGAAGTCTGACTGAAGAATTACCTCAACTGAATTCCTATGTTGAAAAAGTGTCCGGCTATATGCAACTGGGAAAAAGCTATACGGATGTAGCGGTTTATATTCCTTATGAAGATGCGGTAATGAAAGGTGCATTACCCAAAGAAAAACAACGTGTATGGGTATGGGGTGAATATGAATTGAGATATGCTCAAACTCCCAATGAATTAGAAGGCTATCATCCAATATGGATCAACAGACACTTCATCGAAAAATCAGAAATCAAGAATAAACAATTGGTGGTTGGAGATGCTCGTTTCAATGTATTATATATTGATGTAGACTATTTGGACCTAAGAAGTCTAAGAAAGATTGTTGATCATGCAACTAAAGGATTGAAAATCTGTATTAAGAAGCAACCGATGCAACCCGGACTGAATAAGTCACCGGAATTCTCACAACTCTACAATACCCTGATACAATTCAAAAATGTTTCTTTCGACTTTAATCAACTTGTCGATCATCCGCCGTTAGTCTCTGCTGATCGATTACCACAATATTGGTGTCGGGAAGATGAACTGGGAAATAAATATTTGTTTCTTGCTCAATGGTCTTCTAAAAATCTTGTATATCCGGTCTATTCGGGTCAATCATTTATGAAGACAAGCCAAAATTTAAATTTATCCATCTATTCTAATGGCAAGCAAAAAAATCTCAAGCTAAAATTTAAGCCCTATCAGTCTATTTTATTAAAAATTACGCCAGAAGGAAAAGTTAAGCCCATTGACATTAGTTATTACCCTAAAGATCCGATCATCAGACCTCGTGAAAAACAGAGAATGAATTTTTAGATGAGCACATTTAAAAAATTTCATATTGAAAATAATCAATTGGAAAATATTATTTCATTCAGTTTTTAGACTGGCCTTAGTATTATAAAATAAGGGTATTAGTAATTCATGTAATTTTTTTAATTTGTATAAAATATTGATTATCATATATATATATATATATATATATATATATATATATATATATGATTCTAAAATTACCCAATTCTGGTTATTGCAAATTCATCTTTGTAATTCTAAACTTGTTCTCAATTAATATTTCTAACAAATAAAAGTAATCAATCATTAAAAAACTTAGATACTTAATACTAACCCTGTTAATCATATGCTGTGATACTAATCAAAAAAACTTATCTAATAATAACAATTCTTCCTCACTTAGCCCAAGAACTCAGAGCTATGTCTGGGATATCTGCAGACCTAGCTCAGAGTCTAATGCTGCTTATAGGGTAACCGCTACGGGTTACACAAGTATTTCATTTACACCAAGCTGCGGAAGTCCGGATTGTGTAGATGATGGGAGCGGGACCTTATCCAGTCAGGCGCAGGCAACTATTGTTTGTAACTCTACTACACTCTCTTGGAATTCAGGAACATGTACATTAGCTTTACCCTACTATACTAAATCATTTATTAGACAATACTCTAATGGCACCTGCCAAACACATGGATTTGACTTTGATCCTACTTCTTGCCCTTCCACTCCGGATGGAGACATTTATAAGTCTATCCACAATGCGCTCCTTATGTTAATTAAAATGCCCCATCCTGCGTAGTGATCACATCTCATTAATTATAAGAATAATTAACTTTGACAAATAAAAAACCAAGCTATATGTCTGTTTCGAGAATTAACTTTTCGATCATAATTTCAATCTATTTTTTATTCTTCCTTTGTCAAGTTAGTGCTCAAAAATATATCATAGATTCCAGCTTTGGAGTGAATGGCAGTTTTGAGTTTACACCAGTTCGTTCTACTTCTTTCGGAGGGTGTGCAATAAATGATCAAAATCAGATATATTTGTTTGCTTCTGATCTTCTATTCTACCTCGACAGCACAGGTACTATGATATCTGGAAGCTCTCGTAATAATCCAGATACATTTAAGAATGGATCTTTTTCATCTTATTATAATAGCTTTAGACAGGTCTCAAACGAAACTGTATTTTATGCTTTAGATAAATCGGGCGTTATTGGGCTGGATATTAATATTAGAAAAGTAAATATAAACAGCATAGATGACTTTACCTTTAGTAATTTGAATACTATTGAACTAACCAAGTGCATTAATTTTGATGGTCTGGGATATGGACAAATCAGTGATAATTATATCGTCGCCACATCAGATTACCTTCCTGGCGGAAATTTCTATAAATTAAAACTATTTCACATTTTATCGGACGGAAGTATTGATTCAATTTTCCATTACTTACCAGATACTTGTGACCTTCAACAATTTTTATGTCAAGTAACCTTGACAAATATTGTGGAAGATTCTCAAGGCAGCCTTTACTTAGGATATACTTTCGATAATAATGATTCTTTATATTTTAATCTTGTGAAACTAAAGTCTGATTTAAAACTTAATACTGACTTTGGTAACAATGGATTTTTAAGAATTCAATCCACAGATAGATCAAACAATCTTGCTTATATATTACAATCTACTCTACTAGTAGATATTAACTCTAATCTGTACTTATTTCTTAATAATACTTCAAATCTCTTTATTCAAAAACGTCACGAAGATGGATCAATTGATAATAATTTCGGTATTAATGGTCAAGTAAAGTTTCAGTTTCACAATCCAAATTCAAGAATAAATCGAATTACTGCTATTTATTCAAAAGAGCAGGATGAAATTTTATTTTTCTTATATAATGATTCATTAAGGAATTCAAAATTTTTTGGAATATATTCTAATGGTAAAATAGATACAGAAATTGAGCACAATGGAGGAATATTCTTAAATGGCGAAGTTATAAGCATTACAAAAATTAATGAAGCAGAATTTCTAGTGTTAGAAGCTTCAGATCTACCTTCTGATCGAACGACAAAGCTTTCCAAATTGATTAAAAACCCAATCTCTACTCAAGTCAACATTAAAGTAAATCAAAAACTGGATGCAATTCCAAATCCATTTACAGAATCAACTATCATTAAATTTCCTGATAAACTAGAAGGTCAACTAAAAAGTATTCAAATCATCTCTTTAGATGGAAGATCTATAAAAAATCTTAGCTGTTACGATAATTTTTTAAAGCTAAATCTACAAGATATTAATTTAAGTATATTCATTCTGAAAGTATCTAGTTCATTAGGTTATAATGACAATTTAATATTAAAAAAACTATCTTCAAATTAATTAATTCCGGGTAAACATTTTTTTAATTAATTTTTAAAGTGATTTGTGGAGAATTTTTGCTGGAACACCAACAATTACTGAATCATCAGGAAAGGAATCAACGACAACTGCCCCGGCACCAACAATACATCTTCTTCCCAATTGTACGCCTTGTAAAATTATAGCTCCGGTTCCAATATATGAACCTTCACCAATACGAACAGATGCTTTGGTCCTTGGATAAATTCGAGAGAGCTGACGCTCACCAAAATCAGAATGGGTTATAATACAGACTCTGCTTCCAATTGCTACTTCTGATCCTAAGATAATTTGATCCGTCAAATCTAGAACAACAGATCTTCCAATAAAACAATTGGACCCAATTCGCAATCTTGAAAAATCATGGGTAGAATCCTCATCACCCGTTGCATTCTCTATGATCAGCCCTCCCTTACAATGCAAGCTTTGACCAATATTGGCATTATACTTTACCAGAATATGAGGAATCAATGAACCACGAACAGATTCCAGCATTCTAACTACATGATTAAATCCCAATAATCGCTGTAAAAGATCAATGTAATTTATATAAAAAAATTTTAGAAAACTCACTGCGAATCTAATTTAATTTAGAAGCGACTGACAGCTGTCAGAAAAATCAAACATCTCGAACAACACTGGATATACCTTTAACTTTCAACAACGAATTTACTATCTGATCAATATGATCTTTGTTGCTTACTACAATACTTACTTTACCTTCAAAAGTGCCTTCGTGTGACATGATACTGAATGAACGAATATTCACACCATGTACACTGGATATGGTATGAGATATCCTTTCAATTACACCTACTCCTTCATCAATTCCATTAATCATCAGATCAGCTGTAAACTTATCACCTTTGGAATGTGTCCATTCTGCTTTAAGAATTCTGTAGCTGTAATTGACCATCAGATTTTGAGCATTCTTGCAATTAATTCGATGAATTCTCACTCCGGATCCGGAAGTTACATAAGCAAATATATCATCACCTTGAACGGGACTGCAACAACTTGCCAGACTATATTTATAGGTTTTTGCGTCTTCGCCATTTATGATTAACTTACCTGTTGTATTATATGTTTTCTCTTTCGACTCTGATTCATCTTCTTTTGCAGATTCTTTATTTTTTATTGGAATAAGTCGGCTTCCTTCAATATTAAAATTTTTAATCAGATCCTGCCATTCCTGAACACCATTATGGATATCAACAAAAAGATCTATTTTGTTTTTATAGCCAAGACTTTTAAGAATGATCTCCATATTCTCTTCAAGTGGAATTTTGGCAGATTTGAATTTTCTTTCCAAAATTTCCTTGCCATATTCTGAAACTATTTTTTGTTCTTCTTTAAGTGCAGATCTGATTTTGGATTTGGCCTTGCTGGTAGTCACCATTTTTAACCAATCTTCCGTTGGCTTCTGTTTTGTACTGGTTATAACCATAATCTGATCACCGCTTACCAGTTCGTATCCAAACGGAACCAATTTATTATTGATCTTACACGCATTGGTCTTAATACCCACATCCGAATGGATATAAAAAGCAAAATCAAGAGCAGTTGCTCCTTTAGGTAGAACAATCATATCTCCTTTGGGAGTATAAACGTAAACTTCTTCACCATAAAGATTTGCTTTAAAATCATTAAGAAATTCAATGGCATCATTGTGCGGCGTTTCAAGTACATCTTTAATACTATTGAACCAATGATCATATATACCATGAATATTGGAGACCCCTTTATACTTCCAATGTGAAGCATACCCTTTTTCTGCAATATCATCCATTCGTTCTGATCTTATCTGCACCTCAACATATTTACCTGCTTTGCTGATAACAGTAGTATGCAAAGACTCATAACCGTTTGCTCGAGGTGTTGTAATCCAATCCCGCAACCTCTCCGGAATGGGTTTGTGAACATCTGTAACTATGGAATAGATCTGCCAACAAATTGTTTTTTCCAAATCTTTGGGTACATCTACAATTATTCTTATGGCAAAAAGATCATAAATTTCTTCAAATTTTACTCGTTTGGATTTAATTTTATTGGCAATCGATGATATTGACTTTGGTCTTCCGAATATTCGATATGGAATATTTAGCTGATCAAGTTTAGTTTTAATGGGTTTGATAAATTCGGTAATAAATTTATTTCTTTCTTTCTGTGTCTCTAGTAATCTTGAGGCAATTTGTTTGTAAATATCGGGTTCTGTAATTTTTAAACAGATATCCTGAAATTCGGATTTTAAACTATACAAACCCAAACGATGTGCAAGCGGAGCATAAATAAAACTTGTTTCTGCGGCAATCCGTAATTGTTTATGCTTAGACATTGCATCAATGGTCCTTAAATTGTGCAAGCGGTCTGCCATTTTTATTAAAATTACCCTAACATCATCTACAAGAGTACTCAGGACTTTTTTAAAATTCTCGGCTTGCGGGCTTTCTACATTATAGAGTCCATCCAATTTGGTAAGTCCATCGACTATTTGTCCAATCTTATCTCCAAATTCTGTCCTCACCTGATCTATTGTAACGGGGGTATCTTCTACTACATCATGAAGTAAGGCTCCAATAACAGATTTGAACCCCAAACCAAATTCCTCAAAACAAATTCTTGCTACTTCCAGAGGATGTGTAATATAAGGCTCGCCGGATTTTCGTCTTTGGCTTCCATGAGCTTTTAAAGCAAACTCAAATGCTCTGCGGACATCTTTTTTTTCTAAATCCGAAATTTTAGACTGGTTAATGGATCGGAATAACTTTCGATAAGCTGTGCGGATTAAATGCTGGTCGCTCTGTGGCCAGACAAATTCAGGAATATCTAAAAGTTGACTTATGATCATAGGATCAAGGCAAATATAAAGAAAAAATGAAAAGAGTGTACTATTTGTCCAATAACAAACCGCACAAGAAGTTAATAAGATATTTATTTTCTGTAATTTACATATTAATATATAATTAAATATATATTCAATAATTTCAGTCGTGCAATAATTAACTTAAAAGGTATTTATTTGCATATTTAAATAACAAGCTTAATTTAGTTAACTCATTATATGCTTGATTATCTGTAATTTGTGTATTGCATCGGATAATTGTTGGATCCTATTTTATAAATCAATAATTAATATTCAGCCGAAATGGCTTAACTTAAATCAATTTTATTCACCTGTTTACATATATCATAATTTAATAATTTATAAATAGAAATATTATTGGTTCTATTACTTTATTATTCAAGCAATATGATAAAGTGCTATATTTGCGCCTCTTTGCGGGTGTGGTGAAATTGGTAGACACGCCAGACTTAGGATCTGGTGCCGTGAGGTATGGGGGTTCGAGTCCCTTCACCCGCACTTTTCAAAAACGCTATGAGTAGAACAAATTCCTAACTTTTACCTTTAATTAAGTGTTTTAATCCTATGCAAGTAATTTATCATTCTACCGCCTTTAATCAGGGTAACCTTAAAATCAAGATCGAGGAAAACGATTTCAAGGCAGACGTCAATAAAGAAATTGAACAGATCCGTAAAAAAGCTAAGATTAAAGGTTTTAGACAAGGAGCCGTTCCCTATTCAATGATCAGCAAACTATATGGTGAATCGATTAAAGCAGAGATTCTTAATAAAATTATTAACAAAGCCGTAGAAGAATATCAACTGGACAATAAAATTAATTTTATCGGAGACATTCTTCCTCATGAGGATTCTAACAAATCTAATATTGATTCAGAGGAATTTGAATTTCTGTTTGATGTTGGGATTGCTCCTGAAGTGAATCTAGACAAGTTTATTCAAGACCATACATTGCCTAAATTTTCGATTAACATATCTGATAAAGAATTGGAAACCGAAAAGGAAGCATTCTTAAATCATTTCAGCCAATTTAATGAAACAGATTCTCCCATTGAGGAAAAAGATATGGTTAAATTGAAAGTCAGCGAACTCCAAGATGGAATGTTAAAAGAAGGTGGAATAGTATCGGATTTTTCTGTATTACTTGACGAACATATTGGTGATGAACTTAGAAAAGACTTGCTAAATAAAAAGACTGGAGATCAGATTAGAATCAACATCAGAAAGGTTGAAAAAGAACTGGATGACAAGGCTATTAGAAAATATTTCTTAAAAATAGATGAAGACAAAGAATTTGAAGATTTCTATAATGCAAATATCGAAAGCGTGAGTCGAAAACTCAGACCTGAGCTAAATGAAGAATTGTATAAAAAAGCATATGGAGAGGATACTTCCATCCAGGATGAGGAAGGACTTAAAAATCGTCTGAAGGATGATTTGCAATCACATTATAACGGTGAAGCTGAAAGTTATCTGAATTACTTTCTGTATAAAAAGATAATTGAATGGAAAGAATTACAATATCCGGATACTTTTTTGAAAGCATGGCTTGTTAAAACTTTTGACGAATGGAAAAACAAATCCGATCATGACTTTGAACATGACTTTATACACTACAAAGAAGGATTAAATTGGCAATTGTTTAAAAACACAATTAACCAAAAAGAAAAAATTACAGTTGAAGCTGAGTTTGTTAAAAATATTATCATCAACCGTTACCAGGAACAGATTCCAGGATTAAACTTCACACAAGAACAATGGAATCAGATTGCTTCCAATGTATTAAGTGATAAAGAGAAAGCCAAGGAATTTATAACCGAAGCCAGTAATTTTAAAACTCAGGAATGGTTAAGAAACCAGATGTCACTTGAAGAAATCAATATAACAATCGAAGAATTCAAAGAAAAGGTAAAAGCTTTAAAAGCTCATATTCATTAAAAAAATATTTTATTCAATCAAAGGCAGCAAAGAAAAATAGAATTTGATAAAAATAAATTAGTTTTACAATCTCACATTAAATAATCAAATAAATATTAGAGAAATGAGTGAATTTAAAAAATATGCGACACAACATTTGGGAATGTCTTCCATGCATTTGGAAAAATACATGAAAGAATCTGTACCAAATATCAAAGGGTTTACACCAACTGTAATCGAAGAACGACAATTGAATATTGTAGGAATGGACGTATTCTCAAGGTTGATGATGGACAGAATTATATTTATGGGAGTTCCGGTTAATGACTATGTAGCAAATGTTATTCAGGCACAACTTCTATTTTTGGATTCAACGGATGCCAGACGTGATGTTCAGATGTATATCAATAGTCCAGGTGGTTCTGTTATAGATGGCTTGGGAATTTATGACACCATGCAATACATTCGACCGGATGTTGCCACAATTTGTACCGGACTTGCTGCTTCGATGGGTGCCGTGTTGCTCTGTGCAGGAACGAAAGGAAAAAGAACTTGTCTAAAACATAGCCGGGTTATGATTCATCAGCCATCCGGAGGAATGCAGGGACAATTTACTGATATGGAAATTTCTTACAATCTTATTAAATCCATGAAAAGAGAATTGTATGAAATCATGGCACATCATACCGGTCAAGCCGTAGATAAAATCGAATCAGACTGCGACCGCGATAATTGGATGACCGCAATGGAAGCCAAAGAATATGGCTTGATTGACGAAGTCTTGATTAAAACAAAGTAATAACAATTACCGAGTTCAACAATATAATTCATTGTAAATTGGCTAAAAAAAGTAAAGAACTAGAACAATTTTGCAGTTTTTGCGGAAGAGAACGAAATCAGGTGTTTCTACTTGTTCAGGGAGAGGATCATTCTATTTGCAATGATTGTGCAGAAAAAGCATTTGAAATCGTTCAGGAAGAATTACACAATCATAAATCCAAAAAACCAGGTAAAAAATTCAAACTGGGAAATACTGTTACTCCTGTAAAAATCAAAGAGTACTTAGACCAGTATGTAGTAGGTCAGGATGACGCCAAAAAAATCCTATCCATAGCAGTTTACAATCATTACAAGAGATTGGGTCAAAATATCAATGATGATATTGAAATTGAAAAGTCAAATGTTTTGTTTATCGGTCCAACTGGAACAGGAAAAACTTTAATGGCAAAGTCAATGGCAAAGTTTTTACAGGTACCATTTGCCATTGTTGACGCTACATCCTTTACAGAAGCTGGATATGTTGGCGAAGATGTAGAAGGGATGTTAAGCAGACTATTGCAATCCTGTAATTATGATGTTGAAGCTGCTGAAACGGGCATAATCTATATTGATGAAATTGATAAGATTGCACGCAAAAGCGATAATCCTTCTATTACAAGAGATGTTTCTGGAGAAGGCGTACAGCAAGCAATGTTAAAAATGCTGGAAGGTGCAGATGTAAATGTGCCACCTGCCGGTGGAAGAAAACATCCTGAACAAAGTTTTATAAAAGTCAACACCCGTGATATTCTTTTTATTTGTGGCGGTGCATTTGATGGATTGGAAAAAATTATTTCGAGAAGAATGAACACCAATATCATCGGATACTCTCAAAATACCTTACTGGATTCAATAAAAGAAAATCCACTCTCCTATGTTACTCATCAGGATCTTAAGAGATTTGGAATAATCCCTGAATTATTAGGAAGACTGCCTGTACTTGCCTACCTTACTGAATTAGATAAGCAGGCTTTTGCAGATATATTGACCAAGCCAAGAAATGCTTTGCTTAAGCAATTTACCAAGCTTCTTGCTATGGATGGTGTTGAATTAAGTTTTACAAAAGACGCAATTGAAGAACTTGCCGACGCTGCTATGAAAAGCCAGTTGGGGGCAAGAGGATTAAGAAGCATTTGCGAGGCGGTGTTGAGGGATTTAATGTATTCATCCGGTTCATCTGAGTCTAAAAAACAAAAAATCGACGGCGATTACGTCAAGAAACAACTGATCAATTATAAAATTAGCAATGCAGGGTAAACTAATACTCGATTCGTTCATTTATAATTTTCTATAAATTAATTATTTACATATTACATAATATTTTTGAAATATTGTCTTAGATTGGTTAATTTGCACCGATATTTATTTTCAAACAAAAAAAAATAATTATGAATTCATTAACGGGTCTGGGAAAGTACATTTTCGCGATTCCAATTATGGTTTTTGGAATTTCTCATTTAAGACATGCAGAAGCAATGGCTTCAATGGCTCCTTTTGGAGGTGTGGTAGTAATTTATTTTACCGGAATTTGTTTAATTCTATTTACGCTTAGTGTTTTTATGAGTAAATATGACAAATTAGCATCTATTTTATTATTCGTTTTCATGTTACTCAATGTTTTACTATTGCATTTAAGTCCATTTATGAATGGTACAGAACCTGGTACTTCAATGTTTCTAAAGGATATTGCTATTGGCGGTGCAGCTTTAATGTATGCACATACCAGTGCAAAGGATAACTCAATCATTGGTTAAAAACAAATTGAAATTTTATTCAAAACGGGCAAGTAAGGCACTTGCTCGTTTTTATTCATCAAGAAGATGAAGCTAATCCTTGAGTTGGCATACAATGGAAGTAAATTTTTTGGCTGGCAGATTCAACCCACTCACGTTACGGTACAAGAAGTCATTCAACAAAAGCTTCATCAGATTACAGGCGAAAACATTGAAGTCGTCGGATGTGGAAGAACTGATACTGGAGTTCACGCGTCTCAATACTTTGCACATCTAGAAGTAGAGTCTTCTCTCGTAGAAAAAATAAGCACAACTAGGCTAAATGCTGTGCTACCGGAAAGTATATCAATTCTAAAAATAAGCCCTATCAGTGATGATTTTCATGCAAGATACTCTGCAAGATTTCGAAAATACATCTATCGGATTCACACCTACAAAGATCCTTTCAATACTGATTTCAGTTATTATTTTAATTCTATAAGCGCTGAAAAACTTCATCTTCTGAATGAGGTTGCGGCAATAATAGCTAAAATAGAAAACTTTGAAAGTTTTGCAAAATCGAAATCAGGTCTAAATCATTTTAAATGTACAGTATTTGAGTCTAATTGGATTTGTCAAGATGAAACTCATTTAGAGTATCATATTTCTGCAAATAGATTTGTAAGAGGCATGGTAAGACTTTGTGTTGGAGCAGCATTATCCTATGCTACGCAAAAAATTAACTTATCAGATATAATAGAAGCCACACAAAACAGATTACAAATTCCTAAAAGCTGGTCAGTTCCTGCTCATGGACTCACTCTTACAGAAGTAAAATATTAATCGTTCTTGCTATTCATCAAAATATTCTCGGGCCTTTCGATTAACGGAACGCTTTATTCGGGTTGCTTCGACCTGGTTTTCTCCATCAAATTCTTCTTTAACTTTTCTATATAACTCTAACTCCCACCGCTTATTAGATCTCTCACCAATGCAAGTCGAATGAAGCAGAATATAATTTGTCTCGGTTAGATCCGGATTATAAAAAAGAAACTTTACCTCAGCCTGACCGTTAGGCATTTTTGCATAAGTCCAAATTTCATAAGGGTAAGCACCATTGTCCTGATTTTCCTGCAAGTAATCCGTAGGGGGTCCATATTTTAAAAAAATCACTCCCCTATCCGATTCAAATCCATAACCAAACCCGGTTGGAAAATTTCGATCCGCATAAAATACGTTTCTTTGAAATCGATTGAATGCATCAACGCAATTTGTATCAAAGCGATCTTTGAAAAATCGATATAGATACATGCGTCTTCCAACATCATCTTTTTCCTGAAGTAATGAACTAATAATATTTCTCTCCTGATTATCCAAAATTGCATTTAACGCTTTCAAATAATAACTGACGCTATCTGACCTTAATCCCTTAAAGACCGATTCATCTTTCTTGCTTTCAAAATTCAATTCCAAATAACGATCCCAAAAAGGATTTAACCTCTGAAATTCAGCTTCACTGCTGTCTAGCTTATTTCCAATTCGGTCGATGATAAAAACTTTTAAAATATAGAAACCGGATGGGATTGTACTGATATCTTTCCGATTCAGAATTATTGATGGTTCTTTATTAGGTACTGCTTTTATCCAATCCAAAACCAAATGATTATCCCCGGAATCTAATTTTTGTAATATTTGATATTGAATTGCAAAATTCTTCTCTTTTGAATTAATAGCAGAATAAACTTCACAAAAAGAATAAAGAATATTTTGATTTCTTTGTATCTTCAGATAGGGCAATGGTTCATACTCTAATCCATACTTATTTAACGCCGAAACTTCATTTTCTGAACTTTTTACTTCTCGAAACAATTGAACAGAAGATAATTGAGGATCCCTTTTGACTGAAGAAATTTGAAACAAGTTCGTGAAGCTTGATTCGTCCGATGGGTTAAATGAATCTTGTAGTTTACTTAAAAGTTTATAATTTCCGGGAGGAAGCGTCCATCTAAACTGGTGAAGCAAGGCCTTTGATTCATATAAAAATGGACTGTTGAGCTGATAGATCTCCGATCTAAGAATTTTACCTTCTGCTTTTAGTATTATATCAATATTAACCTGAAACTGAAAAGAACTGTCTTCTTTACTGTTGAGGTTTGGATTGTTGGGTTTGTAATTTCGTTTTAGTTTAGTTGTCGGTATATAATAAATGATTTCGACATAGGAGCTTGTATCCGACTTAAACAAATAGGTTTGGATATCTGCATTTATTGCATAAGTAGGAACTGCATAAATTAAAAGATAAACTAAGACAATATAAGATTTCATGATAATCAAATTGAAACGAGGTCAATTAAAATTGTTGAATCGAAACCTTAAATTTAAAGTCTTTACTCCTTTCTCAACAACATACGGAAGCTTATACCATTGATATTCATTGTCAAGCCTAAGGTTTGATCCGGATTTTTACTTACTTGATAACGAATTTCATTGGGTAAATGCTGTACAATTTCCATATTTTCAATCTTAAAAGGAACCGGAAAATCATTTCCAAAAATATTGGTGGACAGCAGACTATCCTTGAATTCATAATAGGCATTTGAAAGAGTTTGAGTTGGTTTTTCATTGCGGTACGCCTCTTTAACCAACCATTTCCCTTGAATTTCGTCATGTGTTAGGACCGGTTTTATATCCTTTTTACACGATACAAATGATACTAAAAGCAAGCCCATTAACAATCTTTGCATAATCTTTGTTTGCGAGTTCAAAGATACTGAAATTTAGACTTCCTGAAAGTTGTATTTTTGCATGATACAAATGAAAAGACCTGTTATTTTTATAAGTGGTGTTTCCAGTGGAATTGGAAACTACTTAGCAAAAATACTTTCTGCAAAATTCCAAATAATTGGAAGCATTCGCAAGGAATCTGACGAACTGCGAATTGCCCAACAAATTCCGGGAATTATATTAGTGAATTTGGATTATAGTTCTATTGATGGGCTGGAAAAAAGTCTAAATAAGTTTTTAGAAAAATATCCGGAATTAAAAATATATACAATTATCAACAACGCAGGAATAGCGCATCCCGGACCATTAATTGAATTACCAATTCACAAACTGGAAGACCAGTTTCGTGTAAACGTATTCAGTCAAATTTTAGTCATTCAAAAACTTTTTTCTAGACTTTACATAAACCAAAGCAGAATCATTAATATCAGTTCGGTCTCCGGTCTGTTTGCATCACCTTTTCTTGGCGCTTACGCAGGTTCAAAATTTGCCCTAGAGGGTCTAAGTGATTCTTTGCGCAGAGAATTAAGCCTTTTTGGAATCAAAGTAATCCTCATAGAACCCGGACCCTTAAAAACCAATATTTGGCAAAAAAACTTAGGTCTCCCTGAGAATTTTCCTGAAAGTATTTTCTCACAATACTTATGTGCTGCCGACGAGACGATTCTAAACATAGAAAAGAGAGCAATGCCATTGGATAAATTAAATCCGATTATTTTTCATGCGCTTGAACATAAATCTCCAAAAAATCGTTATTTAGTTCATCGCAATCCATGCATGATAAAGCTGATAACTAAACTTATTCCATCGAAGTGGATTGACCTGATAATTACAAAAAGAATGAATTCAAACATTAATAGAAACAAATGATTTTCAAAATAATCCAAGCCATATTCCTTTGCCTTCTATCCAACATAACACTTACCAGCCAGAACAATCATTTTACCTTAAAAGACAGCTTAAGAGGTTCTATGAGGAAAGAAAGGGAATATGATGTAACACATTATGAATTACACGTTAAAATCAATTTAGATAAAAAATTTCTAGAAGGATATAATATAATTAGTTATGTTGGCTTAACGGATTCTAAAGAAATACAGGTTGACCTATTTGACAATATGTCGATCAAATTTATAAAGTCTGGGAAGAAAAACTTAAAGTACAGAAGAATATTTAATGCAATTTTTATCGATCATCCGATTCAAAATGGTAAATCAGATAAAATAGTTATTGAGTATGAAGGAAATCCTGTAATCGCAAAAAATGCACCTTGGGATGGAGGTTTTGTTTTTAAAAAAGATGAAAAAAATAATCATTGGGTTGGAGTTGCTTGTGAGGGAACCGGAGCAAGTTTATGGTGGCCGAATAAAGATCATCTTTCGGACGAACCCAATGATATGGATATTTTTATTACAGTTGACAATCCTTATTTCGCCCTATCAAATGGAAAGTTGATTGAAGAATTAAAATCTGGTAAAAAATCTACAACTTATCATTGGCATGTTTCTTATCCCATCAATAATTACAACGTAAGTTTATACATTGGAAAGTATTCTCATTTTTCTGAGGATATGATGACTTTATCAAAAGAAAAACTCACACTTAACTATTACGTTTTGGAATATAATCTTTCCAAAGCAAAAATCCATTTTGAACAAACAAAAAAAATATTAGAATCCTTTGAGCATTTCTGTGGAACATATCCTTTTATTAAGGACGGATATGCATTGATTGAAGCACCCTATCTTGGTATGGAACACCAGAGTGGTATTGCTTATGGAAACGGTTACCAAAGAGGCTATTTAGGCAAGAGAATCCCGGAAAATTTAAATTTCGATTATATTATCGTACATGAAAGCGGACATGAATATTGGGGAAATGCAGTTTCTTGCAAGGATCATTCAGAAATGTGGCTACATGAAGGCTTTACTACATACATGGAATCACTTTATATTGAATATCTTTTTGGAAGAGATGAAGCTTTGCGTTATCTGGAATTTCAAAAACCTTCAATAGCAAATGACAAACCACTACTAGGACCCAAACATGTAAATTATACAGATAACACGTCAGATATCTATATAAAAGGATCTTGGATTCTTCAAACGTTTAGAAAAAGCTTAATGAATGATTCTTTATTTTTTGACATTTTTAAAAGCTTCTTTCAAAATCACAAATATGGTTTTGTTACAACCAAAGACTGGGTGGACTTTGTCAATACAAGAACAGGTGTTGACTACACTCCATTCTTTAGTCAATACCTCAAATACAAATCCTTACCCAAACTTGTTTATAAAGTAGGACACAGAGATACTTATACTAGTATCCATTACAAATGGGATTGTTATGAAAGAGATTTCAACTTGCCGGTTGAGATTGAAATGGATGGAAGAAAAATCAGATTAGAACCATCTATGGACTGGAAGAATATTGAATTCAACAGGAATTTTAAAAATGTCAAACCGGTTACTCGTGGAATACTAATTGATGTCGAAGAGCAAAAAATGTAGAATTTATCAATAGCCATGATTGAACTTACTTTACAAATTTCTACTCATGAGCATGACATCTGGATTGCAAAGCTATATCAATTTGGTATTGATAATTTTCTGGAAGACGAAGAACAATTAAAATGTTTTGTAGAAAAATCTCAATGGGAATTTGAACTTTGCAATGTAATTATACCAATTTTAAGAAGCCATAGAATCAATTACACAATAAATCAATTGGATGTAAAAGACTGGAACAAGGAGTGGGAATCCAATTTTGAACCAATATTAATTGAACCCTATTTGTACATTCATGCATCATTTCATCCATTAATTCCCGAGATAAAACATAGTATTCTTATTGCGCCTAAAATGGCATTTGGAACGGGACATCACTCTACTACATCGATGATTTTAAGATGGATGCTTCAAGTTGATTTTCGGAATAAAGATGTACTTGATTTTGGTTGCGGCACAGGAATTTTAGGAATTTATGCTTCTTTAAAAGAATGTAATGAATTAGTCCTCATCGACAATGATCCGAATTCAATTGAAAATTCCGAAGAACATTGTTTGTTGAATCATATAAAAAATGTACAAATATACTTGGGATCAACAGATCAAATACCAGCTCAAAAATTTGATTTTATCTTTGCCAATATTACCCGAAATGTTCTTGAAGAGTGTATGTCAGATCTAAAAACACATTTGGCAAAAGATGGAAATTTAGTCATCAGTGGATTTTTAAAGTCAGATGAAGAATTTATGCGGCAGCTGATTAAGTCTCATGGCCTAAAATGTCAAGAAACTATGGTTGACAAAGACTGGCTTGCAATGAACTTAACAATTGAAGATCTAATCCAGTAAGGCATTCTCAAAATTTCTCAGCCCTTCGTAGATCAAATCTGTAGGAAGTCCCATTATATTCGCATAAGAACCTTCAATAGCTGAGATCTTACACAAACCAATCCATTCCTGAACTGCATAGGAACCTGCTTTATCGTAAGGTTTATATTTTTCGATATACCATCTGATTTCCGCATCAGTTAGTTCACGCATATATACCTGTGAAGCGCCTGTGAAGCTAAATCTTTTTGTACTGTCCTGAAGACAAACACCGGTGTAAACCGTATGCTTTTTTCCTGATAAAAATGCCAACATCCTATAGGCTTCACGAAAGTCAACGGGTTTGTTAAATATCTGATTACCTAATACCACAACGGAATCCGCAGTAATAATAATTGCATCCGAATACAAATAAGTCCTTGCAACATCCGCTTTTTTATTGGCTAAATATTCTGCAACTTCATGGAGTGGAAGATCATCTGGAAAATTTTCCTCAACATCAATGGATACTACTTCAAAATCAAAACCAGCTTCAGTTAATAGACTCCTTCTTCTTGGTGAACCGGAAGCGAGAATAATTTTTCTTTTATTGATATGCATATTCATTGAAGTATTATAAATATTAAACCCAACAGCATATATATTTTACAGAGAAAACTAATTATTGAGAAATTAATTTTATTTGTGTTGTTCATCAATGATATGAATAGTACACATATAGGTGCTAAGACAAAAACGAAATAGTACAAATTCAACTTTAGCCATTCTATATAAAATGTAACAACAATAGCTAATCCAAAAAAAATCACCAAAATCAATTTTGCAACAATTATACTTGTTGATCTTCCGTATCGGACACAACCCGTATTACAACTTACCCTTACATCTCCTTCATAATCTTCCAAATCCTTAACTAACTCTCTAAATAAATTAATAATAAAGGCAAACAACGAAAGTATAAACAACTTTTGAGAAACAACCTGAAAAAGTTCTAAATCACGCTTACTCAATTGCAGTATTATTTCACTAAAAAAATAAGGAATCATCAAAACAGTTAATGCTATACAAAATGCAACAAAAACATTACCCAGATATCCCCGGCATTTTAAGAATTTTGAATAGATCCATAACATGTAAACTGTTATAGGATAGATCAAAAATGAGTAATAAAAATGATGACGAATACTGAGATATAAAGAAATAACTCCTCCGGTAAAAATCAAAAAATAATAGAATCTAATGGCAGCGCTTATTCCAACATAATTTAAAATCAAACAATCCTCGAAAGGGCGATTAATAAAATCTGCTTTTACATCTAAAAGATCATTGATCACAAATCCGCTAGCGGCAACAATTAATGTACACAATACAAACAACAAAACATCAATCGTTTCAATTTGTACTTCGAAAGAAATCTTAGAAAGTAATAAATAATAAATAAGAAGTTGTGCAATCGCAATGATCAATAAGTTCTCCCATCGAATCAAGCGAAACCAGGCACTTTTCATTTACCATAAATTTTGAGACTGCAAGATGTGTTCTATAACCTGACGAATACATCCTTGCCCGCCCTTGTGTTCAGAAACATATTCTGATATCTCAATAACTTCTCGAACAGAATCATGAGGACAGGCAGCTAATCCGGAATACTTAAGACATTCTAAATCCGGTATATCATCACCCATGTACATTACTTCTGATTGTTCAATCCCCCATTTTGAAATCTGATTTTGAAAAACAGGAAGCTTGTCTTCTACACCCAGATATATTTCATGAATACCAAGCATTTTCATTCGTTGGATTATCCCGATAGATTTTCCTCCTGAAATAACAGCTATTTTCATTCCTGCAGAAATTGCACGTTTTATGGCATATCCATCCCTAACATTCATACTTCGTAAAAACTCTCCCTGGTCGGTAACCAAGATAGAATTATCGGTAAAAACACCATCGATATCAAATACGACAGCTTTAATTTTTGCCAATTTGTCGAATACGTTCATATTTCAGCTATTGTTGTCACGCCATTCATAGACCCACTTTGCTTGAATTTGTTCCAAGTGAGCTTCGTTACAGTCTTCTCTTTTCCCTTCAAAATTTGAAATCTCCAGAATCCATTCAAGAAGATCTGTAAATCTAAGACGGTAAATTTTTCCTTCATTAAAATCTGAACCAAATCTTTCGTACAACTTCATCGCAATGTCTTCATGATCCTTCCAATAGATCGGTAGATTTTCAATTTCTTTAAATGCCATCTTAGCTGATTCTTATTTTGTAATTTAACAAATTCTAAATATTAATAATGAAGTTAATAAACGATTGCCGATAAATAGGCTCCAAATTATTAAATACTTGACTTATGATCTTTAATTTTATCTGTAATCTATTGTTTAATGCTCATGTCCAATAATTCTTCTTTGATCGGGAATTTCAACTTCAAGTTTAATATCTTCATTTAAGACAATACATTGACAAGCTAATCTTGATTCTAATCTTGGATTAATAGCCCTGTCAATAAAATTTTCTTCCTTATCTGAAATCTCCTCAATATCTTGATCTCCTTTGAGGAGATAAATATGACAGGTAGAACAAGCACATACACCACCACAGTTATGATTCAAATGTACATCAAACTTCTCGGTTAATTCCAAGATGCTTATATCAGTACCTTCAAACTCAAACTCAGCAGCCGGAATTGACTTATCTTCGAAGTTGAATTTAATCTTACTCATGAATGAACTAACAACAATTGATTTTCTAACAGGTTTATTTTTTTAAATTAAACCTTACAATCAGTTCATGTTATTAATGATTTCATTTCCAAATTCAGAACATTTCAATAAAGTTGCATCCTTCATCAATCTGTGAAAATCATAGGTTACTCGCTTATCGGAAATAGATTTTTCCAATCCATGAATAATTAATTTTGAAGCTTCAGTCCAGTCCAAATAATCCAACATCATCACCGCTGAGAGAATTACAGAACTAGGATTAACTTTATCCTGATTAGCATATTTTGGGGCTGTGCCATGGGTTGCTTCGAAGATTGCGTGTCCGGTAACATAATTAATGTTAGCTCCCGGAGCAATACCTATTCCACCAACTTGTGCGGCTAAAGCATCGGAGACATAATCACCATTTAAATTTAATGTCGCGATTACATCATACTCTTCAGGCCTTAAAAGAATCTGTTGTAGAAAGGCATCAGCAATAACGTCTTTAATAATAATACCATTTGGTAATTTGACCCATGGTCCGCCATCTAATAATTCACCACCGAATTCATTTCTGGCTAGCTCATATCCCCATTCCATAAAACCGCCTTCAGTGAATTTCATAATGTTTCCTTTATGAACCAGTGTTACACTTTTCTGCTTATTGGCAATTGCATATTCGATTGCAGCCCGAACAATTCTTTCCGTTCCTTCCTGAGATACAGGCTTTATTCCATATCCAGTGCTATTTGGAAATCTGACTTTCTTAAATTTATCTGGAAAGTTTGTTTTTAATAGGTCCGAAAACTTTTTCCCATCTTCTGTACCAGCTTCAAATTCAATTCCTGCATAGATATCTTCAGTGTTCTCTCTAAAAATGCACATATCAACTTTATTAGGTTCAATTACAGGTGATGGTACACCCTGAAACCATCTTACCGGTCTGACACAGGCATATAAATCAAGTTGTTGTCTTAAAGCAACATTTAAAGATCGAATTCCGCCTCCAACAGGAGTTGTTAGGGGGCCTTTTATAGCCACAAGATGAGATTTAATAATGTCGAGGGTTTCTTCAGGCAGCCAATTACCGGTAGCATGGAAAGCTTTTTCACCGGCCAATACTTCTTTCCATTCTATTTTTTTAGTACCTCTATAAGCCTTTTCTACTGCAGCATCAATTACCTTAACGGAAGCTCTCCAAATATCTCCACCCGTTCCATCACCTTCAATAAAAGGAATAATACAAAAATCCGGTACGGTTAATTTTCCATTCGAGCATGTAATTTTTTGATAATTCATTATTTATATATTTTAATAATTATAATATGTTATTTTAATTTGGATTATTTTTTGCGCTGCAAAAATAAGCCCTACAGGGATAAGAGATACAGTTTTTTAATTTCAATTAATAGGAATAAAAACCCGAATATTCAATTCCTGAATACTTATGATATACTAAATGATTAATAAAAGCTCCAATTCGATCCTATTTTTCTGCAATTCACTCTCAATTTATTCTCTAAATAATTTAGCATAACTCAGGTAGAGAAACTTAGTACCTTTGATCTTATGAGGAATCCAATTCTCGACTCTGATAGCGATAATCTTCAACCGGAGGAAAAAATTATTGAAAAAGCTTTACGTCCAAAAGTGCTCACTGATTTTTCCGGACAATTGAAAGTTGTTGAAAATCTAAAGATTTTTATAGAAGCTGCTAAGCAAAGAAATGAAGCACTGGATCATGTTCTGCTCCATGGTCCTCCAGGATTAGGCAAAACTACTTTATCACATATTATTTCTAATGAATTGGGTACAGGTTTAAAAATGACATCCGGTCCTGTACTTGAAAAACCAGGTGATCTTGCAGGGATACTTACTAATCTTCAGGTAGGTGATGTGCTATTCATTGATGAAATCCATCGATTGAATACAGTTGTTGAAGAATATTTGTATTCTGCTATGGAAGATTACAGAATTGATATCATGATTGATTCCGGACCTAGTGCCAGAAGCATTCAACTCACCATAAATCCATTTACTCTTGTTGGCGCAACTACAAGAATGGGCTTACTAACTGCCCCCTTAAGATCTCGTTTCTCCATAAATTGTCATCTTGATTATTACGATACAGAGACCTTACTTAAAATATTAAGGCGATCATCACAAATACTCCAGATCAGTCATACCAAATCAGGACTTGAAGAAATTTCGAAACGAAGTCGAGGAACACCGCGAATAGCCAATGCTCTTCTAAGAAGACTGAGAGACTTTGCCCAAATTAAAGGAACTGGCGAACTCAATCTGGATATTGCACAAATGGGATTAAATGCATTGAATGTTGATTCTCACGGTCTTGATGAAATGGACAATAGGATATTAAATGCAATCATCGAAAAATTCAATGGCGGTCCGGTAGGCTTAACTACGATTGGAACAGCTGTAGGCGAGGAAGCGGGTACAATTGAGGAAGTTCATGAACCCTTCCTTATTATGGAAGGATTTATCCAGAGGACACCACGTGGTCGAATCGCTACTCGAAAAGCCTATGAACATCTTAAACTTGAATTTAAAGGCAATGAGAATTCATTATTCTAGAAATGATTATTATCAGGACAGAAGCTCATTAAAATGAAATTAAATTTTTAGATACTAAGATGAAGTCTAAATTATTTATTCTCTTTTCTTTAATTTTTTTTATAATTACTTCATGTTGTTATGTAACTAGCCAAGACTGTGGTTGTGATCCTCCTGAACCTTTCATTAACGAAGAAGTGAAGAACTACATTTTTCCTTATCATTCTAACCAATTAATATTTGTCTCAGAAAGTATTCCTGTCAGAGAGCAACTTATCCATAGAAAGTTTGATGAAGGTAGTTATTTTATTGGAGGAGATGAATGTGGATCGGATTTTAAAAGTTTCATTGTTCAATATCTTACAGTTCCTTCTGAGAAATCTATTTTAAATTTGGAAGCAGTAGCTGAATTCATCGAATTTAGAACAGATCGATACGGAGAAAATTTTTTATTCTTTCACCCAAATCAGAATATCCCTACAATGATAATTGAGAATGAAGATTATAAAATTCAAATAACCGATTCTATTCATGGCCGAGTAAGTCTTCATGTCTTCAAGGTAAAAGCTAAGAAGGCAGATATTGAAAGACTTCAATTTCAAGAGTTCGAATTTATCGAATCCATTGGTCTAATTGCATATACAGACAAAGAAGGAGAAAAATGGAAATTGAAGTTATAAAATTAGAATGATTGTTGTAGGATTTTTTCTCAACAATATATTGAAATCATTCTTCCTGCAACAGATCCGGTCTTAATCTTTGTGTTCTTTCTAGAGATTGTTCATAGCGCCACTCATCGATCTTGGCTTCATGACCGCTTAACAATATTTTCGGCACTTTCAATCCTTCAAAATTTTCAGGACGAGTGTAAACCGGAGGGGCCAATAAGTTGTCTTGAAAAGAATCAGTTAAAGCAGAAGTCTCATCATTAAGTACTCCTGGGATTAATCGGCCTATCGAATCCACCAAAACTGCAGCTGCAAGTTCTCCTCCGCTCAACACATAATCTCCGATCGAGATTTCCAAACTTACATACTGATCACGGAATCTCTGATCAATACCTTTATAATGTCCACAGATAAGTAATAAATTGCTTTTTAAACTTAAGCTATTAGATAATTTTTGATTTAACTTAGTACCATCCGGGGTCAGATAGATAACTTCATCATATTTAATGTTTTGCTGCAATTGTTTGAGACAATTTACCAATGGTTCCATCATCATGACCATTCCGGATCCTCCGCCATAAACATAATCGTCGATTTGCTTGTGCTGGCCAATCCCATATTCTCTCAAATCTATTACATTGATATTGAGTAATTCTCTCTGATGTGCTCTTTTTAAAATAGAGTGATTGAAAGGACTTGATAATAATTCAGGAACTGCAGATATGATGTCAATTCTCAAAATAAACTCCAATTAACTTTTGAAAAAATGTTGAGCATTTTTTCTATCTATAAAAACTAATTCAAAAACTCAGATTTCCAATCTATCCGAGTTGCAATTTATTTAATTTTCAATTCCCAACAATTCTACCTCAAAAACTAGCGCTGAAAAAGGTTTAATATCTGCTCCGGCACCTCTTTCGCCATAAGCTAGATTGTAGGGTATGAAAAATTTAAATTTAGAACCTACTGGCATAAGTTGCACTCCTTCAGTCCACCCTGGAATTACACCATTTAATGGAAATGAAATTGGCTCTCCTCTTTGAACGGAGCTATCAAAAACCTTACCATCCGGTAATGTACCATGATAATGTACTTTCACCTTACTGGTCGGACCTGGTTTTGATCCGGTACCCATATTTATAACCTGATACTGCAAGCCGCTTGGAGTAGTAATGACCCCGGGTTTTGATCTGTTCTCAGCTAAAAACTTTTCACCGGCTTCTTTATTGGCATTGTGTTTACTGGAAGAGACTTCCTTCATGGCATTACTATAACTCTGAGTTGCCTCATCGACAGTCATCGTTGACTTACCATTCATTTGGTCTTTAATACCTTTTAAAAAATCTTCATAATTAAGACTATCAATGCCCTGTTCGCTGAATGACTTGGCAATCAATATTCCTATACTGTAACTGAATTTATCCATTGACTTATTTTCTTGTGCATTGATATCTGAAAGAGAAAAAATATAAGCACAGCAAAGTGCTGAAATAATAATACTTTTCATTTCTATTTTGAATTTTGATGTAGTGCTGTATAATTTTTATAGAACAAAGGTATAGTTTCTATTCCTTTTTGAAAGTTAAACAGTCCATAATGTTCGTTTGGTGAATGAATGTTATCAGAATCAAGACCAAATCCCATCAAGACTGTTTTTAATCCCAAAACTTTTTCAAACAAAGCAATAATGGGAATACTTCCACCTCCTCGTGTAGGAATTGGTTTTTTGCCAAAACATTCTTCGATTGCCATTGCAGCGGCCTTATAAGCAATACCTTCCGTTGGTGTAACTACAGGTTCGCCTCCATGTAATTCAGTAACTTTAACTTTAACAGAATCAGGAGCAATAGATTCAAAATGCCTTGTAAAAAGTTCTGCTATCTTTTGCGAATTCTGATGAGGAACTAGGCGCATTGAAATTTTTGCATAAGCCTTGGAAGGTAAAACTGTTTTAGCTCCTTCACCTGTATATCCACCCCAGATACCGTTTAATTCTAAAGTCGGCCTGACTCCTGTCCTTTCCAAAGTTGTATAATCTTTCTCACCCCAGACTTCATTAATTTCAAGATCTTTTTTGTAAGAATCAAGACTAAAGGGTGCTTTATTTAGATCTAATCGTTCCTGAGTCGATAAGCTCAACACATCATCATAAAATCCAGGTATTGTAATATGATTGTTATCATCATGAAGTGAAGCAATCATCTTGGCGAGAATTGTAATTGGATTTGCTACTGCCCCACCATACACTCCGGAATGAAGATCTCGGTTAGGTCCTGTAAGCTCCACTTCCATATAAGCAAGTCCTCTCAGTCCGGTTTCGATGGAAGGATTATCCATACTAATCATTGAGGTATCACTGACCATAACTATGTCCGCTTTAAGCTTTTCTTTGTTTTTTTCAAGAAAAGTACCAAGATTAGATGATCCAACCTCTTCTTCCCCTTCAATCATAAATTTGACATTACAGGGCAGAGCCTGAGTAGCTAACATCGTTTCCAATGCCTTTACATGCATAAAAAACTGCCCTTTATCATCGCAAGAACCTCTGGCATAGATTTTACCATCCTTAATGACTGGGTCAAATGGTCCACTGGTCCAAAGTTCGAGAGGGTCCGGAGGTTGCACATCATAATGACCATATGTTAAGACTGTCGGAAGTTTGGGGTCAACAATCTTCTCAGCATAGACTATTGGATGTCCTTCAGTCTGACAGATTTCGGCATGATTGCAACCAACTTTTAGAAGAGCCTCTTTCACAGCTTCTGCACATCTAGAGGTATCTGCATTTCTGTTGGAATCTGCACTAACTGAAGGAATTCTAAGCAATTCCATTAATTCATCCGTAAATCGGCTAAAATTCTCCTGAATATATGTATTTATAGCACTCATTTCTATTAATTTAACAATTAAGCAATATGGATTGCAAACATACTACAAAAGAAAAATGTAGAATTACAAAAAGGACATAGGTATACTACCCTAAGTGACCGTCACTCAGTCAGTAGAATCGATAAAATTGGGAATGGAACCTGAGAATTAGAAACGTCTGTTTCTATTTCCTCCTCCGTTACCGTTGCCTCCTCTGAAGTTCCTGCCGCCTCCGCCTCCAGTGCGTGGTGGTCTGCTCTCACGTGGTTCTGATTTTTTCACCACGATCATTCTTCCATCCAACTCAGTCTCATTGAGCCCGTTAATGGCATTCATACCTTCATCATCATTTGGCATTTCAACAAAGCCATAACCTTTAGAGCGTCCCGACATCTTATCGGTAACAATCTTAGCATCAGTAACTTCACCGTATTTCTCAAAAGCTTCTCTTAGAGTGCTTTCTTTAGTCTGGAAGTCAAGTTTTGTAACAAAAATGTTCATAAAAAAAATTCAAGTCCTGCGATTTGTAAATCAGGACGCCCAAAGTTATAGTAAATATTAGTATTTTAAATGATTTTATAAAGAAATCTAATAATTTCTATTGAAAATGTGGTCAAAAACAAGTTTTTCTCCTAAATTCAGGGTTTCAAATTCAAATTTTCCGTCAAATTACCTGGCCTGTCCTGATTGAAGTAAATATTATAAAATAATTTAATTTTACTCCGGAATTCTATGAATTCTGAAATCTACTTTTACATGAAGGTCATTTTCATCCTTTTTCTACTTATAAGACCGGCTCTGGGTTTGTGTGAGCTTGACAAAAATTACTCAGTTTCTGGTGGTTTAATTTTTTTAGTAGATGAAATTCCAGAATTATCACTCAAAATCAACAAACAAAGAAATCTAATTCTTCAAAAAAAACTTGAAAGAGATGAAATGTTATTACAATTCAACAACTCAATTCTTGATCGCAGAGGAAAGAGGATATTGACTAGCCAAATTGATAAGATAGAAACAGACTTAGTTTTATTTGAAGATAAATTGAATTGCTATCTGCTTGCACAAAAACTTATTAACCAATTACAATATCTTCCTAATTATAAAAAAAATACAGAATTAAAAAAAATCATTTATCTGATTGATCAGATCGATGCTGACAAAATTAAATATCATAAAGCTCATAAAAAATATTATATTCCTGTTTTAAAAAATCAGTATTCAGATTACTTACCGGAAGAAGACTGCAAATTTGAAATGAGTTCAGATGGAAAAATTATTGCCAATCAAAAACAGATACTTTTAACTTATACTCCAAAAGAGTTAGAAAAGCATTACACAAATTCAGAGTTTCTAATAGTTTATACGAAATTACTGAAGTCAAATAAAAAATATTACCTGGATTTAAAATTTGAATTCAAAGGGCAACGAGTAACTCAATTTTATGGCATATTTGTAGATACCAACCCACTAAAGTTAGGATTTTTGGATGAAGATTATCTTGTTTTGCAAAATATGGTTTCCGCTCCGCCGCAAATTGACAAACTGACAGGTAATACCATCTACAAATTTCAATGTCCACTGACCAAATCTGATCTTAAAAAACTTGCTAGAAAAGAAGTTGATAAGCTTACAATTGTATGGCCTACAGCAACCGAGACATATGAAGTTTTTAATCTCCACATTTATCAAAATTTAAGTAAATGTCTTCAAATAAAGAATTAACAACTCTTGGCTTACATCTTCCTTCTGATCCAAGATGGGTAGATCTTACTCAGTACTCGCTGGAAGATATTCTTAGTGACCATGCCTATTGTGAACAAAAAGCGGCAAGTTCATGCATCAGTTTGATTCAAATGTTTCCGGATAAAACTAGACTTGTAGAAGAAGTCGCACCGGTCGTTACCGAAGAATGGGGTCATTTCAGATTAGTTATCGCTGAACTAAAAAAAAGAGGTCTTCAACTAGGTTTTCAAAGAAAAGATGAATACGTAAATGCCATTCTACAATTTACAATAAAAGGAGGAAGTAAGGAAGACAGACTTCTGGATCAATTGCTGTTATGTGCCTTAATTGAAGCACGATCCTGCGAACGCTTTAAGCTGTTATCGCAAAATCTGGAAGAAGAGAGTCTAAGAGATTTCTATCATCATTTCATGGTTTCTGAAGCTGGGCATTATCGTATGTTTATTGAGCTTGCTGAACATTATTTTGATTCTAAAAAAGTTAGAGTTCGCTGGCAAGAGTTTCTGGATTATGAGGCCGGTATTGTTAAAAACCTAAAACCAAGAGGTGATCGCATGCATTGAAACACATAGCTTTTTCTGAAGTTCTGGGCAAATGCTTAATATCAAATACTTAAAAACTAATGTAATGGGATACAGATACTAGATCAAGGAAGACAATAGTTTCGGAATAATCTCACAAAGTTCAATCCTATCTGGAAGTTGTTTATATCCCGTTAATTCTTGTGCTAGGGGTATATCCCTGATTAAATCGAGCTCATCTTGATCTACACAATGGAATATTTTTTTTCTCGCTAATTCTCGACCCAAATATTCTTGCTCGGGTTGACCCGGCGTGGGAATGAGCAATGCTTTTTTATTTATTATGGAGAGATCCAGTAAGGTAGAATATCCACTTCTGCTTATAATTAGGTCTGAAGAACACATTATTTCATTTAGCTGATGAGAAGTTGCAAAATCTACGATTTCCAGATTTTTGATAATTGGAATTACTTCACTATTCTGGGAACCCCTCACCAAAACTGCCTTTTTAAAATTTAAATTTTTCAGCTGAGAAAGAAAAATCTTTTCCAAACGGGTTCGTTGCGGTTCGGGTCCGGACAATAAAAAACAGTAGTCATATTTTTTATCTGATTCAATTTTTTTAAATCTTGATAAGGGACCAAAATAATAATGCTTATTGGATTTAAACTGATGATCCAATGCACCCCCTAAATTATTACTTTCTTCAAAATCCGGTATCCAAATCTGATCAAATCTCATATAAAAAAATCTCATCCATGTATCTGCACACCATTCAAACAACCTATACGATAAAGGAAAATGCAGATGATGTGTAATAATAATACTGGGTACAAAATTCTGAGCTGCTCCAAGACGCGCATCCGAAATTAGTAAGTCAATCTCGTGTAGTTTGCAAATTTTTCTTATTGCAAAATGCTCTCTGATTATAGCCGAATGCATTTTATACATCTGAATCGCCATATTCCAATACATGTTGCGACTTGGATATAGTATTTTATAATCCGGCAGCTCAAAAACTTGTAAATCCTTAAATTCTTTTCTTAATAATTCAGCTCCAGGTCCTGATGACGCTAGTAATACTTTCCACCCTTGTTCAACAAAATATCTTATTATGGGAATAGTTCGTGTAACATGTCCAAGTCCCCAATGTTGAGGCGTGATGAGAACCTTTTTGGTTGGTTGTTTCATCTAGATTGAATCAATGCAAAGATTGTAAAATGTTCTCAATTGAAAATTTATATTATTATTACATTGAGAATTACAGAAGACTACATCATTCTTATTTCTTCCTGACCGTCATAGAATTTGTAACTTATCAAACCCATATCCTGATTCTCTCTTAGCTTAATCCACTTTTGATATTTTAAATACCATTTCACAGGATAATTATAAATCCCTTTCCTTAAATAGGCTATGACGAAAGGATGAGCTTCAATGCTCAGATTTTTAACAGGTTTAGTCTTCAGAATAAATTCCATTTGGCTTATTAAGGTATCAACTAACAATATTGTTGGTGTTACTTTTCCTGATCCTTTGCAAGAAGGGCACATTTCTGCGGAATCAATGGTCATCTCTGGACGCGCTCTTTGTCTAGTGATTTGCATGAGACCAAATTTCGATAAGGGCAATATGGTATGTTGAGAACGATCATTTTCCATATATTTCTTCATGCTGTTGTAGAGCATGAGTTTATTATCAGCATTTTTTTGATCAATAAAGTCTATTACAATGAGACCTCCAATATCCCTTAATCTGATTTGCCTGGCAATTTCTTCTGCAGCTTCTAAGTTAACCTGGAGCGATGCAGCTTCCTGATCCATTTTTTGAGCTTTCGGTCCTGAATTAACATCTATTACATGCATTGCTTCTGTTCTCTCCACTACAATGTAGGCACCGCTAGTAAGGGTTGAAGTATTTCCAAATGAAGACTTAATCTGTCTTTTTATTCCCAGTGCGTCAAAAATATGCTTGCTTCCGTTAAAATACTGCAATATATCTGCTTTTTCAGGAAGATTCAGTTGCAAATAATCTTTGATGCTATGATAGAGTTCTTTACTGTCAACATGGATGGCATTGAAAGATGAGTTCAGAATATCTCTAATTAAAGAAGAAGCTTTGTCCAGTTCGCTCAATAATTTTATTGGCGGCTTAGCTTTAAGCAATTGTGCGTGTAATCCTTTCCATCTATCCATGAGCAGGTTCATTTCTTCATGAAGCTCTGCAACCTTTTTATTTTCTGCTGCTGTTCTAACTACTACGCCAAAGTTTTTTGGACGAATAGATTCAATCAATTTGAACAAACGCTCTCTTTCTTCAACACTATTAATCTTTTTTGAAATTGCTATAGTGTTGTTAAACGGTGTTAAGACAATAAATCTTCCCGGAACTGTAATCTCACAACTTAGTCTGTGTCCTTTGGTGGAGATTGGTTCTTTTACAATCTGGACTAACAACATGTTCTTTTTTTCGAGAACCTGTGCGACTTTGCCATGTTTATTTATTTCTTCCTGAATTTCAAATTGATCCAAGAATGGATTGCTTTGTGCTCCACTAACAGATTCCCGTGTAAACTTTTTGTTGGAATTAAGGAGTGGTCCCATATCCGTGTAGTGCAAAAAAGCTTCTTTAAGATGACCGATATCCACAAATGCAGCGTTCAGTCCTGGCATAAGCTTTCTAACTTGTCCGAGAAAAACATCTCCAACATTATAAACAGATTCAGTCTTTTGTTTGTGAAGCTCAACCAGCTTCTTGTTTTCGAGTAGGGCTATCTCCATAACTCCATTTTGTGAGGAGATAACGAGTTCTTTATCCATCAATCTATATTTAGACGCGGAATCAGGTTGAGAATCAGAATGTCTTCACGCAGCAATTTAGCGAAAAACAGAATCAAAGCGGGCTTTGATGCAATGGGTTCGTGTAGATTTTTGGGATTACTAAAATAGTACCCATAGCACAAAAATATAGATTTTGATTCCGGCCTTTTTCACTCAATGAAAAGGCTTGCTCATGGACTTGAGATAACAACTCAAACTCCGCAAGAAAAAAATCTATCTATTTTTCTTCTTGTGCCTGTTTTTTCTCAATCGCTTCTTGCGCTTGTGAGTAGCGATTTTATGTCTTTTTCTTTTTTTACCGCAAGGCATAAATTAATATTTATTCAATAATTTTTATCTATTCTTTACAAAACCTTTTATAAGGTTCTAAATTTTCATTTCTATTACTTTGTCGAATTACTTCGAGCATCAGACAATTGGCATCTACTTGTTTTGGATCTTTTTCCAAAATACTTTTCAACCTATTATAAGCTTTATCCCATTGTCCTGTTTGTATTGCAAGTTGACTTAATGTAATCTGTACAGGAATATAATCAGGATACTTTTTACCAATCTCAACTAAAGACATAATTCCTTTCATTGGATCCCCTTCTGGAATTTTTACCCAACACAAGGCCTTATTCATCTGATGTTGAGGATCATCTCCATTCAACTGTATCGCCTTATCCAGACTTTCAACCGCAAGCTTCTTGCATTGCATTTTGATTTCTTCCTCCTGACTTTCATCCAATCCAGCCATCAGAGTAGTTCCTGCGATTCCCCAGGCCTCAGAAGTATTAGATATTTGTGCCAGTTGAATTGCTGATTTCCCTGCATTGAGATAATTTTTTTGCTTATACCAGAATGAAGAAATCTTTCTATAAATCTCGATCTTTGAATTTGGTTCATTCTGAATATCCAGACTTTTTGTCAACTCATCCAATTCAGCTTTCTGATTGGGTTCTAATTCTGATGTATCTAAAAATTCAATCGAATTACTCTCCTTTCCGGAGTTTGAAAACTCTTTGCTCGCTCTAACATCAGAAGGTACAATATCAAACAAAAAATACAAAAGAATACCAATTAAAACAAATACCAGGGCTATTTTGCCGGGATGTCTTAACATTATTCTTCAATATCGTCATCATCATAATCACCTTCTGGCTCCTTACCCAATTTTACATGATCTACAAAAATTTTTGCAGGCTTGAAAGAGGGTATAAAATGCTCGGGTATTTCAATTGCCAAATTCTTTTTAATATGTCTTCCTATCTTTTTCGCTCTTTTTTTTACTACAAAGGAGCCGAAACCTCTTATGAAAACATTTTCTCCTTTTGCCAAGGAAGTCTTGACTTCTTTAAAGAACATTTCCAATGAAACCAAGACATCCACCTTAGGAACTCCTGATTTTTCAGAGATTAATGCAACTAGGTCAGCTTTTCTCATTTACTTGATTTTTAGTCAGTTATGAATATTTTTGGTTTTAAAGGACTGCAAATTTCGTAAAAAAATGCATACGTAAAAAGATTTCACTGTTTTTTTTGAAAAAATATTTTCCTAAGTTTTTCAAAATCAGTGAGTTAATATCAATTTTTATACCAATCCGAAAAAATTAAGACCAATCTATTCTCAGGATAATAATTATTACCTATTCAGAACTTCACAGACTTTAATACTCGAACTAGGTAGTGTATATATTGTACCTTAGCCACAAAATATGTAAAAATGATATATTCCATGACAGGGTATGGTCAGGTAAAAAGTCAGCTGGAAAACAAAGAAATTACTGTAGAAATCAGATGTTTAAACTCAAAGGTCAATGACTTCAGATTAAGAATCCCTTCTAATTACAGACAAAAAGAACTGGAAATAAGACGTATGCTAAATGACACTGTAGTAAGAGGAAAATTAGATGTTAGTATAGATATATCCGGAGAAGGTGTCAATGAAGATACTCGAATAAATACGACACTTTTTAAATCATATCTAAATCAGATCAAAGACTTGAATATCGATTTGAATCAGGTTGATATCCTTAATGCACTCCTTAAATTTCCAGGCATATTTGAAACTAATGAAAACGAAATCAGTGAAGAAGAATTTGAATTTACATCCAACCTACTACAAGAAGCCATAGAAAAATTAAACGATTTCAGAAGTATTGAAGGGGCCGTATTACAAGCAGACATGCAACTTAGAGTAAATAATATTCTAAAATATTTAAAGGAAATTGAAAAATATGAAAAAGAAAGAATTGAGTTACTGAAAGAAAAAATTATAAAAACATTGAATTCGAATTTTACTAATGAAAGCTTTGATAAAAATAGATTTGAACAAGAATTATTATACTACATAGAAAGACTTGATATTACTGAAGAAAAAGTCAGACTTAAACAGCACTGCGATTTTTTTATTCATGAACTCAATATAAAAACTCAAACCAAATCGAAAAAGTTGGGATTTGTATCTCAGGAAATCGGACGTGAGATAAACACGCTAGGCGCAAAATCACAACATCATATGATGCAAAAATTGGTTGTTGAAATGAAAGATGAATTGGAAAAAATAAAAGAACAATTAAATAATATTTTATAGTGCTTGAAGAAGGAAAAATAATAATATTCACTGCACCATCAGGTAGCGGAAAAACAACATTGGCTAAATATGCATTGAGTAGGTTTCCTGAATTATCATTTTCTGTTTCTGCAACCACTAGAAAGCCAAGACCCAATGAAGAAAATGGAAAAGATTACTACTTTGTAGAACCTGAAGTTTTTAAAGATTTAATTTTAAAAAACGAAATGTTTGAATATCAGGAAGTTTATACTGATCAATTTTATGGGACATTAAACTCTGAAATTAAAAGAATTTGGAACTCCGGCAAAGTAGCATTGTTTGATATTGACGTAAAAGGAGCATACGGAATTGAGCAGTCCAAATTGAAAAATGTTTTAACCATCTATATAAAAACATCTTCTTTAGAAATACTAAGAAATAGATTAATAGAACGAGCTTCCGATTCCGAAGAATCAATTGAACAAAGAATCCAAAGAGCATCCAATGAGTTAGAATATCTGAAATACTTCGACTATGTAATCACCAACGATCGGTTGGATCTCGCAAAAAAAATGGTGAGTTTGCTAATCGAAGATTTCTTAGCCCATTAATATTCTTATAAAATATACTAGTGAGATTGATCATTCTGTCTTAAAAGATAAATTATCTCCGTTGCACAATATGCCCTCAAATACTTATATCTTGAAAGATCAAATACAAAAGAAGTTTTAGGAATTTTTAATAGAAATATCTTTTGAATAATACTATTATGAAATTCAACATATTCATTTCTGATAAAAAATTGAAGAAATAAGTTTTGCAAATTCATTTGACTAATAATCATTAATTCATTGAATTTTCTTTTATACAATTCGATTAGCCTATTCTTATCCGAAAGTTGCAAATGATCAATCACTCCCAAACAAAAAATGTAGTTATAATTTCCTCGGCAATGCAAAGCAAAATCAAACAAGTCTTCACAAAAAAAACTACTCTCATTATTAAAACACAATGAATCAACTCCTGTGTATGATCTAATTGAATTAGCTTCCAATTCTTGCTTTAACAACATCTCACCACAGCCAAGATCTAATATTGTTTTATCTGTACAATCAAGGTAACCAAGAATAATTTTAAGTCGACTACGATAATAATTTCTGTTCCTTACAATTTTTTTACGATCTAACATAAATCAAATATTGATTGAACATAATTTATGTAGAATTGAGCTACATCCTTTTCTTTATATGAAGCAACGATGGTTTCTCTGGAGTTATCGGTCAGTTTATTCAAGTCAGCTTCGTTGAGAATCAATATCCTTTTCATGGTTTTGTAAAGTTCATCTTCATTGTGTGGACTGACTAAAAAACCATTAAACATCGGCACAACTAAACTATTACAACCTGGAACATCGGTCGCAATGACCAGACGAGACATTGACATAGCTTCCATTAATGCCTTTGAAAGTCCTTCTCGATAAGAAGGCAAAACGAAACAATCCGTAAGCTCATAATATTTCTTAACTTCAGGAGTAAACTCAATTAGTTTAAAATTTTTCAAAGATTCAACTTGAGCTAGAGCAGCCTGAATATCTTTATGCTCATTTTTATTTTGATTTCCAATAATATAATACCTAACATCTGGAAACTCTAAGCTCAATTTTCTAGCCGACTCAATAAACTCTTTAATTCCTTTCTCAGGAATTAATCTTCCCATAAACAAAAAATTTTTCACTGCCTTAATCCTTCGATTGCACTTAAAATAATCAATATCAATTCCTGAGCCGGGAACAACATAAGATCTCAGACTCGTAGCCAGTTTATTTCTGACTAATTCCTCTAAATCTTCTCTATTGTGAAACAACAAGTAATCTGAAAAAGGATAACTTCGTTTAATTAAAAATTTCAGAAGTGGTGAATAGCCAAGTCTTGAATTATACTCAGAGCCAAGACCTGACACAGTTATAATTATTGGAATTCTTAATATTCTTGAAATGATTCCAGAATAAACATTAATCTTTGTAGTAAAACTAAGAATAATACTCGGTTTCTGTTTCCAGATTTTTATAAACATTTCAAAGAACAAAAGAAATTCTTTGAAAGGATTTTTATTTCTATCTGATATGAATCTAAGTTTCTCAAATTTTAGACCCATTGTCTGAATGAGCATTGAAGCAGCTTGATCTTCAGCTGCCATACAGGAAATCTGTACTTGATACTCAAGAAGTGCATTCAAAATAGGCCTTCGGAAATTATAAATATTCCATGCTGAATTACTTATTATAAGAACTTTCTTCATTTCAAATACTGCACAATCGATTGTGCCATCTGTGAACAGATGTTTTCTCTTTTATATTTGACAATAAAATTTGATCTATCCTGAACTTTATATTCTGACGAAATAATATGCTGGTAGAGAGCATTAACATCACAAGGATTAAAAACAAAACAATTAACTGCTACTTCATTCTTAATAAATTGTGCAGGAAATCCTGCAACTCCAGCCAGAATTGGAATATTAGTAGCCGCATACTCAAATACCTTGGATGGAATTACTTTTTCAAAAGATTTAAAATTATTTAAATGCAAAAAAAGAAAATGTGATTTGCTGTAGTATGAAAGGAGATCCATTCTTTGAACCGGTGATATATATTCAACATTTTGCAGATTCCTCTTTTTAGTTTCACTTTGTAACTTATCTAATGAAGATCCTGAACCGATTATTCTGAAAGTATAATTTGGACCTAATCGTTCTGCAGTTGCAGGCACTATCTTTTCAAGGCCCTGACCTTCTCCGATATTTCCTGCATAAGTAATTACTTTCGGAAATTCCGGAAGATCAGAACACTGTTTAAGTCCAAGAAAAATATCATCTATACCGTTTGGAAAAATGGAAATGGTTTTATTACCAATATAACTAAATGATTCAACAAATCCGCCTGAATTAAAATTTAAATGACCAGCATATTTTATTGTAGGCTTCTCATATAAAATTCGAATCCAATTCGAAAGAAATTTTCCAATAAAGTATTTAGGAAATAGTTCCTTTAGATTATGAGTGAGCAGGTCTCTTACATCCAAATATAAAAAAGTACTATTTCTTTTTGCAACACAATAGGCCAAATATGCAGTAAACAATTTAGAACTAGAAGCAAAAACAAGATCGTATTTCTTATTTTTAGTCTCCTTCAGTACTGCTTTACGATAGATCCAAAATGATTTAATCTGACCCAGAATTGTATTCAAATGAGATGGAACTTTAATTCTAGAGATAAAAAGATTCCCATTAATTGTCTCCTTCTTTGCTATATCTGAATCCAAATTAGAATATCGGTTAGGCAATGTAGTTATCACATCAATCCGATCCTCTCTCTTCAACTGAATAGAAAGTTCTTTACTCAATGCTGAATTTCTAAATGCTCCAGCACCCAAATCAGGTTCATAAAAATAACTTAAGTAAAGAATTTTTTTAGACATAAATTCTAGTAATTAGCTCTCTGTTAAATTCTACAACAATCCGCTTTGCATTCTCAGTTTTATTAAAGTCTATAGCCTGCTTATAATCTTCTATTTCAACATTGACAAATTTTTCAAAACATACTTTGCAATTATTAATAAAGCAATTCATCGTTGAATTATCTAAAGCGACTTTTGCTTTGTAGTCACAATGAAAATATGCTTTAGGATTAAATTTCGATAAAGCATGGATATAATCATTGATTATGAGAAGCTCATCAGAGGCTTCAATCTTTCTCTCATGTCTTGTTTCACGATCCTCAAACAACACATTGCCATGAACCGAGTCATTATCCGAGAATGCAATGCTAACAGACGCTCTTTTTGCTACTCTAAATCGGCTCCATACTTGAGCCTGATTCATGTTATTTAAAGTAACCGTATTATGAGAATAAGTTGATTTTTCATTTAATCTTTCTGGAAGCGTTTCGTATGTAGATGTTCCGGTATCAACAATAATAGGAACTTGGTTAACATACAACACAAAACTTAATGCGTCTGCATGATAATGACCAGGTTGATATGTTGGAGAAGCATTCCCTCCATTAAATAATAAAAACAAATTTTTATTCCTTAACAACCTATAACATGAATCTTTCAGTTGAAAGTTAGTCAATTCAAAGTCAGAAATGTTAGCAATTTCAAATAATTCTTTAGCACCAAATAAATAATCTCCTGCACTGTCTTGAAGTAAAGGAGTTTGTTTGTTACCATCAGTCATTGTGTATAACCAAATTGACATTTTCTGGACAACTGATTCTAAGTCAGTAAACTCCATTTCAAATTTTTCAAAACAATGTAAAAGGCAACACAGAAGCTCTAATATTAATTTATGATACATAGGTGACCTTTCGAAATGTGCTCCATCAATCAATATTTGTTCTTTAAGTAACGAGTGAAGTAATGATCTTGACTTTTCATCTAATTTCTTATCCTTTAAAACCAAGGAAGATAACCTTAGAGCAATTGCATTTATTAAAAGGTGATTTGCATCTATGTGATATTCCAGATTGGTTTCGAGGAAATGGATCTGCATCTTCAAGGAATCATTTATTCTCTTCTCCTGAATCCTATGCTTACAGACAAACAATATTGAATAAATTAATCTTAACGAAACTGGAAATGGTTCCAGTTTCAATTCTTTATTTTTTATATTTGTTGAGATTTGGATTAGCAATTCAGTTCTTTCAAACACCTCCAATCGTTCATCAATTAGAAATTCCATATATTGAAGCTGGTAATTCCAAAGTTTACCAAATTTTTTAAAATTCCACTGGACTTCTTGGTCAAATTTTTTAGTAAGATTTAAATAAACAAACTCATTTACTCTATTTGTTTTAGCTTGTCTGACCTTTGGAATAAATCTAGGATTAATAAAATGAATTGATAATTGTGAATACTTATTAAAAGAATAATACTTATTAAATAAATTTTTAAAAGGTTGAATAAGTTGAAAAAAAATTTGCCTTTTCTTCAGATATTTAAGGGTATGAAAATATTTACTTAAAGACATTACAAAACTAAACCATTTCTTGAATTAAAATATCTCTGATTCTAATTGCCGCATTCCCGTCCCACAGAGCAGGTATTTGTCCTTTTTTCCCATTACCATTTAGAATTTCTTTTACAACAGTCACCGTTTTTAATACATCTAAATCTTCAATCAAAACATTGGTACCCAATTCTACTGTTACAGGTCGTTCAGTAGATTTTCGATAAGTTACACAAGGGATTCCCAAATAAGTTGATTCTTCCTGAACACCGCCAGAATCAGTTAGTATACAGGAAGAAAATCGCATAAGTTTAATAAACTCTAAATAAGCCAGAGGTTCAGTCAACACTATATTTTGTTTCTTGAAATCGTCTAGTAAATTTAATTCAATCAACTTCTTCTCTGTCCTTGGATGAACCGGGAAAATTATCTTATTGAAATGTCCAAGTGATTCTATAATCTGCAAGATATCTGTTAAGCCTTTTTCATAATCTACATTTGAAGGTCTGTGCATGGTCATGATTATATAATCTTGTGGCTCAAGTTGATACTGTTCTAATGCATCCGTTGAATGGGTATAATCATTATAATGTACTAATGAATCAATCATACAATTGCCCACCAGGTGAATTTTATTAGAGTCAATATTCTCATTCAATAAGTTACGGACACCTGAATCCTCTGTAACAAAGAGAAAATCAGAAATCTGATCAGTAAGCATACGGTTAATTTCTTCAGGCATATCTCTATCAAATGATCTTAATCCGGCTTCAACATGAGCAAGTTTTATACCCATTCTATTTGCAACTAAGGCTGATGCAAACGTAGAAGTTACATCACCGACCACAACAACCAAATCAGGTTTCTCCTCTTTAAATATCAGTTCCAGATCTAACATAATTCTTGCAGTCAGCTCTGTGGAACTGCCCTGACCAATTCCAAGAAAATAATCTGGTTGTGGCAATTGCAAATCATTAAAAAAAACCTGACTCATTTTTTTATCAAAATGCTGACCCGTGTGAATGATTTTTGAATCTATTTTAACAGAACTAGTAAGAAAAGCTCTGTGTATAGGTGCTACTTTCATAAAATTGGGTCGGGCACCTACTATACTTATAATCTTCATTGAGCGCGGGTTTCTTCGGTTTACGTAGAAAACGGATGCTTGCTTAGTGACTTTGAGGCAAAAGGATGATATTCCCCGGTTAGACCCAATTCTTTGGAATTCCTTATTTCATGGACAATTTCTATAGATTGCCTAACATCATTCAATCTAAAACCGTTCCCTTCTAATATTTTTTGATAGGACACTGTGTGCAAATCACCAAATCCTTCACTGAATTCAAACTCTACTCCATCGAATTGTAATGATCTAAAAGTTCGCTTTCCGGAATTAATAACATGAGCAGGAAGGGTTTCTTCATTAATACTTAAAAAGTAACGAACTCTGGCATGTTCAAATTCTAAATAACCAGCAACTCTATCATGTGTTTGAATATGTACTTGATTAATCTGGATTTTTCCAAACAAAAATCCTAACAAATCATAAAAATGCACTCCAATATTTGTAGCTATTCCTCCTGATTTCTGTGCTTCTCCTTTCCAGGAAGTAAAATACCACTTTCCTCTTGAGGTAATATATGTAAGTTCAACATCTGTTTTATGATCTTTTGGGGCTTGATCCAAAATAGACTTCATCTCTACTACACGTTGATGTAATCGTAGTTGTAGTATCGAATTTACTTTATTTCCGGTTTCATTCTCAATCTCTTGCAGCCCGTCAATATTCCATGGATTGAGCACTAATGGTTTCTCACAGATAACATCTGAACCCAAACGTAATCCAAATCGAATATGTGAATCATGTAAATAATTTGGGGAACATATACTGAGATAGTCTATCGAATTGAATCTTCTTTTTAATTTTTCCAGGTGACGATCAAACCTTTCAAATTCAGTAAAAAAGTCTGCATTTGGGAAAAAGCTATCAATAATACCGACAGAATCATTCTTGTCATAGGCAGCAACCAAAAGATTGTTCGTATCTTTTATTGCCTTCATATGCCTTGGAGCAATATAACCGGCGGCACCTATTAGTGCAAATTTTTTTATCATGAAAGTTTTATAACTTTTCCGTTTGACAATTGATATTTATCGCCTGACTCAGAACAGGTAGCAATACCTTCCTGATTAAAAATTAACCGATCCCCAAACTCACTCATCCACCCTCTATGTTTTGCAGGATTTCCAATGACTAAAGAATAATCTGCAACGGCTTTTGTTACAACTGCTCCGGCACCAATAAAAGCGTATTTGCCAATTTCGTTTCCACAAATAATAGTCGCATTTGCTCCAATACTTGCGCCTTTTCTAACTATGGTCTTGATGTATTGATTTCTCCGGTTAACCGCAGAGCGGGGGTTAATTACATTAGTAAAAACCATTGAAGGCCCTAAGAATACATCATCTTCACAAATCACACCTGTATAGATCGACACATTATTTTGAATTTTTACATTATTGCCAATAATAACACCAGGTGACACTACAACATTCTGCCCTAAATTACAATTAGTACCGATCTCACAGGATTCCATAATATGTGTAAAATGCCAAACTTTGGTACCATCTCCGATCCTAGATCCTTCATCTATGACAGCTGTTGGGTGAGCAAAATATTTTTTATCAGAATCCATCTATTTAAAAAAAGATAATACCTTCTCAATTATTTTGTTCTGTATTTCCGAATTAAGTTCAGTATGCATGGGCAATGAGATTACCTCTTTGCACAATTGATCTGTAACCGGCAAAAAATTAACATCTTCACAATACTTTGAAAATGCTTTCTGCTTGTACAAAGGTAGAGGATAATATATAGCACAAGGAATCTGATTCAAGGTTAAATACTCTTTTAATGCATCCCTTTGACCATTGACAACTCGCAAGGTATATTGATGGAAAACATGTGTACTGTGCTGATTTCGGAAAGGGATAATAAGGTCTTTATGATTTTGAAATGCATAATCATAATAATCTGCAGCATTTCTTCTGGCTTCGGCATATTCATCAAGATACTTCAATTTAATATTGAGAACTGATGCTTGAATTGCATCCAATCTACTGTTTACACCTACAAGGTCATGATAATACTGAACTGACTGACCATGATTGGCAATCATTGTGATTTTACTTGCAAGATTTTCATTATTGGTAAATATGGCTCCTCCATCTCCATAACATCCCAGATTTTTTGAAGGAAAAAAAGAAGTGCAGCCAATCGTAGATATTGTTCCTGCTTTTGCAATTGATCCATCACTGAATTTATAATCAGAACCAATTGCCTGAGCATTATCCTCCACGACGTATAGATTGTTTTCTGATGCAATCTTATTTATTTGTTCCATCTCAGCGCATTGACCGAACAAATGAACCGGAACAATTGCCCTAGTTTTAGGTCCAATAGCTTCTACAATCTTTTTACAATCAATATTAAAATCATCCGGATTAACATCAACCAATACTGGTTTTAAATGCAAAAGCGCAATTACTTCCGCAGTTGCTACATAGGTGAATGCAGGTACAATAACTTCATCTCCTGGTTGTAAATCCAATGCCATAAATGCAATTTGTAACGCATCAGTACCATTGGCACAGGGAATGACACTTTTTACATGAAGATATTTTTCAAGATTCTGTTTAAATGTTTTTACCTTTTCCCCTCCAATAAAATTAGCTTGAGAAAGGACTTCAAGAACACATTGATCAACGTCTTCTTTTATTTTGTGATACTGACCAATTAGGTCAACCATGTATAGTTTATTATCCATTATAATTTCTTCCAATACTAAAATAATTAAATCCAAATTCTTTCATCTTACCCGGATCATAAACATTTCTGCCATCAAAAATATTATACTCTTTCATCTTACTTTTTAATAAACTGAAATCAGGTGATCTGAATTCAGGCCACTCTGTTACAATTACAAGGGCGACGGTCTCAAATAAAGCCTCATACATATCTTGACTATAAATTATAGTGTCCCCAAATATTTCTTTAACTCCATTCATTGCTTCCGGATCAAAAACCGAGACTATTGCTCCCTGATCCAATAAACTTTTTATAATAACCAGTGATGGTGCTTCACGAATATCATCCGTATTTGGTTTAAATGCCAAACCCCAAACTGCAATTTTTTTATTCTTTAAATCTTGCCCAATTTGCTTATGAATTTTCTCAATTAATACAAGTTTTTGAATTGAATTGACATTCATCACTGCATCAAGAATTTTAAAATCATATGAATGTTCTTTAGAAGTCCTGTACAATGCCTGAACATCTTTCGGAAAACAAGAACCGCCATATCCTACACCTGGAAATAAAAATCTTTTGCCGATTCGGGAATCTGAACCCATACCGATTCTTACCATATCCACATTTGCTTGTGTAAGATCACATAAGTTGGCTATTTCATTCATAAAACTTATTCTTGTCGCCAGATAGGCATTGGCTGCATACTTTGTCAATTCTGCAGAACGAAAATCCATTTCATAAACAGGGTTTCCTTGTCTTACAAATGGTTCATAAAGATCTCGCATAATTTTGAACGCTCTTTGCGAGTCAGAGCCAATGACTACCCGATCTGGTTTAAGAAAATCATCAACCGCTACACCTTCACGCAAAAATTCCGGATTTGAAACAACATCAACCAAATCATGTTGACAGAATTCCAATAATTTATTCTTCACTTTTTCAGCTGTGCCAACAGGAACAGTACTTTTATTTACAATTACAGTATATCTTTTAATTAAACTTGCAAGCTGTTCAGTTACTCCAAGTACAAAGGAAAGATCAGCCGAACCATCTTCATTTGGCGGAGTAGGTAAAGCTAAAAATATGACTTCAGCAAAATCAACTGCATGACTTATCCTGTCAGAGAATCCAATTCTTTGTTGTTTCAAATTTCTTTCGAGGAGTAGTTCTAAACCAGGTTCATAAATGGGAACTTTTCCTTCATTTAATAAATTTAATTTCTGCAGGTTATTATCGATGCATAAAACTTGATGGCCCATTTCTGCAAAACAAGTTCCTGTAACCAAACCAACATATCCCGTTCCAATAACCGCTATCTTCATTATAAGCTCCAATAATGTATGGAGGACTCCATATCCCCAAATATACCTTTTAAATCAATTAGTATAGGATCATTATTCATGATTTTAATAAAATCCTTACTCGTCATTTCCTTATACTTCTGATGAGCAACAGCAACTACTACTGCATCGTAATTATTGTCTATTCGTTCAGTCAGATTAATGTTATACTCTTTATTTACTTCGTGCTGATCTGCCAAATAATCATTAACATGAACTTGCATGGAATAAGCTTTTAATTCTTCATACAGCTCTGCAACTTTGGAATTCCGAATGTCAGAAACATTTTCTTTAAAAGTAATACCCAATATCAATATTTTACAATTACCCGGATTTTTATCCTTTGTAATTAATATCTGCACCAACTTCTTGGCAATGAATTCTGGCATTTTATCATTGACTCTTCTTCCTGAAAGTATGACGAGAGGATCATAACCTAATTCATGAGACTTATGTAGTAAATAATAGGGATCAACGCCAATGCAATGACCCCCAACCAATCCAGGTGAAAATTGCAAAAAATTCCATTTTGTCCGAGCTGCTTCAATTACATCTTGAGTTTTTATACCCATGCGATCAAAAATAATTGATAACTCATTCATAAATGAAATATTCAAATCCCGTTGTGTGTTCTCAATGACTTTCGCTGCTTCAGCAACACGTATGGATTTAGCTTCAAATACTCCCTTTTCAATAACTGATCCATAAACCTTAGAAATCTCGCTGAGCGCAACCTCATCTGATCCGGAAACAATCTTTAGTATTTTCTCAATGGTATTATCTTTATCGCCTGGGTTTATACGTTCAGGCGAATACCCTAATTTAAAATCATCTCCAAGCTTTAAATTAGAATAAGCTTCAATTACCGGCAGACAGTCTTCTTCTGTACATCCTGGATAAACTGTCGATTCAAAAATTACATAATCTCCTTTTTTCAATATAGAACCAATCGTTTTTGAGGCATTTAATACGGATCTTAGATCCGGAACTTTATGTTCGTCTACAGGAGTTGGTACTGCGACAATATAAAAATGTGCTGTTTTAAGAATTTCTAAATCACTGGTAAATTCTATATCTACATGATCAAAGGCTTTGGTTTCCAATTCACGAGAAGGATCTATTTTGTTTCTTAACATTGAAATCCTTTTCTCATTAATGTCATACCCAATGACTTTATACTTCCTTGCAAACAATAAGGCTAGCGGCAAGCCAACATAACCAAGACCTAATACTGCAATTTTCTTTTCTTTATTTACTATTTGCTGATACATTCTTAAACCACAACCTAGAGGATACTTCTAATTTTTTTAAATATCTAAAATACTAATTATTAAGGTTTTAGCGTGCAAATTTATAAGAAAACTCGAATTTCTCAAAAGTTAATCAGTTTGAGTCATTTAAAAAATCATATACAATTTTTAATTAATATTTATATTATTAATATTTAGTGCTTTACACTTTATATTAAAACGTAATATTTAAAATTGCTTTATCTCTAGTCGGATACTTTGATCTAATATTAAGATCCTTATACATTTTATGCAAAAACCCAAAATAATTAACTGGTTCATTTAAATTGTATTTATCATCTCTACTATCAATACACCTTACGAAATAAAGCAAAGAATATTAATTTTGTAGAACTTAGAATATGAATAGAAAAGAATTTTTGAAATTAGCTTCAATCCTTCCATTAAGTAACATGCCATCGAATCTTTCCATCCTCCATAAAATATCAGACCAATTAGAGAGCACGGAAAGAATGCCAGTATTATTTCTAGGACACGGAAGTCCAATGAATGCAATTGAAGACAACGAATTTGTACAAGGATTTAAAAGTATTGCAAAAAAAATTTCAAAACCTAAAGCTATATTATGTATTTCTGCACATTGGGAGACGAAAGGAACTTTTGTAACAGCAATGAAGAATCCAAAAACCATCCATGATTTCGGAGGATTTCCTCAAGCTTTATACAATGTTCAATATCCTGCTCAAGGAAGTCCACAACTTGCTGTTGAAACGAAAAGCTATGTTAAAAAAACAAATATTGGCTTAGACTATAATTGGGGTTTAGATCATGGAGCATGGTCAGTTTTGATACATCTGTTTCCAAAAGCAGAAATACCAGTGATTCAGTTGAGTTTAGATTATACAAAAGATGCTAAATATCATTATGATCTTGCCAAAGAACTTAAATCTCTTCGTGACAAAGGTATATTGATTGTCGGTAGTGGAAATATGATTCACAACCTTGGAATGGTAGCTTGGGATAAATTAAATTCTTCTGGTTATGGATATGATTGGTGTCTAGAGGCTAGAAGCTCTATGAATAAAAATATATTATCAGACAATCACATTGATCTCATTAATTATAAATTAAAAGGAAAAGCTTATCAACTTTCGATACCAACACCTGAGCATTATCTTCCTTTGCTTTATACGCTTGCATTAAAAGACAGCACGGATAAAATAAGTCTTTTCAATGATAAAGCTATTGCTGGTTCTTTAACAATGACTTCTGTATTTATAGCTTGATCCGGCCCGGTATTTATTCTTATTAATTGAATTACATAACTTGTGAAGCTATTCGTTTTACGACTGTACTGTCACTCATTGTGTAGAAATGTATACAAGGTACACCGGCTTTCTTTAATTCTTGCGCTTGGAAGACACACCATTCTATGCCTGCCTCAACAACCTGGCTTTCCGTCTTTGCTTTTTGAATTGATTTTACCAAATCATCCGGCAAATCAACATAGAAATTCCTTGGAATTGAGCTTAACTGATACTTCTTTGTAATTGGTTTAATACCGGGAACAATTGGAACTTCAATACCTTCCTTACGACACAAATCTTGATAGGCAAAAAATTTTTTATTATCAAAAAACATTTGCGTTACTATATAATCTGCGCCAGCTTCAATTTTTCTTCGAGTGTGCTTCATATCAGATTTCAAACTAGCAGCTTCAAAATGTTTTTCCGGATAACCTGCTACTCCTATACAAAAGTCCATTGGAATACCTGTCTCAATATCATCATCCAGGTAGATTCCTTTATTCATTGAAGCAATTTGTTTCACCAAATCAACAGCATACTCATGTCCATCTTTCTCAGGAAGAAACTTGTCATCAAATCGTCTTGCATCACCCCGTAACGCAAGTACATTGGTAATCTGAAGAAAATGAAGATCGATTAATGCATTCTCTGTTTCTTCTCTACTAAATCCACCGCAAATAAGGTGAGGCACTGCTTCAACTTTATACTTATTCATAATAGCTGCACAGATACCAACCGTTCCTGGTCTTTTGCGTATAGCTACTTTTTCAAAATATCCGCTATTCTTCTGTTTATATATAAACTCCTCTCTATGATAAGTAACATCGATAAAGGGTGGATTAAATTCCATCAAAGGATCTAACTTTTCAAAAAGCGAATCGATACTTCCACCTTTCAAAGGAGGCAATACTTCAAATGAAACAAAGGTTCTATCTTTATACTTGTTAAAATATTCTGTAACTTTCAAAATTATTAATTATTAACTGATATGTAGAATTAGCTTGTAATCTTTTTACGATAAAAATAAATTGATCCAATTATTCCTGTTATGATTAATAGTAGTGCAATACCTTGAGAAAGCGATGGATGAAAACCTAAAATATCGTATCTTGGATTAACTCTTATCGTTTCAATAAAAAATCTTTCAACACCATTCAATGTAACATAGATAAAGAAGAGAACTCCGGCGTATTGTATTCTGGTTCTCAATATCCATAATATTCCAAAAATTATAAATGCTAAAATAAATTCATATAATGGAGTTGGAAATACAGATGGTACTAATTGCTGGCAGTAATTCCAATTGCATCCGGCAATTTTAATTCCTTCTTCAGCAACATTGTGTGGATAACTATAGGACCACCAGGAATCGGGAAAAATAAACCAATTTGGTTTTGGAATTTCATTCACTATTCCCCAATCTCCATCTCCGCTAAAATGACAACCCAACCTTCCAATTCCATATCCAACCATTAATGTTGGGGCAATAGCATCGTACATATGAAGAAGAGGCAAGCCTTTTGCCTTCATGTACCTACTGAGCATAATGAACGCAAGTATCAATCCTCCATACACAGTTAAACCAGCACCTGAAAAAAGTGATCCGACCGGATCTCTAACAAAATCTCCAAAATTTTCGAATACAGAAAATAATTTACTTCCTAAAATCCCATAAAGTCCAGCAAGAATTGTCAAGTTCACAACCCTGTCAACCGGTTTGATTATAATATCACCATATTTTGCTTCCTTTTGCTCCTGATGATTCATCTGGTAGATCCAATATATCGCGGTGACTCCACCAATCAAAAATCCCCAAAACCAATTCCCTTGAACTGAGAAAATTGCTTCTGAAGGATCTCTTTGAAAAGATTTGTAATTTGTAAATAGAAAAACAATCTTGTAACCAAACAAAAAATTAACCAAAGTTTGAATTCCAATCTCTTTCCAATCAATCGGCTTATAGATCAATTTATTCTTTTCAAGCTGAGATCTCAATTGGCCTTTTTTTTCCTTTCTTCTTAATTCTGAGGACAATACCCAACCACTTGCAGCTATCGCAGCAAATAGCAAAAGACCAAATGTCTTAACCAAAGAAAAAGCATTATCAGGCTCGGTGCCAAATAAATCATGTAAAATATAAGATAAATCAGGATACATAATAGCCTAAATACCAGGCAATGTTACCACGAAATTAGAAATTTGCCACTAATTTGGCATGATTTTTTAACTTTACTACTAAATATGTTTCTTAGATTCATTTTATTATCCGCTAGTGTTTATATCCTGCCCTGTTATTCCCAAAAATCCATACAATATTTGGGACAGATTGGTTTAATTCAACAACTCACCGATTATCCCCTTGTAAAACAGAAAGCCAAAATTATCAATGGATGGAACATCGGGGCACAATTCAGATATTATAAAAATAAATTTTATCTTAATTCAGGTTTGGATATTCAAACAATTGATCTGGAATCAAACCCTAAGTTAGAGCTATTTAATAGACAACCGGTTCGATACAATTTATCTATACCGCTTAGAATCGGGTATGATTTTTTTCATAAAGAAGAGTTTAAAATTAGAGTGCAAACCGGTTTTGTGCCAACCTTTCTACTTTCAGTAGATAAAAATAATTTAAATTTGGAAGAAAGTAATTACAATAGATTTAATCTGGACTTGCAATTTGGTATAGGGATTGAGTTTTATCCAATAACATTGGATTACTCATACGATCTTGGATTAATTAATACATACTACAAAGAAGAGTTTAAAACCAATGGTCACTTTTTTACTCTGGGATTGTTGTTTAATTAGTAGTTTCTTTTTTCTATAATTAAACTGTGTTTACTTTTTACTCTTGTTGTAATTAATGAGTAATATGAGATCGGGATATTTCCCAGCAAAATTAATAATTGAGGCTTCCTCAATATAGCGCCCATTAATGAATGCATGAATAATCGAATTCTTCGGGAGTTCGCTCTTGCTTTTCAATTCTGCAATCAATTCAAACTTACTGGCAATACCAGCATAATAGTAATACTTACCGTTTCTATACTCACAAAAAAATTCTTTAATTTTCAAATTATCCAAATTCTTGCCTAACATTTGACTAGACTCCCCGATCAAGACAGAATAAGTAACTCCATTTCTGATTTTTTGAAATTCAAATGCTTCATTCAATTTAAAGAGTTCCGGCACTATAATTGGATGGTATTCTAGATCGATTCTACTCTTGATATCTGATTGAAAATTTACTTCAACCCGATTGTTGAATATCTTTTCCTGTTGATTCATAAGTCCATTTGCATTTTTACTAGCAATAACAAAAGATGCTCCTACGCCAATAGTCTGAATTCTTTTATTTTCAATCCCATTCTTTTCTAAATAAGCTACCAATTCTTCAGCTCTCTTGACTGAAGAAAAAAGGTTGATTACTACATTTTCAGATTCATTAGAATGTCCTATACATTGCAGGGTATAAGCTGTATCTTTCCTTGCCAAATCCAGAATAACAGCTAACGCTGCCTTGTTTTTATCTGCCGTAACATAATCATCGATATCGGATACTAGAGGGTCAATTAAAATTGGTTTTGCATTATTTAAATTATCATTATCTTTTACAACAACTGATAATAATGACACAGGCTGATTATCTTTATGATCAATAATATAACTTAATACTGATCCGGCCTCATCGTAGTATTGCTCTTTAAATTCCTCTTTAAAATAGGCAATAAATACATCATCACCACCAATACCAAGATCCATTCTGTTAGAGGTAAATACTCCAGATAGTCCATTTTTATTCAACTTAAATTGCACTTCATCTCCCGCAGAATTAACTGGAATTCCAAGATTCATTGGTACTGACCATACAGCCTCTTCCGCAAGAAATTCAGTTCTAAATACATCAAATCCACCTAAACTGCTGAGTCCATTTGACGAAAAATAAAGCGTTCGACCATCCTTTGCTATAAAAGGGGTAACTTCATCAAAGGGTGAATTAATTCTGGATCCCAAATTAACAGGCACAGTCCATGTTCCCTTTCTTAAAATTGTTATGTACAAGTCATAGGATCCGAATCCACCTTCTTGTTGACTTGAGAATATACAAATTGAATCTTGAAATATGGATATATCAGGAGAATCTTCCTTATTATAAAAAGGCAATTTAAAAGGAATAATCTTCGAATAATTTGTGGAATTAAAATATTTAAGATTTATTTCAGTCTTTTTTGTTTGATTACTCTTACTTAAGTAAATCAATCCTGTTCCTTGCTCTACAAAGCCGAGTATAAATTCATCCGCTGTCGTATTTATTTCTTTGTCTAACGGCTTAATTATTGACCAATTACCGTTGCTATCTTCTATTGAATAAATATCAGATTGATGTCGACTCAAATTATCTTCTAATGTTTTTGAACGATTGGATGAAAAATAATACTTACCTTGAAAGTGATAACTTGGAAATATAGAATTCTCGTCTTCTTCTGTATTAATAAAGTTATTTAATGGCTCTACTAAAGCAGGCTTTTCTAATCTGATATTTCTAGATCCATTAAGCGCCTGCAAAATCTTTTGTTCGATCCCAATACGTTCTCTAGCATCCTTCTTTATGAACTTCAGATAGAATTTATATGCCTTTGCCGCTTCAATAAACTGATTTGAATGATGCAATAATTCTGCATACTTCAATTTGTATTGATCTTTTCTACTCTTGAGGGCAATAAGTCTAGAATAGACATTTGCGGCCTTATCGAGCTGATGATTTTTTAAATATGTTTCTCCGGCCAACAGCAATTCCTTCTCACTCAATTTCATTGAAAGTAGGTCATCAAAGATTTTGGATGCTTCTTTATATTTATTCTGTGATAAAAAATTTTTTAAACTGCTCTTTAGTTCAGACTTAGATTGCGTGAAGGATTTATCATTGATAAGTGCAAATAAAATAATTGCAGAAAGAATTCTAATCTTCACCAACTTCTTTATACATTTTGATTGATATCGAAACCCACTAAATAATCGGCCACACGCTTTAGGAATTTTCCACCAAGAGACCCATCAACCACTCTATGATCGAATGACAATGACAAAATCATCATATGCCTTATCCCAATAACATCACCAGTTGGGGTTTCGATTACAGCAGGTTTTTTAGCTATTGTTCCTACAGCAAGTATAGCAACCTGCGGTTGATTGATAATTGGAGTCCCGGTAAGATTACCAAAACTACCTACGTTGGTTATTGTAAATGTTCCATCCTGAATCTCCTCAGGTTTCAATTTATTTAGCCTTGCTCGTTCTGCTAAATCATTCACTTCTGCGGATAGTCCAATAAGATTTAATCGATCCGCAGATTTAATAACGGGTACAATTAAATTTCCACTGGGCAATGCAGTAGCCATTCCAATATTTATATCGTTCTTTTTGATGATCTGTGTTCCATTAACGGATACATTTATCATTGGAAAGTCTTTAATTGCTTTACAAACTGCCTCTACAAAAATCGGTGTATAGGTAATTTTTTGATTGTACTTCTTTTGAAATTGATCTTTAACCTTCTCGCGCCATAACACAGCATGGGTCATATCAACTTCTACAAAACAACTTACATGTGGTGAAGTCTGCTTACTCATTACCATATGATCTGCAATCAACTTTCTCATACGATCCATCTCAATTATTTCTACGCCACCGGATACTTTGGTTGAAGCACCCTCATCGCTAAGCTGCATTTTGTTTTGAGAAGTACTCTGACTTTTTAAAGAATCAAGATACATTAAAATATCTCTCTTCGTGACTCTTCCTCCTAAACCAGAACCTTCGATTTTATCAAGTTGATTTTGACTTACATTTTCATTTTTGGCAATACTTTTAACCAAGGGTGAATAGAATCTTTCAGAGCTTGATAGTTTATCTTCACTTAGAGCAGATTCAGGCAATATAGTTTCAGTCTTATTAATTATGAGGTTGTCTTTGACAATTGTTTCTTTTGTTTCAACCCGTTGAGATTGCTGAACAGTTTTGGGCGATGGATCACCTGATTCTATATAAGCTATTACTTTGCCAATTGCAACAATTTCATTTTCTTTAAATAGAATTTTTGTAATTATTCCTTCAGTTGGTGAAGGAATTTCAGAGTCAACTTTATCTGTAGCTACCTCAAGAATAGTATCATCCTGATTAACATGGTCGCCTTCTTTTTTAAGCCATTTCAGAATGGTTGCCTCCATGATACTTTCACCCATTTTGGGCATTATGAGTTCGAACTTTGCCATATTCTTAGAAAACCCAAAGTTATAAAATCAGTGATAATTCCTTATGCTTGACAACTAAAAGAATTCATGAATAAAACCTGTGAAAATCAATCAATTACATCTTAAATATTAAGAATCTTACAAGACAAGTCAAACCACAAACAATAGTTGAAACGAATTTAGCTTTTTTCCAATATCCATTCTCTGGCAAGATTTAAAGCTAAAATTGAGGCCGCTTCAATATTCCGATCTCTATTTTTTCCAAGCATTAATTTCTTAATTCGGACTCTCTGCTTATTTCCACAAGCAATAAAGATTGTTCCAACTTTAAGCTTTTCTGTACCTCCATCAGGTCCTGCAATTCCTGTAGAAGAAATTACCAAATCTGTATTTAACATATCTATTGAATGTCGAACCATGGCTTCAGCAACTTCTTTTGAATATACAGAGTACTCTTCAATAAGCATTGAATCTATGTTCAATAATTTCTCCTTCAATTCAGTAGCATAACATACAATGCTTCCTTTATAATAGGATGAGCTTCCCGAAATGCTGGTAATTTTTGAAGCAATCTCTCCTCCTGTACATGATTCAACTGTTCCAAGCGTCAAACCGCTTTTTATAAGAAGAAAACCCAGTTCTTGCGATATACTTGTATCGTCTTCTCCAAAAATTAAGTGGCCCATATTGAGACGTACCTTCTCTTCACATTGATTCAATAACATTCTGAGGGATTTCTCATCATCTCCAAAAACACTAATTCGGAACTTAACCTGGGCAATTGAAGGCAGATAGGCGATTGAAATTTGTGAAAGATAATCATGAAGATATTTCTCAAGTTTTTCGGCAATATCAGTTTCTCCAATTCCACAAGTATGAAAAGTTTTGGATAGAAAACAATTTCCATACTTTAGCTCTCTAATTCTTGGGATTACTTCATGCATAAGGATATATTGCATTTCATCAGGAACACCAGGCATTGATATAAATAATTTTCCTCTGTGTTCCATCCATAACCCTAAGGCTGTCCCTAATTTATTATTCAACAATTGTGCATTAGATGGAATATAACATTGGGTCAGGTGAGCCTCCTTAACACCTATTCCTCGCTGGCTCAAAATTTCCTTCAAATGTTGCAAATTGCTCTCACTAAAAACTAACTCAACATTAAAGTATTCTGACAAAGACTTTTTAGTAATATCATCTTTAGTGGGTCCTAATCCTCCGGTTATAAACACCAGATCACAACATGAACTTGCTTCACCAAGAGCATAAAGTATTTCTTTGTTGGTATCTCCAACAGTCCATCTCCTGATGACCTGAATTCCAAGCTCAGACAATTTTTGGGCAATAAAAACAGAATTGGTATCAACGACCTTGCCAATTAATAACTCATCTCCAATAGCAATAAAGGAAGCAACCATCTAATCTCATTTTTGATTAATACAAGTAAAAGTATGAAAGTTAAATATATTGTCCTTTGATATTGTTAAACATCACAAGGAACTTGTTTGTTATCTTTTAAATATCGATTGCCATGTTACGCACCGCAAGCTTCTTCACACTTCTTATGTTATTCTATTGCTGCATCATTTCTTGTCGAGCAACTTATAAAGATCCCTTTGTCCAAATTTCAGGTACCCAGGCAGAAGTTCATTTTACGAGAAAAATGACCCTATCAGACCTCGATTCAATTAAATTAAAATTATCTGAACATAAGATTCTGATTGAATATCCTGAATCATTTTTCGACAGTGGACTACTTAGCAAACTAACATTTTCAATCTCCGGCCCAAATATTCCTATTGGTGTTGGAAGTACAAATTTTATAAATTTAAGAAGTAGAAATTTTGGATTTAAAATTAAGTATGATGGATCACTGGTTGTTATAGGCGAATTATAAATTAATCAATGTAAGGAAAACTTAACTTCTAAAGAAGATACAAATTTTAAAATTTACATTTCATTCCTTTTTATCACAATGAGCAATCGGCTTGTACGATCATTTAAACTTATCGAATGATCCATTTGACTTAATTTACAAAAATGAATTCTCGCATTCGTATCAAATAAGGAAAGTCAGTTTTTAAACAACTCGTCTAAGTATCCTTCACGGGTTGTCGAATTATATACTAAATCGCATATCCAACTATTACTTCTCATTATAGACACACAATAACCTGAATGTGACTCATCAAAATGATGCCGATTAAGAATACAATGACCCAATTCATGAAATAGCAATTGCTCTCTTTCGAGATATGAAGCTTTATCCCAATAAACTCTTTCAATTAGAATAGTGTGATTATCATTGCTTTTCTGACATTGACCTACTATAGAATTACTTAAAGTACCAAACAAAATATTAATTTGTTGTGAAGCCTGGAGAATATTTACGTTCCGCTTTAGTCCCTCTGTTACAAAAGTTTCTAGATAAAACTGAAATTCATCCTCAACAATAAATACCTCAAGTTTTTGGCAGGAGAATATAACTAAAAAAATAAATAGTCTTAATGAATTCACAATAAATTTTAAGTACTATTTACAAAAAATGTACTTAGCGTCTCAATTAATTATTTCAAAAAATATGTTAAATATTTATTTCCTAAATTTTTTTTGTTTAATTGAAAAAATAATCCATTCTATTAAGTACAAATAAACTTTGTAAATCCTTTAAACAGTATATTTAAAAAATAAAGTAATATGAAAAATTTAATTTTAAAAGGGATGGCGTTATACGCCTTGATGTTAATCGGATTAAGCTCTTGTCAAAAAGACGAGCTTGCAACTTCAGATGTTGAAAATTTTGTTCAGGAAACAATTTATGAACTTCAATTTGATGGAGGAATTGGAAAATTAGGTTGTTTTGAATTGATTTTTCCTGTACAAATTTCATTTCCGGATGGTACAAACGGAAGCTATTCTTCTTATGATGAACTAATTGCTGCGTTTAAAGACTGGAGACTGACTCATTCAAAATCTGAAGGAAAACCGGAATTTATATTTCCCATCGATGTTCTAAAAAAAGATGGAACAACCATCACAGTTAATTCTAAAGAAGAACTTAAAGATCTTAGAAAGGAATGTCCCGGTCGCCACAATAGAGGGCCAAAAGGCCATATCAACCGCGGATTAAGTTGTTTTGAATTAACTTATCCATTGACTTTGATTTTTCCAAATTCAAATGAGCTTACCGTCAGTTCAAAGGAAGAGTTCCGCTCTGCTTTAAAATCCTGGAGAGAATTAAATCCAGGAAGACCCGTATCACATCCTAAAATCAAGTTTCCGTATTCTGTAATCCTGAAAGAAGATGGAACTACAGTTACCTTGAATAGTAGAGAAGATCTTATCGCATTGAAAGACAAATGTGAATAGTGGATTTTGATTTGATATTGAAAAAGTCCTGAAGATTTTTCTCCAGGACTTTTTCATTACAACAATTACCCCAGATTATAGAAAGATTTAGCAAATCAATTATAAAGAAGAACTAATACTTGCTTTCAATTTCTCGACAATTTTAAATACTGCCGGACAGATAAATAAATTTTTATAAGTTAATTCCAGAATCTGCGTCATATTCTTCCGGTTTGTATGCGGGTACTCTCGACAAGCCTTTGGGCGATCATTATAGACTTTACAATAATTATCCTTACCCAAGAATGGGCAGGGTGTAGATTGAAAAACGTAATCACCCTCATCATCAACACGAATATATTTCTGATGAAAGTCAGATATCTTCATTTTTTGACTCTTGGCTAATTTTTCAATATCCGTATTGAATAACATTGGACTGGTAGTCTTGCAACAATTTGCACATTCCAAACAACTAGTTGATTCGAAAACTTCATCATGCAAGACATGAAATTCATTATCCAAGTCTTTAGATTTTACATTTTTTAATTTAGAGAAAAAATGTCTGTTCTCTTTCTTTTTGCTGCTTGATTGTTCATTGAATTGTAAAATGTCCATGCATTCCTTTTTCAATTAGAAATCAGCATAATTTAGACCGTAATTCAACAATCTTTTCAACCAACTCACTGGCAATCCTTTCTTGAGCTTCAATTGTCGATGCTCCTACATGAGGCGTAATGGATATTTTAGGATGGTTGTAAAATTGATTTAAAATTTTTGGTTCATTATGAAATACATCTAATCCAGCTCCAGCGATAATATCATTATCCAAAGCAGACAACAATGCATCCTCATCAATATTCTCACCTCGGGAAGTATTAATCACAATGCAGTTCTTTTTCATCCTGTTAAAGTCAGAACTGACTAGGAGATAATCTCCTGAATATGGAGCATGCAAGCTGATATAATCAGCCATTTCCAATGCTTTATCTTTACTAATAATTGGAAGTTCAATTTCAAGTTTCTGATTGTTAATCTTCATTTCAATCCTGGCTTTATCAATAAATGGATCAACAATCATCACTTTCATTTCCAATCCTAATGCAATTTTTGCCAATTCGTACCCTATTCTACCAAAACCGATTAAGATCAAATTTTTATCCTTTAATTCTGTGGAATTGCTAAATTTCTTCTTTAACGAAATGAATGACTCCGAATTTATTAAGTTCCTATTGGCTTCATGAAGTTTTCTCGTCAAACTTATTATGTGACCTAGAGCCAGCTCTGCTACCGATCTGGAAGAAGCAGCTGGAGTATTGATTACCGCAATATTTCTACTTCTTGCATAATCGACATCAATATTGTCAAGACCAACTCCTCCTCTTCCAATGAACTTTAGATTTGGACATTGATCAATTAAATCTTTTCTTACTTTGGTTGCTGACCTTACTAATATACCGTCAAAATTGTTTAATTTATAAATTAGCTCTTCCTGAGGAATTTTATCCAATTGCAATTCAAAACCCGCTTGTTTCAAAGCTTCAATTCCTGAGTTTTCTAAACCATCATTTATTAGTATCTTCCAATTTTGCATAATAAAAAATAAAAAAAGGAACCCAAAGTTAACTGGATTCCTTTTCTAACAAAGATTGTTTATAACTATTTCTTTAATCTCTTAGCTTTAGCTTGCTCTCTGATTTTATTCATTTCGCTCTGTAATAAAACTGATATTTCAACATGACCCGAATCGACTGCATAATCTCTTGCAGTCTTTCCTTCTCTGCTTTCATTCATAACATTCGATCCTTTGGTCAGAAGCAACTCAACAATTTCCATATTACCTCCTTTTGCAGCATACATGAGAGCATCTCTGGTATCGGTTATTGGGCTTACTAAAGCTCCTTTTTTAATTAATAAATTTACCATTTCAATTTCGCCCCGTAAAGCAGCATATGAAAGTGCAGTTAATTTTTGACCATCAATTTCAATAGGCTGATTTAGATCAACACTTGATGCTAAGTTCTGTAAGTTAGCGTAATTTTTTTGATCAATTGCAGTCAGAACGGCATTTTGACTTATTAATTGTGAGCTAGCCAACATACTGATTAATACGATTAAATTTTTCATTTTACGAAACATAATATTTTGTATAACTGGTATGAGTCCACAATATTAATATACGTTGCTCAAATCTTCAAGTATTTTTTCCTATTGAAGTCCCAATTGTTTGAACGAATAATATATAAAATAATAAATATATGTATAATATTTTGTATATCAGATATATATATTATGATACTCGAATTAGTTCAATCTTCCTTGAACCCTGGGAGACAAACTTTTTCAACAAAGCATTTACTTGCAACTCCAATAATGGGTCTTTATCGATAATTGCCTGAGCCAATTTATTGGCGGCTAATAATATATCATGATCTTTACGCAGATCAGCAATCTGAAGTTCATAAAGTCCACTTTGTCTGGTTCCGCTAAGATCACCCGGCCCTCTTAGTCTAAGGTCTTCCTCTGCTATTTTAAACCCATCATTGGTTTCACACATAATTCTTAGTCTAGCCATGCTGTCTTTGCCAATTGAATCGGCACTCATCAATACACAATAGGATTGGTTTGAACCTCTACCTACTCTACCTCTCAATTGATGCAATTGTGACAGTCCAAATCTTTCGGCATTCTCAATAACCATAATTGAAGCATTAGGTACATTTACGCCAACTTCAATTACGGTTGTAGCAACCATTATATCAGTAATCCCCTCAACAAATCGTTTCATTTCAAGATCTTTGTCTTCAATCTTCATTCTTCCATGCAATACACTTATCTGATATTCAGGAATGGGAAAAAATTGTAATAATTTCTCATATCCTAATTCTAGATTTTCTATATCAAGTACCTCACTTTCTTCTATTATTGGATAAACAATATAAATCTGTCTTCCAAGCTGAATTTGTTCTTTCATAAATTTAAACAAATCAGACCTGTGATAGTCTTTAATATGTTTCGTAATAATGTCTTTTCTTCCAGGTGGTAATTCATCTATCACAGAGATATCAAGATCTCCATATTGAGTCATGGCCAATGTTCTCGGTATCGGAGTAGCTGTCATAACCAGAATATGTGGAATTAATGTCTTGGACTTTGCCCATAATTTCGCTCTTTGTTCTACGCCAAAACGATGTTGCTCATCTATTACAACGAGACCTAAATTGTTGAAAACAACGGAATCTTCCAACAAAGCATGCGTTCCAACAATAATATGTAGTTTTTCAGAATTTAAACTTGCTAAGATTTCTTTCTTTTCTTTGGACTTTACATTACCCGTCAGCAAAGAAACTTTAATTTCGGTTTTGTTCAACAATTCATTCAGACTATTGAAGTGCTGAAGAGCAAGTATCTCAGTGGGGGCCATCAAGCAGGATTGAAAACCATTTCCAGCAGCTATCAACATAATCATTAAGGCAACAATGGTCTTTCCGCTTCCTACATCACCTTGCAATAGTCTGTTCATCTGCCTACCAGACCTTAAGTCAGAATGTATTTCTTTAATAACCCTTTTCTGTGCATTAGTCAAGTCAAAAGGCAAAAGCTCATTGTAAAACAATTTAAAAACATCACCGGTTCCTTTCCATTGGAAACCTTCCTGAGAATAAATTCTCTTTGATTTATTAAAAGCCAGGCTTAGTTGAAATTTAAACAACTCTTCAAATTTAAATCTGCTCTGTGAAGAAATGATCTGATTATTGGAAGTTGGAAAATGAATATTTTTTAATGCAACACTTCTTGGATCAAGCTTGTACTTTTTAAGAATATACTCAGGCAGGTTCTCTTGAATATTTCCAAAATCAAAATAAATTTCGAGCTGACTAACAATTCTTGCAATTCCTTTACTGTTTAGTCCTTTAGAAATTAACTTCTCAGTTGTAGAATAAATGGGTAAGAATTTTTGTTTAATTTCAACAAAATTTGAATCATGAATGGTTTCAAATTCAGGATGCGGAATTGAAATTCCGTAAGATTGATTTTGAAGCTTTCCAAAAACCATATATGTTTTGTCAATCTGAATCTTATCTTTCACCCATTGATGGGACCGAAACCAGACTAAATCTATTGCTCCTGTATCATCGATCCCTTTAACAATCAAAACTTTTATTCTACCAGATCCTCTTTCCTGAATACTGACAATTCGAAGTTTCAAATATACCCATTCTCCTTCAATATGCAGATCAGCTACACGATTCAATTTTGTCCTGTCAATGTATCTAAATGGAAAATGAAACAACA